>JADYZW010000067.1 GCA_020852955.1 Deltaproteobacteria bacterium | reverse complement strand
TCACCGTCGTCTGGCCGTTGCTGATGATCGGCGCCCGGTGCGAGATGCCCGTCCACCCCGTGTCGAGGATGCTGAAGGGCGACGTCGGATCGCCCGCGAACGTCACCTTCGTCGGACACGCGCACTGGCACGTCACCGGATTGCACGTGAACGCCGCGCTCGTGTTCGACGCATTCTGACACGAGGTCGCCGGACCGCCCGCGGGGTCGCAATCCTCGCCCGGATCGACGGCGCCGTTGCCGCACAGCGTCGGCGTCGAGGTCGCCGTCGGGGTCGGCGTCTGGGTGCGCGTGGCCGTGGACGTCGCCGTCGGGGTCGGCGTCGCCGTCCGTGTCGCGGTCAGTGTGGGCGTCGGAGTGACCGTCGGCGTCCTGGTGACGGTCGGCGTCGCCGTAGGCGTAGTGGTGACGGTCGGTGTCGGCGTGACCGTCGGCGTCGGCGTCGGAGGCGGCGGCACGCACTCGCCGGGATACGGTTGGAAGCCGGGCACCGCGAGCGGCACCTCGCAGTCGACCTTGAACTCGGTCACGCAGTCGACGCAGAGGACGAGCTGCGCCAGCGTGTTGACCGGACCGCCGCAGGCCGAGCCTCCGGGAATGGTGACGCTCGGACAGTGATCAGGGAAGCCGATCTGGTCCGGCGTGAAGTCGTCGACGCCGTCGCAGAGCTTGTCGTCGCCGCCGCACGCCTTGCAGATGGACGCGACCTTCTTGTCCTCGGCCTTCTGGATCGCCGCGACCGCCTTGCCGTCGCCGGGGTCCGGACAGGCGTTCGCATGCTTGCCGTTGAGGCGCGCGTCCCAGCACTTGTCGAGCGCCTTCGTCTTCGCGTTGAAGAACGCGGACGTCGCCTTGCCGATGGCGGTCTGGCACTTCAGGAGGTCGCCGGAGGAGGGCGTAATCGATCCGTAGTAGAGTTCGATCGCTTGATCGATCGCCTCCTCATTGATGCAGAAGAGGCATGCCGTGATGTCGTCGCAGGTCGCGATCGTATTCGTGCATCCCTTGCCCTCGAAGTCGGGACACACCCCCGGCCAGCCGATCGACACGAGCGTGTCGTTGTCGCCGATCGACGTGCAATCCTTGTCGGCGCCGCCGCAGGCCTTGTCGATGCCCGCCCCGAGCTTCGTCAACGCCTTGGTGATCGCGGCGAACGTCTTCGGCTCGGTGTGGCAGTCCGTGAGGGGAGGCAGCTTGCTCTTGAGCTTCGACTCCTCGCACTTGCCGAGAGCCTTCATCTTCGCTTGCGCGAACTTGCCCGACTCCTTCACGATGCTGCGCTGGCACTTGACGGGATCCGCGTGGGCGACGGTCGCGAACGCACCGTACGCGGCAAGTGCCACGATCCCGACCAGCACCTTCTTGGCGGCGAGATGCATGACTCGATCCTCCTTCGGACGTCAGGGAAACGCCTGGGGATGGGACGCTGCGACTACTCCGGCACCAAAACCCTATTGCTCCGAAATGGAGCATGTTGTCAACGAAAATATCGGCTCGCCGGCGCCGCGATCCGGCAGCACGGCAAAAAAGTCGGGAGTCGTGCGACGCCTCAGCGGGATCGCTGCGCCCCGAGGCGTCGAAGCTCGGCGGCGTGGCGCCTCGCCTCCTTCGTCACCGTGACGCCCGCCAGCATGCGGGCGATCTCGTCCACCCGTTCGTCATCCGACAGGCGCTCGGCCGAGCTGCGTGTCCGCCCCCTGGTCACCTGCTTGCGTACCGCGAAATGATGCTCGGCGCAGGCGGCGATCTGCGGAAGGTGCGTGATGCAGATGACCTGACGGCCGGCGGCAAGCGCGGCAAGCTTCCGGCCGACGGTCTCCGCGACGGCGCCGCCGATCCCGGCGTCGACCTCGTCGAACAGGAGCGTCGGGACGTCGGTCGCGCCCGCGGTTGCCGCCTTGATCGCGAGCATGATCCGGGAAAGCTCGCCGCCCGACGCGACCTTGGCGAGCGGCCGCGCGCTCTCGCCCGGGTTCGGCGCGAACATCCACGTGACCTGCTCCGCGCCCGTCGCCGCGAGCGCCACGTCGTTCCGGACGTGCCGCCGCGGCGTGGCCGCGGTCGGTCGGTGCGGCTCGACCGCGAGCTCGAGGCGCGCGTTGCCGAGCGCGAGTTCGTGGATGCCATCCGTGATGCGGCGCCCGAGCTCGGGGGCGTGACGCGCCCGCGCCGCGGTCAGCGCATCGGCGGCGGCCCACGCCGCCGCGGCAGCCGCCGCCGCGGCGGTCTCGAGCACGGCCGGGTCGGTATCGCCGGCGGTGAGCTCGGCGAGCGCCCGCTCGAGCGCCTCACGCCGGGCCGGCAGCTCCTCCGGCTCCGCGCCGTGCTTGCGGGCGAGCCGCTGGAGCGCCGCGACACGCTCCTCGATCTGCTCGAGCCGGCCCGGATCGGCCTGGATCGCCCGCGCCCGCGCCCCGGCGCGAAGCGCCGCATCCTCGATCGCGGGCCGCACCTCTCCCAGGAGATCCGCGGCGATGCCGAGTTCCGCGTCGAGCGTCCGCAGCTCGCCGAGCCGCTGCGCCACGCGCGCCAGCACGTCGAGCACCGCGCCCTCGCCCGCGTAGAGGACGCCCTCCGCCTCGGCGGCCGTGTCGCGGAGGCGCTCGGCGTGCCGGAGCACCGCGCGCTCGCGCTCCAGCGCTTCGATCTCCCCGGTGCGCGGGGCGAGGCGTGCCAGCTCCTCGCACTGGAACGCGAGGAGCTCCCGGCGCGCCTCGGCGCCGGCCGCCCCCGCCACGCACGCCGCCAGGCGCTCCTCGACCTCGACGAGCGCCCGGAAGCGGCTCGCCATCGTGGCGACCAGGCTCTCGAGCCCGACGGCGGCGTCGAGGTGGAGCCGCGCCGTCTCGGCGCGCAGTAGGGACTGGTGCTCGTGCTGCCCGTAGACGTGCACGAGCCGCTCGCCGATCGCCGCGAGACGCATCGTCGTGATCAGCCGATCGTCGACGTAGGCGCGTTGCCGCCCGCTCGCGCTCACCACCCGCCGGACGGCCAGCTCGCTCCCCTCGGTGGGTCCGTCGTCCGTGAGCGCGGCTCGCGCAGCCGCGACCGCGTCCCCCGCGAAGATCGCCTCGATCTCGGCCTCCTTCGCCCCCTCGCGCACCAGCTCCGCGCCGCCGCGACCCCCGAGCACGAGGCCGAGCGCGCGCATCAGCATCGTCTTGCCGGCCCCGGTCTCGCCGGTGACGACGTTGAAGCCCGGCTCGAACCCGATCTCCAGATCCTCGATGACGGCGAGCGACCGGATCCTGAGGTCCGTCAGCATCGCGTCAGCGTTCGCCCCAGTGCAGCTTGTCGCGCAGGACGCCGAGCACGCTGCGCCGCACGGTACGCACCAGCGCGACCACGTGCGGCGATCGCGCCACCTCCACGACGTCGCCGTCGCGGAGCGGGATGCCCTCTTGTCCGTCGAGCGTGAGGAACACCTCCTGGTCCGGCGCCCGGAGCTGGACCCGCACGACCGAGCCGTCGGCGAGCACCAGGGGCCGCAGGGTCAGCGTGTGCGGACAGATCGGCGCCAGCAGCATGACCGCGACCCCCGGGCCCACGAGCGGCCCGCCGGCGGACAGGGAGTACGCCGTGGAGCCGGTCGGCGTCGCGACGATCAGGCCGTCGGCCTTGTAGACGCAGAGGTATTCGCCGTCGACCGACGTGTGGAGGTCGATGATGCGCGCCAGCGCGCCCTTGTTGATGACCGCGTCGTTCAACACCTGCGAGGCCGCGACGGCGATCCCGTCGCGCAGCACGCGCACCGCGAGCGTCGTGCGGCGATCGAGCTGATAATCGCCCGCGAACACCCGGTCGAGCGTCGGCAAGGCGTCGCTCGTCGAGACCTCGGTCAGGAACCCGAGGCCGCCGAGGTTCACCCCGAGCACGCGCAGCTCGCGCGGACCCGCGAGCCGCGCGACGCCGAGCAGGGTCCCGTCGCCGCCGAACACCACGATCAGGTCCGCCGTCCTGGCCATGGTCGGCTTGTCGACGACCTGCGCCCCGGGAAGCTCCCCGAGCTCCGCCTCCACGAGCACGCGCACCCCGCGCGCCCGCAGCCGTCCGGCGATCGTCTCCGCAAGCGCCGCCGCCTCGGCGCGCCCCCGTTTCACGACGAGACCGACGGTCTTCGGCGTCTCCGGCATCCGCCCGGTTATGGTGGGGGGATGGCGAAATGGCAACCCGAGGGCGATCCCACGACGCGCCTGTGGTACGGTCGGCCGTCGTGAAGCGTCCCGGGTCCATGAACGATCTCTTCGCCGCCCACGGCGAGCGCGAGCGCCGGCGCGGCGCCCCGCTCGCGGAGCGCATGCGGCCGGCGACCCTCGACGAGATCGTCGGCCAGGAACACCTGCTCGGACCGGGGCGGATCGTACGCGAGATGATCGAAAGCCGCCGGCTGCACTCCCTGATCCTCTGGGGGCCTCCCGGAACGGGGAAGACCACCCTCGCGCGCCTCCTCGCCCGGGCGGCCGACGCCGAGTTCGTGGCTTTCTCCGCGGTGCTGTCGGGCGTGAAGGAGCTACGCGAGCTCGTCGCGGCGGCGGCCGAGCGCCAGCGCCTGCACGGCCGCGCCACGATCCTGTTCGTCGACGAGATCCACCGCTTCAACAAGGCGCAGCAGGACGCCTTCCTGCCCCACGTCGAGAACGGCACGATCGTGCTCCTCGGCGCCACCACCGAGAATCCCTCGTTCGAGGTGATCGCGCCGC
>JADYZW010000066.1 GCA_020852955.1 Deltaproteobacteria bacterium | reverse complement strand
GCTGGCGTGAACGATCGCCGTGGCCGCCGGCTCGCCCGTACCCTCTCCACCTTCTTCCCCATCGGAACACCCTCCTCGTGGGCTTCCGCCCACATCTGAGGTGTCTGCCGATTCGGGGCAAGTCCAGCTTCCGGTCGGGTCGAATTCGTGGACGGCCGCCGTGAGGGCCGCCCGCAAGCGCCCGGCGGAATAGCCCACCGGGTTGCCCGTGTCGTAGATGAAGAGCCAGACCTGGAAGCGGTCGCGGATACGCGGATCGCCTTCGAGCTCGTTGATCAGCTCGGCCCAGCGCGTCGGGCTCGACGCCGTGCCGTGCACGAGCACGACCGGAATCTTACCGCGCACGTAGGGCTGGAGGGTGAAGAGGCCGTCCTGCGTCCGGTCGCGCGGCAGCATGCTGCCGAACGCGCCGGCACGGAGGAACGCGGTGATCTCGAGATCGTAGAGGGGGCTGCTCTCGAGCTGATAGGCGAGGGCGGCCGTCGGATCGGTCTCGAGTGGCTGCGTCTGACTGTCGATGGTCACGGTCGAGGCGCGATCCGCGGCATAGAGCTCGAGGCGGCCGCGGAGCTGGCCGGTCGCGAGGCTCGCGCGGGCGTTGTCGAGGCGGACGAGCGCCGTCACCGGCACCTTCGTGCGCGGGCCGATGCGCTCCGCGCCGACGGGCTTCCGCGCACCCGCGGTGTCGGCGAGGCTCGCCGCGAGCGGTGCACCGAGCCCTGGACGGCGGTAGCGGTTGCGGAGCCCGCGCACCGCGAGCGTCGTCGTCGAGACGAAATGCTCGAGCGGATACCCGGCCCAGGTAAGGCCGGTCTCGTCGAGCGTCAGCTGGAGCGTGCCGAAGGGGAGCCGGCGCGTGCCGGCGTCGAGGCGGACCTCGGCGCGCGCGCCGCGCTGGCCGCCGCCGCCCGGTCGGCGGGCGCCGGGGGCCGGGTCGGTGGCGGCGAGGCCCTGCGCGATCCCCTGATTGTAGAGGTCGTAGGCGAGGCGGAGACGGGGGTCGGAGGGATGGAGTCGCGTCGGGCTCTCGGCGCCCGGGAAGAGGAGCGCATAGGCGTAGACGGCGGAAGCCAGGAAGTAGGCGCGGTCGCCGCTCCGCTCGCCGTGCAGGAAGGAGAGGTCGGCGAGGGCGAAGAGGCGATGCTCGTCGCCGGTCGGCGCGAGGCCGCGGTGCAGCTCGGCCAGCACGGCCGCCGGGTCCTTCGTGAAGCGGTCCATGAGCCCGAGCCGCCGCAGCACGGTCTTGGACGCCTCGGAGGGCTCACCTTCCGAGAGCGCGCTCACCGTGTGCAGACGGTAGGCCGCTTGCGGGTCGATGCGGGAGACCCCGACCGGTGTGGCGCAGCCCGTGGCGAAGATCGCCACGATCGCACAGGCGACCACGGTGCCGGCCGACGTACGCGAGGGGCTCATGTCTCCTCCGTGTCGAGCCACGCGTCGAGCGATGCGACGAGATCGCGACCACGCGCGAACCCACGGTCTTGGATCAGCGCGACCGCCTGGCGGGCGCGGGCGACCTCGGAGTCGCTCGTGACGCGCCGAAGCGCGACGAGATCATCGGCGTCTTGTGGACGCGCCCGGTCGTCTCTGGCGAGCAGCTTGAGCGCCACGAGATGGCCGACGCGCGCGACGGGGACCGCGGTTCCCGGGAGCACTTCGAGAAGCTCTGCGTCCGCAACGACCTCCGCTTCGATGCCGGACGATGCGAACAGGACATCGACGACGAGGCCCGCGCCGCTGCCACCCGGTGCGATCAGGCGCACCGTCGCCAATCGGCGACGCTCGACGTGCTCGACGGTCGCCGCGGCGCGATACCCGTCCGCGACGAGCGTCCGGACGACGACTTCGGCATCGGCATCGTCGGCCACGACGACGGCCACATCGAGGTCGCGCGTGAGCCTGGGCTCGGCACGTACGGAGACGGCGAGTCCGCCGACGAGGGCGAACCGGCGAGCGTGCCGCGTCAGATCCCGTGTGATCCGCGCGAGGGCCGCGTGCAGGCGATTGGTCAGCGCCTCGGCCATGGGCGCACCCGGCCGACCGCGTCTCCACCTTCGGCGCCCGGCCGCGTGTGCAGCCACGCCTCGAGGCGGGCTTCGATCTCGTCGGTGTCCGCGGAAGGGAAACGGCGCCGCAGATTCTGCCGCATGATCTGCTCGCCGGCTTCAAAGAGATCGAGCGCAACACGGTATCGTTCCGCGATCGCCGTCGCTTCGGACACGATGGGAGAATAGCAAGCGATCGGGGTGGCCTCCACCGGTCATTCGAGGTGTCCGGCCCAGAGCGCGCTGGTGAGGCCGAGGCTCAATCCGCGAGCGGCGGCCGCCGCCGGTGCCAATCGGTCGCTCGCTGAAAGGCGTGGCCGGCGCGCAACAGCACGGGCTCGCCGAGGGCCGGCCCGATCAACTGAAAGCCGAGCGGCAGACCGTTCGTGTCGACGCCGCCCGGAAGCGACAGGGTCGGGCTGCCCGACATGTCGTAGGGCGCAGTGAACTTCAGCAGCTGCTCGGTCGCCTCGGGGTCGGAGGCGGCGTCGGTCATGGCCGCGGCCGGCGGTGTCAACAATGGCGCGATGCGCGCCTGCACGAGCGCGGGGAGTTCCTGC
>JADYZW010000065.1 GCA_020852955.1 Deltaproteobacteria bacterium | reverse complement strand
CCCGCCCCCCCCCCCCCGCCCCGCCGCCCGTCTCACTCACACCGGGGCGACCGCCCCGGTCCTCCTCAGAATTGGCGACACTTGATGCCGCTCGACGTCGCGCGGCAGTCGGAGATCACCGAGGTGAGATCGAACTGTCCGCTCGCCGGCGGCGGCGGGCCGAAGGTGAGGACGACCGTCACCGGGCCTTCGAACACGAGGTCCGTCGCCGTCGCGAGCTTCCGGAAGCGGGCGGAGAAGCGATAGACGTCCGGCGTCTTCGGGAACGGCTTGAACCTCGCCTTGAACTTCTTGTCCGCCGTCGAGCAGGTGATCCGCGTCCCCTTGACCACGCAGTCGACGCCGATCGTCCAGGTCTGCGTCACGGAGAACGGCGTCGGCGTCTTGCTGTCCGTGACGGTGAAGGTGAGCTTCGGCGACGCGATGAGACTCTGCGACGGGTCGAGGATCACGTCCCCCTTCAGGCCGACGCCCCCGTTCGGGCGCCCCACGTTGTTGGATCGCTTCAGATCCACCGAGGTGGCGTTCATCGGACCATCGTCGGGATCGCACACGTTGCCGACGTCGTCGTTGTCGATGTCGGCCTGGTCGGCATTGGGAACCACCGGGCAGTTGTCGTCGGTGGCGCAGATCCCGTCGATGTCCACGTCGCCGCCTCCGCCGTCGGTGCAGGCTCCCGTCTGGCAGGTATCGGGAACCGAGCACGTGTCGGCGGTCGCCACACACACGGTGCCATCCGGCAGCGGCGACGCCTGACATCCCCCCGGCTCCGCGCACGCGCCGGCGTTGCACTGATCGGCGAACGACGAGCAATCGGGCGCCGTGCCCGGCACGCACATCCCCGTGCCGACATTGCAGGTCTCGACCCCGTTGCAGACGAGTCCGTCGTTGCAGTCCGCATTCTGCGTGCAGGCGACGCACGGCGCCGGCCCCGCGGAGACCGGAGTGTAATCGACGCCGACGCTCACCGCATCGCACGCCGGGTTGCTCGGACCGGCCGCGCAGCCCCACCAATTGTTCTCCGCGTCGACGTCGCCGTTGCTGTCGCAGACGTTGAGAACGCCGTCGCAGTTGTTGGTGACGCCCTCGATGTCGCTGTTCAGGAAGCTGTTCGTGTGGATGTCGATCGTGCTCAGGTCGAAGTTGACGCTCGCGACGTACTCGATGATCTCGACGCCGCGCTCGTTGTCGGCGAACCGGTTGCACTGCACGACGGCGTCATTGGCCTCGTAGATGCCGATGCCGCGGCGGGTGCCGCTGATGTCGTTGCCGGTGAAGGTCGTGCGCCCCCACACGGTCGCGTCGGGGTAGCCCCACGCCGCGAGACCACCCGATCGGCTCCCCGGCGCGCCGGTCCCGGTCATGACGTTGTCCTTGACGAGGCCGTCGGCCGCCTGTGTGACCGTGGTGTAGCGGAAGTTGCCCGAGATGGCGTTGTTCTCGAACCGGAACTCGTCCACGCCCGGGTTGATGTAGAAGACCCGGTCGGCCGCCGCGTTCAGCGGCTGGAACGTGTTACCGGTGACGACGAGGCTGTTGACGTTCACGTTGGCGTCATCGTACGACGACACGATCCCGAAGCCGTCGTCTCCCGTGCTGCTGCCCGGATCGCTGGCGCCCACTTTGAAGCAGTTGTCGGTGATGGTGACGGTGTTGAGACCGGGGCTGAGGTAGATGTTGGTGGCGGCGATCACGGTCGGGGTGCCGTCACGCCCGACGATCGTGAAGCCGTCGATCGTGGTGTCGGCGCCGCTGATCGTCAACGCGCCGAGATAGGTGGTCGCCGTCGGCGGGGGCGCCGGCCACGGCGCCAGCAGCTGGATGACGGTCGCGCCGCAGGTGGCGGCGGTCGCCTGCAGCGTAAGCGACTTCGTGAGATTCGGGCTCTCCTGGTACGTTCCCGGCAGCACCGAGACGGTCGTGCCGGGCGCC
Organism: Deltaproteobacteria bacterium; assembly: GCA_020852955.1. GTDB lineage: Bacteria > Desulfobacterota > Binatia > UTPRO1 > UTPRO1 > UTPRO1. The sequence goes on along the minus strand of JADYZW010000065.1, from coordinate 99,917 downwards.
ACCGCGTTGTGCGCGCTCTGGATGCTCAAGCCGATCGTGCCGACGGGGCCGTTCGCGTAGACACCCTTGTCGAACGTGTTCTGCCCCGCCACGGTCCCGACCGTCTCCCCCGTGTTCTGGACGTAGACGTGACCGGTCGCGATCGGCACGATCGGCGTCGCGCAGCTCGCCACGAGCCCGCTGCTGTCGAAGGTGTTGCCGGAGATCGTGGTGCTGGCGCCGCGCGCGCGCAGACTGGTCGCGTATCGGCTCGTCGTACCGCTGAAGTCGTTGCCGGTGATCGTCGCCCCGTTCGAGTCGATGGTGACCAGCGTGTTTCCCTGCTCCTGGCCGCCGGAATTGCAGCCGCCGGCCGCGCCCGTGACGAGGTTGTTGGTGAAGGTGGTGCTGGAGGTGGTGAGGCACCCGCCGCCGCAGCCGACGGCGACCAGCTGGCGGGGCACGTTCGGCGTCGTGAACTGGTTCCCGAAGCCGAAGTCCGCGGGATTCGCGCCGGTGAAGGTCTGACCCGAGAACGTATTGCCGGAGATGACGAGTCCGCTGACGGTCGCGCCGTACTCCGTCTGCAGGCCGGCATCGCCGGCGGCGACGATCTCGTTGTCGAGCACCTTGGCGCTGCTGTGGTTCCCCTGGAAGTAGATGGCCGCGCTTTCGAGGCCGGGCGAGAGGTTGTCGATGCCGTGCACCGTGAAGCCCTTGCCCGGCGCGCCGATCTGCACCCCGGTCGTGCCGCTCGTCACCTTGATGGTGCCGAGCGTCCCGGTCGGCGTCGAGGGCGGGTCGATGGTGGTGGCCGCCCGGCCGTTCAGCGAGACCAGCGTCACGTTCCGGTCGACGACGACGAACTCGACGTAGGTACCGTCGTCGACGAGGACGGTGTCACCGGCGCTCGCCGCGCCGATGCCGGCGTTGATGGTCGCGGCGGAGCCGGTACAGGATCCGTCGATGCCGATGTTCGGTACGCAGATGACGGCGGCGAACGTGGGAGCCGCCGCGAGCGACGAAAGCGCCGCGACGCAAGCCGCGACGCCGATGACCAGCGGGCGGAAGAGGGGGAAGCGCATGGGTCGGGACCTCCTTGGGTGTGGGCGCGCCGACCGAAGACGGAAGTGCCTTCCGGTCGAGCGAGCGCGGGAGGTCGGACGAATAACCTACGCGTCGTCGTCAGGATCAATCCGGCAAACGAGCCAAAGCACGTAGCCCCTTCGAGTGATCCGCGCCGGCCGCGTCGATGACGATGCCTCCGACCGGCACCCGAACGGCAGCCCGCGTCCGGCCTTCGTGACTCGAATCGGCGCAGTACGGACCGCCAACGCCGCGTCGATCGGAATCGCACGGGTCGTTTGCCGATCCGATTCGGCGCAAGTCGCCGCCGACGGCTCGCGGAACGGGCGCGGGGTCACCCGGATAGGGGAATGACCCGATCCCTCCGCCGAGCTACGCCGTGATCGGCGGATGTCGGTGCGCCCACGGCCGCGCCCGCTCCATCTGCGCCGCGACGCGCACGAGCAGATCCTCGCGTCCATAGGCCGCCACGAGCTGAACGCCGATCGGCAGACCGCGCGCGTTCCAGGCGAGCGGCAGCGAGATCGCCGGCTGCCCCGTCATATTGAAGGGAGCGGTGAACGCGCAGAGCGCCTGGGCGCGGAGACCCGCCATCATCGGGTCGACGCCGTGGAAGCCGCCGAGCGTCCACGGCGGCTCCGGCAACGTCGGCGTGAGCAGGAGATCGAAGCCCCCCGCCCACCAGTCGGCCACGCGCCGCGTGTAGCCGAACAGCCAGTCGGTGGTGCCCAGATACTGGCGCGCGCTCACGACGCTCCCCATCTCCGCGAGGGCCCAGTTGAAGGGCTCGACGTCCTCCGCGCCGAGCGTGCGTCCGATGAGCTGGCCGACCGCGTCGAGGATGCGCGCGGTCGAGGTCGCGAACATGACGCTGAAGTGCTGGAACGTCTCCATGTCGTCGAGCGCCGTCGGATGCGACGACTCGACGCGGTGTCCGAGGTCCGCGAGCAGCGCGGCGGCATCCCCGACGGCCGCGGCGCACTCCGGATCGACCGTCGTCGCCCCGGCCGGCGCCTGCACCATGACGCCGATCCGGAGCGTGCCGGAGTCCGCGTGCACCTCCTCGCGATACGGCCGCCGCGGCGGCGGCGCCGCGTAGGGATCGCCCGGCATGAGCCCTTCGACGACGTCGAGGAAGGCTGCCGTGTCCCGCACGCTCCGGCTCACGCAGCCTTCGACCGCGAGGCCGCCGACGCCGTCGCCGAGATCGGGACCGAACGAGACCCGGCCGCGCGACGGCTTGAGGCCAACGACGCCGCAGGCGCTCGCGGGAATGCGGATCGATCCGCCCCCGTCGTTGGCGTGCGCCACCGCGACGACCCCCGCCGCCACGGCGGCCGCCGAGCCGCCGCTCGACCCGCCGGGCGAGCGCGTCGGATCCCAGGGATTGTGCGTCGGCCCGTAGGTCAACGGTTCCGTCGAGGGGATCGTGCCGAGCTCGGGCGCGTTGGTGCGGCCGAGGAAGACGAACCCGGCCTGGCGGAGCTTGGTCACGAGGTGCGTGTCGTGCGGCGCGAGGAAGTTGGCGTCGCGCAGCGCCTGCATCCCCATGTGGTAGGCGTCGCCGGCGCTGTAGCCGAAGATGTCCTTGAGCAGCACGGGGACGCCATGGAAGGGCCCCGCGGGCAGCCGCGGGTCGACCGCGGTCGCCCGCGCCTTCTCGTAGAGCGGGGTGATGATGGCGTTCAGCGCCGGATTCACGCGCTCGGCGCGGGCGATCGCCGCCTCCACGAGCTCGCGGGGGGTGACCTCTCCCGCGCGGACGAGCTCGGCTTGCCTCACGGCGTCGAGCCACTGATACGGATCGCTCATCGGGACCTCCCTTTTCGCGTCGTGGCGACGGCGCGGCGCCGCGGCCGCACGACGATCGTGCCCCGACAGCGCGCCGCGCCGCAGCGGCAGGCGTAGCGGCGGCGCCAATCCCGCGGCAGCGGCGACGGCGCCTCCAGGTTGTAGTCGTAGGTGAGCTCGGCGCCGGCCGGGATCTCGCGGATGCTGGTGATGAAGATGCGCCCGTCGATCTCGTCGGCCTCGCAGTTCGGATCGCAGGAGTGGTTCACGTAGCGCGCAGCGCGCCCGCCCACGCCGCCGTCGATCACCACCTTCCGGTTCACCGTGAACAGCAGCACGAATGCGTCCGGCTCCTTCGCGGCGTAATAGCGCTCGCCGGCCTCGTCGTGCGAGATGCGCTCGCCGAGGTACTCGAGCAGCCGCGTACCCTTCGGGATCGCCCGCGTCGTGAAGACGCCGAGCCCCGCGAGCGGCGAGCGACGGACGCTGAGGTAACGCGGTTGGCGGAGGGCCCGCTCCGGGACCGGCGGAGGCATCAGTCGAAGTCGCGATCGAGGACGGTCTTCCGCCCGTGCGCGCGCGCCTGGTCGATCGCCCGGTCGCAGAGCGCGCGTACGCGCTCGGAGAGCACGTCGAGGACTCCGTCGGAGGTGTGCATGCCGGCCCGGGCGCGGACGTAGGCCTTGAGCTTCGACACGACGATCAGGACATCTCGCGGGATCGGCACCGGGGTCGCAGCCGCGGACGGCGGCGCCGTGCTCCGCGTCGCCGAGGCGGAGGCGCGTGACCCCGCGGCGGTCCGCTCCGCTTCCGCCCGTCGGTGCGCCGCCCATTCGGCGGCGGTCGGCGCGGTCGCCTCCTCGGCCCACGCGTCGCGGTGGCGCAGCACCGGCACGTGCGCGTCCCAGCACGCGACCGAGCAGAACGCGAAGTCCGTGCCCTTGCGGCTGCAGGTCGAAACGCTGCAGCTGAAGTAGCCGCCGCCGAAGGCGATCGGCTTCTTGCAGGTGTTACAGCGCTTCCAGGCGGGAGCATCCTCACCGGTCACGTCCGCTCCTCCTCTCCGTCACGTCGAGTAGTCCGAGTTGAACTTCACGTAGGCGGGCGTGAGGTCGCTCGCCGTGAGCGCCGCCGCTCCGCGACCGCCGGTCCCGAGATCGACCGTCAGCTCGACCGCGGCCGCGCGCATGCCGCGGGCCGCGCGCGCCACGACCGCCGGCGCCGCCGGCGCGCCGCAGCGCAGGACCGCCACGCCGGCGATCACGACGCTCAGGCGGTCGGGATCGAGCGGCACGCCCGCATAGCCCGCCGCGCACGCGATCCGGCCCCAGTTGGGATCGGCCCCGAAGAGCGCCGTCTTCACGAGCTGCGACTCGCCGATCGCGCGCGCGGCGCGGCGCGCGTCGGCGGCCGTCCGCGCGCCGACGACCGTGATCCGCATGCGCCTGGTCGCACCTTCCCCGTCGGCGACCACCAGGTCGGCGAGCTCCCCGAGCAGCCCCGAGAGCGCGCGCTGGAAGCGCCGGCCGTCCGCGCTCGCGGGAGTGAAGCGCGCGTTCCCCGCGACGCCGTTGGCGAGCATCAGCACGGTGTCGTTCGTGCTGCAGTCGCCGTCGACGGTGATCGCGTTGAACGACGTCGCGACCGCCGCTCGCACGAACGTCCGGAGCGCCGGCGCCGGGATCGCGGCATCGGTCGCGATCGCGACAAGCAGCGTCGCCATGTCGGGAGCGATCATGCCGGCGCCCTTCGCCATCGCGGCGAGGGTGACGATGCGGCCGCCGACCCGCACGCGCCGCACTCCCGCTTTCGGAAACGCGTCGGTCGTCATGATCGCGCGCGCGGCGCGCCAGAAGCCGCTGTCGTCGAGCGCGTCGAGCGCGGCCGCAACGCCCGTCCGCATCCGGACCGCCGGCGGCACGACGCCGATCTTGCCGGTCGCGCACGGCAGCACGGCGCGCGCGTCGATCCCGAGCCCCGCGGCGACCTGCGCGCAGGCGGCGCGCGCGACCCGCATGCCGGCCGCCCCGGTGCAGGCGTTGGCGTTGCCGCTGTTGATCACCACCGCCTGCGCCCGACCGCGCCCGAGGCGCTCCATGACGATCCGCACGGGCGCCGCCTTCACCCGGTTCCGCGTGACCACCCCCGCCGCCGCCGCCGGCACGTCGGACACGACGAGCGCGAGGTCGGGCTTCCCCGACGGCTTGATCCCGCACGCTACGCCCGCGAACAGGAACCCGGGAACGGCGATCGGCGTCTCGCGGATTTCGAGCTTCACCGGCGCGACGAACCGGCGGCGCTCAGTGCGCCGCGCCACAGCATTTCTTGTACTTCCGGCCGCTGCCGCACACGCAGGGGTCGTTCCGCCCCACCTTCGGCGCGTCGCGCCGGATGATCTCCGGCGGCGCCGCCGCCGGCTCTCCACCGTGGGTCATCGACATCTTCGCCTGGCGCTGCTGCTGGCGCTGCTCCATCCGCTCCACGTCTTCCTCGCGCGCCAGCTGGACCGTGAAGAGCTTCTCGACGATGTCGGCGTCGAGCCGGTTCATCAGGTCCTGGAACATGTCGAATCCCTCCTTCTGGTACTCCTGCAGGGGATTCTTCTGTCCGTACCCGCGCAGCCCGATGCCCTCCTTCAGGTGGTCCATCGCGAGGAGGTGGTCCTTCCAGAGCGTATCGATCGCCTGGAGCATGATGACCTTCTCGAGGTGGCGGAGCACGGGCGCGGTGAACGTCCGCTCCTTCTCCTCGTAGAGCGCGCGCACGCGGTCGACGACCAGCTGCTGCGCGTCCTCGGTCGCGAGCCCGTCGCGCTCCGATTCCGACAGGTTCACGCGCAGGCTGAACTGCCGGAAGAGCACGTCGTCTAGCGCCCTCCAGTCCCACTGGTCGGGGGCCTCGTCCTTCGAGAGCTGGGTCGCGACGAGCCCGTCGGAGAGCTCCTCCGCCATCTCGAGCACCTCGTCCTTCAAGCTCGCGGCGGCGAGCACCTCGCGCCGGCGCGCGTAGATGACCTCGCGCTGCTTGTTCATGACGTCATCGTATTCGAGGAGGTGCTTGCGGATGTCGAAGTTGTGGGCCTCGACCTTCTTCTGGGCGTTCTCGATCGCCGCGTTGATCCAGCGATGCTCGATCGGCTCGCCCTCCTCCATGCCGAGACGCTCCATGATCTTCTGGACGCGCTCGGCGCCGAAGATGCGGAGCAGATCGTCCTCGAGCGAGAGGAAGAAGCGGGAGCTCCCAGGATCGCCCTGCCGGCCGGACCGCCCGCGCAGCTGGTTGTCGATGCGGCGGCTCTCGTGGCGCTCGGTGCCGAGGATGTGGAGGCCGCCGGCCTCCAGCACCTGCTCGCGCTCGGCCGCGCACTGCGCCCGATACTTCGCGAGCGCGGCCTGGAACGCCGGGTCCTCGGGATCGCGCGTCCCGGCCTCGTGCGCCGCCATGAACTCCGGGTTGCCGCCGAGGACGATGTCGGTGCCGCGGCCGGCCATGTTGGTGGAGATCGTGAGCGCACCGAGGCGGCCGGCCTGGGCCACGAATTCGGCTTCGCGCTCGTGCTGTTTGGCGTTCAGGACGTGGTGCTTGATGCCGACCTTCTTGAGCAGGTTGGAAACGTGCTCCGACTTCTCGATCGAGATCGTGCCGACCAGGATCGGCTGGCCCTTCTCGTGACGCTCGCGGATGTCCTCGACCACGGCGTCGTACTTCTCGCGCTCGGTCTTGTAGACGACGTCGGCATTGTCCTTGCGGATCATGTCGCGGTGGGTCGGTACGACCAGCACCTCGAGTCCGTAGATCTGGTGGAACTCCGTCGCTTCCGTATCGGCGGTGCCCGTCATGCCCGCGAGCTTCTCGTACATCCGGAAGTAGTTCTGGAACGTCACCGTGGCGAGCGTCTGGTTCTCGCGCTCGATCTTGACGTTCTCCTTCGCTTCGACGGCCTGGTGGAGCCCGTCGCTCCAGCGCCGGCCGGGCATGAGCCGGCCGGTGAACTCGTCGACGATCAGGACCTCGCCGTCCTTCACGACGTAATCGACGTCGCGCTTGTAGATGGCGTGGGCGCGGAGCGCCTGGTTCACGTGGTGGAGCGTGTCGATCTCTCCCGGGTCGTAGAGGTTCGGAACGCTGAGCGCGCGCTCGACCTTGGCGATGCCGTCCTCGGTGAGGATCGCGTTCCGCGTCTTTTCGTCGACGGTGAAGTCCGTCTCCTTCTGGAGGCGCGGGATGACGCGGTCGATGACGTAGTATTTCTCGGTCGATTCCTCGGCGGGGCCGCTGATGATGAGCGGCGTCCTCGCCTCGTCGATCAGGATCGAGTCGACCTCGTCGACGATCGCGTAGTTGAAGAGCTTCTGGACGGTCTTGCCCTTGGCGTCGACCGCCTCCTTCGGGAAGGTCCGGTGGACGTAATCCTCGAGCGCGAACTTCATGTTGTCGCGCAGGTAGTCGAAGCCGAACTCGTTGTTCTGCCCGTAGGTGACGTCGGCGTTGTAGGCGTCCTGGCGCTCCCGATCGTTCAAGCCGTGGAGGATGACGCCGACCGAGAGGCCGAGGAACTTGTAGAGGCGGCCCATCCACTCGGCGTCGCGGCGGGCGAGGTAGTCGTTCACGGTGACGACGTGCACGCCCTTCCCGGCGAGCGCGTTCAGGTAGACCGGCAGGGTCGCGACCAGCGTCTTCCCCTCGCCGGTCTTCATCTCGGCGATCTTGCCGCTGTGGAGCACCATGCCACCCACCATCTGGACGTCGAAGTGGCGCATCCCGAGGACGCGGCCCGAAGCCTCGCGTACGACGGCGAACGCTTCCGGCAGCAGGTCTTCGAGCTCCTGGCCGTTGTCGAGGCGCTCCCGGAACTCGATCGTCTTGTGACGGAGCTGCTCGTCGGTGAGTTCGGCGAGCCCGCGCCCGAGTTCGGCGATCTCGGCCACGATCGGCTGCATGCGCTTGATCTCGCGCTCGTTCCGCGTGCCGACGATCTTCCGGACGAGGGTCTTCAGCATGAACCGAGACTCATAACCCAGACGTCCGGGTGCCGCAAAGCCGGGCGCGGCGGATCGGCGACGCGACCCGCGATCCTGTGATACGTCGACCGTATGACCAGGCATGCCTCCGCGACGCTCCCGCCCGCGGACGCGACGGATCTCGGAGAACGGCTGCAGCTCCGCTTCTTCCGGCTCTTCTTTCGGTTGCTCCTCGCGGCGATCACCCTCGGCGAGTGGACGGTGATCGCCCGCGTGCTCGGGCGATCCGGGGTGACGATCGCCCCGGCGCACCACCCGCTCGGGATCGGCGGGCTCTACGCCCTGAACCTCATCCTGACGCGACGCCTCCTGAGGCACCCCCGTGATCCGATCCTCGCCGTCTATGCGGCGTTCGCCTTCACCTCGGTGTTCGCCGCGGTCGTGATCGCGGGCGCCGAGCTCGCATGGCTGGCCCTGCGGGCGACCGCGCCGCTCGGTCTGGCATTCGCATCGATCGTGCCGCCAGCCGATCCGGCGCGCTGGCAGCCCGTCTTCGACGCCGGCCTCGACATCGCCCTGATTGCGGTCGCCGCCCTCTTCGTCTTCGGCTTCACCTACGGACGCCGTGCGCTCGCGACGACCCGAACGACGATTTCCGTCGCCGGCCTGCCGGCTGCGCTTGCCGGTTTCCGCATCGTTCACCTGAGCGACCTCCACCTCGGCGCCTACCTCGATCGCGAGGAGCTCACGGAGCACGTCGCGCGTGTGAACGCCCTCGCTCCCGACCTCGTCTGCATCACCGGCGATCTCGTCGACCGCGCCGTCACCTGCGCCGAGCTCTTCCCGGTGCTCGCCGGCCTGCGGGCGCGCCACGGCGTCCTGGTGACGCTCGGCAACCACGACGTGGCGGCGGGCGCCGCGGCCGTGACCGAGGCTTTCCGCACCTACACGCCGTTCACCGTGCTGCGGAACGCGCGGGTCGACGTCGAGCGCAACGGCGCGCGCCTCACGATCGTCGGCCTCGACGACCTCGGGCGCGACTGGGCGCGGGGGGTGCTCGAACACCCCGCGCTCCCCGCGCTCACGGCCGACCTGCCCCCGGAGCGACCGCTCGTCGTGCTCACGCACCGCCCCGATTGCTTCGAGCAGGCGGCCGCGCTCGGCGCTCGCCTCGTCCTCGCAGGGCATACCCACGGCGGCCAGATCGGCGTGCCGGGCCTCGTCGGCCGGCGCGTGCGGAACTTCGCCGAACTGATCACGCGCTACGATCGCGGCACGTTCCGCTCCGGCGGCGCGACCCTCGTCGTCAGCAACGGGCTCGGCTTCACCGGACAACCGATTCGCCTCTTCACGCCGCGCGAGATCGGCTGCCTGGATCTCCACCCCGCGTGACCCGCCGGTTGCCAGCGTCCCGGCGCCCGCGCACGCGGCACCGCGACCTCGTCCCGACCCTCTGCCTCGCCGTCTTCCTCGCCGCCTGGACTGCGCTCGCGATCGCGCCGCGCTTCCGCGCGGACTGGCTCCTCGAGAACCTGCCGACGTTCGTCGCCGTCCCGTTCGTCGTCTGGAGCTCGCGCCGCTTCCGCTTCAGCGACCGCGCCTACGTCCAGGGCACCGTCTTCGCGATCCTGCACACCGTCGGCAGCCACTATACGTATTCCGAGGTGCCGGTGGGCGACTGGATCCGCGACGCGTTCGCGCTCGGCCGCAACCACTACGATCGCTTCGTGCACTTCGCGTTCGGAGCGCTGATGCTGCGTCCGATCCGCGAGCTCGGCTTCGGACGCGGCCGCCATCACCGGCCCGGCGAGCTCGGCACGCGCTACTTCAGCGCCGCGGCCGTGGGGCTCTGGAGCGCCCTCTACGAGATCGTCGAGTGGTTGACGGCCCGCGTCGTCGATCCCGCCGCCGGCACCGCGTTCCTCGGCACCCAGGGCGACCCCTGGGACGCCGAGAAGGACATGGCGTGCGCGCTCCTCGGCGCGCTCGCGGCGACGCTCATCGAGGCGGCAGGCGCCCGCGGCGCGCGGCCGCCGGCGCGCCGCTGAAGCCGCCCGGACGCTCGTCAGCGCCGGCACACCGCGAGCGCCACGCCGAACACGACGACGTGCGCGAGGTTCGGCGCCGCCGGGATCGCGAACGCGGCGAGCCGCGGGAACGGCAGGGATGCGACCGCGATCGCGAGCGCCACGAGCAGCGGATTGCAGAGCGCGAACGGCCGCGGGAAGCGCGTTCCCCCGCGCGCCACAGTGACGGCGAAGGCGATCGAGCCGACCGCCAGCGCTGCGCCGACGACGAGCCAGAGCGGCAGCAGGAACGCCGCCTCCGGCAGCGCGAGCAGCGCGTCGGGCGCGGTCGCGGCGGACGTGCGGACGGCGACCTGCGCCAGCACACCGGTCAGGCCGTGCACGACGGCGCCGACGACGCTTCCGACGGCGCCGAGCACGACGACGACGCGCGCCGCGCGCGCCGAGGCTCCCACGAGGCCGGCGCCGAGCGCACGATAGCCGAGGCCGTAGAGCGGAATACCGAACACGCCGAGGTAGTGGCCGACGAGGAGCGCGCCCGGCGGCGACGCCGCCAGCCCGAAGCGACCATCGCCCGCCCACCCGACCCAGAGCAGCCCGAGGTCGCCGGCGCTCGCCGCAAACGCGCCGGCGAGCGCGAGGCCGAGCGCGCCGCGCGCGGGCGCGGTCAACGCCGGAGCGCTCCGCACCGCGCCGCGGCCGCGACGGCGCGCGTCAGCGCGGCGACCCTGCGCGACATGCGCGGCGCGGACAACGCATCGGGTTCAGCCGAGCCGCTGCCCGTCGTCGATCGTGAGCAGCGATCCCGTCACGAACTCGGCGTGGCGCGAGCACAGCAAGAGGAGGGGCGCATCGAGGCTCGCCTCGATCGCGAGCCGGCGGCGAGGAAAGCCGGCGATCTGCTTCTTGCCGGCCTCGGTCTCGAACCACGCGTCGTTGATCTCGGTCTGCACGTAGCCGGGGCAGATCGCATTCACGGCGATGCCGTAGCGCGCCCACTCCCGCGCGAGGCCCCGGGTCATCATCGCGACCGCCGCCTTGGACGCGCAGTAGGCGACGAGCCCCGGCAGGACCCGCTCCGCGCCGATCGACGCGACGTTCACGATGCGGCCGCGGATGCCGCGCTCGATCATCCCCGTCCCGACGAGCTGGGCCATGAAGAAGACGCCCTTCACGTTGGTGTCCATGACGGCGTCCCAGTCCGCCTCGCGGAGGTCGCGGGCCGTCGCCTGCACGCTGATGCCGGCGTTGTTCACGAGCACGGTGATCGCCCCCGCGAGCCGCTCCGCCTCGGCGACGCAGGCCCGCATCGACGCGACGCTCGTCACGTCGAGCGCGACGGCGTGCGCCCGCCGCCCGGCGGCGGCAAGCTGCTGGCGCAGGGCCTCCAGGCGATCGACGCGGCGTCCGGTGAGGACGACGGTCGCGCCGGCGGCGCTCAGCACCTCCGCGAAGTGGCGTCCGAAGCCGCTCGTCGCGCCGGTGACAAGCGCCACCTCGCCGGCGAGGTCGAAGGTGACGGGCGAGGTCATCGCTCCCGGTGCGCGCGCCGGCGCTATCGTCCCTTCCACTGCGGCGCGCGCTTCTGGGCGAACGCCTGCAATCCCTCGGTGAAGTCCTCGGTGCCGAACATCCGGGCCATCCCCTCGGCCGACATCCTCCACGCGGCCTCATCGGGCTGGTCGATCGACTCGAGGAGCACCCGTCGGCTCTCGCGGACGGCGAGCGGGGCGTTCTCGGTGATCTGGGCGGCGAGCCTCTTCGCCGATTCGAGCGCCTGGCCCTCCTCGCAGAGCACGTTCACGAGGCCGAAGTGGTGGGCCCGCTCGGCCGGAAAATCGAGGCGGCCGGTGAGCGCGAGCTCCATGGCGACGTTGCGGGGGAGCTTTCGCGGCAATCGGAAGAGCGCCCCCGCTGCGGCGATCAGGCCCCGCTTCACCTCGGGCACGCCGAAGACCGTGGTCCTCGACGCGACCACCAGATCGCACGCGAGCACGATCTCGGTGCCCCCGGCGAGCGCCGGGCCGTCGACCGCGGCGATGATCGGCTTGGCGCGCTCGCGCTTCACGAAGCCCGCGAAGCCGCCGCGCGCGGTCATCATGCCGCCCGGGTCCACGGCCATCTGCTTGAGATCCGCGCCAGCGCAGAAGATGTGGCCCTTCTCGGTCCTGGCGCCGGTCAGGATGCCCACCCAGATCTCGTCGTCGGCCTCGATCGCGTCGATGGCCTCCTCGATCCCCCGCGCGACCTCGGTGTTGACGGCGTTGCGGGCGTCGGGTCGGTTGATGGTGACCACGGCGACGTTGCCGTGCGTGCGATAGTCGATCATGCGCGCGCACCCTAGCCCGCATTCCTCGCCAGGTCCACGTCGTACGCGCGCCGAGCGGGCGGCGGATCCGGCCGCGGAATCCCCGTCCGTCAGGCGGCGCGCGAGGCGCGATGCCGCGTCTTCATCGGCGGGGACGCTCCCGGATCGGCCTAGTCACGCAGCTCGGCACCGACGATCAGCCGGCAGTCGTTGGTCGCGCAGCCGATCTTCTGTCCGGAGAGATCGTCGGGGTTGTAGTAGATCATGAGATGCTTGCCCTGCGCCTTCGCCGACAGCAGGAGGTCGAGCATGGGCGCCGCGTCCTTCTTCTTCGCGCTGAACGCGAAGTAGACGATGTTCCCGCCGGGCGAGCCGCCCGTCGTGCAGCGCACGTGCATGCGTTGCGCGGCGAACATCGCGACGTTCATCGGCGTACAGAAGAAGGTGGTCGTCCAGGTCGGGGCGGCCGCACCGGTCGTCCGTACGACCATCGTAACCGCGACTGCCGCGAGCACGTACGCGCGCTTCGAGATCTTCATCATCTTCATCCGCGGAACTCCTTTCCACGGTGCGGACCCGATCCGCAGCCGGTCACGAGCCGAGCACACGAGCCGCCGGCGCTGCCGCGACATAGATCGCTTCGCGGCATGACTCTTGCCGGCGGATGAAAGCCTGCGCCGCCTCGAGATGCATGGCGGGAGATCGGCAGGGGCGGAGCCCGACCGCGGTGCCGCCCGGTGCATCACGGGCTCGACGACTCACCACGAGGCAAGCCGCAGCGACCACGCGCCCGGGCGGGTCGCGAGCCGCGCGCCCAGGATGGGCGCGGCCGCCGCGATCGCGGCGAGCGCGCCGTCCGGCGGCCGCACCAGGACGAGACCGCTCCCGTTCAAACGCGACCGCTGGTGCTCGAGCGGCGTCGTCACGAGCTCGGCGACGCTCGCCGCGACACCCGCCGCCTTGAAGCGCGCGATCATCGCGTTCGGGCGGGTCAGGCTCTTCAGGGGATACCAGAGCAGCAGCGTCGCGCGCGCCGAGGCCGCCGCCGCCGCGATCACCGCGTCCGGCACCGCGAGCCAGTCGGACTTCCGGGTGAACGGCGGATCGACGAGCGCGACGACGCCCGCGCCGCGCGCCTCGGCCGCAGCGACGGCCTCGGAGAGCGGGCCGAGGCCGTCCCCGCAGGTGATGGCGACGCGCGGCTCGTTCGGAGCGAGGGCGGTCGCGAGCCGCTCGCATGACGCCGCGTCGGCCTCCCAGAGCGCGAGCGTCGCCGTCTCGGGCAGCGCGGCGCGCGCAAGCAGCGGCGAGCCGGGATACCGGTCCGGCCGCGCCTCGCCGCTCGCGAGCGCCCGGGCGAGGCGCAGGTAGCGTCCCACCGCGTCGTCGGCGACGGGAACCCCGTCCGCGCCCCAGAGACGGCCGATGCCCTCCGTCCACTCGCCGGTCGGTCCGAGCACATAGCACCCCTCGCCGGCATGCGACTCGACGTACACGATGCCGTCGTGCGCCGCGGCGGTGCGGCGCAGCACCTCGACGAGCACGCAGTGCTTCCAGACGTCGCCGACGTTCCCGGCGTGGAACCGATGGCGGTAGTCGGATGCGGCATCCTGTCGGTAGCGCGACGGGGAGCTCGACACGCGCGGCATCCTACACCCCCGGTTCCTTCGCGCCGACCCGTCCTGCTAGACCTGATCCTCCATGCCCGCTGCCGGACCGCCGCCGATCGTCGCCGAAGAGCTCGACCTTCTGGAACGGGTAGGGAAAGCGCTCGAGGCTCCCGGGAGCGCCGCGACGGCGACGCCGTCGGAGCGCGCGCTCGTGCAGGAGCTCGAACGGCTGCGGGAGGCACTCCGCGACGGCACCAAGACGGAGGACCGGCCCGCGCTCCTCGAGCAATGGCATCGTCACTCGGCGCTGCTCGAGCAGCTGCGGACGTCGCGCGCCCAGCCGCGCGTCAGCCCCGACTCGCCGTATTTCGGCCACCTCCGCCTACGCGAGGAGAACGGCGACCAGGACATCCTGCTCGGCAAGGGCACGCATCTCGGTAGCGGGGTCGCCATCGTCGACTGGCGCCACGCACCGGTGTCGCGCCTCTTCTACCGGTATCGCCAGGGCGATCGCTTCGACGAGGAGATCGCGGGCCGCGAGCGGAGCGGCGAGGTCCTCGTGCGCCGCACGGTCACGATCCGCGACCGCCGGCTCCAACGCGTCGACGCGCCCGAGGGCATCTTCCAACGCGCCCCCGAAGCGACCGGCGGCTGGCGCCGCATCGCGCCGGAGACCGCCCGCCTCGCCGGCGGCGAGGGCGCGGCGCTCCGCGCTCACGCAGTCGGCGAAGGCTCGACCCGACGGCTCGGCGACCCCTCTGCCGGCCCCGCGCGCGCCGACAAGCACCTCCCCGACATCGCGGGCCTCATCGACCCGGAGCAGTTCGCGCTCATCACCCGGCCGACGTCGGGCTTCGTGGTCATCCGCGGCGCCGCCGGCTCCGGCAAGACCACGGTCGCGCTGCACCGCATCGCCTACCTCGCCTACGACGACCCGAAGATCGACTCCGACCGCACGCTCGTCGTCGTCTTCTCGCCCGCGCTCCGCGACTACGTGAGCCACGTGCTGCCGGCGCTCGGCGTGCACCAGGTGCTCGTGCGCACCTTCCACGAATGGGCGCGCGAGATCCGGCGCCGCGTACTGCCCATGCTTCCGGCCGACGGCCGCGAGGACACGCCGGCGGTGGTGCAACGGCTGAAGCTCCACCCCGCGATGCTGGCGGCGCTCGCGGCCCACATCGCCGACACCCCGGGGCCCGCGACGCCGGCGCAGGTCGTCGACGACTGGGCGAGCGTCTCGACGCACGCCCCGCGCATCCACGCTGCGCTCGCCGCGAGCGCGCCCGACGCGTTCGGCCCGGAGGAGCTCCGGCGGGCGCTCGACTGGATGCGACGCGAGCACGAGAAGCTCGCCGCCTGGCTCGGCGGCGACCGCACGGCCGAGGCCGAGCTCGACGCCGAGGACGACGCGCTCCTGCTACGCGCCTGGCAGCTCCGCGTCGGCGCGCTTCCTGCGAAGAGCGGCCCGCTGCTGCGCTATCGCCACGTCGCCGTCGACGAGGTGCAGGACTTCTCGCCCCTCGAGGTCCAGGTCCTCCTCGGCTGCCTCGACCAGCGCAAGAGCATCACGCTCGCCGGCGACACCCAGCAGCACCTCCTCGAGAACACCGGCTTCACCTCGTGGGCGACCTTCTTCGAGCAGCTCGGCCTCAAGGGCGCCGAGGTCGACACGCTCGAGGTGAGCTACCGCTGCTCGCGCCAGGTCGCCTCGTTCGCGGTCGGCGTCCTCGGTCCGCTCCGCGAGGACGACACGCCGCTCCGCACCGTGCGCGAAGGGCCGTCGGTCGAGCTCTTCCGCTTCGCCGACCACGGCGCCTGCGTCGCCTTCCTCGCTCATGCCCTGCGGGAGCTCGCCGAGCGCGAGCGCAACGCGTCGGTCGCGGTGCTGACGCCGTCGCGCGAGCTCAGCGCGCTCTACGCCCAAGGCCTGGTCCACAGCGAGGTGCCGCGCGCCCGCCAGGTCGTCAACCAGGACTTCACCTTCGCGCCCGGAGTCGAGGTGACGGAGATCGAGCAGGTGAAGGGCCTCGAGTTCGACTACGTGATCCTGGTCGAGGCGAGCAGCACCCATTTCCCGGATCGCCCGGGCGCGCGCCGGCTGCTCCACGTCGGCGCCACCCGCGCCGTGCACCAGCTCTGGCTCACCTCGGTGGCGACGCCGTCGCCGCTGGTCCGCGCGCCGCTCGAGGAGACGCCATGAAGCAGACGGCGGCCCTCGTCGTCGCCATGCTGGCAAGCGCGATCGTCATCGCCTTCGCCGTCGTCTCGCTGAACGCCCACGTGAGCGCGCTCTCCGCGGATCTCGCCGAGCTCACGCGCGAGGTCGCCGCGATCGGCGAGGATCTCCGCTCGCTCGCCGACGACGTCGCGACGCTCACCGACGCGCTGACGGAGGAAGACGGCGACGCGAGCGAGGACGAGACCTGCCCGTCGAACGTCGCGGCGCCGCCGGGCGGGATCTGACGGGCGGCGCGCGCCGCCCGTCTCACCGCTCGATCCGGACGGCCGAATCGACGGCGCTGCCGAGAAAGCGGCTGCCGATCCGGATGAAGCGGTCGGGCACGTCGGTCACGAAGAACGAGGTCGAACCCGGTCCCGACGGCGCCGCCAGCCCGCGCGCCGCGAGCAGCGCCGCGACCTCGCGCGCGGTCTCGGTCGCGGAGTCCACGAGCTGCACCTCCGGGCCGAGGTACGCGCCGATCGTGCGCGCCAGCAGCGGGTAGTGCGTGCAGCCGAGCACCAGCGTGTCGATGCGGCTCTGTCGGAGGCTCGCGAGGTACATCGCCGCGGCCTGCTCGGCGATCGCGTTGTCGATCCACCCTTCCTCCGCAAGCGCCACGAAAAGCGGGCAGGCGCGGGTGTAGATCTCGAGCTCGGGATCGATCGCGCGGAGCGCGCGCGTATAGCTGCCGCTCGCGATCGTGCCCTCGGTGCCGATGACGCCGATCTTGCGGTTGCGGGTGGTCCCGACAGCGGCGCGCGCGCCCGGTTCGATCACGCCGACGACGGGAACGTCGGTCGCGGCGCGGAGCACGTCGAGCGCGACGGCCGACATCGTGTTGCAGGCGACGACCAGCAGCTTCACCCCGGTATCGAGCAGGAACTTCGCGTTCTCGAGCGTGTACCGGGAGACCACGGCCGCCGACTTCGTCCCGTACGGATAGCGCGCGGTGTCGCCCAGGTAGACGAGGTGCTCGCCGGGCAGGGCCTCGATCATCCGCTGCACGACGGTCAGGCCGCCGACGCCGGAGTCGAAGATCCCGATGCCGGGCTCGCGCGCCGCCATCAGCGGGCCGCGAGGCGCGCGCCGAGCGCCTGCTCGCCGAGCGGCGCCGCGCCGAAGACGCGCTGCCACACCTCCGGCGTCTCCATGCAGAGGAAGAGCGGGACGTCGGGAAGGGCTTCCTCCACGTACCTCCGGACGAGCCGGTACATGGCGACGCGGAGCGGCTGGAAGTCGCGCCACTTGCCGTCGGCGCTCCGCACCTGCTCGCCGGTAAGGAGCGGCGAGCCCGGGAAGCGCGCGCGCACCGCGCGGCGAAGCCCGGACGAAAACCGGAGCGCGCCCATGCTCACCCACGCGACGCGCGCCGCCGGAAGCGCGGCGGCGAGCGTGGCGACGAGATCCCGATAGCCCTCCTCCCAGCCGGCGTGCTCGATCATTGGATCGAAGTGGATGCCGACCTTGTACCCCGCCGCGGCCACGCGGCGGGCCGCCGCGAGCCGCGCGGCGATCGGCGTCGTGCCGCGCTCGGCGAGCGCCACCGCCGCCTCGGGCGCCAGGGACCAGGAAACCACCACGCGATCCTTCGGGTCGAGCGCGACGAGGCCGTCGATGGCGTCGGTCTTGGTCTTGAGCTCGAGGAGCGCGTTCGACCGCGCGGCGAAGAACGGGACGATGTCCGCGCTGAGGTCGGTCAACGGATCGAGAGCGAGGCTGTCGGCAAGCTCGCCGGTGCCGATGCGAAAACGACGGTCGCCGTGCTTGTCGAGCACGCGCGCGACCTCGGCGAGCGCCGCCCCGGGATTCACGTATGCCGTGAGGGGGAGGTTCTCGGCGAGGTACTCCTGGAGGAAGCAATATCCGCAGTCCATCGGACAGTTCGTGGCGAAGTTCATCATCAGGTAGTTGCAGCACCTGAGCCCGCGCGTTCCCGCCGGACAATGCCCGAGGAAGCTGCCGCGATGCTCGGCGAGCACGAGCCGGCGCTTCGCCGCCGCGAAGTCGTCGCCGATCGCGACCCGGGCCGCCTGCCGATCCTCGACGACGGTGAACGGCACGTCGGGGAGCCGCTCGCGACAGCGTCGCGCCATCGGCGTCTCCTCCGCGCCGCGCTCGATCAGGACGGCGTCCGGGGTGAACACGCGGGGTACGTAGCACGCGGCCCGGAGAGCCGCCACGGCGGAGCGCCGGGACCGGACGCGACCGCGCGACGCGCGCCGGCTGGCCGGTCCGTGGAACGGCCCCGCCGAGCCTCGCACCCGGCGTCACGCGGGCGGAGCGAGCGCGGGGCGCTACGCGTCGAGGAGCGCGAAGAGTCGCGCGAGGTCGTCCGCCGCACGGGCTTCGGCCAAGCGATCGAGCGATGCCACGAGCTCGTCCACCGTCGCCGCGCGGATCGTGACGGTGACACGGCCGCCCTCGAACGCCGGGGACGGCGCGATCGCGACGTTCCGCCCGAGGTCGAGCGCGCGCACCGCCGCGGCGAACGCCCGCTCCCGCGCGGCGAGCCGAGGGTACCGAAGACGGCGGAGCGCCTCCTTCCAGCGTTTCCAGCGGTCGGGCGCCGAGCCGGGAGCCGCAAGCGCGGCCTGGAGCTCCGGGCGGTCGAGCGCGCTCGCCGGCCGGCCGCCGTCGCGCGCCGCCAGATCGTCGAGCCAGTCGAGCGCGTCGCCGAGGTGGTGGGCGCTCGGACGGAGCGTCGCGACGATCGCGACGAGCGCCGCCCGCTCGTCGTCCGTCCACGCGCTCGTGCGCGCCGCGAGGAGCTGGTCACGCGTCATGGCGTTCCTCGGAGCACGCTCCCGCCGTTTCCGCCAGCAGCCGATAGCGCGCCGCCTCGGCATCGCGCCCGCGTCGGGCGGCGCCGCCCGCGAGCACGGCGCATTTCGCCCGCAGCACGTCAACCGCCGCGGCACGCGCGACTGGGGCGAGAGACGTCGTCGCGAGCAGCTTCACGAGCGCCGCCACCCGCCAGCGATCGAGCCCCCAGGTCGAGCGCGACAGCTGGTCGGCGTGTCCGCCGCGCTTCACGACGAGCGGCGCGTCGAGAAAACCGACGGGTTCGCGGAGCGCGA
Source organism: Deltaproteobacteria bacterium (assembly GCA_020852955.1). Lineage (GTDB taxonomy): Bacteria > Desulfobacterota > Binatia > UTPRO1 > UTPRO1 > UTPRO1. Next base: position 80,857 of record JADYZW010000065.1, on the reverse strand, counting down.
CGCGGAGCCAGAGCTCGTAGTCCTCGCACACGGGGAAGCTCGCATCGAATCCTCCGAGCTCGTCGTAGAAATCGCGTCGGATCGCGACGGCCGACGGACTCACGAGGCAGCGTTCGAGGCAGCGCGGGAAGATGCGCTCCTCCTTCCGATGCCAGGCACGCGGGTTCCGGTGCCGCCCGCGGTCGAGCCAGCGCTCGCCGGTCTGCGCGATCCGCTGCGACGGGTGTGCGGCGAGCCACGCCATCTGCGCCGCGAGCTTCGCGGGCTCCCAGAGGTCGTCGGAGTCGAGGAACGCGATCCAGGCGCTGTCCACCGCGGCGGCGCCCGCGTTGCGCGCGGCCGCGACGCCGGCGTGGGCGCGCCTGAGCACCCGTGATCCCGCGGGCGCGCCGGCGAGCGCCGCCTCTGCCGCCTCCGCCGATCCGTCCGTCGAGCCGTCGTCGACCACGACGAGCGCCTGATCGCGCCAGGTCTGCGCGAGAACCGAACGCGCGGCCTCGACGACCATCCCGGCCCGATCGCGAACCGGGATCACGACGACGACCGCTGGCATGGCGTCAGCGCGCCCGCCGCGCCCCGGCGCCGGCGCCCGACCGCGTCCAGCCGGCGATCGTCGTCCACGCCTCGGCGACACCGGCGCCGGTCACCGCCGAGAACGGCACCACCGGAAGCGCGCTCGCCGCGAGGGCTCCGAGCGCCTTCGTCCGCTCGCCGCGGTTCAGCTTGTCGATCTTGGTCGCGAGCACGAGCACCGGCACGTCGAGGGCGGCCAGGACATCGAGCAGCTGATGCTCCTCCTCCTCGAGCCCGCGCCGGACGTCGACGATCAGCACCACGCCCGCGAGCACGCCGCGTGTCCCGAGATAGCTCTCGACGAGCGGACGCCAGGCGTCGCGCACCGCTTTGGAGACCTTGGCATACCCGTAGCCGGGGAGATCGACGAGCACGAGGCGATCGTCGATCCCGAAGAAGTTCAGCTGCTGGGTGCGGCCGGGCGTAGAGCTCGTACGGGCGAGGCCACGGCGACCGACGAGTCGGTTGATCGCCGACGACTTCCCGACGTTGGATCGCCCGGCGAACGCGACCTCCGGAACCGACGGAGCCGGGAACCGTCCCGGCTCCGTCGCTGCGCCGAGGAATGTGGCGTGCGTGACCTTCACTGGCGCGATCATGGAGGGCGGCGCCCGACCGCCCTCGCGTCACGTCGCCGCGACGAGAGCTACGAGGCGCCGCCTTGCGCCTGGATCCCCTTCTTCATGCCGGCGATCAGGTTGTCGAAGGAATCCTTGATCGCGGTCTTCTGCACGCTCACCGGAACGGGGATGTTGGCTTTGTCCTTCTGGGTCGCTTTGTAGACGATCAAGGTGCCCTTCCCGTCCGGCGCCGGCTTGATCTCGTACGAGCCCGTGATGTCGACGAGGGCGCTCTCCAGGGTCTTCAGGTCGATGCGCTTCTCGGCGGGATTCGCCTTCAGCTCCATCGTGAAGGCGTTCACCTGGCCGAGGGCGGACACGCGGTAGTCGACGACCTTGGTGTCGCCTTCGGACTTCACGAGCTTCGACTGCTGATACTGCTCGGAGTACTTCTCGATGTCCTCGGGACGCTGGAACGCTTCCCAGACCTTGTCGACCGGCTCGTCGATCTTCTTTTCGAGCCGGATCGTGAACGTATCGCCCTTCTTTTCGAGGATCTCCCCTTCCTCAAGCTTCGGCGAGCAGCCGGCTACGAGGACGGCGACCACACTCGCGGCGATCAACCATGTCTTCATCATGAGCCCTCCTTCTCGGGGCGTCGTAGTGGCAGAAACGATTTTCGGTGACAAGCGCCGAGAGCGCGATCAGTACGACGCCGGTTTGCCGGCCGCCGCAGGCTTGGACTCCGAGGTCCCGAGATCCTCCTCGTCGCGTGCGGAGCTGCGCTCGCGCTTCGGCACGGTCTCCCCGCTGAAATAGATGGGATCCTCTCCCTTCAACATCGACGGCGTCACGACGTAGTCGCCCCCCGTCGACGGCACCCAGATCTGGCGTGCGAGGTCGTATTTGAAGCCCGTCAGCAGGTAGGCGAGCCCACCCGTCATGCCGCCGAGCGTCGCGTACACGAACTTCGTCGGCATGTAGATCAAGTTCGTGAAGAACGCGCCGATGCCGTAGCCGAAGTCCGTCGCGAAGCGATTCTCCTCCTCCTCCGCGCATGCGGGCCGCGCGCTCGCCGCGAGCAGCGCCACCAGCGCCGCCGCGACCACCATCATCCGTCCTCGTCCACCTCGCTTCGTTCGCATCATTGGTCCCTCCTCATTCTTCCGTCCGCACCACGCTACCCTCGGGCAGCACCGTCAGCAGATGCACGAAGGCGCGCCCGACGTAGCCGGCGTCCTTCGACTCCAACGTGATTTTCACCATGTACTCGGGATGGTTGATCTTCGGATACGAGCCGAGCAGCAACTCGGGGAACTGCCGGAGCGTGTCGTTCAGGTGCTCGGCGATGGTGCCCTCGCCGACGCGCGTGTAGACGATCTTCAGACAATAGGGGTCGGCGTTGAAGCGCGGCTTCAAGCCCTCGAGCTTGGCGCGAAAAATCTCCGGGATCCCGGGCAGGATGTAGATGTTCTCGACCTTGATGGTCGGAAAGTTGATGCTCGTATCGGTGATCAGCTCGGCGCCCTCGGGCACCTCGGCCATCTTCAGTCGCGCGGGGTTGATCCTGTCGCCGTAGAAGGCGCGGAGCTTGTCGGCGATGTCGGAATGGACGACCACCCGCCGTCCGAGCGCCAGCGCGACGCCCTCGATCGTGACGTCGTCGTGCGTCGGACCGACGCCGCCCGACGTGAACACCAGGTCGAACGACGCGTGCTGCGAGCGGACCTCCTCGCGGATGAGCGGCAGCTCGTCGGGGATCGTGGCGATGCGCCGGAGCGTCACCCCGAGCGGACGAAGCTCCGCGGCCAGGAACGGCGAGTTGGTGTCGACGACCTTTCCCGAGAGGATCTCGTTTCCGATGACGACCACGCCCGCCGACAGATCACCCATACCGCCCCGCGTTTCAGATCGAGATCGCGCCCTTGCGGAACTCGCTCACCCCGAGGCGCACGTTCACGAGCGCCGGCTTGCCGCAGCCGAGCGCGCGCTCGAGCGCGGGACGGATCTTCCCCGGCTCCTCCACGTACTCGCCGTGGGCCCCGACCGCCTCGGCCACTTTCTCGTAGTGGGTGAAGTCGAGCTTGGTGGCGACCGATCGCTCCTCGCCGTAGAGCTCGATCTGGCCCCGGCGGATCTGCATCCACGCCGCGTCGTTCCCGATCACCCCCACCACGTTGATCTTCTGCCGTACGAACGCCTCGTATTCGAGCCCGTTCAACCCGAACGCGCCATCGCCGTAGACGATGACGACCTTGCTGCCCGGCTTGGCGAGCTTCGCGGCCATGGCATAGCCCGGTCCGACGCCAAGCGTCCCGAGCGGTCCCGGATCGAGCCATTGGCCGATCTTGGCGATGCGCAGCACCGACGCCGCCGTCGCCACGAAGTCGCCGCCGTCGCCGATGACGATCGTATCGTCGTCGAGCACGCCGTCGATCTCCTTGCAGAGCCGGAGCGGGTTGATCGGCGACGCGTCCGACTCCATCTCGGCGCGCATCTGCTCCGCGCGCTCGACTTCCTTGATCCGCAGGCTCTTCACCCACTCGCGAACCGCCGGGCTCCCACCCTTCGTCATGCCGGTCGCGGCCGCCGTGAGCGCCGCCATCGTCATGCCCGTGTCGGCGGGGATGCCGACGTCCACGTGGCGGTTGCGTCCGATCTCGCCGCCGTCGAGATCGACCTGGATGAGCTTGGCCTCGGGATTCAAATGGCTCGCCCGGCCGTAGCCCAGCCGGAAGTCGAGCGGCGTGCCGAAGATCAAGATCACGTCGGCGCCGCGGAGCGCTTCCTTGCGCGTCTTGATGAAGAAGTTCGGATGGTCGGGCGGCAGCGAGCCCCGCGCCTGGCCGTTCACGTACACCGGAAGGCCGAACCGCTCGACGAACGGCAGGTAGGCGTCGCGACGCTTCGACCAGAAGAGCTGACTCCCGACGAGCGCGACCGGCTTCTGCGCCTTGCTCAAGAGCTCGATCGCCTGGTCGACGTACCCCGGGTCCGGAGAGGCTCCGGCGCCGCTGCGGGAGCCGGTCGGGAAGACCAGTTGGTCCTCGCTATAGGAGTCGAACAGGAAATCCACCGGCATCTCGAGGAACACCGGACCCGGTACGCCCGTCGTTGCGATCCGGAACGCCGTGCTGACGTACTCGCCGAGCCGGCGCGCCTCCGGGATCGAGTGCGACCACTTGGTGATGGGCCGCATGAGATCGACGTGGTTCATGTCCTGCAGCGAGCCCATGTCCTGGAGGCTCCGCGGCCCCTGCCCCCCGATGATGAGCATGGGGATATTGGCACGCCAGGCGGATGCGACACCCGTCACCGCGTCGGTAAGCCCGGGGCCGGCGGTCACGATTGCGACGCCCGGCTCGCCCGTCACCCGCGCCCAGCCGTCGGCGGCATGCGCTGCGGTCTGCTCGTGGCGGGTGTCCACCACCCGGATGCCGACGTCGAGGCAGCCGTCGTAGATCGACATCACGTGTCCGCCGCAGAGAGTGAAGACGTGCGAAACACCCTCGTTCTTGAGGGCCTTGGCGACGATGCGCCCGCCGTGCAATTGGCTCATGCTGTGAGGATCCCCCCGTGCAGGAAAAAGACGCGGCACTTATATCCCCCGCCCTTCGCGGCCCGCAAGGCAAGTGGCATAAATTGGCTCGACGATTGCTAATGATCATGAGGATCTCCCACGTATGACCGCTCCTCCGCGATCTGGGTGGCCGTTCGCGCGGCCGCGTTCGCAGCGGTGCGAACGCGTCGTCTCCGAGATTCACGATCCTGCGAAACCCGTATACTGGAGGGCATCACGATGAGGCGGATTTCCTGCCAGCAGTGTACGGTCCGAGCGCACACCTATATCGCGGACCTCCCCGTGGAGGAGCTCGGAGATTTCCAGACCTGCACCGTGACCGGCCTCTACAAGCCGCGACAGGTCGTCTTCCACGAAGGCACGCCGGCCGGCGGCCTGTACGTCCTCTGTCACGGCAACGTCAAGCTCTATCAGTCCGATCGCTTCGGTCGCGAATTCATCCTCGACATCGCCACGCCGGGTACGATCCTCGGTGAACTCGGGCTCGCGGACGAGGACACCTACTCGGCCTCGGCGGAGGCCCTGACCGAAGCGCAGCTCTCGTTCCTCCCCCGCGAGCGACTCGTGAAGTTCCTCGAACGCCACCCGAAGACGAGCATGCAACTGATCGCGACGCTCAGCCGAGCGCTCGCCGCGACCCGCCGCAAGGCGGGCGAGCTCGCGTTGAAGCGTGCCGACGCGCGCCTCGCCGACCTCCTGTTACGCCTCGGCGATGGTGCCTGCGACGATGCCGACGCGAACGACGGCGCGCCGCGCCTCATCCGCCTCACCTATTCACGCCGCGAGCTCGCGGACATGATCGGCGTCTCGACGGAGACCGCAATCCGATTGCTCGCGAAGCTGAAACGGAACCGCATGATCGCGATCGAGGACGAGGGCATCGTGGTCCTCGATCTCGAGCGCCTCACGCGCCTCGCGCACTACGGCAATCTGACCGCCTGAACGAGCACGCGCTCGACGATCGCGGTCACGCGGCGGCGGATCGCCTCCACGCCTTCCATCGAGAGCTCCGCGCTCCATCCGGACGCGACGACGGGCGCCGACGTGAAGAAGAAGACGATCATCCCCATCACGCCGAGCACCAAGCCGAGCCCGTCGCAGGAGGCGAAGGCCCCGGCGCGTTGCCCTTCGCTCAGGAAGGACGTGACGAGCGCGAGGAGACGGTCCGAGTCCGGTCCGCCGTCGAAGCCTTCGGGAGCATCGCCGAGCGACTGCCGGAGCAGGATCTTGGTCTGCTCGGGCCGAGCGGCGACGAGGTCGATGTACGCGTCGAGCAACGCGCGCATCCGCTCCCACCACGACCCGTCGCCGGAGATCGCTCGGCGGATGATGGCCTCGCCCTCGCCGTGGCCTTCCGCGAGGACAGCGCGATACAGCGCCTCCTTGCTCGCGAAATGGTGGAAGATCGAGGCCTTCTGGATACCGACCTCCTCCGCGACCTCGTGGAGACTCGTTCGATGGTAGCCACGCTCGGCGAACGAGCGCGTCGCTGTGGCGAGAATCGCTTCTCGCGTGCCGAATCGTCTTCCGTCACCCGGCTGGACGGCCCGCTGTCCGTCCGCGATGCGAGGCTTGATGGCAGTGCGCATGCTCAGTAACTACCGAACGGTCGGACGGCAACACATGACGGACGTCATCCGAACTGATGACGCTTAGCGACGGCGCTTCGTAGTCGCCTTCACGGAATCTCCCGATAGAACCACACGTGGAAGACGCTCCCGTCGCCGGTCGTGTGCGCCGTGTACCCGCGCTGGCGCATGGCGTCGTAGAGCGGACGCGGCTCGAAGGGTGCGATCAGATGCAGCGCCTCGTCGTCCTCGAGGTCTTCGGTCGCGCGCATGATGGTCGCGAAGGGCTCCTCGCCACGCGTCAGGATCGGACGGACGTCGAGATCGCGCGCGACGCGCACGCCGGCCGCCCGTACGGGGGCCGGGGGAGCCGTGACGCTCACGCCACGATCTCCCTGTCCTCCACGGCCTCCGCGACGCCTCGCACGACGGCGCGCGCAACGGCGGGCGCGAGCCCGAGCGTGCGCAGGACGTGCTCGGCGGCAATGCAGTCGGCCTGGGGACCGACCCGGCCGAGCAGGCGAGCCCGCATCACGTGCAGCATCATCCCGCCGATCGCGTTCACCGCGAGCTCGGGGTCGTCCACCGTGAAGCGCCCGCTCGCGATCCCCGCGAGGACGTGCGGCTCGATCGGCGCCGTCACGCTCGCCGTGAGCCGCGGCACGGCGTCGGTCGCGCGGAGCACGAACCACGCCCACGTCGGGTCGGTCCCCGCGAGATGTACGACATGGCGGACCGCGACCGCCACCCGGGCGGCGGGATCCGCCATCGCGCGCGTGCGTTGGTGCAGGACCTCGCCGAGCAACGCCGCTGCTTCGGCGACGATGACGTTCAAGAGCTCCCGCTTGGACGTGAAGTAGTTGTAGAAGGATCCCACGCCGACGTCGGCGTCGTCGGTGATGTCGGAGACCGCAGCGCCGTCGAGCCCGTGGGCGGCGATCACCCGCCGCCCCGCGGCCACGAGGCGAGCACGGGTCTGCGTACGCTGGCGGAGCCGTCGTTTCGGGGCGGGGGCGCCGGCCGGATCTTCCGGCAGCGCAACGTGTGATTGCGTCATGGTTCAAGGTTGAAGGGATCGTCAGTCGCACCGCGATGACCACACGCCGGCAAGTGGCCTGACCGATGTCACCTTCGACTGGCGCCGTGCCCGCCGATCGGGGGCGCCGGATGTCGGCGCGCGCGGTCGCGTCAGCCCGGCGGGTCGGCCGCGCCGGCGCGGGGGCACGCGAAGGCCTCGTCGCCGAGCGCGTCGTCGAGGCGACGCGCCGTGACTGGGTGCGGAACCACCGCGAGCCGATCGCACTCCGCGCGAACGGTGCAGCGAATGGCTTCGCCGAGCGCCACGTAGAAGCCGGGAGCGCCCTGCTCGACGAGCGCCGCGCACCAGGCGTCCACCCAGGTCCCGAGATGGTCGGTGAGGAACTTCGCCGCCGCGTCGCGCGTGATCGCTAGCGCTTCCGTCTCGCCGCCGCTCCGCGCCCACGCCTCCTTGAGCGCGAGTACGCTCAGGAACTCGAGCTCGAACGCGAGATGATCCTCGGGCCGCGGGCTCGCCGCGGACGGCTCGACGCCGAAGGCGCGATAGAAACCGCCGAGGTCGGCGAGCGCGGCCGCCTTCCCGAGCAATCGGCCCGCGTCGCCCCACGACGTCTCGGTGAGCGTGGCGCGGCCGGCCGGCCCGAACAGCCGCACGTGCTCCGACGGCAGATCGTCCGTCGCAGCTTCCAGGCTCGCGAGCGCACGCACCAACGACGCGCGCAGATCCTCCGGCCATTCCCCGGTCCCACGGAGCAGCACGCGCCAGCCGTCGGCGACCTCGGCCCGCCACGCGCCCGACGGATCATCGAGCCCGCGCGCCAGCGTCCGTAGCACGCCCGCGCGCACGAGCGCGCCGGCGACATCGCGCCGGATCTCCTGCAACGAACTCGCCGCGGTCATCATCGCGCTACTCGGCGAGTTTCACCGCGGCCCAGGTGGACCACGATTTCCGCGGTCCGGCCTCGCGGCTGCCGCCGTCCCACACGGCAAACGCGACCGCCGTCTCGCCGCCGGGCGCGAACCGGACGTCGGTCTCGCCTCCGACGAGCGGATGCGTCATGACCACGCGCCACCCGCCGTCCGCCCACTCCCCCTTCCCGTCCGCCTGCTGGTCGTCGGGCTGAATCGTGAGCGACCCCCAGCCCTCCGCGATCTGCTCGAGCACCGGGCTCTTGTCGGCGCGCGTGATCAAGTTGTCGACGCCGACCGCACCCATGTAGGGACGCGCATCGATCGCGCGCAGGAGCTCGTCCGGGTACACGTCGACGTGCGCATTCGGATACAGGTCGCTGGCGACCTGCGGTCGGCCTCGCTCGAGATCCTGCTGGAACGGGGCGCGCCACTGCCAGATCTCGACGCGTCCGCCCGGATTCCCCATCATCGGGCTCGGAAGCGCGTCCTTCTTGAACTCGGCCGGAAACTCGATCGCGACCTTGTCGCCGAACTGATCGACGACGATACGGTCACTCTTGGTCGTGTCCGGCCATTCGAGCAGGAACGCGATCCACTCCCCGTCGTGCACGCCTCTGACCTGCAGCGACTGGACCGCCGGTTTGAGGTTGTTCGGCAGCGTCATCGCCTGCGGCAGCAACGTCACCGCGGTCGTCGGCGCCTCCTTCCAGAACGCCGCGGCAGGGTCGCGAAACGGCCCCTCCTCACGGACGCGCACGACGCGGAGTTCGGTCACCTGCGCGCCGGCCTCGCTCGCCGCGAGCAGCAGTGCGGCCGCAGCGAGCGCCAGCCTCGTTCTCCTTCGGGTCGTCATGGACGGCTCCCTCACGTGATGTTGGTACGGTAGGCCTGGTGCTTCTCGTCGAAGGCGGGCCGCACGTGGATCGCCTCGCTGAGCGGCACGCGCACGAGCTCGGCGCCCTGCTCGTCGTAGCCGATCGAGACCCCCGCCTCGACCTTGTAATGGTGGATGATCATCGGTGTCGCGCCGAAGAGAAGCAGCGCGCCGAGGAGCTTCTCGTCGTCCGCGACCTTACGATAGCCCGCGACCGCACGCTCGACGCCGACCCCGAACATCTGCACGAGGTACCGTGGCGGCACGTGCACCGGCGGAATGTAGTAGGTATTCGGCTCGAGCCCGAACTGCGGGTAGAGCGGACACGCGATCTTCGCAACGTGCACGATGTAATCGATCGGGTTGTCCTCGCGGATCGCGTCGGGCTTCCCGAGGAAGCCCTGCAGGCGGATCTTCCCGATACAGGTGATCGTGCACTGGGTCTGGCGGCCACCCTCGACCGCGGGGTAGCAGCCGATGCACTTCTCCGAAACGCGCGTGATCGGGTTGAAGAACGTCTTCTTGTATGGGCAGCCCTTCACGCACTCGCGGTAGCCGCGGCAACGCGTCTGATCGAGAAGCACGATGCCGTCCTCCTCGCGCTTGTAGATCGACATGCGCGGGCACGACGCGAGACACGCCGGATACGTGCAGTGGTTGCAGATGCGCGGCAGGTAGTACATCCACTGCATGTGCGGGATCTGCAGCAGTTCGCCCTGCTGCATGTCGCCGAGCGAGTCGTCCTCGCCGACGTTCGGGTGCGCGTAGTCGAGGTCCTCCGGCAGATAGCCGAGGATGCGCTCGCCGCTCGGCGCCGACTCGAAGAGCGTCTTGCCCTTGTACACCGGGCCGCTCACGTCCTGGACGCCGTGCTGCTCGAGGATCTTCACGTCCCAACCGAGCGGATAGTAGCCGTAGGGCTTGGTCTCGACGTTGTTCCAGAACATGTACTCCTGGCCGCGGCCGGGGGTCCACGTCGTCTTGCAGGCGACCGTGCAGGTCTGACACGCGATGCACTTGTTGGTGTCGAAGAGCATCGCGAACTGCTTCGTCGGCCGCGCCCCCTCGTAGGGGTAGTCCATCTCGCGCCCGATCTGCCAATTGTAGACTTTCGGCATCGCCTCTCCTTCACGCCTTGCGGACGGCGACGAAGCCGCCCCGCAGGTACTGCTGGAGCGCCGTACTCTCGGCGCCCGGCCGGAGCCCGAGCGTCACCGGCCGCCAGAGGCCTTTGCCGCCGATGCCGCCGTCCTCCGCCTTGGTGAAGCGCGCGAGCGACTCGCGGGGCGCACTCGTCACGCAGTGCACGTCGACGTTGAATCCCTTGGTCACTTCGTTGGTCCACGACCTCCGCGTGACCAGCGAATGGGTCTGGTGCGTCGGCTTCAGCCAGGAGCGCGTCATGCTCTGGTGGCCGCCGAAGCGGAAGAGCGCCTGGTAGTTGGTCTCCGGATTCTTGGCGAGGCCGTCGGGACGGCTCGCGGCGCCGCGCACCGAGCCCGGCGTCGCCATGTAGCCGTTGAACCACATGCGCGTGATGCCCCGAGGCGTTCCCGGATAGTAGCGGGCGCGCGCCATGCAGCGCGCAACCGCGTACTGCTCGGCGCGCGCCGGGTCGCGCCAGCCGCGGAACGGCAGGTCGTTCGGATCGCCGTCGATCCAGACGTAGTCGCCGTCGGCGATGCCGAGCGCGCGCGCGTCGCCGGGATTGATGTCGACGTACATCTCGCCGTCACCCGGCATACGCTTGTCGCGCCGGTACATGTCGCCGAAGGGACCGAAGAGCGCCGCCATGAAGTCGGTGTCGATCGGCATCGTGTGCGCGCCGTGGCGGTACTTCGGGGTGTGGAAGACGTGATCCCATCCCTGATCGCGGAGCGGATGCTTGGTGCGCACCAGGTCCTCGACGGTGAAGGTGACGTTGCGCATCTGCCTGGTATTGTGGTCGCGCGCGTCGGGTGCGATCCCCCAGTCGGCCGGCCGCTTCGGACGGATCGCCGGATGTGGCGCCGCCGCGATCGCGCACGGCTCGTAGAACGTCGCGTCGGCGGGCTCGCGGTGCACGACGAGGTTCTCGCCCGCCTCGACGAACTCGACCTCCGGTCGGTAGAGTTCGAGCCGACCGGTCTTCGTATGCCACGGCTTCGACTCCTGCACCTGCTCCCAGGAGTTCAGACGCGGATAGGTGCGGGTATTGACGAGGACCGGCACGCCCTCCTTGCCGCGGGCGAGCACCTCCTCGATCTTCCAGCCCTTCATCGGCGCCGAACCGTCGAGGACACGCTGCAGGTAGACCTCCGCCTTCTCCTCGGCGATGAAATGCCACGCCTGCTCGAAGCGTTCGTCCCTGGTGAGCTTCCCGAGGGCGCGGGCGACGCCGAGATAGACCTCGTTGTCGGACACGGTCGCGAAGGCCCGGCGCGCCGGCGTCACGGGATAGGGCTGCAGGAACGGATTGGTGTTCGACGCGGTCATGTCCGGATACTTGAACTCCATCCAGGAATCGACCCCGTATACGATGTCGCTGAACTCGCACGACGCCGTCCACCACCACTCGTTGTAGACGACGCACTCGGCGCGCGGCAGCGTGTTGAAGACGACGTCGTAGAAGCCCTTCTGGTTGCCGAGGCTCGAGTTCGAGTTGACCTGCCAGATGGCTTTGGTCGGCGTCGGTAGATGGGCGCCGGTCGTGATCTTCTTCGTGCCGGCCTTCATTACGCGCTCGCCGTTCGCCCAGTAGTGCATCGACTCCGGCCGCAAGTAGTACTTGGTCTTGATCTCGCCCGCCGGCTCGAGCTGCATGTGGAACGGGTCCTCGGCCGTGAAGCGACCGATCCCGGAGAAGAGCGTGTTCTTGTAGGTGCCCGCATAGCTCCCGATATTGCCGCCGTGGCGGCCGAGGCTCCCGGCGAGCGCCAGCACGAGAAAGAGCGCGCGGTCCTTGTTGTCGTTGTTCCAGAACTGGTTCGGTCCCATGCCGCAGGCGATGAGCGTGCGGCCGCCGCTCGCCGCGACGTCGCGCGCGAGCCGTCGGATCGCTTCCGCCGGCGCCCAAGTGATCTTGCGGACCTGGTCCGGCCGCATGTTGGCGCGGAGGTATTGGGCGGTCAGGTCGAAGACCGGCCGCGCCTCGACCGTCTTGCCGTCGGCGAGCTTCACCTTGAACGCGCCGGCGAGCGCCGGCCGTACGCCGAGCGCGTCGAAGTGCGTACCGACGTCGTCGTGACCGACCGCGACCGGCCGCTTCCCTTGCTCGTCCCAGACCACGCAGTCGGCGAAGTCGGCCTTCAGAGCCTCCGGCACGTACACGCCGTTCTGCTGCGGCGTCGGCGGGGCTTTCTGCCCGGTCGGAATCACCTGCGCCCAGTTCTTCCACGGTTTCTCGGTGTAGCCGGGGAACACGTCGGCGGCCTTCAGGCGCTCGAGCGTGTCCATGCGCACGAGCGTCGGCAGGTCGGTGAAGCGGCGGACGAAGTCGGCGTCGTAGCGCTTCTCGGCGATCAGCACCTGCGCCAGGCCAAGAGCGAGCGCCGGGTCGGTGCCGGGGCGGATGACGATGACGTCGTCGCACTTGGACGCGGTCGCCGAGTACTCGACCGTCACCGCGACGGTCTTCACGCCCTTCAAGCGCGCCTCGGTCAGCCAGTGGCTGTCGGGCATCTTGGTCGTGATCCAGTTCATGCCCCAGGCGATCACGAGCTTCGCGTTCTCGACGTCGAAGAGCTCGAAGTCGTTGGTCTGCTCGCCCGTCACCATCGGGTGTCCCGGGGGCAGGTCGGTGTGGAACGAATACGAGTCCCACGAGCCGGCGCCCTTGGCGTCGTCGGGCGACACCCCGCGCACGTGGTGGTCGAGGAGCGCCATCGAGTTGCCCATGCGGAAGCACCCGAAGATCCGCACCGGGCCCTGCTTCGCCATCCCGCCGCGGAACTTCATGACCCGCGTCCCCGCGCCGCCCACCTGCTCCACCATGTCGGGATCGTAACCCTGGGCGAGGAGCCGCTGCTTGCCCGTGTCGCCGGAGTAGGTCTCGGCGACGTTCATCAGCGTCTTCGCGTGATACGCGTACGCTTCCTCGTGCGGCACCTTCACCCAGGCGTCGATGCCGCGCCGCATGAGTTCAGGCGGCGCGGCGCCCGTCACCGGATCGCGCGGGAAACCGCGATCGACCCACTCCTTGAACCCCTTCCGGAGGAAGGCCCCGTTCACGCGCCGGTCGCCGTAGAAGCGGCGCGCCAGCACGAGTCCCTTCTGACAGCAGCGCGGGTCCCAGCGATGGCTCGCCTGGTGGCCGACGAGGTCGGTCGCCTTCCCGTAGCCGTAGGTCGGCTCGATGCGCACGACGACACCGTTCTTCGTGAACGCGCGCAGCAGGCAGTTGTGCGTGTCGTTCGGACAGCAGAGGAACGTGAAGCTGTCGTCGGTGCGGAAGACGTCGCGATAGAGCCGCTCCCACTCGCGCACGGGATACGCCGCGAGCGGGTTGGCGACCGCGACCGGCGCAAGGTGGCGGTACCCGGCGAAGAGTCCGGCCGGTGCGGCAACCGTCCCGAGCCCCGCGGCCCCGGCGATGCGCAGGAAATCACGACGCGAGAGCTTGCGATTCATCCCGTCCTCCCGAGCGCCGGACCACGCGAGTGACCGTGAACGCCGTCACCGTCGCCGTACGCCGCGACGTTACGCACAGCAAGGCCGATGCCATCCGATTCCGTAGCTCGAACGGGCGGCCGTTCTCGCCGACGCCACGAATCGCTCCGGCGGATTCGCACCACTCGGAGAGTCCGCCGGCATACCCATCGCACGCGATCCGGCGAGCATCATGAATCGTCCATGATGAACGTCATCTCGGTGTGTTCGCGCCTCGCACCCGACGCGCATAACCATTAGGATGTCGCGAGATCATGCCCCCTCTCCGTCGCGGCGCACTCCTGGCGACCGCCCTGTTCTGCCTCCTGGACGCGCACGCCGACGCGACGACCCTACCCGCGGGCTTCGAGGAGTCGATCGCGATCGGCGGACTCGAGCAGCCGACCGCCGTGCGCTTCGCGTCCGACGGACGGGTGTTCGTCGCCGAGAAGAGCGGGATCGTGAAAGTGTTCGACGACCTCGCGGACGCGACGCCCACGACCGTCGCCGACCTGCGGACCAACGTGCACAACTTCTGGGACCGCGGCCTCCTCGGCCTGGCGCTGCACCCCGCCTTCCCCGCCGTATCGTCGATCTTCGTCCTCTACACGCTCGACGCCGCCCCGGGCGGCACCCCGCCGCGCTGGGGATCGGCCGGCGCGACCACCGACGGTTGCCCGGATCCGCTCGGCGCCGGGTGCGTCGTCGGCGGCCGGCTGGCGCGCCTCGACCTCGACGCCAGTGGGCAGGCGGGCCCCGAGCAGGTGCTCCTCGAGGATTGGTGCCAGCAGTACCCTAGCCATTCGCTCGGGAGTCTCGTCGTCGGGCCCGACGGCGCGCTCTACCTGGGCGCCGGCGACGGCGCGAGCTTCAACGGCGTCGACTACGGGCAGTACGGGCCCGGCCCGCTGAATCCCTGCGGCGATCCGACGGGCGGCGGCGCGACGCCGGCCCCGCCGGGCGCCGAGGGCGGCGCGCTCCGTAGCCAGGACACCCTCAGCGCCGGCGACCCGCTCGGCTTCAACGGCACGATCCTGCGCGTCGATCCGCTCGCGCCCGCCGACCGCCGCATCGTCGCGTTCGGCCTCCGCAACCCGTATCGCATGGCCTTCCGACCCGGCACCGCGGATCTCTGGATCGGCGACGTCGGCTGGGACACGATCGAGGAGATCGACCGCGTCGCAAACGCCGCCGATCCCGTCGCGCCGAACTTCGGGTGGCCGTGCTACGAAGGCGCCGACCGCCAACCGCTCTACGAGGCGGCCGGCCTCGCACGCTGCGACGGGCTCTACGCGAGCCCGACCGCGACGACGCCCCCCTACTTCGCGTATCGGCACGGCGAGCCCATGACGCCCGACGAGCAGTGCGGGGCCGGAAACTCCGCGATCACCGGCCTCGCCTTCCACACCGGAGGCGGCTACCCGGCGACCTACGACGGGGCGCTCTTCTTCGCCGATTTCTCCCGCGGCTGCATCTGGTCGATGCGCGCCGGCGTCGACGGCCTGCCCGACCCGGCCACGCGCGCGGTCTTCGTCGACGGCGCGGCCGCGCCGATCGCCCTCGACACCGGCCCCGACGGCGATCTCTTCTACGTCGACTTCAACGGCGGCAGCGTGCGGCGCGTTCGCTGGGTGTCAACCAACGAGCCACCGACCGCGGAGATCGCGACACCTGCCGCGACCCTGCGCTGGCGCGTCGGCGCGCCCATCGACTTCGCCGGCGCGGCGACCGATCCCGAGGAGGGCACGCTCGCCGCCTCGGCGCTCGCGTGGACGCTCCTCCTCGAGCGCTGCGTCGACACCTGTACGAGCGAACCCGTCGCCACGGCGAGCGGCGTGTCCTCGGGGAGCTTCGTCGCTCCCGACCCAGGCGAGCTTCCCGCGCGCCTCGTGCTCCGCCTCACCGCGACCGACTCGGGCGGCCTCACGCACACCGCGAGCGTGACCCTCGACCCGGAGACGATCGCTCTCACCCTCGCCTCCACACCGCCCGGTCTCGCGCTGGTCGCCGGCTCGACGACGGCGGCCACGCCCTTCGTCCACACCGCGGTCGTGGGCGCGACGCTCCCCGTCGAGGCACCGGCGCCCCAGACGCAGGACGGCGTCGACTGGCTCTTCGCGGCGTGGTCGGACGGCGGGCTCCGCGCGCATGCGGTCACGGTGCCCGCCGGCGACACGACCCTCACCGCCACCTTCGTGAGCGCGTGCCACGACGACCTCGACTGCGACGACGGCGAGCCGTGCACTGACGACCGGTGCGACCTCGTGACCGGCTGCGTCCGGACGACGGCGCTCGACGGCACGTCGTGCGACGACGACGGCACCGTCTGCAATGGCGCCGCGCACTGCCTGCTCGGAGTGTGCACCGACGCCTCCGCGCCCGATTGCGACGACCACAATCCATGCACGAGCGACGCCTGCGACCCCGTCGATGGCTGCATCCACGCGTCGCTTCCGGACGGCGCCGCGTGCGGTCCGGGCAGCACCTGCGGCGGCGGCTCGGCATGCGAGGCCGGCACCTGCGCGGCGGTACCGCCGCTCTGCGAGGACTTTCACGTTCCGGGGACGCAGACGGGCGACGTGTCGCCGCACGTGCTCCTCGAGCCCTCGGAGTGCGCCTCCTGCCATGGCCGCTACGACGACGCGGTGGATCCGGTGGCGCGCTGGTCGGGGAGCCTGATGGCCCACGCCGGGCGTGATCCGCTCTTCTTCGCGCAGCTCACGACCGCCACTCAGGACGTGCCGACTGTCGGCTACTACTGTCTGCGCTGCCATGTTCCGCTCAGCATCGTCACCGGCCACGCCGACGAGCCCGACGGCCGGCTCCTCGACGCGACCGATCGCGAGGGCGTCACCTGCCACTTCTGCCACAGCATGGTGGATCCGATCTTCGTGCCCGGTACGAGCCCCGGCGCGGATGCGGGCGTGCTGGCGGGCCTCGCGGCGATCCCCGCGCACTACGGGAACGCCATGTTCGTGCTCGACCCGAGCGGCACGCGCCGGGGCCCGCGCACCGACCCGCTCGCGATGCATGCGTGGATCGCGTCGCCGTTCCACTCGCGCAGCGAGTTCTGCGGCACGTGCCACGACGTCGGCAACCTCGCCGTCACCCTCGCATCGGACGGCACCTACCGCTACAACGAGATGGGCATGGAGAGCCCGACGCACGATCCGGGCGCGCAGTTCCCGCTCGAGCGCACCTACACGGAATGGAAGCTGAGCGCCTTCGCCGCCGGAGGCGTCGACCTCGGCGGACGCTTCGGCGGCGTCGGCAGCGGCGTGGTGTCGACCTGCCAGGACTGCCACATGCCGCGCGCGGTCGGCCGCGGATGCGTCTACGGCACCGTCCGCGGCGACCTCGCCCTCCACGACTTCGCGGGCGCCGCCGCGCCCGTGCTCGACCTGATCGCGGAGCAGACCCGCCTCGATCCCGACGTCGACCAGGCCGCGCTCGCCCGCGGACGCGACGCCGCCGTCGCCATGCTCGAGCGGGCCGCATCGCTCACGCTCGCCCAGGACGGCACGCATCTCGTCGTGCGGGTGACGAACGAGACCGGGCACAAGCTGCCGACCGGCCACATCGAGGGACGGCGCGTATGGCTGAATGTCGAGTTCCGCGACGAGGCCGGAGCGCTCGTCGGCGAGCACGGCCGCTACGACGAGGCGACGGCCGAACTCGACGAGTCGTCGACCGTCGTCTACGAGATGCACGTCGGTCTCAGCGACGAGGCGGCGGCGCTCACTGGGCTCCCGACCGGACCTACCACCCACATGGCGCTTGCCGACACGATCGAGAAGGACAACCGCATCCCGCCGCGCGGCTTCGCGAACGCGGCGTACGCCGACGCCGGGGCGCCGGTGGTGGGCGCGACCTACGCGGACGGGCAGCACTGGGACGACGTCCGCTTCGCAATCCCCTTCGGCGCCACACAGGCCGCGGTCGCGCTCTACTACCAGAACACGCCGCGCCACTACATCGAGGCGCTCCGCGACGGCAACGTGACGGACGCGACCGGGACGACGCTGCACGATCTCTGGATCGCGACCGGCCGCGGCGCGCCGATCGCGATGGCGAGCGCCACGACGACGGTCGAGGCCCCGGTCTGCCGGACGGACGGCGAGTGCGACGACGGCGACCCGTGCACCACCGATGTCTGCACGCCGAACGGCCGCTGCCTGCCAGCCTTCGCGGGCGGGAACCTCACCACCGAATCGCGGATCGTTCTCGGCGGCGCGCGCACGGCCGACCGCGGCACGCTCGCGCTGCGCGCCACGACGGATCTCCCCCTCTCCTCGATGCAGGGGCTCGACCCGCTCGCGCACGGGCTCCGCGTCGAACTGCGTGCCGGCGACGGCACCCTCCGCGAAACCATCGTCATCCCCGGCGGCGTCCGCGACCCTCTGACCGACGTCGGGTGGAGCAGCCATCGCCACGGCGCGACGTGGCGGTACCGCGACCCGGAAGGCGTCCACGGCGGCGTCCGCACCGCGACGATCCGCCTCTCCCGATCGGCCCCCGGACGCGTCGAGGTCGCCCTGCGCGGCCGCGACCGCTCGAGCCCGTTCGCGCCGGGCGACGACGCCCTCGAACTGCGGATCGTCCTCGGCGCGGCGCCGCAGCGATGCGTCGCGCGCCGCTTCGGAGACGCGGATACGCCACGCCCGCATTGTCGATGGAGCCGCAAAGGCGGCACGTTCTCCTGTCGCTGACCGCGGCCATACGACGGCGTGAACGCCTCGCACCGCGCTCACACGCGGCGCGAGGCCCTTCGGAGAGATCGATCCGGGAGACCGCCGTGTCCCACGCCCACGCGATGCCCATCGCCACACAGCGCGTCACGCTCTGACATCCTGCTGGACGGCGCACGACGTGCGGCGTCGCCGCCCCGATCGCGGGGTGGCCGCAGGGTCCCGGCGTCGGATGCGTGTGCACCCCTGCGACGAGGGCTGCCCGCTCACCCTCGGTGAGCCCTGCACCTACACCGTGACGCTGTGCCCGGGCCGGGTCGGCGTGCCCCCACCGGCTGCGTGATCCGCAAAGGTCAGCCTCCACATTGACCTCCGTCATGTCGTCCATCCTACCGATCGGTAGTTTATCGGCGATGGGCGAGGTGATCCCCGCCGTCGTCGACGTCCAACGCTTCTCGCTCCACGACGGCCCCGGCATCCGGACGACGATCTTCTTCAAGGGCTGCCTCCTGCGTTGCGCGTGGTGCCACAATCCCGAAGCGATCCGACGCGAGCCGGAGATGGCGTTCCATCCCGATCGCTGCGCCGGGGAGCAGCGCTGCGCGGCGGCCTGCCCGCGCGGCGCCATCCTGTCGGGGCCCGAGCAACGGATCGACTTCACGAGCTGCGACGCGTGCGGACGCTGCGCCGACGCGTGCCACCACGACGCGCTCCGGCTGATCGGCCGTCGCTACGCGGTCGGGGCGCTCGTCAGCGAGATCGTGAAGGACCGCGACTACTTCGAGGAGTCGGGCGGCGGCGTCACGTTGTCGGGCGGCGAGCCGACGCTCCACGCCGCATATCTCGGCGCGTTGCTTCCCCGCCTCGCGGCCGAGCACATCCACGTCGTGCTGCAGACGTGCGGCCTCTTCGGCTGGGACCAGACCGTCTCCCTCCTCCCCTGGATCGACCTCGTCCAGTTCGACCTGAAGCACATGGACAGCGCGGCACACGCGCGCCTCACCGGCGCGGGCAACGAGCGCATCCTCGAAAACTTCGCCCGCCTCGCCGAGAGCGGCGTCGCCGTCGAGCCGCGCATGCCGGTGATCCCGGGGCTGAACGACGACCCCGAGAACGTGCGCGCGACGGCTCGCTTCCTCGCGCGCCACGGGCACCGCACGCTGCGCTGCCTCCCGTATCACGACTTCGGCGAGGCCAAGCTCTCGCGCCTGGCTCCCATCCTGGCGCCCCTCGGCCGTCCGCGCCTCGATCCGGCCGCCCTCGCGCCGTTCACGCACCGCTTCGGAAAGGAAGGCATCGATGTCGTCGTCTGCGACTGAGTTCCGCCGCGCCGCCATCCCGTCCTCGCGCATCGCGCGCCTGAAGGACGCCGTCCAACAGGCGGCCCCCGCCGTTTGCCCCGAGCGCGCGCTCCTCTGGACGGAGTACTTTGCGAATCGCGCCAACCGGGCGAAGCCGCGGGCGATCCAGGCCGCGGAGGCGCTCGCGCTCGTCCTCGCGAGGAAACGCGTTCGCATCCACCCCGACGAGCTCGTGGTCGGCAACTTCTCGTCGAAGCGCGTCGGCGGCGCGATCTATCCCGAGCTACACGGCGTAGCGATGCTGCGTGAGATCGCGACGTTTCCCCACCGCCGCGTGAACCCGCTGGCGGTGGCGCGCGACGAGATCGCGGCCCTGCAACGCATCGTGCCGTTCTGGGCGCCGCGCATGCTGGGGTTTCGCGTCTACCGCTCGCCGTGGAGCAAGGCGACCTTCCTGCGCGAGCAGCTCGCGCCGCGGCACTACATCTTGAACGAGCTCGCCGGTATCGCCCACATCGTGCCCGACTACGCGAATCTGATCGCCATCGGCACCAGCGGCATCGCGAAGGAGGCCCGCGCGGTGCAGCGGCGCCATGGAACCGCCTCCGAGGAATGGGCCTTCCTCGAGGGCGTCGGCATCGTCGCCGACGCCCTCGCCCGCTTCGGCGAACGCTACGCGGATGCCGCGGAACGCCTCGCCGCGCGCGAGAGCGACCCGGCGCGGCGCGCCGAGCTCGCCCTGGTCGCTGCGACCTGCCGCCGCGTGCCGCGCTTCGGCGCACGCTCGTTCGCGGAGGCGGTGCAGTCGATCACGTTCGCCCAGATCGCCGTCAATCTCGAGAGCCTCGACAACGGCATCAGCCCGGGGCGCCTCGATCAGCTGTTGCTGCCCTACTACCTGCGCGACTGCGCGCGCGGCGTGCTCGATCGCGAGAGCGCCAAGGAATGGCTGGCCGCCTTCTCGATCAAGCTCTGCGAGGTCGTCCCGGTGTTCTCCGACACCGCGACGCGGATGCACGGCGGCCTCATGAGCGGCCAGGCCGTCACGATCGGTGGCACCGATCGGGCCGGGCGCGATGCGACCAACGAGCTCACCTACATCATCCTCGAGATCGCCGACGAGCTCCGCATGCGACAGCCGAACTTCCACGCCCGCCTGCACGCGGGGGCGCCGCATCCCTACGTCGAGCGCGTAGCGGAGGTGCTCTGCGGCGGCGCCAACGCTCCGGCGCTCTACAACGACGCCGTGATCGTCCCGGCGCTACGCGCGAACGGATACACCGCCGACGACGCGCAGGACTACGCCGTCTGCGGGTGCGTCGAGCCGGTCGCGCCGGGTCGAACCTTCGGCTCGACCGACGCGTCGCTGTTCAATCTTCCGATCGTCCTCGAGCTGGCGCTCAACGAGGGCCGGCGCTTCGGAACGCGCCGGCGCAGCGGGGCCCGCACGCCGCATCCTTCGCGGCTACGCACCATGGACGACGTGCGCGCGGCGTTCGAGACGCAGCTCTCCTTTCAGGTCGAACGCCTGGTGCGGGATCTGCAGGCCGTCGAGCGCGCACACCGGAAGTTCCATCCGACCCCCCTCACCAGCATGCTGCTCGCAGGGTGCGTCGAGCGCGGCACGTGCTCGACCGCCGGCGGCGCCGTCTACAACGGGTCGGGGGTCCAGGGCGTCGGCGCCAGCGACACCGGCGACAGCCTCTACGCGATCGCGCGCGCCGTCTTCGCGGAGCAGCGGATCGAGCTACCCGCGCTGGTCGATCAGCTGAAGCGCGACCTCCCCGATGCCGACCTGGGCGCGTACCTCCGCGGGCTCGACAAGTTCGGCAACGACCAACCCGAGGCCGACGCGTGGACCGCCTATGTCGTCGAGGTGTTCACCCGCACGCTCGGCGCGCACGCCAACACGCGCGGCGGCCCCTACACCACCGGGCTCTACTCGATGACGACCCATCAGTACTTCGGCAGCCGCACAGGCGCTTCGGCAAACGGCCGCCGGCGCGGCGCGCCCTTCGCGTCGGGCATCGCTCCCGCCGACGGCATGGACCGCGCGGGGCCGACGGCGCTCTTCAACTCCGTGAACCGGATCGACTTCGAGAGCGTCCGGAACGGCGCCAACCTGAACGCGCGCTTCGATCCTCACGCGCTTCGCGGGCGCACCGGCCGCGCCGCCTTCGCCGCCCTGCTCGGCGCCTACTTCCGCCGCGGCGGCATGCAGCTCCAGACGAACGTGCTCGACGCCGGCGTCCTGCGCGAGGCGCGCGCCCACCCCGAGCAACATCCGCACCTGCTCGTCCGGATCTCGGGATACTGCGCCTACTTCGGAGACCTCACGCCCGAGATGCAGGATGAGATCATCCGGCGCACCGAACACGGCGTCGGCGGCGGCATGGGCGCGTCGTCCGGAACGGGGCCGGCGTGATGAGCGTCGCCACGCAACGACACGGCGAGATCGTCGTCCTCCGCTTCGACCACCCGCCGGTGAACGCGTTCGACCTCGAGGTCGCGGCGGCGATCGAACGCGCGCTCGACGAGGCGCTCGCCGAGGAGCCCGGAGCGATCATCCTGACCGGCACCGGCCGGTGCTTCTCCGCCGGCCTGAACCTGAAGGTCGTGCCCCGCTACGACGCCGCCGAGCAACGCGCGATGCTCGATCGCGCGAATCGCGTACTCGCCCGATTGTACGCCTGCCCGGTGCCGACGGTAGCCGCCGTGAACGGCCACGCCATCGCGGCGGGGCTCGTGCTCGCGCTCGCTTGCGACCATCGCGTCGGCCCGGACCGCGGCGCGCATTTCGGACTCACCGAGGTGCGCGTCGGCATCCCGTTCCCCGCCGCCGCCATGGCGGTCGTGCGGGCGGAACTCACGCCGGCAGCGGCGCGGACGCTCGCACTCCTCGGCCGCCGGATCGATGCCGGCGCGGCCGAGGCGCTCGGCCTCATCGACGAGACGCGGGCGCCGGGCGACGTCCTGTCGCGTGCGCTCGCGGTCGCGGCCGACCTCGCGACCCTGCCGCGCGGAGCCTACGCCCGAATCAAGCAGCAGCTACGCGGGCCGGCGCTGGCCGAGATCGCGGCGAACGCGCGCGGCGGCGACCCCCTCGCAGCGACGTGGATCGACGCCGACGCACCGACGACCGCGCGCACGCTCCTGAAGCGCACGAACGATCATGTCGAGTCATGACCGATGTCATCCATTCTAGCCGTCCAACCGGTAGGAAGGTCGCACCATGAGCTGTACGTTGATTCACGAGGAGCTTCCGTCGTGGCGGCGGCGCGCCGCGACGACGGGCAACGCACACCCCAACAGGAGGCCACGATGAGCAAGTACCCACCAGGCAAATACACCCCCGCGGTCGAAGTCGGACTCGACCGCATGCGGGACATGGCGAAGGGCAACTTCGATCTGAAGTGGATGCACGCCAATTCCGCGGGATGGGGACACCAGGTCACCCCGGGCCCCACGGGGCTCCGCATGCGCGACATCGAGACGGGCTACTACGGACAGGTGCCTGAGCACGGCTCGACGCACGGCAGCATGGCGCCGCGCGGCTGCGAAGTGCCTCCCGGTACCCGGTCCCTCCCGATGTACACCATGAACGAGATGTCCGAGGTCTGGGCGGAGAACGCCGGGCTCCTCTACGACGAGGCCGTCGTGCGGCAGTGGAACTCGATCACCGACGTCCCGTGGGACAAGCTCCAGAAGCTCCCCGACGACATCGAGCGCGCGGTCTGCCAGATGTGCACGGGCCTGACCGAGGTCGAGTTCGTTGCGGGCGACATGCCCGCCAAGTGGCTCTGCCGGATCAACCACGACTTCCACGAAGTGAAGCTCTTCCTCGCGAGCCAGATCTTCGACGAGGCGCGCCACCTCGACGTCTTCCGCAAGCGCGCGCTCGCCAACGGCGGCGGCCTCATGATGGCGTCGCCCGGCCAGGAGGAACTCCTCGCGACCATCCTCGAGGCGCCCGACTACACCACCGCGAGCGCCCTCATGCACATCTTCGGCGAGGGCTTCGTCCTCACGCTCTTCCGCCAGGGCGAGTTCCTGGCCCCGACCGAGGTGGAGAAGGCGATCTTCCGCCTCTGCATGCAGGACGAGGCGCGCCACGTCGCGTACGGCGTGAAGCATCTGAAGTACTTCCTCGAGCGGAATCCCGACCGCGCCGAGCAGGTGCACAAGATCCTCGATCTCGGCGAGCAGGCGATCTTCACGCTGACGCTCGAGCCGCAGACGTCCGAGCCGCGTGCCATCCTCGCCGGCGGCGGGCTCGCGAACATCGAGCTCGGCGCCCAGCGCATGGCGTTCATCTACGCGAAGCAGGTCAAAGAGTACCTGCGCCGCCTCGAGATCGCGGGCCTCGATCGTGAGCCGCGCCTGACCATTCCCAAAGAGATCCCCTACGAAGATCTCGCCGCCTAGGAGGAGACCCAGCCATGGCAAACACGACGCTTTTTCCCTCGACGCAGTGGTTCCAGGCGCTCGCGCAGCGTATGGACCAGGACGAAGCGGGGTATCGAGAGCTCGGTCCCCTCGAGTGCACGATGGTGGTGCAGGTCGAAGCGCCCACGGGCACGGAGCTCTACGAGGTCGGCTTCGAGGGCTTCAAGGCCCGCTCGGTGCGCAAGCTCGCGAGCGTGGCGGAGGCCGCCCCCGAGCACTTCGTGCTCGAGGCGTCGCTCGATACCTGGCGCGAGATGATCGAGAACACCCGCGCCAACGCCGGACCCGACCTCACCCACACGCTCAACTACCTGACGTTTCCCGATGAGCCGATGCGCGTCACCGGCCCCGATCAACTCGAGGTGGACGCGTTCTATCGGTACAACCAAAGCCTGCAGCGCTTCTTCAACGGCGCCGCCGACGTGCCTACGGCGTTCGCGCCGTAGGCCCCGGCACGTGACCCACGCGTGAGGAGGATCGTCACATGAACGCCAACGTGAGAACACGAACCTGGAACTCCCGGACACGGCAGAACCTCGGCAAGTGGCTGCTCGCCAAGCCGAACTGGCTGACCCAATTCGCGATCGTCACATCGGTCAGCGTGCTCGGGTTGGTCGCCCTCGGAACGTGGACGTACGGCAGCGCACCGCCGCGCGTTCCGTTCGTGTCCGCCACCACCGGCAAGGAGGTGATCCCGCTCGCGGACCTCGCGCGCGGACAGGAGCTCTTCCATCTCCGCGGCCTGATGTCGTGGGGCTCGTTCTGGGGCGACGGCGCGGAACGGGGACCGGACTTCACCGCCGAGGCCCTGCACCGGACCGTCGTTTCCATGCGGTCCTTCTACGAGGCCGAATCGGCGAAGAACCAGCCGTCGCCCGAGGCGGCCCAAGCCGATCGTGACGCGATCACCGTGCGCGTGCAGCGCGAGATCAAGCACAACGGCTACGACGAGGCGGCGGGCGTCATCCGCATCAACGACGCCCAGATCCAGGCGTACCAGGATCTCCAGGCGCACTACACGCGGGTGTTCACGGACCCGACGTACCCGGCGAGATTCCGGTTGGCGAACTACATCACCGACCCGAACGAGTTGCGCGCCCTCACCGCGTTCTTCTTCTGGGGCGGCTGGGTCTCCGGAGCGAAGCGCCCCGGCGAGACCTACAGCTACACGCACAACTGGCCCTACGATCCCGACGCCGGGAACTTCCCCACCACGCCGGCCGTGGTGTGGAGCTTCCTCTCGATCCTCGTGCTCTTCGCGGGAGCGATGCTGGTGCTCTACGTCTACGGCCAGATGAAGGATCTCCCCGGCGATCCGTTCAACGGCGCCAAGGGCGGTACCCTCACGACATACGAGCTCGAGCGCGGCTACGAGTTCGTGCGTCCCACGCAGCGCGCCACGTACAAGTTCTTCGCGTTCGCCTTGATCCTGTTCCTCGTGCAGGTGCTTGCCGGCATCCTGAGCGCGGAGGACTTCGTGAGCGGCGGACCCGGCGAGGCGATCGTGAAAGTACTCGGCCTCTCGCTCCCCTTCACCGTCGTGCGCGCATGGCACACGATCCTCCAGATCTACTGGTTCTTCATGTGCTGGGTCGGCTACACCATCTTCTTCCTGCCGCGCCTCTCTCGCGTGCCGAAGGGCCAGCGGTTCCTGATCAACCTGCTGTTCGCGCTCTCCGTGACGGTCGGCGCGGGCGTCCTCTTCGGCATCTACTTCGGCCACATGGGGTACCTGACCGACTCGGCCGCCTACTGGCTCGGCAGTCAGGGCTGGGAGTTCATGGAGCTCGGCCGGCTCTGGCACATCATGATGCTCGGCGCCTTCGTGCTGTGGATCGGCATCATCTTCCGCGGCGTCCGACCGTGGATCACCAAGGCGAACATGTGGTCGGTGCCGGCCTGGCTCTTCTACGGCAGCGGCATCATGGTGCTGTTCCTCTTCTTCGGGCTCGGCGCGACGCCGTATCAGAACTTCGCCATCACCGATTACTGGCGCTGGATGACCGTCCACATGTGGGTGGAGGTGACGTTCGAGGTCTTCACGACCTGCATCGTCGCCTACCTGCTCGTGCAGATGGGCCTGATGAACCGCGCCATGGCGGAGCGGGTGATCTTCCTCGCCGTGATGATGTTCGTCGTGACGGCGGTGGTCGGCATCTCGCACAACTTCTACTGGATCGCGAAGCCGACCGGGATCATTGCGCTCGGGAGCGTCTTTTCGACGATGCAGGTGCTGCCGCTCTTGCTGATGACGCTCGACGCGTGGCGCATGCGCAACGAGAAGCTCCGCGCCGCCGAGCACCAGGCGGCCGGCAGGCAGACCTTCGTGATGGAGGGCGTCTGGCTCTTCGTGCTGGCCTGTAACTTCTGGAACATCGTCGGCGCGGGCGTATTCGGCTCCCTCATCAACCTGCCGATCGTCAACTACTTCGAGCACGGCACGTACGTGACCGGGAACCATGCGCACGCCGCCATGTTCGGCGTGAAGGGCAACATCGCGCTCGCGGGCGTGCTGTTCTGCTGCCAGCACCTCTTCCCGCGCGCTTCCTGGAACGAGAAACTCATCAAGACGAGCTTCTGGTCCTTCCAGATCGGCCTCGTGCTGATGATGACGCTCGATCTCTTCCCCGTAGGGCTCTATCAGATGGCCGCCGTCGTCACGCACGGCTTCTGGTACGCCCGCACGAACGAGTTCGTCACCGGCCCGGTGTGGGTGATCCTCACCTGGCTGCGGACGATCGGCGGGGTAATCTTCCTCTTCGGCGGCCTCCTCCCGATGCTGTGGTTCATCCTCTCGCGGGGACTGAAGCTCGTGCGCGAGCTCGAGCTCGAGGAAGGCGAGTGGACGGTCTACGACAAGGACTGGGCCGCGCACGAAGAAGAGATCGTGCACGCTCTGAAGTAACGCGGAGGTTCGCGTGACCGACTCAGGCACGGCATGCCCTGGTCACGCGAAGATCAGCCGGCGAGCAAGGACGGTATGGGGACCCGTCCTGCTCCTGCTCGCCGGCTGTTCGTTTCTCGGGCCGCCCCCGATGCAGCCCTTGACCGAGGCGTTGTTGGCGGCGGCCCGCCAGCGCTGGCAGGCACACGCTTCCGACTCCTACCGCGCGGTCGTGCGGGTGCGGCCGCCACGCGCTCCGGTGGAGATGTGGGAGGTGGAGGTGGCCGGCGGCGTGCTCGTGAAGCGCATCCTCGACGGCCGAACGCTCGGCGCAGCCGATCCCGAACGCGACGACTACTCCGTGCAGGGGATCTTCGACTTGCTGCAAACCGATCTCCGCTGGACGGGCATCGAGGCCGTCGGGGACACGCCGGCAGTCGATCTCCGCGCCGAGTTCGATCCCGAGACGGGGCGACTCATCCGTTACCGTCGCACGGTCGGCACGACGCGCCGCCGCGTGCTCCTGGTCGAGATTCTCGCCTACGAGCCGGCGGCGGACTTGCGGGCCTCGGCCACCGCACACCAATGAGCTGGTCTGCGGGTGGCGACGACGGACCCGCTCCTCGCGCGATGGCATCGTAGCCCGCGCCGTCCTCGCGATCGACCGGAACGAACGCATGCGACGCCGACTATCGCGATGGCTCGGAGTCGAGTCCGGAGTGGGCAACTTCCTGCTCGACCCCGACGACCGCAAGTCCCGGACGGGCGAGCGGCTCATCGTCTTGATCGCCTGCTGCGAGGCGCTGCTGTTGTTGAGCGCTTGCGCCTTCGGCTTCTGGGCCTACTGGCGCTCGGGGTGAAACGCCGCTCGTGACGGCGCGGCCCGCGCAGCGGACGTGCGCGCCGCGCGGCCGCGCGCCTACGCGGCCAGCTCTTTCAGCAGGCGCCGCGCGATGCCGATGCGCTGGATCTCGGACGTACCCTCGACGATCGTGTAGACGCGCACCATACGAGCGACGCGTTCGAGCCCGGTCTCGAGTAGACACCCGGTCCCGCCATGGATCTGGATCGCCTCGTACGCGGCCCGGTTCACCATCTCGGATGCGTAGAGCTTCACCATCGCGGCCTCCTTGCGGACGTCGAGCTTCCGGTCCCACATCGCCGCAACTCTCGTCACCATGCTCTCGACCGCGAAGAGCTCGGTCGCCATGTCGGCGAGCTTCCACTGGATGCCCTGATTGTCACCGATGGGTCGCCCGAATTGTCGTCGGCGCGCCGCATAGGCGGTGCTGGCAGCAAGCAGCCGGCGGGAGAGCCCTGCCGCAGCGGCGCCGATCTTGATGCGGTTGGCGTTGATCCAGTCGAGCGCCAAGGCCAGGCCGTACCCCTCCTGGCCGAGGATGCTCGCCGCGGGCACCTCGCACTCCTCGAACACGAGCTCCCCCTGAAAACCGGTGAATCCCATGCAGGTGTGGACGCGACCGACCGAGAAGCCCGGGGTACCCTTGTCGACGAGGAAGCAGGTGATGCCGCCCATGGCGCCTCGGGCCTCGTCGGTCACGGCGAAGACCATGGCAAAGTCGCACTGCGGGGCGTTGGTGATGATGTTCTTGGTTCCGTTCAACACATAGGTGCCGTTCGTCCTCCGCGCCCGCAGGCGGAGGCCCCCCGCGTCCGAGCCGGCCTCGGGCTCCGACAAGGCGAAACAGGTCGTGATCTCGCCGCGTACGAGCGGAAGCAGATACTTCTCGCGCTGCCGCTCGTCGCAAGCCAGCAGGATCGATGAGGGGCCGCCCGGACCGCCCATCACGTCCTCGAAGAAGACGGTCTCGTGCGACAGTGCTTCCATGTCGAGGAGCACCCGCTCCGAGAGCGCAAGACCGCCTCCGCCCGCCTCGCGCGGCATGTCGGCAGCGTAGAAACCGAGCGCGTGCGCCCGACGTCGCACTTTGCGGCGGAGCTCCGCGGGGGGCGCGACGTCGGGCGACAAGCCGGCCTCCTTCTCCAGCGGAATGACTTCGTCGCGCAGAAACCGCCCCAACGTATCCTTCGATGCTTCGATGTCGTACGCCGTCGTCGTCATGGTGATCCTCCGATCGCGGGCCGCGGCGTGCGCCGTCGACAGCCCGAATGAAGAGAGCCCGGCGGATCCCGTTCGGATCGCGCCGGGCTCTGGGTTCGCGACCTCTGGCCTCTCGCTCACACGTCGTTCCGCCTGTTGGGCGCGCCTCCGGGCGGACCCGCGCGCCGGCCCGGGCGTTCCCACGGAATGCGATGGATGCGTTTGCACCTGCGACAGAGGATCTCGACGCCTCCGGCGCCGAGTCGCGCCACCAGATTGCCGCAGAAGCATCGCGCGTCGCGCGATGCCTTCGCCGTCACGACCGGGTGCGCCCTACGTCGGTCGTCAACGAGTCGAGAAAGAGGGTTCCCCATGCTTCCACCTTCGAGCGGTCGAGCTCGGCGTCGAGCCCGAGCATATGAATGAGATCGAACGACAATCCGATCGCCATGAAGTGCCAGGCCGCGATGCGCGCGTCGACGTCGCGCCGGACCAGCCCGCGTGCCTTGCCCTCGTCAAGGGCGGCTTCGACGAATCCCACCAAGACACGAAAGTTCTCGCGCACCGTGCGGTGGATGGCGGGATCCTCGATCTCGGCGATCGCCTCGTAGAATAGCCTGAGCGCGGGCGAACGCTCGCGTAGATGATCGTAATAGCCGAGGCCGATGGCACGCAGCGCCTCCACCGGATTCCCGCTGCGCGCCCCCACCTCTCGCCAGATCTCGAGCAGGCGCGCGCCCGTCGCCGCGAGCGTCTTGCGATAGAGGTCGCGCTTTCCGGAAAAATACCGATAGAGGGCGGGCTCGGAGATCCCGACGGCGCGAGCGATCTCCGCGGTTCCTACCTTCGCGTAGTTCGACCTGGCGAAGACCGCACCGGCCACGTCGAGGATCTCCTGCCGTCGTTCGCTGCCCGCGCGACGAGGAGCACGCGGCCGTTTACGCTCGAGCTTTCCCATAGTGAATACTCACTACGATGATGCTCTGTATGCCTGTTCCGCCATCGGATCAACCCCCGCGCACCACTTCTCGTGAAACGTCACCACCAGCCATGACGATGCTCATGCCGCACACCGTGGCGACGTGCTCCGCTGCCCCAGCTCGAGGTCGGTGGAGTGTCCTCAAGGCCGCCCGGCGGCGGCGGGGGTGTTATGCGGACGCTTGTGCGCGAGGAGGTGGATATGCGGCGACGGATGGTGCTGGCTCTCGTGGTGGTCTGGCTCCTGGGTTGGAGCGTTCCCGTCGGCGCCTTCCTGGTGGCGCCGTTCCCCATCGAGCGCCCCGACACTCAAGGTGATCAGCTCGTCTTCTACTACGATGCGCGCGCGAGCTTCACCTCGTTTCTCACCCTGCGGAACGTGATGCCGGGCGAGGTGGCGGTCACGGTGCTCTTCTACGGGCCGGCCTTCGACAGTCCTCCGTTTACCCACACGGTCACGTTGCCCGCGGGCGGGCTCCGCGTGCTCGACGTCGCCGAGCTGCGCGCGAGCGGTCTTCCCGCGCAGGCCGGCGCCGCGTTCGCGACCGGCGTGAACGCGGTCGGCACGGCCGTCGTGACCGGCGCACTCACGGGCAACTTTACGATCGCAAACCTCGCCACCGGCTCGGCGTGGGGCGCGCCCGCCGCGGCGCGCTCGGCCGTCAATGCCGACGACAGCTTTCCCGCGCTCGGCTCGGTCATCGACAACGAGGCGGTATCGCTCCGGCCGATCCGCGCCTCGGGGCTCGAACTCGCCGCCTACTACGATCCGGACGACCTCGCCCCCACCGACCTCGGAGGCGACCAGCTGATCTTCGTGAGCTTCGAGGACGTCACGGGGGTGCCGCTCCGCGCGCAGGTCGGCTCGACGGACTGGAACGTCTTCGGCGCGCGCGCCGACGGGACCATGATCGCGGACACGGAGTTCACGGCGACAGGCGTCGTCGTGACGAACCTTGCGACCGTCCTCGGCGCCTCCGCAGGCGGCTCGAGCGGCAGCATCCGCTTCACCTCGTTCGTCGCCGCACCCCGGGAGACCCGGCTGATCTTCTTCGCCGAGGCGCTCGGAACCTTCGGCACCGGCTACCTCCTGCCGCCCGTCCCGACGCTGCTCTGATCGCCGCGTGAGAAAGCGTCGAGCGCAACGGTCGCCGCTCGTCCGGAAGAACAGCCATCCCCGCCGCGCCGGCGTCGGAGACCGTCGCGTCCGCTTCGGCGCAGCCGCGGAGTCGCCCCCGCGCGTGACATATGTCATCGCCTGGTCCGGCGGTACGCGCTAGCGGACGGATCCATGCTTCTTCCGCCTTCTGTCGCGACGAGGCGCCCTTGCGCCGACCGGGTCGCGACCTCCCGCACCCACGTCCGCCCGTGACACACACGCGCTTCGAGGTCACGGAAACCGACTGCGTCGGGTGCGGCCTCTGCGAGAAGCGGGCGCCGGAGAACCTGCGGATCCCTCCCGGTCGGAGCGCCGCGACGGTCGTGAAGCAGCCGGAGGGCGCTGCGGAGACCGAGGCCTGCCACGAGGCGGCCGACTACTGTCCCATGGGGGCGCTGCACGCCCTCGAACCCGAGGCGGCGACCAAGACCGCCGTCTCGCGCTGACGAAGAGGTAACCATGACACTCGAGGAAATCATCGTCCCGATTCGCACGCTCTGGAAGTTCGACTACGAAGCCAACGTGAAAGCGCTCCGCGATCTCTACGAGGTCGCGAAGAAGGAGCAGTGGAACGCGGCCACGGACATCCCGTGGAACCTCGAAACCGACCCCGCCCAGGTCGGTGTCATCCCCGGACCGGGAGGCGACCCGCTCAAGGAGTTCCGATTCATCCAAGAGCTTCCGGCGAAGCAGAAGGTCGAGCTCGACAAGCGCCGGTCCGCGTGGACGCTTTCGCAGATGCTGCACGGTGAACAGGGTGCGATGCTGTGCTGCGGTCAGCTGGTCGACGTGATCCCGGACATGGACGGCAAGCTCTACGCCTCGACCCAGGTTATCGACGAAGCCCGCCACGTCGAGGTCTTCCACCGCTACATCCAGCGCCTCGATCGCGTGTATCCGCTGATGGCGCCCCTCAAGAGTCTGCTGAACGCCGTGATCACGGCGGATCTCTGGCAGATGAAGTGCGTCGGCATGCAGGTCATCGCCGAAAGCCTCGCCATGGGCTCCTTCAAGCTCATGAAGGCAGGGACGAAGGACGAGGTTCTCTCCCGCGTCGTGGAGCTCACGGCACAGGACGAGGCGCGCCACGTCTCGTTCGGCCTCATCTACATGAAGGAAGAGCTTCCGCGGATGTCCGAGGACGCGCGCGCCCGCGTCGAGGACTTCGCGGTTGCCGCGCTCCGCATGCTGTGCTCTCCCGAAGCCCAGATGGCGTTCGGTGAACCGCTGTTCGCGATCTTCCGCGAGGTCGGTGTCGACACGGACGTCGCCGGCAAGGAAATGGAAGAGAAGTTCCTCGACCCGGCGTTCCGCGCGCGCCAGCCGAACCCCTTCCGCGACTACGTCGTTCCCCAGCTCCAGCGGCTCGGGCTGATCACGGATCGCACGGCGCCCGCCTACCGGGAGATGGAGCTGATCGCGTAGCCCAGCGGCATCGCGCTTCGACGCGCATCCCCGACCACCCGAATCTCGCTCCCGACGGCGACGCCGCCCACCAGGGCGGTGTCGCCGCACACCCAGACGCGTCAGAGTCTAGGTCCGCGAAGATCGCAGACGGCGGCCGTACTCGCGAACGTTGCGCCAGAGAGGCTGGCCACCGAATCGGTTGGCGGATGCCTGGATGACGCGCATGGTCCGGCTCGTCCAGTCGGTGGCCGTCGTCCAGTGGTCACGGCGTCGAGCGATTCCGTCCAACGCGCGCATCGGATCCTGGCCGAGCCCGGCGGATACGTACCATGCGGGAAAGAAAAGATCGGTGTCGTCGTCGATCACGCCCTCCGCGCGCGCCCTGGCGGCGATCGGCGCTCCCTCGTAGATGCGCACGCCGAGCGAGGCGAAGACCGCATCGACGGGCGCGCACGCGTCGAGGTAGGCCTGGCTCTCGCGGATGTCGTCAACGATCTCTCCCGGTCCGCCGAACAACAGGTGCACGGCGGCCGGCAACCCGGCCTCGCGGCACGCCCGCAGGCTGCGCGCCACGTCACGCTGGCCGAACGGCTTCCGCCACGCGCGCAGCATCTTGTCCGTCACCGCGTCGAACCCGAACTCGACGCCGAGGCAACCGGCGCCGGCCATCGCGTGCGCGAGCTCTTCATCGAAGCCGGCCGCGTTGGCGTACGCCATCCACCCGACGCCGAGATCGCGGCGCGTGAGCGCACGGCAGAGTTCCAGGGCCGGGACGCGCGGCGCGTTGAAGACGGAGTCCGCGAAGAAGAACTGGCGCACGTTCTGCGCCCGAACGACGGCTTCCATCTCGTCGACGATCGCGTCGACCGGCCGATGGCGGTACATCGTCCCCTCGAGCTGCGGATAGACGCAGTAGCCGCATGCGAACGCGCATCCGCGCTTGGTCTGGACGGTAACGAAGCCGCCGCGCCGAACGTAGCGTTCGTAGTCGACGAGGTGGTGCGCAGGGCGCGCCAGCGCCGCGACGCTCGGCGCAAAGGACGCCGGAGCGCGCGACGGCCGGCCGCCGCCCTGGCGTCCGGCGGCGGTCGTCACGATACCCGGAATCCCGTCGGGCCGCCGGCCGTCAGCGAGCGCCGCGAGGAGCGCCGTGAAAGCGTTCTCGCCCTCGCCGACGACACCGTAGTCGGCATCGAGGCGGGAAAGCCATCCGTGCGGTGCGACCGAGAATCCCGAACCGCCGAGGACGATCGGTGCGGTCGTCGTCTGCCGCGCCGCCTCGACCAGCACGCGCACGTCCTCGAAGAAGTGCCGGGGCGCCGGCCAGAAGCAATTGTCGAGGTTGCGGATGCCGAACCCGAGGACGTCGTACGCCCTGGCGTCCAGCGCCCGACCGAGCGCGGAGACCGGCTCCGGCGCGAACATGCAGTCGACGAAGTCGACCTCGTGTCCGGCGGCAAGCGCGGCGCCGGCGACTGCGAGCACGCCGAGCGGGCTCACGGGAAACGGCGAGCTCTCGCGGTTGGTGGCGACGAGAAGAACACGCATCCGAGATCACTCATCGAATCGCCATTCCGCGTCGTTGTCCACCGTCGCGGATGCGGTCCATGGGATCACTCCTCGCCCGCTGCCGAGATTCGTCATCCTGAGCGCTGAGATCGGGCATCGTCGCGGGCGCCGTTCTCCCGCCATTCGGTGATCGATGCCCCGTCGTCCAGCGCAACGCCCGCCCCGGCGCCCCTGATGTTCGAAGCCGCGCGGCCTCCGCGCATGGTCCGGTTCCACCGACCGGTGCAGCGGATGCCGATCCGGATCGTGAACGCCGTCGCGTATGCCGTCGGTGGAGCTGCTCGCGTCGACCTCTCGGAGGATGGATTGTGCGACGCTGCGTGCCGAGGCACGGGACTTCGGGATTTCGGCGGCGATGAGTTTCGCACACCCCTGCGCGTCTTGCTCCGCGCGCTCGCCGACGAGGCCGAGCTCCATCCGTTCGGACGCTTGCACGCGCGCCGCTTGGTCCTGCGCTGCCTCGTCAATCGGTTGCGACTGGCGGCGGACTGGCAACGACGGCCGGAGGTGTTGCGCGAGGAGATCCGCGCCCCGCTGTTCGTGCTCGGCCTCCCACGCAGCGGCACGACCCTGATGCTCAACCTGCTCGCCAGCGACCCGGCGCATCGTTGGCTCGGCTTCTGGGAGGCGCACGATCCCTCGCCGCCGCCGGCATCCGGACTGGGCGACCCGCGCCGCCGCCGCGCGCGCGCAGAGCTGCGCGTGCTCGACTATCTGGCGCCCGACCTCCTGGCCCTGCACGAGATGTCCGCCGACGGACCGGAAGAGTGTTTTCCTCTGCTCGCCAATGCCTTCGCGGGAGTGGCGTTCAGCTGGATGTTCGACGTCCCCACCTTCGACGACTGGTTGAGCCGCAACGACGCGGCGCCGGCATACGCCTACTACCGGCGACAGCTGCAGTTGCTGCAGTGGTACCGCCCGGCAAACCGCTGGGTCCTCAAGTCTCCCACTCATCTCTGGACGGTCGACGCGCTGCTGGCGTCCTTTCCCGATGCGCGCATTGTGCAGCTGCACCGCGACCCGCTCCAAGTCGTGCCGTCCGCCTGCAGCCTCGGCGCGACGATGCGAGGGCTCGCGACGGCCCACGTCGATCTCCGCCGCCTCGGACGGCGCACGACCGAAGCGCTGGCCGACGGGGTCGAGCGCTGCATGAACGCGCGCCGCGGACGCGGAGCGGAACGCTGGATCGATCTCCACTATCTCGATCTTGTCCGCGACCCGCTGGCCACCGTACGCGCCATCTACGAGCGCTTCGCGCTCGCGCTGACGCCGGCAGCGGAAGCCCGTATGACGGCCTGCCTCGCTCGCAGCCCTCAGCACAAGCGCGGCGTCCATCACTACACCCTCGCGCAGTTCGGCTTGAGCCACGACGAGGAGCGGCGGCGCTACGCCGGCTACTGCGACCGGCATCGCGTGCGCGCCGAGTCGTGAGCCGCGCGGCGTCCGCGCGCGCGAATCCGGCGACGGGGTCCGACATAGGCAAACGACCGGCGCTGAGGTATCTGGGGCGGACATCCACCCCAGACACCGGGAGTCGTCGACATCGCCCCGGAAAGAGGAGCCGCATGCGCAAATCGAACGCAGTCAAACGAACCAACAGGGTTCCGAAGACCTACGGAACCTTCGTCGAGCGGTTTCCAGAGGTCGGCAAGGCGTGGGAGCTCCTCCGCAAGGCCGAGTCCGCGGGACGCCTACCCGAAAAGACCGTGCGGCTCCTCAAGCTCGCGATCGCGATCGGCGGCATGCGGGAAGGCGCCGTGCACTCCTCGGTGCGCAAGGCGCGCGAGGCCGGCGCTACGCGTGCGGAGATCGAGCAGGTCGTGGTGCTCGCGGCGAGCACCATCGGGCTGCCGTCAACGGTCGCGATCTACTCGTGGGTGTCGGAGCAGCTCGACGCAAAGTAGCCACCACGCGCCGGACCCAGCGCTCCGGCGAACGCCGTGACCACCGCTCGCCGCACGCCCGGGGCTCCCCGCGCCGTGCGCGAGCGGTCGGCCTCCCGGCGCTCGCCCCGACAACGCGGCGTCATCCCTCGCCGAGGTGGTCGTCGAGTTCCTCCCACTCAGAATCGCTCCACCATGCGCGCTCGAGTCCGGGACAGCTCTCTCCGAGGGCGGGACAGCACACGCAGCCGTCCCCGCGTACGACCATCCGGTCGTCGAACGGCGGGTACGCGGCGACGAGCGCGCGTCCGAGGTCGCGCGCCTCGGCCTCCTCGACGGTCGCCGACCGGGTCGGCAGCTCGAAGACGCCGGCCCTCCGGAGGCGCGGCTCGCTCTCGGGAAACAGCACCGAGTTCTCGGCGTCGATGTGCCGCCACATAACGTGCGAGTACTCCACCGCGGCGGCGTGGAGCTCCTGCGCGTGCGCCGCGTCGAGTGGATCCGCTGCGAGCAGCGCCTCGATGCGCGACAGCAGCGCGCTGGTCCGCAGGTGATCCTCCCGCAGCACCGCGATGGGTCCGGCCTCGGGCCGATCCGCCCGCTCCACGAGCGCCGGGAACAGCACGTCCTCCTCGCGCGCGTGATGGAAGCCGGCGGCATAGACCCGCAGGAACCGCACGAAGCGGCGGCCGTCGTCGACGCCGGCGACGCCAGCGATGCGCCGCTCGATGTACGTCCGGAGCGCGCCGATTCCGGCGTCTATCAGCTCATGCTCGGCGCAAAGCTCCTCGATCAACCTCACGTGCGCCGCTCCGCGGCCGCCCGTTTCGCGGCCAAGCTGAAGACCACCCAGGCGCCGCAACGCGCGCAGTCGACGTCGTTGCCGTAGCAGCAGTACGGCGTCGAGAAGTGATCGCGCTCCATCCAGAGCGGCAACACGTGCGCCTGCGCGGGACAGGCGGCCGTCACCCGCTCGCACGCGGGCGGCAGCATGAGCGCGAGGCTGTCGGCGGAGTTCCGGATGAAGCCGGGATAGAGATCCTTGAGCCGCCGCACCTCGCCGATCGACCAGGCACGGGCGGCATTGTCCGGCCAGGCGTCGCCGCTCGCGTCGTCGTGCCGCGGAACGTACCAGCTGAAGGTCATCCAGCTGACGCGACTGCGGCGGAGCGCGCTCACGAGCTCCTCGAGCCGATGCTCGTTCCGGCGCGTCACCACGCACTGCACCTGCACCGGCGTGGCGAAGTCGGACGGCAGACGATCGAGCGTCCGCATGACGCGGCGATAGGTCCCCGCGCCTCGCAGCGCGTCGTTCAGGTTCTCGGGGCCGTCGAGGCTGACCACGTAGAGGACGTCGGGCCCGAAGTCGACCAGCGGCACGGTGCCGTTGGTGGTGATGACGTTGCGCCCAAAGAGGCGCAGGCCCGCGGTCAAAAGCGGGCGGCGCAGGAGCGGCTCGCCGCCCATCCACAGCATGGTGCGGATCCCGTGGCGATCGCGCAGGCGCGCGAGCGTCTCGAGGACGGCCGCATCGCTCATCTCGTCGCGCACCGAAGGCGGCGCCTCGTTCGGATTGCCGCCACGGAACACGAAGCAGTGCGTGCACGCGAGGTTGCACCGGTTAGTGACGTTCACCATCGCGGCGGGATACCGCGCGTCGTCGCGATAGCGGCCGCCGAGCCGCGCGCGGAGGGGACCGCCTGCGCCCGGCGCGTCAGGACCCATAGAGCGCCTCGGCGATCCCGACGCCGTACTCCCTCACGCGCTCCGGCGGCAGCGCGTACACCGGGGGCACGACGCACAGGGAATCGGCGAAGCTCGCAACCGGCGCAAAACGCGCGCGGATCGCGTCGCGCTCGCCGACGGCGACGAACGTCCGGACCATCTCGTCGGGCACGAGCGCCGCCGCGCTCCGGTAGTCGCCTCGCTGAACGGCGACCTGAAGCTTCCGCGCGACCTCGGCGAAGCCGTGCGCCGCGAAGAACGGTTCGTACTGCGCGACGCCGCCGTAAAACGCCATCGTCGGTCGGGCGTCGTCGATCGCCTGGCGCACGTCGGGCCCGGGAGCGGCCCAGTACCAGAGGTTCACCTCGACGTCGTCGCGACGGCGGCGGGCCCGCGCGAGCGCAGCCTCGAAATCGGGGCGCATGCGCTCGAGCGTCCACTCGATGGACCACATCGGATGGCCGATAAGGCCGTCACCGACCTCCGCCGCCAGCCCCACCATCCTGGTCCGTAGGGCCGCAATCCAGATCGGGATGGCGGAGCGCACGGGAGGAGACATCGGCTGGAGCTCGCGAAAATCCGCCCGGTAGAACTCGCCCTCGAACGGCGCCAGCCCCACGTGCGCGCCAGCGACGATGTGCCGGATCGCGGCCACCGTCTCCCGGAGATGCGAGACCTGCTTCTCGACCGGCGACCCGAAGATGCCGCGCGTCCACGCGAGCACGCTCGTCCCGAGCCCGAGCACGAACCGCCCTCCGCTCAGGCGGTCGAGATCGAGCGCCGCCATCGCCGTCTCGAACGGGCTCCGCGCCGCCGCGATCGCGATGCCGCTCGCGATCTGGACGCGTTCGGTCACGGCCGCCGCCGCCGCGAGCGGGATCCACGGCGGCCCGAGCACCTGCGGAGCGAAGAGGCCGTCGACGCCGACGGCCTCGAACATCCGGCACGTGGCGGTCAGCTCCGCCGCTGGCATTGGCCCGATCAGACCCCAATATCTGAGACGCTTGGTCATCGTCATCGTCGCACGAATCCACGCACGCAAGCTCCTCGCAAGAGGCGGCGGTCGGCCTCGTCACGTTGGCGGCAATCGCCGTCCGCCGGTGCGCCCGTGCCGCTGGTCATACTCGCGCTCCCTCTCCGACGCTCGCGACCGCTTTCGACGCATCCGGATCGAGCCGCATCGCGACCGGCGCGATGCCGAGCAGCCGCCGGGCGACGCCGAGCAGCTGCGTCCGGTGCGCGGCGAGCTGCTCGCGGCCGAGCGGATCGAAGGCCCATGACGGGTCGAGACGGGGCGTCGCAACCACGAAGAACACCGTCGCTCCCAGCAGAGTGATCACGAAATGCAGTGGATCGATCGCCTGGAACACGCCCTGCCGCTGTCCCTCGGCGATCACGTCCCCGACCGCGACGACGAGTCCGCCGGTCGCGGCGGCCCACGGCGCGCGGGCGCTCGCCGCGCCAGCAGCCTCCCAGAGCAACAAGCGCGCGGCGGTCGGCCGCGCGCCGATGAATCCGACCCAGGCCGTCACGATCGCCTCGATCCGCTTCGTCGGCGGCATCACGCCGGCGAGCGCCCGGCCGTAGCGGCCCGCGAGATCGGCGTAGACGTCCTCGAGCACGGCGTCGTAGAGATCGCGCTTGTCACGGACGTGGTACAGCAGCGAGGCGCGCCGGATGCCGACCCCGCAGGCGACGTCCTCGAGCCGTACCGCCGCATAGCCCTTGTCCGCGAACACCTGCTCTGCGACCCGCAACACGGCCGCACGGGTGCGTGCCGCCTTGGTGCCGATCGGGCGCGTCGCCTTCTTCTCCATGGAGGCATTTTGCCTGCACGCAGGCAGAAATCTCATGGCGACGCCCAGTGTTTCACCTGACCGACGTCATCCGGGCTTCCCGTCGGCGCGAGCGCTCACCAGGATCGGGGCGTAGACCACGACGAAGACGGCGAACGCGGCAGCCCACGCGAGGCCGCCAGCAACGAGCAGCGCTCCAGCGATACCGGTGTGGGCCGCCGAGCACACCCGCAGGAGCGCACCGGCGTGGACGAGTCCATATCCGGCCGTCGCTCCGCGCGGCAGGACGAGAGGACGACCCGTGTGTCCGAGGCTCACCCGGGTCACGACGGCCATGATCATCGCGCCCATCGCGCCAGCCGTGAGCGCGTGGAGGCCAGCGCTCGGTGCGATCGCCGCGCCGAGGTCGCCGGCCGCGACGAGCAGGTAGCCGACCACGACCCACGCCATTCCGGCGTGCAGCGACCACACGAGGGGATCGCCCCAGGTGCGGAGGGTCCGCCAGCCCGCAAGGCGGACACCGACGGCGAGCGCCGCCGCGCCCGCAACGACCCCGCTCGCGGCGGTCCGCGGCGCCACGAGGTCGACGATCACCACGAGCACCGCCGTCGCGACGGCGAGACGATCGAGCCACCGCCACCCGCGCACCTCGGCCTCGATGCCGGCCCGCAGAAAGGCGTTGGCCGTGAACGCCGGCGTGATCCGCCCGCCGATCACCACGACGAGCGCCGTCACGAGGTCGAGCGCGCAGCGCAAGCCGCGGCCGGCGGTGAGGTCGGTGAGATCGAGCGCCTGCGCGTGCACGGCGAGGTTCGACGCCGCGAGGAGCGCCACGAGGACGACGACGCCGTAGTTGCGGACCTGGCCGGTCCGCCAGACAGTGCGCGTGACGACGAGAGCCACGGCGGGGAGGAACGCGCCGTCGACGAGCGCGACGAGCGCGGGCGGCAGGATGCCGGCGGCGAGCATCGCCACGCGTCCGGCGGCCCAGAGCGCGACGAGCGCGGCGAGCGGCTTCCCCGCGAGTGCCGGGCGTCCGGTCCACACCGGCGAGGCCGTGAGCAGGAAGCCGGCGATCGCGGCCGCGACGAAGCCGAAGAGCATCTCGTGCGCGTGCCACCACGGCGGCGTGAGCCAGGCGGGAAACGGCAGCGCGCCCCGCCACATCGCCGTCCACACCAGGACGAAGGCGGAGGCGTAGGCGCAGCCGAGCAGAAAGAACGGGCGGAAGGCTCTCCCCCAAAAGGGATGCGTCGGCGCGGGCTCGACGATGCCGGTGAGCGTAGGAGCGTCGCTGTGCATCACGGCCCCATGACTCCACGCGAGCGGGCGCAGCGCAAGCCCCCGAGGCCGCGAGGGGCGTGACGACGCCCCGCCGACGCGGAGCGCTCCGGGCCATGGTGAGCCGGGTCCGTCGCTCCGCACGCCGATCGACCCCACGCCGCGCCGAGGGTCTTGTGAGCGCGTCTACCCGCGGGCATGCACGGACGGGTCGTGGGGAGCGAAGCGCTCGAGCAGAAAGCGCTCCTGCGGCTTCTCCGACGCCGTCTTCGGAATCTCGTCGACGACCTGCAAATACGACGGAACGAAGTTCGGCTCGAGCCCCCGCTCGCAGGCGCGGAAAACGCTCGCCGGATCGAACGTCGCGGGATCGGCCGGCACCACGGCGGCAACCACGTCCTTCTCGCCGGGCGCCCCGGACGCCGCCGGAACGCCGTAGACGAACACGTCGGCGACCTGCGGATGCTCGGCGACCACCTTCTCGACGAAGCCCGGATTCACGAAGTCGCCGTTGTGGCGGATGGCGCCGCCCTTGCGATAGTCGAAATAGAACCACCCGTCGGCGTCGCGATGGCACATGTCGCCGCTGCGCAGCCAGCCGCCGCGCGTCTTCACGCGCGACGCGGCCTCGTTGCGGAAGTACTCGACGCGCGCCTCCTCGCCGCCCATCGGTCGCGACACGAGCTCGCCGACGATCCCGGGCGGGCACTCGTTACCCTCGTCGTCGACAACCTTCATCTCGAGGGTCGGCGGCGGTTTCCCGAAGCTCCCGATCGGACCCACCCCGATCGGGTTGATCGCGAGCCCGCCCTCGATCGCGCCGTAGCATTCGAGGATGCGCACCCCGAAGCGGCGCTCGAACGCCTCCCAGAGACCGGTCGGCATGCCGGCGCTGATCACCATGCGCACGGGATTGTCGGCGTCGTTCGGACGCGCCGGCTCGCTGTAGATCGCCGTCGCCATGCCGCCGAGCAGATTGAAGACGGTGCAGCCGTGCGCGCGCGTGATGTCCCACAGGCGCGACTTGGTGAACTTCCGGCTGAACACGGCCCGCATCCCCAAGCCGAGCGCCGGTCCGAGCGTCATCATCTGCGCGTTTCCGTGCGTCAACGAAAGCCCGGTGTACGGACGATCGTCCGGCGTGAGCCCGAAGAGGGCGCCGAACATCGTCGCCATCGCGTACCGCGCGTGCGAGCACACCACGCCCTTCGGATCCCCCGTCGTGCCGGAGGTGTAGATGATCTCGAGGGGATCGTCGGGCTGCCGGCGGCCAGGCTCGATCGGCACCGGCGGCGCCGCGAGCGCGCGTCCGAAAGGTTCGGCGCCGCGCACCGCCGACGCCGGAAGACACCCCGGCCCCTCACCGCTCTCGAGCACGAGGATCCACTCGAGGCTCGGCACGGCGTCCCGCACGGTCGCGATCTCCGCGAGGACGTAGTCGGCGCACACCACGCCGCGACAGCCGGCATCCTGGAGCGTGAAGGCAAGCTTGTCGCCCCGCGTCCGTGGATCGATCGGCACGAAGACCGTCCCGGTGATCGACGCCGCGATCATCGTCTCGATGAACTCCGGGTGATTCCGCATCACGAGCGCGAAGCGATCACCGGCCAGCATGCCCTGCGCCGCGAGCGCGCCCGCGATACGCTCCGCGTGCGCCAGGAGATCGGCGTAGGTCCGCACCTCGTGGGGCCGCTCGCCGCCGCCGTCGAAGGTCGCGACGTCCCGGTCGGGCATCGCTTCGGCGCGCGCCGCGATCAACTCGCCGAGGATCAGCTCGTTCCAGGCGCGAGCGGGCACGGCGATCACCGCTGCAGCACGGTGACGCAGGTCGCCGCCGCGTCGATCCCGATGTTCCCGCCGCCGTTGTGCGCCAGGCCGATGCGCGCGTCCGCCACCTGACGCCGGTCGGCTCGGCCCTGGAGCTGCTCGGTGAGCTCGACGATCTGCGCGATCCCGGTCGCACCCACCGGATGGCCCTTGCGCAGGAGCCCGCCCGAGGTGTTGACCGGCAGCCGGCCGCCGAGCTTGGTCGTCCCCTCGTCGACGAGACGCCCGCCCGCGCCCTTCGGGCAGAGCCCGAGATACTCGTACGTCATGAGCTCCGCGGGCGCCGACGCGTCGTGGAGCTCGACCACGTGCAG
This sequence comes from Deltaproteobacteria bacterium, assembly GCA_020852955.1. GTDB lineage: Bacteria > Desulfobacterota > Binatia > UTPRO1 > UTPRO1 > UTPRO1. The sequence continues at coordinate 37,806 of JADYZW010000065.1, read as the reverse complement.
GTCCGCCGGGCTGACCCCCGACTCCTCGTACGCCTCGCGTGCGCAGAGTTCCGCGAGGCTCTCCTCGTCCGGTCCGTGGTCCCAACCGGAGCGCAGGACGCAGGCGGTCACCCGCACCGGCCGCGACAGCCCGAGCGTCCGCGCTTTGCGCTCGCTCACCAGGACCACGGCGGCGGCGCCGTCGCCGATCGGCGAGCACATCGGACGGGTGAGAGGCTCGGCCACCATCGGCGCCCGCATGACGTCCTCGACGGTCAGCACCTCCCGGAACTGCGCGCGCGGGTTCAAGCTCCCGTGGAGCGAGTTCTTCGCCGAGACGCCGGCGAACTGTTCCGCCGTCGTCCCGTAGCGATGCATGTGGGCGCGCGCGGCGGCGGCATAGATGTCCATGAACATCGAGCGCTTCTCGCCGGCCCCCTCGGCCGCCGTGCCGGCGCCGCCCTCCTTCGCGCTCGACGCGAGCATGCGCATGATGTCGGCGAGGGCTTCCACGTCGACGGCGCCGGTGAACGCGCCGAAGGTGCGCCGCTTGTCCTCGTGGTAGAGCTTCTCGACCCCGAGCGCCAAGACGACGTCGTAGAGCCCGGCGCTCACCATCGCCGATGCCTGGTGGAGCGCCGTCGACGCGCTGGCGCACGCGTTCTCGACGTTCACGACCGGCAGGCGGCCGATGCCCATGCCGCGCAGGATCACCTCCCCACGGATCGACTCCTGGCCGGTGATGAGCCCGGCCGCGGCGTTCCCGACGTACGCGGCCTCGAGCGCCCCGGCATCGAGGCCGGCATCGGCGAGCGCCGCGCGCACCGCTTCCGCCCCGAGCGCCTTCAGACCCTGATCCATGTGCTTGCCGAACGGAGTCATGCCGACTCCGGCGATGACGGCGTGCATCTTCATGAGGCGCCTCCTCTCGTCGTCGTGATCACAGCAGGCCCGTCCCCTTGAGCCCGAGTGCATCGCGCAGGAAGCGCAACTCGGCCTCGCGATAGGGCAGCGGCGCGGGAGCGGTGAACATCTTGTCGCGCCGGAGCTCCTCGACCACCGCCGGGTCACGCGGAAAGGGCTGGTCGTACCGATCCATCTGGAACAGGCGCTCGAAGGGCTGGCGTGGTCGTTGCCCGCCCGCCTCCCAGTGCTCGGCCGGGTATCCGACGGTTTGCAGCAGGATCACGCGGCAGGTCTCCGGCATCCCGAGTCCACGGCGAATGTCGTCGCCGTTGGGCGTCCCGAGGCAGCAGGTTCCGAGCCCGAGTTCGAACGCCATGAGCGTCGCCTGCGCAATGCCCTGCCCGCAGTCGATCTCGTTCAGGCCCGGCTGCTTCAGCGACTCGCGAATCGAGTCGAAGATCGGAATCAGCTGGCGCTCGAGCGCCGCGCGCCGCTCCTCGGGCGGTCCGAAGCCGAGCGCGCCGACGTCGAGGAGCTGCCGCAAGCGATCACTCTGCTCGTCGACGGCGGCGGTGTCGAGGTACCAGACGATGACCACCGGCGCGATGCGGAGCTGCCAGCCGACGATCGGCGCCTCGAGCGCCTTCAGGACCGTTTCCGACGCGCTCTCGCGGAACACGACCAGCGCCCGCAGGCTCTGCACGTTGCCCCAATGCGAGGCGATGCGCGCGGCCTCGAGCATCGTCTGGATCTTCCAGCGTTCGACCGGCACGTACGGCCGGACGAAGCGGATCGAGCGGCGGCGACCGATGACCTCACGAAGCTCCATGGCATCCTCCCTGGTAGGGCTGGCCGCGTCAGGCCGCCCCGAGCTTTGCGGCCGCGTGCAGGCCGAGCACCTCGTTGACGCCGTCCTCGATCAGAGACGCCCGCGCGTCACGCAGCAGCTTCTCGACCGGGTATTCTCGGCTGAGGCCGTTTCCGCCGAAGATCTGAATGGCTTCGCTCGCCACCTCGAACGCCGTCTGCGTCGAGGTCACCTTCGAGGCGATCGCGTATTCCACCGCGGGCAGCCCCGTGCCGCCGAAGAACGGCGAGCGCAGCGTGTTGTAGAGCACCACGCGCCGGTTGAGCGCGCGCGCCGCCTCGACCTTGCGGAACATCTCGAAGAGCTTGGCCTTGACGGACTGGTGCTCGAAGATCGGCACCCCGCCCTGGACACGCTCTTTGGCGTAGGCGAGCGCGTGCTCGTAGGCCGCGCGCGCGAGACCCGCGAACGCCGCGCCCATGAAACCGTTGGCGGTGCAGAGCGTGAGCTCGAGCATCGCGGGATACATGGCGGGAGCGACCACCATGTTGCGGGCCGCGACCCGCACGTCGTCGAAGAAGATCTCGCCCTGCGGCAGCGGGCGCTGGCCGAGCTTCTCGAGCGGCTTGCCGCGCGACACGCCGCGCGCCTCGAGGTCGACGAGCAGGATGCCGCATCCGCGCGGTCCGTCGCCCTCGTCGACGGCGGTATAGAGCGCCGCGGCGTTCGCGATGGTGCCGTTCGACACCCACGCCGCCTTCTGGCCGCTCACGACGTACTCGTCGCCGTACCGCGTGGCGACGCAGTTCGGACGGCGCAAGGTCGGGCGCGCGGGCGACTCGCTCCAGTCGAGCTCGTCGCTGCCGTGATCCGGCTCGGTGATGGCCCAGCAGCCCATGCGGCCCGTCGGGAACTCCGCGATGAGCTCCGGGTTCTGGGACGCGCGGGCCAGCATCGCGGGAAACTCCGCGACGCCGAGACTGACGGCGAGGCCGGCGTCGCCCCAGCCGAGCTCCTCGTTGACCAGCCACGAGAGCCGGGCCGCTTCGGCCGCCCCGAGGCTCGCCGGGTCCCCGGCGAACACGCGCACGCCGAGAGCGTCCCAACGGCGATGGACCTCCCACAGCACCGAACCGTCCGCGATCACGTCCGCAGCATCGAGGCGATCGAGCTCGCGTCCGGCGGGCCGCAACACCTCGAGCGCGAACCGATGCACCATCTCGCGGATGGCGCGTTCCTCGTCGCTCAACTCAACGTCCAGGTCGTGGACCATGGGGCCCCCCTCCGGGGCAGCGGCGCTCGCTGGTACCCGATGTAATGGTGTGGTACCGCAAGTACCGTGACGGGATCCCAGCGTCAAGCACGGGCGCTCCGGCGCATCCGCCGGCTCCGATCCGGCCCGCGGCGCGCCCACCCACCGCTCGCCGCGCCCGCGCCCCCTGGGAAAGCGGACGAGCGCCTCGACGCGCTCGCGGCGATGATGCTGCGCGAGGGCTTCCGCCATCTCACGGTCGGCGAGATCGCCCGGAGGCTGCGCTGCTCGCGCCGCAGCCTCTACGAGCTCGCGCCGAGCAAACACGCGCTGTTCACGGTCGTGCTCGAACGCCTGCTCTGCCGCATCGAGCACGCCGGCCGCGCCGGCGCCGCCGCGACCGAACCGTTCGAGGTACGTATCCGCGCGTTCCTGGAGCCGGGGATCGTCCAGCTCCGCGACGCGAGCGCGGCCTTCTTCGCCGACATCGCGAGCGTGCCGGCGACGCGCCGCTGCCTCGAGCAGCACCAGGCGGCGCGCGGACGCCAGCTCGAGGAGCTGCTCGGGCTCGGCGTCCGCGCCGGCGCATTCCGGAGCATCCATCCGGCCGTCGCCGTCACCGCCATGCTCTCCGCCTATCGCGCCGTCACAAATCCCGACTTTCTCATCGCGACCGACGTCTCCCTCGTCGAGGCCGTACGCGAAGCCGAGGACCTCCTCCTGAAGGGGCTGCTCCATCCCGAAACCTGACCCCACTCGCCGTCCGCCGGTCGTCGGCACCGTCGTCCGTGGACGCGGCCTCGGCCGCGCGCTCGGCGCGGCGACGGCCAACCTCAGGCTGTCGCCGCGCCGGCGCATCCCCTACGGTTCCTACGCGGCGCATGCGTGGGTGCGCGGCCGGACGCATCGCGCCCTCGCCCATGTCGGCGTCCGGCCGTCGATCGGAGGCGGCGAGCGCCTGCTCGAAGTGCACCTGCTCGACTTCGACGGCGCGCTGTACGGCGCCACGATGCGCGTGCGCCTGCTCGCCATCGTCTCCGAGGAGCTCACGCTCTCGACCGGCGCGCTCCGCCGCAAGATCGCGGCCGACCTCGGTCGCGTGCGCGCCTTCTTCGCGCGCGAGGCCATGCCTTCCCAGGCGCGCGAACGATCGCGCGCCGCGGTTGTCACGGGCGGGAAGCCGCGCACGAGCGCCGTCCCGACCCGAGCGCGCCGTGCCCCGACGCCACGCCGCCGGCGAAAGCGCCGACCGGCGCGGCGTCGGGGCACGGCGCGTGCTTGTCACGGATCCGCCGTATGAAGCTCCAGCGCCTGCCGCTCATGCTGCTCGCGATCGCGGCGCTCGCGGGCGGAATCGCCACCGGGCTGCGGCGAATCGGGTGGGACGTCGCTGGCCCAGGATACGCGCTGCCGCTCGATCACGGCCCGCTCATGGTCACCGGCTTCCTCGGCACGCTGATCGGCCTCGAGCGCGCGGTGGCGCTCGGTCGGGGCTGGGTCTATGCCGGTCCGATCGCGAGCGGCCTCGGGATGCTCGCCCACCTCGCGGGCGGGCCGGCCTTCCTCGCACCCGCCTCCGCCACGATCGCGGGCGCCGTCCTGGTCGCCGCGCTCGCAACCGTCGTCGTCCGCCATCCGACGCTCTTCCACGTCGTGATGGCGGTCGCCGCCGCGTGTTGGGCGATCGGCAGCGCGCTCTGGCTCGGCGGCGCTCCGCACACGGGCTGGGTCTCCTGGTGGGTGGGCTTTCTGGTGCTCACCATCGCCGCGGAGCGCCTCGAGCTCACCCGCCTGCTGCCCGCCGCCCGCGGCAGCCGCGCGTCGTTCGTCGCCGTCGCGGCGCTGCTGCTCGCGGCCGTCGCGGCGGGCGGGGTCGGCGGCGCGGCCTCGGCGCGCGTGACCGGCCTCGCACTGGCGCTCCTCGCCGCCTGGCTCGTACGCTACGACATCGCCCGGCGGACGATCCGCCAGCAGGCCCTGCCTCGCTTCACCGCGGTCTGCCTGCTCTCCGGCTACGCCTGGCTCGGCATCGGCGGCGCGCTGCTGCTCGCGGCCGGCGCCGTCGTAGCCGGACCGATGTACGACGCCGTCCTGCACGCCGTCTTCCTCGGCTTCGTCTTCGCGATGATCTTCGGACACGCCCCGATCGTCTTTCCGGCGGTGCTCGGCGTGGCGATCCCGTTCCGTCCCGCCTTCTACACCCACCTGGCCCTGCTCCACGTCTCGCTCCTGGCGCGCTTCGCCGCCGATCTCGCAAGCGCGCCCGGACTCCGCCGGTGGTCGGCGCTCCTGAACGCCGCCGCGATCGGGCTTTTCTTCGTCAACACCGCCGCGGCCGTCATCCGAGGGAGGCTCCATGGCGACCATTGATGAGGTGACGCGCGCGCTCCGCCTCGTGATCGATCCGGAGGTCGGCATCAACGTCGTCGACCTCGGGCTCATCTACGGCATCGATCTCGAGCCGGACACCGTGAACGTCCGGCTCGCCATGACGTCGCCGACCTGCCCGCTGTCGGGGTATCTGGTCGACACCGCGAGCCGGAGCATCGCGCGCCAGGTCTCCGACGTGGGCCGCGTCTTCGTGACGCTCGTCGACGACCCGCCGTGGGGACCTGAGATGATGTCCGAGGAAGCGCGCCGGCTCCTGGCGTGACCCGACTCCGGGGCCGCGTCACGCCGGCGCGATGCCGGCGGCGCGGTCCCGGTCCGCCGAGGGATCCTGGCGTTCGTTCCGATCTTCACTGGCCGTCGCGCGGCTCGATCTTCGCCGGCGTCAGCCAGTGCTTCCCGTCCTTCGTGTTCGTCGTTCCGGTGATAGTGACGGGACGCCTGGCGGCGCAGACGTCGCCGAACGTCGCGTTCACCTCGTTGGCGACGAGCCAGTACCGCTTCTGTTGCGCGCCGTCGCCGACGAGCAGCACGTTCTGGCAGTGATCCAGCCCCTCCACCTCGAGCGTGCACTTCGCGCACACGACGTCGCCGGCGACCGTGACCGTATCCTCCGCGGCGTCGGCGCCGCGCACCGACACGACGCCCCCGAGGAGCGCCGCAACGGCGATCATGGCCGCGACCCGTCTCGTCTTCCCTCGCATGATCCCTCCCTTTTCGCGCGGGCGCGGCGTCCGCCGAGCGCGACGCTCCGTCAGACGTAGCTGAGATCGACGCCGCGGAGGTCCGGAAAATGCTCTTCGAGGTGCGCCCGGAGCTTCCGCTTCACCCGGTTCTCGATCTGCCGCACCCGCTCGCGGCTGATGCCGTAGCGGTCGCCGATCTCCTGCAGCGTCATCGGATCCTCGGCGAGCAGCCGATGGTCGAAGATGACGCGATCCTTGTCCTTCAGGGTCTGGCCGAACTCCCGGATGCGCGCGCCGACGAGTCTCCGGAACTCGGCGTCGGCGACGACCTCCTCGACGGTGTCGGCGTCGCTCCGGAGCACGTCGAGCATCGTCGTATCCTCGCCCTCGCGCAGCGGCGTATCGACGGAGAAGTCGCTCGCGGCGAGCCGCTGCTGCATCTCGACGACCTCCTTCTCCTTCACGCCGAGACGATCGGCGAGGAGCTTCGGAGCGGCGACGAAGCCCTCGCGTTCGAGGCGGTCCTTCTCCTTCTGGAGGTTGAAGAAGAGTTTCCGTTGCGCCTGGGTGGTACCGAGCTTCACCATCCGCCAGTTGTTGATGACGTAGCGGATGACGTAGGCGCGGATCCACCAGACCGCGTACGACGGGAAGCGCACGCCGCGGTAGGGATCGAAGTTCTTCACGGCCTCCATGAGGCCGATGTTTCCCTCCTGGACGAGGTCGAGGAGATTGCGGAACGAGCGCTGGTACTCGCGTGCGATCATGACCACGAGGCGCAGGTTGCCGGTCACGAGCTTGTACGCCGCCTCGACGTCACCCTCGGTCCGGTAGCGGACGGCGAGCGCGTGCTCCTCTTCGCGGCTCAAGAGCGCGTAGCGTCGGATCTCCTGCAAGTAGCGCTGCAGGGGATCGTAGGTGACGAGCGCCCCCCGCTGCTCCTCCTTGCCCGGCTCGTCGCCCGCCGCGGCGCGCCCCTGCACGGGCGCCACGCCGCTCGCGAACACACCGGCATCGGCTTTCGGATCGACCGGCTCGGGCTCCTCGTCGGCGACGAACTCGACTTCGAGCTCGTCGCCGGGGTCGCGGACAGGCTCCGACGACTCGCGCGCCTCCTCGGGAGCCGCGGAGGCGCCGACCTTCGAGCCGCGCACGCGCGGCGGACTCATCCGCCGCCTCGCGGCCGCCGGGCGCCGCTCGCGATGCCGCGCTTCACCTCGTCGACCAGGCTCGCGAGGATCTCCTCGAACTGACGCTGCATCGCGATCATGTCGTCGCGCATGTGCAAGATAACCTCGGCGCCCGGCAGGTTCACCTCGAGCTCTTCGGTGAGGAGCGCAATGAAGCGCACCCGCTCGATCGCGTCGGTCGAGATCACGAGCACGTCGTCGAGCGTGCGCTTCAGGTCGACCAGGCCTTCGCGCTCCAGCCGCTCGATGAAATCCGCGGAACACCCGAGGCGCGCCGCGGCTTCCGGCAGCGGCAGATACTTGCTCGCCATGATCACAACGTGAAGCCCGCGCGCGGGCTCCCCTGGTAGCTCGCCTCGAGGGCGCGCACCGCCTCCTGCGTGCGCTCGTCGCCGTCGGGCGGCACGTGCACCTGCAACACGACGTAGAGATCTCCGCGTTCGCCCCCCTTCATCGCGGGCACGCCCTTGCCGCGCAGGCGGAGCTTGCTCCCGCTCTGGCTGCCCGGCGGGACCTTGAGCTTCACCGCGCCGTCCGGCGTCGGGACGTCGATGGTCGCTCCATGCATCGCCTCCCCGACCGTGATCGGCACCTGCAGGTAGAGATCGCGATCGCGCCGCTCGAGTCGCGGATGTGGGCGGACCCGCGCGACGATGTAGAGGTCGCCGGGCGGGGCGCCGCCGCGCCCGGCGCCGCCCTTGGCGGCGAGACGGATGCGCGAACCGTCGTCCACGCCGGCGGGAATCTTCACGTTCAGCTTCTCGAGCTTCTCGGTGATGCCGCGGCCGTGGCACGCCGCGCACGGCTGGGACGGAACCCGGCCCGAGCCGCCGCAGCGCTCGCAGCGTCGACCGAACGACATCGGGCCGCCCCCCATCTTGATCTGCCCGCGACCGCGGCAGTCGGCACACGCCTTCCCGGATCCCTGCCCGCCGGTGCCGCGACAGACGGCGCACTCGCTCGGCTTCGTGAGCTGCACCGCCGCCGTCGTGCCGCGGATCGCGTCGAGCAGCTCGATGTCGAGCGTGGTCTCGACGTCCGGACCATGCTCCGCCGGCGCCGCGCCGCGGCCGCCGCCGAAGATGTCGCCGAAGATGTCCTCGAAGCTCGAGTAGCGGGTGCCGCCGCCGGCGCCCGTGCCGAATCCGCCGAAGCTCCCCATGGACTCCTGCGCCCGCTTGTATTCGCGGGCGCGTCCCGCGTCGAAGCCGGCTTGCAGGCCCTCCTCGCCGAACTCGTCGTAGGCCTTGCGCTTCTCGGCGTCCGAGAGGACGTCGTACGCGAACGAGATGCGCTTGAAGCGCTCCTCGGCCTCGCGATTCCCTGGATTGACGTCGGGATGGTGCTTCCGAGCGAGCTTGCGGTAGGACTTCTTTATCTCGTCCGCGGTCGCGGTGCGTTTGACCCCGAGTTCGCCGTAGAGATCACGTGTCGCCATGCAGGTTGCGGCCAGGTCCCGCGCAGCGGCTCACGCCGATGCCTCCCCGGCCGAGCGCGCGGTCAGCTCGCCGCTTCGGCCACCGCCGGAGATTTGCCCTCGGTCGCCATCTTCACCTTGCCGGCGCCGATCTCGCGCAGCGCCGTCACCACCTCCTTGTTGTCGCTTTCGAGCAGGGGGCGCGACCCTTTGAGGAGCTGCTTGGCGCGCTTGGCGGCGAGCAAGACCAGCTGGAAACGGTTCTCGACGTTCTCGAGGCAGTCTTCGACGGTGATCCTGGCCATGCGCGGGGTCTCCTCGCGATCGATTGGGCTCCCGCTCTTCTATCCGAATCGACCCGGCAAGGAAACTCGGCCCCCAGATTTGACAGGCCACGGCGACGCCGATACCTCGCCGCCATGGGCGCGACCACCGACGGATCCGCGGGGCCGCGGGCTCGGTTCGCCGGTGAGCTCCGGGCCGCGTTTCTCGACGCCCGCCGCATCGCGGCGCAGTTGAGGAGCCACGCGGAGCGGGTTCCCTATCCCCGGATCGGCCCCGCCCTGATCGGCCTCGCCGACCGGGCGGATGCCCAAGCAGCCCGCATCGCCGCGGAGCTACGCACCCTTGCCGGCAACGCCGACCCGGCCGACCCGGCCTCGCCGCGCGACGGGCGCAACCACTGGGAGCGTCTCAGCATCGACGTCGCCGACCTCGAGACGCTCAAGCGCCGCTGGGTCGAGCTCGCGCTGCGCTGGGACGTCGACTTTCCGGCGGCCGCCGCCACGCTCGCCGAGCTCGGCCGCGCGACCGCCGCCATGAGCGCCGCCGTGCGCGACCTCCTCGCGCTGGCCGATCCGCACGCCGCCTGAATCCGCGTGGGCCGCCGCCGGGGACCTCCTCACCCGGACGTGGGGCGCGGAGCGAACGGAGGCGGCGTCGCGAGCACGAGGAAGAACTCGCGGTTGCCCGCCGGGCCGAGGAGCGGCGACGTGAGGACGGCGTCCACCCTGAGACCGAGCTCGCGCACGGACCGCTGCAGCGTCGCCAGGACGTCCGCGTGCCGGGCTGGGTCGCGCACGACGCCGCCTTTCCCGACCTCGCCCTTCCCGACCTCGAACTGCGGCTTCACGAGCGCCACGATGCGCCGGTCCGCGTCGAGGAGCCGCAGTACCGCCGGGAGCACGAGCCGGAGCGAGATGAACGACGCGTCGATCGTCACCAGATCGATCGGCTCGTCGAAGGCGTCGCGGGCGAGATCGCGAACGTTGGTGCGCTCGCGGCTCACCACGCGCGGATCGGTCCGGAGCTTCCACGCGAGCTGGCCGTAGCCGACGTCGACCGCGTAGACGCGCCGCGCGCCGCGCTGGAGAAGACAGTCCGTGAATCCGCCGGTCGACGCCCCGACGTCGAGCGCCACGAGCCCCTCGACGTCGAGCGCGAGCGCGGCGAGTGCGGCATCGAGCTTCGCGCCGCCGCGACCCACGAACGGATGCGGCTCGCCCCGAACGTCGAGCGGCGCGTCGACCGCCATGCGCGCTCCCGGCTTCGCGACCGACGCATCGCCGGAGAAGACCAGGCCCGCCATCACCAGCCGCTGCGCGTGCTCGCGGGTCGGCGCGAGCCCCCGGTCGACCAGGAGCTTATCGACCCGCTCCTTCGCCATCGCTCCGCGCCGAGATCAGCAGGCGCGCCCGACCACGAAGCGCGCGATCGCGCGCAGCGGGTCGGCGGGATCGCCGAGGGCCTCGGTCGCCGCGAGACACCGCCCCAGGAGCTCGCGGGCGGCGGCGCGGGCGCCGTCGATGCCGAGCGCTGCGGGATAGGTCGCCTTGCCGTGCGCCGCGTCGCCGCCCTCGCGTTTCCCGGTCACGGCGCTCGGCGCCGTCGCGTCGAGGATGTCGTCGGCGATCTGGAACGCAAGGCCGAGCGCGCGTCCGTAGTCCGCAAGCGCCTCGCGCCGCGCGCCGTCGGCGCCGCCCGCGAGCGCGCCGACGTCGATCGCGGCGGAGATCAGCGCCGCGGTCTTGCGGCGATGGATGGCCTCGACCGTCGCGCGATCGGGGCGTCCGCCCTCCGCCTCGAGATCCGCGACCTGCCCCCCCACCATGCCGGCGGCGCCCGCGGCGACCGCGAGACGCTCGATCATCGCGAGCGCGCGCTCCGCGTCGACGCCGGCCGCCCGCGCCCCGTCGGCGGCGACGCGGAACGCCTCCGTGAGAAGCGCGTCGCCCACGAGGATCGCGAGGGCCTCGCCGTACTGGACATGCACCGTCGGCCGGCCGCGCCGGAGCGCGTCGTCGTCCATCGCGGGAAGGTCGTCGTGGACGAGCGAGTAGGCGTGGATCAGCTCGATCGCACAGGCGAACGGCAACGCGTGCCGCTCGTCGGCGGGCGCCGCTTCGCACGCCGCAAGCGCGAGGATCGGCCGCACCCGCTTCCCGCCCGAAAGGACGGCGTAGCGCATCGCCTCGAGCAGACGCGGCGGCGTGCCTTCGCTCGGACGAAGGATCCCTGCCAGGGTGGCGTCGACGAGCGTGCGGCGCTCGCCCAGATAGGCTTCGACGTTCACGCCGGGTCCACCTCGAGCGGACGCGTCTTGAGGGCGCCGCTGCCCTCGCGCGTCAGCACCTCGATGCGCTGCTCGACCGCGCCGAGACGCTCGGTCAGCGCCTTCACGAGCCCGACGCCGCGCTCGAACGCAGCAAGCGAATCCTCGAGCGACAGCTCGCCGGACTCGAGTCGCGCGACCGTCGCCTCGAGCTCCGCCAGGCCGTCCTCGAACTTCTGGGGTTTCGTTTCGGTCATGGAGACCCTCCGGTAGTCCGCTTCGCGGCGCGCCGGCCGGCGGGCGCGAGCACGCGCGCGCGCGCGGAGCCGACCGCGAAGCGGATGTCGATCTCGTCGCCGGCCGCCAGCGCCGCGCCCGCCCGGACGATCGCGCCGTCCTCGACCCGCCGCACGAGGCTGTAGCCGCGCGCCAACACGGCGAGCGGGCTCAGGCCGTCGAGCGCGGCGGCCGCGCGCCCCACCCGCTCCCGCGCGGCCGCGAGCGCCCGTCGGCCGTCGAGACCCAGGCGATGGCGCAAGAGGGCGACCGCGCGCGCGAGCGCCGCGATCCGCGCCCCCGGATGCTGCATGGCGAGCCGATGCGCGCCGGTATCGGCCTGCGCGCGGGCGGCGGTGAGTCGCCGCCGCATCGCGGCATCGAGCCGCGCCGCCCCGGCGTCCGTCGCGGCGCGGAGATCGCGGATCCGACGCCGGGGATCCCGGAGGCGGCCTGCCAGCTGCGCGAGATGGCGCTGCTCGCGCTCGCTGCGTCTCCCGAGCGCGCCCGCCAACCCAGCCTGGCCGCGCGCGACCAGCGCGCGGAGGTCCGCGAGGCGCGGCACGACCATTTCGGCGGCCGCGGTCGGCGTCGGAGCGCGGCGGTCCGCGACGAAGTCGGCGATCGTGAAGTCGATCTCGTGCCCGACCGCCGACACGACCGGAACGCCCGACGCCGCGATGGCGCGCGCGACCGATTCCTCGTTGAACGACCAGAGATCCTCGAGCGAGCCGCCGCCGCGGCCGACGATCAACACGTCGAGCGCGGGATCGCGATTGAGGTCCGCAATCGCCTGACAGATGTCGTCGGCGGAGCCTGGGCCCTGCACGCGCACCGGCCGCACGACCACCGGAACCACGGGGCAGCGCGCGCGCAGGATCACCAGGATGTCGTGCAGGGCGGCCCCGTTCAGCGCAGTCGCGATCCCGATCCGGGACGGGAAGAAGGGCAGCGCCCGCTTGCGATCCTCGTCGAAGAGGCCCTCCGCCGCGAGCCGCGCCTTCATCTGTTCGAAGGCGAGCTGGAGCGCGCCCCGACCCTGCGGCTCCATACGATCGACGTAGAGCTGCAGTTCGCCGCGCTCGGAATAGAGATCGACGCGGCCCCGGAGGATGACCTCCTGCCCGTGCTCGGGACGGAACACCAGCAGCTGCGCCACGCTCCGGAACATCACGCAGCGCAGCTGGCTCCGGTCGTCCTTGAGCGTGAAGTACACGTGACCGGAGGCCGCGGGTCGGAGATTCGAGATCTCTCCGGCGACGAGAACGCTTCCGATCTCCCGATCGAGCGCGCCGCGGACGAGCGCCGTCAGCTGCGACACCGAGAGCGGCGCGGGCGCGCGGCGCGGGCGTGCGACGACCATGCGAGCCGACCCTAGCTCGCATTTTCCACCAGGTCCACGTCGCGAGCGCGGCGCGCGGGCGTCAGGTCCGCGGCTCGGAGCGCCGCGCGACCCACGCCGGCGTTCACCGTACGAGCGCGGAGACGGGAACGATCTCGAAGCCGTCGCGCGTTGCCGCGGGCAGCCATGTCGCGAGCGCGGCGAGGGTCGAGGGGTGCGGATGGCCGATGGCGATCGCCTGCCCGGTCCGGCGTGCGACCCGGGCGGCAACCGCGAGCGCCCGGGCGACGGCATCCGGCGACGGGTCGTGGTCGAGGAAGACGTTCCGCTCGGCGAACGGCACCCCCAGTCCATCCGCGAGCTCACCCGCGACCGACTCCGGGCTCGTCTTGCTGTCGAGGAAGAAGAGCCCGCGCGCGCGAAGCGCCGTAAGCAAGGTCCGCATGGCGCGCGGATCGCTCGTGAAGCGCGAGCCCATGTGGCCGTTCACACCGACGATGTACGGCACGGCGCGGAGATCGCGCTCGAGCTGGCCCTCGAGATGCCGCGGCTCCATCGACGTTCGCAGAAAGCCCCCGCCCCCCGCCATGGCCCCGTCGCGCTCCGGCTCGAGCGGCAGATGCAGGATGACCTCGCGCCCGTTCGACACCGCGGCGGCGGCGACCGCCGCCGAGTTCTCGCGAAACGGGATCACCGCCACGGTCACGGGCGGCTCGAGCGCGAGCACCCGGCGCGCGGTGTGGAGGCTGTCGCCGAGGTCGTCGATCACGACGGCGACCCGGGGGGCGGCGCGGCGCGGGGCCGGCGCCTCGCCCTGCCGCGCGGCCGCGGCGGGCGCGGCCGTGACGGCACCCGCGCTCGCCTTCGCCTCCGCCTCCGCCTTCGCCGCGGCGCGCTCCGCCAACGTCACCATCCTCGGCGGCGAGAGCGAGGGCGGCGGCAGCTGACGCGGCCGGAGCCAGAGCAGGAGCCCTCCGAAGGCCACGATGCCGATCGCCGCCGCCACGAACCGCGGGCCGGAGGTCGCATGACGCCGCCCGCGCCTCGGGCGCCCCCTCCGCACCGCCTTCCGCCGTGATCCCGCCACCACCCCTCCAGAGCGCGCGCCCGTCGCGCGCCTGCGCCCCGCCGGCTATTCTTCGCGCTTCGCGACCAGCGTCTTGAAGACCTTCCAGCTCTTCAGAAGCTCGAGCGCGTGGTCGAGCTGCGGGTCCTTCCCGAGCTCCCCTTCCTTGATGCCGACCTCGTCTTCCGGCTCGGGAAGCTCGTCGGCCGGCGTTTCGGGTTCCCCGTCGGGCTCGCCGACCGCCGGCGCGACGCCCTTCTTGTTCTCGAAGTGTCGCGGCAGATTCGCCTCGCGGAGCCCCGTGGACCGCTTGCCCGACTCGCCGACCCGCGCCATCAGCACGTTCTCCATGGCGATGTCCGGCACGATGCCGGTCGCCTGGATCGAGCGCCCGCTCGGCGTGTAGTAGCGCGCGGTCGTCAGGCGCAGCGCCGAATTGTCGTCGAGCGGCAGGATCGTCTGCACCGACCCCTTGCCGAAGGTGGTCGTACCGAGGATCACGGCGCGCTTGTGGTCCTGCAGCGCGCCGGCGACGATCTCCGAAGCGCTCGCGGTGCCCCCGTTCACGAGCACCACCATCGGGAAGTCGGTATAGCTGCCCGGGCGGCGTGCGAAGTACTTCTGTTTCTGATTCTCCAGGCGGCCGTCGGTGTAGACGATCATGCCGGCGTCGAGGAAGAGGTCGGAGATCTTGACCGCCTGGGTCAGCAGGCCGCCGGGGTCGTTCCGCAGGTCGAGGACGATGCCCTCGATCGCGCCCTCGCGGCTCCATTGCTCGAGGACCCGCTCGACGTCGTTGGCGCTCCGCTCCTGGAACTGCGCGAGCCGGATGTAGCCGTAGCCCTTGTCGAGCATCCTCGACTTGACGCTCTGGACCTTGATGACCTCGCGCACGAGCGTGACGTCGAAGAGCGAGTTCACGCCGTCGCGCTTGATGGAGATGACGACCTTGCTGCCCTTCGGACCGCGCATCTTCTTCACGGCCTCGATGAGCGTCATGTCCTTGGTGAACTCGCCGTCGATCTTGATGACCTGGTCGCCCGCCTTGACGCCGGCGCGGGCGGCGGGCGTGTCCTCGATCGGCGCGACGACGGTGAGGACGCCGTTGCGCACCGTGATCTCGATGCCGAGACCGCCGAAGCTGCCCTTGGTGTCGACCTGCAGCTCCTTGTAGAGGTCGGGCGTCAGATAGGCGCTGTGCGGGTCCAACGAGGTCAGCATGCCGTTGATCGCGCCCTCGACGAGTTGCTCGGTCGTGACCTCCTCGACGTAGTTCTTCTGCACGATGGCGAGGATGTTGGTGAAGGTCTGGAGGTTTTCGTAGGCCGCGTCCTTGCCGACGGCGTCCACCCGCGGCACGCCCCTCCCCCCCGAGAGCATGAACGCGAGCATCGCGAAGAACGCGAGGAAGAGGGTGAGACTGCGTCGCCGACGTGGCATCGTTGCGCTCCGTTCCGAAGGAAAGTCGCGCAACTATACAAGACCGGGATAGCGTCGCAAAGGTGGAAGCGCGGTCGGGTGGGGCATCATCGCCGCACCGGCGGCGCGAGGCTGCGGAGGTAGCCGACCACCTGCCAGCGCTCGGTCTCGCCGAGCGTGCCGTGGAAGGACGGCATCGCGGTTCCGGGCTTTCCCGCGCTGATCCGCCAGTAGAGATACGCGTCGCTGTGTCGGACGAGGACGGCGCCGCCCGTGAAGTCCGCGGGCGGCGGCACGAGGCCGTCGGCCGCCGGGCCGAGACCGTCCGCCGCGTCGCCGTGGCAGCTCGCGCAATGCTCGTGGAAGACGCGTGCGCCGGCGGCGACCGCCTCGGGTCCGACCAGCGGGTTGCGTTTCCCGACGAGCTCCCCGGGGAGGTCCTCGCGCACGCGCGTCGACGCCACCGCGAGCCAGGCCGCCGCCGCGAGCCCCGCGAGCGCACCGCCGAGTCCGACGCTCCGCCGATTCACGACCGGAGCGGCTCGGGCGCCGCCCCTTCCGGCCCCGGGCGCGTAACGAACGCGTACCCCGCGCCGATCACGAGCGCGAGGATCAGCGCCGCCTGCGCGAGCAGGGGCTCCACGAAGGGGTAGATCGCGAGCCAGTCCCGGAGGGCGGCCACGTTCGGAACGGGCGCCGGCGTGACGCCGATCCAGCCCGCCTCCTGGAGCTCACGCACGCCACCCCCCACGAACTTGAACGCGAGCGCATAGAGGAGGATCCCCGTCACCGCGAAGAACCGCCGGATCGGAACGCGGATGCCGTAGCGGAAGAGCAGCGCCGCGACGACCGCGAGCCCGAGAACGCCCACGCCGACGCCGCTCCACACCGCCGACGTCGCCGTCGCCGCCCGGGCGCGCCCGAGCAGCGCCTCGTAGAAGAGCACGGTCTCGAAGCCCTCGCGGAACACGACCAGGAACGCCAGCACGAAGAGCGCGCCGCGCCGGCGCGAGCTCAGCGCTCCTTTCAGCTTGGCGCGTACGAACTCCTGCCAACGGCGCGCTTCCGCCTTCGAGATCAACCAGTACGACGCCGTGAAGAGCACCGCCGCCGCCGCGAGCATCGTGACCCCCTCGAGCGCCTCGCGGGCATGTCCGCCGACCGGCGCCACGAGGCGGGCCGCGACCGCGAGCGCGACGCTCGCAGCCACGGCCGTGCCGGCGCCTGCGTAGAGGAGCCGGCGCTTGTCGCCCTGGCGCACCTTCTCGAGGGAGGCCGCGAGCGCGGCCAGCACCACGATCGCCTCGAAGCCTTCGCGCAGAATGATGAGGCACGCGTCCAGGAAGAGGCTCGAGCGGCCGCCCGACGTCTCTACGTCGCCGCCGAGGTCGTCGAGCGTCGCGGCGAGCGCCGCCGCCTGCTCGCGCACCTCGCCCGCGGGCCTGCCGTCCCTCATGGCCGCCACGAGCCCGAGCCAGCGCACCTCGAGGTCGGCATAGCGCGACGGATTCCGCCCTTTCAGGTCGGCGTCGGCGGGCGACGTCTCGAACTGGAGGAAGGCGTCGCCGACCGCGAGGTGCGCGTCGCCGGCGGGATACCGCTCGGCGGCAGCGCGAATCGTCGCCGCGAGGTCGTCTGGCGTCGCGGCGGCGCCGAAGGCCGTCGCCACGATCGTGAGCACCGCGAACCCGAGCAGGGTCGCGAGAGGACGGCGGATCGACGTCAGGACTCCTTCCGGACCGCCGGCAGCGGCAGCTCGACGTCCGCCGGATCGGCGAGCCGGGGCGCTCCGAGCGCGCCGATCGCTGGCGGATGCACGTGGATACGCACCGACGTCGCCTCCTTTGGCACGACGATCGTGCGCCCGTAGTGTGAGAACACGGACAAGAGCGGGGTCAGCGTCGCGTGACCGACCTCGTTGCCCGTCGCCAGGAAGACGAGGTCGATCCCGGCGCGCGGCACGAGCTGGCCGCTCGCGCGATCGACCAGCACCACCTCGACGTGGTTCGTGGCGTCCGCCGCGACCGGCTCGAGCACGGGCGCGCCGTCCCGCCATTGCCAGATCGGCTCCGGGCCTTCCACGATCAGCCCGACCCGATAGGCGCCGGCATCGTGGAGCTCGCCCGCCTCGGCGATCGCCTGCAGCACGTCGTCGCCGATACCGTAGTCCTGATCCACCGGCGTCACCGGCTTCGCGTCGAACGCGAGCGCACGATCGCGGACCTGACCGTGGAACGTGGCGGTCGCCGGCGCGACGAACGCGGCCAACATGTCGCCGTGGCGGGCGTACGCCGGTGGCGCGATCCGCACCGTGACCGTCACCGGACCGTCCGCGGGGAGCGCGACGTTCGCACCGTACTGGTGCACGTCGCCCCACAGCTCCGCAAGGCGCGTCGCCGTGCGCGCGCCCTGCCCTTCGATCACGAGCGCGACGTCCGCCGCCGAGAGCGGGCGCTTCGTGCGACGTTCGCGCAGCAGGACCGCCACGTACGCGCTCCCGACGGGCGCCGCGGCGGCGGGCACCAGCGACTCGCCGCGGCGCACGAAGATCGACTGCGCCCGGTCGGAGGCGAGGCCGATGCGGTAGTCGCCGACGATCTCCTCCGCCTGGATCCACTGATCGGCGCGGGTCGTCGCCAGCGCCACCCCGCGGATCGCCTCCGGCACGGCACCGGCCATCGCCCGCTCGACGATCGCGATCGCGGCGGCCGCCTCGTCGACCACCGCCGCATGCGGAGCCTTGCGTCCGACCGCGGCGCGGATCGCGGCCAATCGGCGGGCGAGCTCGTCGACCTGCCCAACGTCGGCGAGGCTGCCGGCGGCGCGCCAGGTGGCGGCCTTCCGCTCCGCCTGCTCGGCGAAGATCTCACTCTCGGCGTATTCGGTGGCATCGATGACGGTCCCGCCGCCGGAGGCGACGGCGTTCCGGTACTCCTGCCGGACGAGCTTCAACGCCCCGAGCAGGTCGCCCGCGAGATCGCGGTGCGCGGCGGCGCGCGCCGCGACGGGCGCGGGCGCATCGGAGGGAGTCGACGTGCAGCCGGACGCAAGGCCGAGCACGACGAGACCGACCATCGGTGCACGAGTGAATGTGATACTCATTCTCGCTATATGCGGCCCGAAGGGCTGTCAATTCGCCGCCCGACTTTGCACGGTCGCGGAGCGCGTGGCTGCTCCGGCGCGCGTGGGGGATGGCGTGATGCGGGTGGACAAGCAGCTGTCGGTCTTCATCGACAACAACCCGGGATCCCTGGCGGCGCTCTGCCGCGACCTCGCCGCGCATGCCGTCAACATCGAGGCGATCCGCGTCGCGAACCTGGTCGATCACGCCGTCGTCCGCCTGATCGTGTCGGACCCGCGGGGGGCCGAGCAGCCGATCGGCGAGGCGGGCACGCTCGCGATCGTCCACGAGGTGCTCGCCGTCGAGCTTCCCGACCGGCCCGGAGCGATCGAGCGCCGCGCCCGCGTCAACATCGACTACAGGTACGGGTCGAGCCGCACCGCCGGACGCGGACCCGCGACCGTGTTCCTGCGCGTCTCGGACGTCGCAAAGGCGAAGCGCTCGCTGAAGAGCGGCGGGCGGCCTCCGGCCGGCCGCGCTGCAGCCTCTACAGTCCCGCCCAGCGTCCGCGCTCGATGAGACCGCGGAACGCGGCGAGGCTGTCGGGCGCGTCCCAGTGGCGCGGCCCGATCTCGTGCGCGACGATCATGCCGTTGCGGTCGATCACGAAGGTCTCGGGATAGCCGGTCACCCGATAACGCCCCGCCACCTGCAGGTCGGGATCGGGCAACACCGGGAACGTGAGCCCATACGTCTGCACGAACCGCTCGACGACGCTCCGCTCCGACTGATCGCTGTTGACCGCCAGCATCTCGAAGTCCGGCCCGGCGAGCGTGGCGTAGAGGGCCTGCATCGACGGCATCTCCTGCCGGCACGGCTCGCACCAGGTCGCCCACACGTTTACGAAGACGACCCGTCCCTTGAGGTTCGCCAGACGGACTGCGTTGCCCCGGAGGTCTGCGAGCGAGAACTCGGGAGCCGACTGGCCGACGAGCGCGCCGCCCTGCGTGCACCCGACGCCGCTCGCCGCGGCGAGGCCACACGCGAGCCAGCCGAGGGCCGCGCGCCGGGAGATCGCGGTCGCGCTCACGATGCGCGCCGTCGTTCCGACGGCGGCGCGGCCGGCGCCGCCGCCATCGCGGCGCCGGCGCCGCGCCAGATCTGCACGGCGCCGATCGCCATGAGCGCGAGACTGATGAACTGGGCTTCCGAAAGGCCGAAGGCGAACCGCGGGTTGATGCGCACGATCTCGACCAGGAAGCGCGCGGCGCCGCTCAGGATAAAATACATCCAGAGGATGTAGCCGTCGGGATGGGGCGTCAGGCGCCGCCGCCACAGCACGAGGAACACGAGGCCGTAGAGGATCGTCTCGTAGACCGGCGCGGGATGAACCCGGACGTCGATCGGCAGGTCGTTCTCGCGCGTCCACTGCTCCCAGCCGATGATCGCGTTCGGGAAGCTCATGCCCCAGGGCAGCGTCGTCGGCACGCCCCAGTCGCCGTCGCCCGCGAGCTGGCACCCGATGCGCCCGATCGCCTGTCCGATCGCGAGCGCGGGCGCGATGCAGTCGGTCACCCGCCAGTACGGGAGGCCGCGCCGCCAGATCACCGTCGAAACCGTGAGGAAGCCGCCGATCAATCCGCCGTAGAAAACGAAGCCGGCTCCGGTGAAGACGAAGGCGAGCGGGTCGCGCACGAACCCCGCCCAGTCGTCGACGAAGGAGAGCACGCGTGACCCGACGAGGCCTCCGACCGCCGCCCACACCACGAACGAGGACGCGAGCTCGGGGTCCATGCCCTTTCGCGCCAGCTCGCGCTGCACGACGTTGCCGGAGACCAGGAACGCGATCGCCAGCATGACGCCGAAGCTGTAGACCGTCAGCGGTCCGATCGAGAAGATTATCGGATGCACGGTGCGGACCATACCGGAAGGGGTCCGGCGGCGCGAGCCGGACCGCCGCGCCGCCGCGCGATTGCGTCGCCCCGTCGACGCGCCTAGATAGCGGCCATGACGCACGCGGGCTTCTGGGCGATCTCGTCGGGAACGATCAGCTTCCGTCGCGACGGCCGCTGGTACAACGACGACGAGCCCATCCACAATGCCCGCATCGCGAAGCTCTTCAGCCGCTGCCTGCGCCAGGCCGACGACGGCCGCTGGCAGATCGCGATGGCGGACGAGCGCGCCTTCGTCGAGATCGAGGACACGCCGTGGGTGGTGACGAGCGTGACGAGCGACCCCGGACGCGGCTTCAGGATCCGGCTGAACGACGACAGCGAAGAGCCGCTCGACCCCGGATCCCTCACGGTCGGCACCGCCAACGTGCTCTACACCCGCGTGAAGGGAGGCCGCTACGCCGCGCGCTTCCTGCGGCCCGCGTACTACCAGCTCGCGCCGGCGATCGTGGAACGCGACGCGCGCTTCCTCCTCGCCGTCGGCGGCGCCGAGCACGAGATCCTCCCCGCCGCGAGCTGACCCTCGTGCGCATCGCCCTCGTCGAGCCCGAGATCCCGCCGAATACGGGGTCGATCGCCCGCCTCTGCGCCGCCACCGACACCCCGCTCCACCTGATCGGCAGGCTCGGCTTCTCGATCGACGACAAGCACCTGAAGCGCGCCGGCCTCGACTACTGGCCGTGGGTCGACGTGCGGCAGCACTCCGACTGGGCGTCGTTCGTGGCGGCGGTCCCGGGACGTCGGCTCGGGTTCTCGGCGCGCGCGGCGCGCGCCTACACGACGGCCCTCTACGCGCCCGGCGACATCCTCGTCTTTGGCGGCGAGACGCGCGGCCTCCCGGCCGCGATCCGGGACGCGCTCGCCGACGAGCTCTACGCGATCCCGATCGCGAACCCGAACGTGCGGAGCCTGAACCTCGCGAACGCGGTCGCGATCGTGCTGTACGAGGCCCGTCGCCAGCTCGGCCTGGACTGATCCCCTTCGGGGCCGGCCGCGAATTGAATCGCCGCCGGAACTCCAGTACGACCGTGGCTCCGTCGCTCGATGAGACGCGTGCTCGCCCTTGCCGTCGTGGCGTCGTGGGTGGTGCTGATCGCGACGCTCGTGCGGAAGCACGCGGCCCCGGATCCGACCGCCGTCACGCCGCCACCCCTGACCGACCTCGCCGCCCGCGACGAGTGGTTCGGTCTCTACAAGGACGGCCGCAAGATCGGCTGGGCCCACCGCACGGTCGCACGCCGCGACGCCGGCTACGTCTTCACGGAAGAGTCGCGCCTCACGCTCGCGATGCTCGGCACGCGCCAGCGCCTCGAGAGCACGCTGCGCGCCGAGACCGACCCGGCCTTCGCGCTGCGTGCCTTCGGCTACACGCTCGTCACGCCGGCCGCGACCTTCACCGCGAGCGGCACCAGCGACGACCGCACGCTCCGCGCCCGCTACGGACCGCAGGGCCGGGAGGCCGACCTCGTCCTGCCGCTGGCCGAGCCGATCGCGCTGCCGAGCACGCTCCGCCCCCGCATCCTCGCCGACCGCCCCGAACCGGGCGCGCGCTATCGAGTGCCGGTCTTCAGCCCGCTCACGGCGCGCTCCGAGCCGCTGGTCGTTGCCGTCGAGGCGCGCGAGCGGCTCACCACCAGAACGGGCGTCGTCGAGACGCTGCGGCTCGCCGAGGAGCACCAGAGCGTGAAGACGCGCGCCTGGATCGACGGCGACGGCAACGTCGTCCGGGAAGAGGCGCTCCTCGGCTTCACGCTCGAGCGCGAGCCGCGGGAGAGCGCCCTCGCGGCGGCCGACGATGCCGCGCCGCTCGACCTCGTCGCCGCGAGCGCCATCCCGCTCGACGGCACGATCGCCGAGCCGCGAGCCGCCGGGCGGTTGACGATGCGGGTGCGCGGCGCGGGTGCCGTCGCGATCCCCGACGACCCTCCACGCCAGCGCCTGGCGGCGGACCTCCTCACGATCACGCGGGAGCCGTTGCCCGCCGCGCGCCCTCCGCTCGGCGACGTCCCCGCGGACCTCGGACGCGAGGCGCTCGCCGCCGGCCCCTTCGTCGAGGCCGACGATCCCGCGATCCGGGCCGCCGCCGCGGCGGCGATCGGCGACGCGACCGACGCGCGCACCGCCGCCGAGCGCCTCCTCCACTGGGTCCACACGGCGATCGAGCAGACCCCGAGCGTCACGGTCCCGAGCGCGCGCGAGGTGCTCGCGAGCCGCCGGGGCGACTGCAACGAGCACGCCGTCCTGCTCGCCGCCCTCGCCCGCGCCGTCGGCGTTCCCGCGCGCGTCGTCGCCGGCGCGGTGTACGCGAACGACGGTTTCTACTATCACGCCTGGAACGAGTTGTGGGTCGGCGCCTGGGTGAGCGCGGACGCGGTCTTCGATCAGCTGCCCGCCGACGCCACGCACGTGAAGTTGATCGATGGCGGACTCGAACGGCAGATGGCGCTCATGAACGTCATCGGCCGACTCGCGTTCCTGGTGGTGGAGGAGACGCCCGAATGATCCAGTGCATCAGGCTCCGCAAGCAGTACGGCGAACTCGTCGCCGTGCACGACCTCGACCTCGAGATCGCGCCGGGGGAGGTGTTCGGCTTCCTCGGTCCGAACGGCGCCGGCAAGACGACGACCATCCGCATGATGGTGGGCCTGCTCGAACCGAGCGGCGGGCAGGTGCTGCTCGCCGGTCACGACCTCGCCCGCGAGCCCGAGGCGGCGAAGGCCCTCCTCGGCTACGTCCCCGATCAGCCGTTCCTCTACGACAAGCTGAGCGCCCTGGAACTCCTGCGCTTCATCGGCGGGCTCTATCGCGTCGATCGCGAGGAGATCGCGCACCGGAGCGTCGATCTGCTCGAGGAGTTCGGCCTCGTCGACCGCGCCGAGGAGCTGATCGAGACCTACTCGCACGGCATGAAGCAGCGCCTGGCGCTCGCCGCGGCCCTCATCCACCGCCCGCGCATCCTCGTCCTCGACGAGCCCATGGTCGGGATGGACCCGCAGGGCGCCCTGGCGCTCCGCCATCTGCTCGGCGGCCTCGCGGCGAGCGGTGTCACGATCTTCCTCTCGACCCACAGCCTGCCGGTGGCCGAAGAGCTCTGCGACCGCATCGGCATCCTCGACCACGGCCGGCTGATCGCGGAAGGCACGCTCGCCGAGCTGCGGGACCGCGCGGGCGAGATTCCCGATCTCGTGCGCCGCGACTCGCTCGAATCGGTCTTCCTCTCCCTCACCGGCACCGAGGATCGCCGCGCGTGAACGCCGCCGGCGCCGCTCCGATCCCCGCCCCGCTCACGACGCTCCTCGCGCCCCGCGTGCTCGCCACGCGGAACGCGCTCCGTCGGCGCCCGGCCCGCGCCTGGGCGCTTGCGGCCCTCACCGCCGCGTTCTGGATCGGCTGCTTCTTCCTGTTCGCGCACACGCTGCGATTCTTCCAGACCATCGCGGCGCTCGGGCCGGTGCTGACCCAGCGCCTCCTCGTGATGCTGTTCGTGAGCTTCTTCGCGATCCTGCTGATCTCGAACGTCGTGACCGCCCTCACGACCTACTACCTCTCGGCCGACGTCCGTTTCCTCCTCGTCGCGCCGGTGCCGCGCCGGCGCCTCCACCAGGCGCGCTTCGTCGAGACGCTGGTCGCCTCGTCGTGGATGGTCCTGCTCTTCGGCCTGCCCGTCTTTCTCGCCTACGGCGTCGTGTTCCACGCCGGCCCGCTCTACTACGCCGCCGCGCTCGCAACCCTCGTCCCGTTCCTCGTGATCCCGGCCGCGCTCGGCGTGGCGTTGACGACGGCGCTCGTCCTCGTCTTCCCGGCGCGCCGCATGCGCGACGTGCTGATCGTCGTGAGCGTCGCGCTCATCGCTGGCGGCTATCTCGCCCTCCGCCTGGCGCGCCCCGAGCGGCTGGCGAGCCCGTCCGAACTCGCCGGCTTCGCCGCGTTCCTCGCCGCCTTCGAGGCGCCGGCCTCGCCCTACCTGCCGACCACCTGGGCCGCGAACGTCCTGCTCGCTTTCCTCGGCGACGAGCCGCGCGAGCCGATCTTCCACTTCGCGCTCCTCGCCTCGACCGCCGCCGTGCTCACCCTCGCGTGCGGCGCCTTCGTCGAGCGCGCGCTGCTCAGGGCGTGGTCGCGCGCGCAGGAAGGGCGCGAGAGCCCACGCCGCGCCCGCGTGCTCGGCCGCTGGCTCGACGTCGTCGCCCGCCCCCTCCCGCGCGCCACCGGGCTCCTCTTCGTGAAGGACGCGACGATCTTCTTCCGCGACGCGAGCCAGTGGTCGCAGCTCCTGCTCCTGCTCGCGCTCGTCGTCGTGTACGTCTACAACTTCTCGGCGCTCCCGATCGACGACGGCAGCCCGCTCGCGGGCACGCTGCGCGAGATCGTCGCGTTCGCGAACCTCGGGCTCGCCGCCTTCGTCACCGCGTCGGTCGCGGTCCGCTTCGTGTTCCCGGCGATCAGCCTGGAAGGCCGCTCCTGGTGGGCCATCCGCACTGCGCCGATCCCGCTCGCGAGCATCTGGTGGGGGAAGTTCTGGATCGGGTTCCTGCCGCTCGCGGCCCTCGGAGAGGCGCTGATCGTCGTCACCGGCCGGCTCCTCGGAGTCACGCCCGGTCTCACGCTCGTCTTCATGGCGACGCTGCTGCTGGTCATCGCCGCGATCGTGAGCCTCGGCCTCGCCTTCGGCGCAGCCTACCCCCGGGTCGACACGCAGAACGCCGCGCAGATCGCCACCGGCTTCGGCGGCCTCGTCTACATGGTCACCTGCCTCGGCCTCATCTCCGCCGTGATCGCGCTCGAGGCCTGGCCCGTCTCGCGCCTCTTCTGGTCGCGCTTCGCCGCCGCGCCGATCGGGGCCGGCGAGACCGCGGCGATCGCGATCTCCTTCGGCGCGGTGACCGCGCTGACGGCGACCGCGTGGGCGCTCGGCCGGCGGGCGGCGCTGAAGCGCCTCGCGCACCTGCGGGTGTGACGCGGCCGCGCCGCACCACCGAGACGCAGAGGTCCGACCAGGCCGTTGCGGCGGCTCAAGCCATGAACAGGCCGCCGTTCACGTCGAGCGAGACGCCGTTCACGTAGCTCGCGTCGTCGCTCGCGAGGAACGCGATCGCGGCGGCCTGCTCCTCGGGCCGCGACACGCGCTTGAGCGGCATGAAGAACTGGTACGCCGCCACGCGGGCGGCGCGAGCGGCCTGTTCGTGCTCGGAGCGGGCGGCAGCAACGCCCGCGGCGCGGAGCATCGGGGTGTCGACGCCGCCCGGGCAGATGGCGTTCACCCGGACGCCCTGCGGCCCGTAGTCGAAGGCGAGATGGCGCGTGAGCCCGAGGAGTCCCGCCTTGCTCGACGAATAGGCATAGCCACCCATGGCGCTCTTCGAGCGGCCCGCGAGCGAGGACACGTTCACGATCGCGCCCTTCCCGCGCGCCACCATCGCCGGCAGCACGGCGCGGCTCAGGTAGAACGGCCCGCTGAGATTCACCGCCAGGACCGCGTTCCAGCACTCGTCGCTTACGCCCGCGACGCCGTCGAGCCCGGCGGTGTCGCCGATGCCGGCGACGTTCACGAGCACGTCGATCGGACCGAGCGCGGCCGCGATCGCGGCGACCGCGGCGTCGACCTCCGCGCTCCTGGCGACGTCGCAGGTGAAGGGCGCGGCGACGCCGTCGGCTTCGCGGACGAGCCGTGTCGTCTCCGCCGCGCCTCCCGCGTCCCGATCGACGACCGCGATCCGGGCACCCTCGCGCGCGAGCAGCGCGGCCGTCGCGCGCCCGATGCCGCTCGCGGCGCCCGTGACGAGCGCGACGCGGCCGACGAAGCGGCGGGACGTCGTCACGCGTCCACGCTCACGAGCCGCACGCGTCCGGATCCGCGGCGCTCATGCGTCCTTGGGCTGCGGAAATTGCGTCCGCATGACGGCGTCCCACGCGCGATCGCCGAGCCACCGCCGGAGACCCATCATCACGTGCGCGGCCGCCGTGATCACGTAGCGCGTTTTCGGGCGCCGCGCCGTAATCGCCGCCTCGATGGCCTTCGCGACCGCGTCCGGGTCGGCGGCGAGCCGGCCCATCGAACCCTCGTAGGCGTCGCGGATCTGCCGCTGCAGCACGCGCAGGAACTCCCGGTAGGGAGAGTCTGGACCGCCGAGGGCGGCGACGCGCGCGATCGCGGTGTCGCCGAACTCGGTCTTGATCGGCCCGGGCTCGATGACGACGACGTCGATGCCGAAGCCCTGCACCTCGAAGCGGAGCGCGTCGCTGATCGCCTCCACCGCGTACTTGGTAGCGTGGTAGAAGCCTCCGCCCGGCAGGGTCAGACGGCCGCCCATCGAGCTCAGGTTCACCACCTTCCCCCAGCGCTGCGCGCGCATCCCGGGGAGCACGAGCTTGGTGAGCTGCACGAGCCCGAAGACGTTGGTCTCGAACTGCCGGCGCACCTCGCTCATCGGCACTTCCTCGATCGGACCCTCGGAGCCGTAGCCGGCGTTGTTCACGAGCACGCCGACGGCCCCTCGCTCGGCCTCCACCCGGGCGACGGCGGCGCGGATCGAGGCCTCGTCGCAGACGTCGAGCGCCAGGAGCGTGCACCCCGCGGCGCCGAGATCCTGGATCGCCTCGAGCTTCCGGGCGCTCGCGTAGACGGGGTGTCCCGCCCTGGCGAGCCTGAGCGCCGTCGCCCGCCCGATACCGGTCGAGCAGCCCGTGATCAGCACCGCTTTCGAAATCGTCATGCGCGCACCCCCCGGCGGAAACGTCGCCGGTTGAGTCGGCCAAGGCCGCCGCCAAGTCAAGGGCGCGCCCGCCGCGCGCCGGCTCGCCGCCCACGCCACCCCCGGGATCCGATCGTCGTCCGCGTCACGGCGCCACGGCGCGCCGCGCCGCGCCGAAGGGGTCTCCGGGCTCGCGCCGCGCTGCCGCCTCGATCACGTCGAGCGCGGGACGGACGCCGCCGAGCCGGACCGCGATCGTCTCGAAGAGGTCGAGGTCGGTCGTGTAGAGCAGGAACTGCAGGAGGACGGCATTGTTGAGGTGCGCGTCGTCGAACTTCTCGAAGCGGCGACCGTGGAACGGCAGCGCCGGGAACGCCGCCTGCGCCTCGCGGAAGAGCACCGCCCTCTCCTCGAGGGCCGCGGCCGCGCTCCGCGTGGCATAGAGGCGGCGGAGGCGGGCCGCGAGCGCCTGCACGAAGCTCGCGAACGTGCGCTCGTCCTCCCACGCGTCGCGCGCCTCGGCAGCGAGCGCCGCACCGCCCGGACGCGCCGCGAAGAAGTCGATCGCGGCGCGGTGGCCGACGAAGGTCGCGAGCGACTCGTTGAAGGCGGTCGCATGCGCGCCCGAAGCGTAGAAGGTGTTGTGATAGGTCTCGTGCAGCACCAGGTTCACCAGCGCCACGTCGTCGGCCGCGAGTTGGTGGCGCAGCAACGGATCGTCGAACCAGCCGAGCGTGCTGAACGCCGCCGCGCCGCGGAGGCTCGTATCGAGACCCTCGGCGGCGAGGCGCTTCGCCTCCGCCTCGGCGAGCGCGCGGTCGAAGAAGCCCTTGTAGGGCACCCGGCCGACGATCGGGAACCACCAGGTGTGCGGCTCGAGCGACGTCCGCGGCGTCGCGGTGAGCACGTGGAGCATGATCGGACCGTCGACGTACGAGAGCGTCGTGAAGCTGCCCCCGACCCGGAGGCCGATCGCCGCGGCGTACTCGCGCGCCGCGAGCACGAGCTCGAGCTTCCGCCGGACCTCCACCTCGAGGTCCGGCCGGGCCAGCACGCGCGCGATCGGCTCGCGCCGCCAGAGGATCTTCGCCTCCTCGTACCCCGCCCGGAGCACGTAGGTCGGCGAGCAGCCCGCCGCCGTCACCGCGACCGCCAGGGCGAGGAGCGCGGCGCGCGCGCGCCGCCGTCGATCGCGGATGGATCGTGCTTCGCAGCCGGGAGCCATCTGCGCAGAGCTAGCCCGCATTGCGCACCAGGTCCACGCCGCGAGCGCGGCAGGCGGGCGGCGGCGCGCCCGCTCAGCGGTCGCCGCCGGTCATCGGCACGAAGCGCACCGGCGTCACGCGTCGCACGCGCACGCCGCCGTCGGCGCCCTTCTCGTAGACCTGCAGCTCCTGGTCCGCGACGCCGATCGGAACGACCAGGCGCCCGCCCGGCGCCAGCTGCTCGATGAGCGCGGGGGGTGGGCTCGGCGGAGCGGCTGTGACGACGATCGCCGCGAAGGGCGCGGCCTCCGGCCAGCCGTGGTAGCCGTCACCCTGGCGCGCGTGGATCGATCGGTATCCGAGGCGCGCGAACGTGGCGGCGGCGCTCGCCGCCAGCGACGGCACGATCTCGATCGTGTAGACGTCCGCCCCGAGCGCCGCGAGCACGGCCGCCTGATACCCCGAGCCGGTTCCGATCTCGAGGACGCGCGCTCTCGGCCCCGCCGCGGCGAGCTCCGTCATGAGCGCCACGATGTACGGCTGGCTGATCGTCTGCCCTGCGCCGATCGGCAGCGGGTGGTCGCCGTACGCCTCGGCGCGCCGGGGCGCCGGCACGAACTCGTGGCGCGGCACGCGCCGCATCGCCGCCAGCACCGCGGGATCCGCGACGCCGCGCGCCGCGATCTGCTCGTCCACCATGCGCGCCCGCTCCGCGGCCCGGTCGGCAGGCGCCGGCGCCACCGTCGCGACCGGCGCGGGCTCCGCCCCCGGTCCCGCCGGGCGCTCCGCGCCGCCTCCGGCGCCCGGCGCGTACCCGACGAGCGCCGCCAGCCCCGCCGCGACCGCGAACGCGTGCCGCACGTCAGCGCGCCGCCCGTCCCGCCGCCGCGTCGTCGGCGAGCGCGTACTGGAGTTCGTAGAGCCGGTGGTAGATGCCCCGCGCCGCGATCAGTTCGCGGTGGGTGCCCGTCTCGCGGACGGCGCCGTGATGCAGGACCACGATGCGGTCGGAGTGCTCGATCGTCGTGAGCCGGTGCGCGATCACGAGCGCCGTGCGGTCGCGCATGAGGGTCGCGAGCGCGTCCTGGATCACCATCTCGGTCTCCGTGTCCACGCTCGAGGTCGCCTCGTCCAGCACCAGGATCGCCGGATCGTAAGCGAGCGCCCGCGCGAACGCGAGCAGCTGGCGCTGACCCGTGGACAGGTTCGAGCCCCGCTCGCGAACCCTCTCGTGCAGCCCGCCGGGCAGCCGTCCGATGAACTCCCAGGCATGCACACGCCGGGCGACCTCCTCGATGGCGGCCGTGTCGATCTCCGGACGGCCGAGCGAGATGTTGCCGGCGACGTCGCCGCTGAAGAGGAACACGTCCTGCAGCACGACGCCGATGCGCCGCCGAAGCGACGCCAGGTCCCAGTCCCGCACGTCGACGCCGTCCACGCGGATCGCGCCCCGGCTCACCTCGTAGAAGCGTGCGAGCAGCTTGATGAGGCTCGTCTTCCCCGATCCCGTCGCACCGACGATCGCGATCTTCTCACCCGCGCCCACCGCGAGGCTCACGTCCCGCAGGACCCAGTCCTCGCCCTTGTAGGCGAACCAGACGTGGTCGAACTCGATCGTCCCGCGCACGCGTTCGGGCGCGTACGCCCGCGCCGGCGATACGATCGCGGGCGGCGTGTCGAGAAGCTGGAAGACCCGCTCCGCCGACGCCATCGCCGACTGCATGACGGCGTACTTGATGCTGAACTCGCGGATCGGAATGAAGAAGCGCTGGATGTACTCGAGGAAGGCCACGAGGGTCCCGAAGGCGATCGCGCCGGCGAGGATGTCACCCGCCGCCCACCACACCACGAGCGCTCCCGAGATGCTGGCGAGCGCCTCCACCATCGAGAAGAGCGCGGCCTCGTAGATGTTCGACCAGTGATTCGCCTCGCGGTGCTCGTCGTTGAGCGCGTCGAACTCCTCGAAGCAGCGCCGTTCGCGCGCGAAGAGCTGGATGATCGTCATCCCGGACAGGGCTTCCTGGAGGTACGAGTTCAATCGCGCGATCCGCTCCCGGATCTGTCGGTAGGTCCGGCGCGCGGCGCGGCGGAAGAAGTCGATGCCGACGACGAGCACCGGCATGAGCGCCAACGCCGCCAGCGCGAGACGGGCGTCGAGGCCCAGCATGATGACGACGATCCCGAGCATCGTGAGCACGTCCATGAAGATCGTCATGGCGCCGGCGGCGAACATCTCGTTCAGCACGTCGACGTCCGAGGTCAGACGCGTGACCAGGCGGCCGACCGGATGGCGGTCGAAGTAGCTCATCGGCAGGCGCTGCACGTGGGCGAACACCCGCACGCGCAGGTCGGCCAGGCTGCGCTGCGCGACCAGCATGGTGAGGTAGTACTGCGCGTAGAAGAACGCGCACTCACCGACGATCGCCGCGACGTAGACGAGGCCCATGCGCCCGAGCCCCCGCGCGTCGCCGGCGCTCACGTACCGGTCGATGGCGAGCTTCAGGATGTACGGTTGCGCCAGCATGCAGGCGGCGTTCAACGGCAGGCAGGCGACGGAGAGCCAGAAGATGCGCCGATAGGGGCGGATGAACGTCCAGAGCCGGCGGATCAGCCGGGCGTCGTAGGCCTTCCCGAGCGCCTCCTCGCCGTGCGGGTCGAGCGCGCGCTTGAGGCTCTCCTCCGCAGCGGCGCGCCGCGGTCGCAGCGGCGTGACGCGTCCCGGCCGACCCGCCTCGTCCGTCACAGCGCCTCCAGCTCCTCGGCCAGGCGCTGGCGCCGGAAGAGATCGGCGTAGGAGCCGTCGCGCGCGAGGAGCGCGGCGTGG
Source organism: Deltaproteobacteria bacterium (assembly GCA_020852955.1). Lineage (GTDB taxonomy): Bacteria > Desulfobacterota > Binatia > UTPRO1 > UTPRO1 > UTPRO1. The sequence continues at coordinate 6,792 of JADYZW010000065.1, read as the reverse complement.
TCGCCGACCTCGACGACGCGCCCGTCGTCGAGGACGAGGATCAGGTCCGCCTCCATGACCGTCGAGATGCGATGCGCGATGATGATGCTCGTGCGCGCGCGCATCACGCCGCGGAGCCGCCCGAGAATGCGCCGCTCGGTTTCGGTATCGACGCTCGAGAGCGCGTCGTCGAGAATCAGGATCGCGGGGTCGACCAGGAGCGCGCGCGCCAGCGTCACGCGCTGCTTCTGCCCGCCCGAGAGCGTGATGCCGCGCTCCCCGACGATGGTGTCGTAGCCGCGCGGCAGCTCGGCGATGTCCCGGTCGAGCGCGGCGATCTCGGCGACGCGCTGCACGGCGGCGGCGTCGGCCGCCGGCGCGCCGAAGCGGATGTTGTCGCGGACGCTCCGCGAGAAGAGGAAGGGATCCTGCGGCACGTAGCCGATCGCGCGCCGCAGGGTCGCGAGGGGGATCGTACGGACGTCGCGACCGTCGATCTCGACGCGACCGGCCGTCGCGTCGAAGAGACGCGGCAGGAGCTGAACGAGGCTCGTCTTCCCGCTGCCGGTGCGGCCGACCAGGGCGAGCGTCGCGCCCGCCGGCAGCTCGACGTCGACGTCCACGAGCGCCCGCCGCCCGCTCGCGCGCCCCTCGTACGCGAAAGCGACCTGCCGGAACGCGAGAGCGCCGGCGAGCGGCCGATCGAGCGGCGTCGCCAGGCGATCGTCGATCGCGGGCGCGGCCTGGAAGACGACCTCGAGGCGTTGGAGCGCCGCGCGGCCGCGCTGCAGGATCGAGAGCATCCAGCCGAGCGCCATCGTCGGCCACGCGAGGATATGCAGATACCCGATGAAGGCGACGAGGTCGCCGAGGCTCAGGCGCCCCGCGATCACCCGGCTGCCGCCGTACCAGAGCACGACGAGCGTCGTGAGCGTGCTCACGCCGCGCATGACCGGCATGATGATCCCGCGCACCTTCGCGAGCGCCATGTTCTGCGCCGAGAAGGTCTCGTTCAGGCGCGCGAACGCATCGATCTCGGCCTGTTCGCGCACGTAGGCCTGGACGACGTGGATGCCGGAGAGGTTTTCCTGCACCCGGCTGCTCATGGCGGCGAGCCCCTCCTGCGTCTTGAGGGTGCGCTCCATGAGCTGCCGGCTCGTCCGCTTCACGATCACCAGCACGAGCGGGTACGGCACGAGCGACGCGAGCGTCAGCCGCCAGTCCATGGAGGCCATGATGGTCACGGCGTAGAGGTAGTAGATCGGGGTGTTGACGAGGTTCAGGAAGCCGACGCCGAGCAGCATGCGCACCGCGGTGATGTCGTTCACGAGCCGCGACATCAGGTCGCCGGTCTGCTGCGTCTGGTAGTACGCGAGCGGCAGCCGCTCGAGGTGCGCGAAAAGGTCGTTCCGCAGGTCGTATTCGATGTCGCGACCGACGTTGAAGATGAGGAAGCGCGAGCAGGTGCGGACGACGCTCTGCGCGACCGCGATCGCGACGATCCCGAGGGCGAACCACGCGACGGCGGCCGGCGGCCCGCCCGCCGCGATCGTGTCCACGGCGCGCTTCAGCAGATAGGGCACCGTCATCGCCAGGGTCCCGGTCGCGAGCAGGCAGGCGAGTCCGAGCGCGTAGCGGCCCTGGTAGCGGATCATGTATGACCAGAGCCGCCGCATGAAGAGGTGGAGCTATAACCCACCGGTTCCGGTGACGGAAGGTCGCGCGCCGCGCGGCCGCGCTCGCGGAGTCGCGATCTGCGGCTAGCGCAGGTCATCACCCTCTTCCCGCCGGACTTCGTCGGCGGCGCCACGCTCGCGTGCGCGGCGACGAGCCGCGCCCTGCGCGCGCGCGGGCACGCGGTCGAGGTCTTCTGCGGCCGCCCGCACGGCAACGCGCCGCCCTACGCGGAGAGCCGCTGGGAGGTCGACGGGATCCCGGTGACCGGCGTGAACGCCGCAGCCGGCTACGACGCGCTCGGCGCGCGCGCCTATCGCCACCCCGAGGTGGCCCCCGTCTTCGCGCGCTTCCTCGCGCGCGCGCGCCCCGACGTCGTCCACTTCCACAGCATCCAGGCGCTCGGCGCCGACCTCCTCGCGGTGGCGCGCGCGCACGGCGTGCCGGTCGTCGTGACGATGCACGACTGGTGGTGGTGGTGCGCGCGCCTCTTTCTCGTCGACGACACCGACTACGTCTGCCCGCAGCGCGTCGCGTCCGAGCGCTGCGGCTGCGCGCCCGGCCTCGACTTCGTCGCCCGGCGCGTCCACCTCGAGACGTGCCTCGCGTACGCCGATCGCATCCTCACGCCGTCGCGCCTGCTCGCCGACGCGGCGATCGCGAACGGCGTGCCGGCGGCGCGCGTCGGCGTCGTCCCGAACGGCATCACGCCGCGCGGTCCGCGGCCCGCGCGCCGTCCGGGCCCCGTCCGCTTCGGGTGGTTCGGCGGTCCGGATCACCGCATGAAGGGCCTGCCGACGCTGCTCGCGGCCGCCGACCGGGCCGCCTGCGGCGGCTTCGAGGTCGCCGTGTATGCGGGCGGCGCGGTGCGGCGGCGCGGCCTCGGCCGCGCGCTCGTCGACCGCGTCGGCCACGCCCTGCCCGTCCCGCTCACGGTCGACGACCGCATCGTCGTCGCGCCCGCCTTCGCACCGGCCGAACTGCCGGCCGTGCTCGCCACCCTCGACTGCCTGGTCGTGCCGTCGCGCATGCGCGAGTCGTACTCGCTCGTGACCCGCGAGGCGCTCGCCGCGGGCGTGCCGGTGATCGCGAGCGACTGCGGCGGGCCGCTCGAGATCGTGCGGCCCGGGCACAACGGGCTCGTCTTTGCGACTGGCGACGCCGACGACCTCGCGGCGTGCCTGCGGCGCTTCGTCGTCGAGCCCGGCCTCGCCGAGAGGCTCGCGGCCGGGGCGGCGACAACGGCGACGCCGGCGATGGACGCGCAGATCGACGCCCTCGAGCGCATCTACGCCGAGCTCCGCGCCGAACCTGCGGCGCCGCCCCCGCACGTACCGGTGGACGCGCACGACCGCGCGCGGCTGGGCTCGTCGCGACGCGCCCCCGCGCACGCGTCGCTCGCGCCGGCCCTCTTCCTCGCCGGCTGCGACGGCGCGCCGTACCGCTACCGCGTGACCCACCTCCGCGACGCGCTCGCCGCGCGGGGCGTCGCGAGCCGCGCCCTCTGGTGGAGCGATCCCGACGCGCCGGCCGCGATCGCCGCCGCGGGCATCGTCGTCGTATACCGCGCGCCGATGAGCCCGTGGCTCGACGCCTGCCTCGGATGGGCGCGCGCCTGCGGCAAGCCGCTCGTCTACTCGTGCGACGACCTCCTCTTCGATCCGGCGGCGACCCCGCACGACGCGCTCGCCATGCTCCCCGAGAACCAACGCGCCTGGTGGCTCGCCGCGACCGCGCGCTACGCGGCGGCGCTCCGCGCGTGCGACGCCTTCCTCGGCGCCACGGAGCCGCTCGCCGAGGCCGCCGCCCGCCTCGGCTCGCCGGCCTTCGTCGCGCGCAACGGCCTCGGGCTCGGCGCGCTCGCGGTCGTGGAGCGACTCGCGCGCGCGCGGGCGGCCGCGCCCGCACGCACCGCCGCCGCCGATGTCGTGCTCGCCTACCAGAGTGGCACGACCATGCACGAGCTCGACTTCGCGCTCGTCGCGCCCGTGCTGGCGCGGGTCCTGACGGCGCGGCCGCGCGCGCGTCTTCGGCTCGGCGGTCACCTCGGCGCGCATCCCGCCCTGGCTCCGTTCGCCGGACGGATCGACCGGCAGCCGTTCCTGCCCTGGCCCGAGACGCTTGCCGCGCTCGCCGCGGCCGACGTCCAGCTCGCACCACTCCGACCCGACCCGTTCAGCGACGCCAAGAGCGAGGTGAAGTACCTGGAGGCCGGTGCACTCGGCCTGCCGACCGTCGCGAGCCCCACGTCCGCGTATCGCCGGGCGATCCGCCATGGCGAGAACGGCCTCCTCGCCGCGACGCCGGCCGAGTGGGAGCAGCGGCTGCTGGCGCTCGTCGACGAGCCGGCGCTCCGCCGCCGGCTCGGCAATCGCGCCCGTGACGACGTCTTCCTGCACGCGACGCCGGCGGCGCTCGCCGACGCGCTCCTCGACGCGTTCGCGCGTGCGCGGGAGGCTGCCGCGCTTCGACCGACGACGGCCGCGGAGCCGCCGCCCGCGACCGCCGCGTTCGCGGAGACCGGTCGATGCGATCTCCCGCCGGACGACCTCGCGCCCGGGACCGCGGTCGAAGCGAGCGACACACCGTCGGCCTTCGTGACGGGCGGACGGACCTTCGGTCAGACCTTTCGCGCGAGCGCCGACGGCCTCTGCCGCGTCGACGTCCGCATCGGCACCGACGGACGCCGCCATCCACAGCGGCTCCACCTCCGGCTCGCCGACTCACCCCGCGCGACGACGCCGCTCCGTGCCGCCGTCGTCGACGCGGCCTCGTTCGCCGACGGCGCCTGGGTCGCGGCGACCTTCGCGCCGATCGAGGACAGCGCCGGCCGCGAGCTCTACCTCTGGATCGAGTCGGACGGCGGCCCTGCGACCGGCCCGACGCTCTGGACCTACGTCGCCGGACACGGCGACACCCCGCCGGGCGGCCTCCATCTCGACCACGCGCCCGCTCCCGGCAGCCTAACCTTCCGGACGTATCACCGGCCGTCGGCCGGCCCGCGAGCCTAGGGTGCGCCCTCCCGCAGCACGAAGCGGAGGCCGTACGCGGTCTCGAGCGACATCGCGTCCGACATCGGCTCGTCGACGACGTCGATCGTGACGTCGGCGTCCGCGAACGGGCGCACCATCGCGGCCTGGAGATAGACGGACACGCCCGCGACCTCGCCGACCGGCTCGACGCCCGCGAGCACCGCGTCCTCGAAGAGATGCGGCGCCGTGCCCTCGCAGCAGCCGCCGTCGATGGTGAAGCTGAGCGCGCCCGTCCGCGCGGCGCGGACGCGCGCCACGACCTCGGCGGCACGCGGCGTGATGCGAATCGTCGGCACGTGCGTATCCAAACCACGGAGCGTCCTCCCGAACAACAGCCTCCCGGCACGACCGGTCGCGTGAGCAGACCAGCCGCTGCCGCAGGCGGTCAGTGCGCACGCCGATGGCGCTCGCATCGGGGCAAGGCGTGCATCCTGTCCTCGCGGGGACGATGGTCGGACCATGCGCCTCGACCGACCTCCGGAAGGCCCTCTCGCCGCGGCCACCGCGGCCATCGTCGCGACGCTGAATCCCGCGGCAATGGAACCGCGGCAACGATGACGTCCGACGTGCTGCTCGCGAAGCTGGCCTCGATTGGCCGCTGCCTCCACCGCATCCGCACCGTGACGCGGGACGATCCGACGTCGGTCCATGACGTCGACGTACAGAAGCAACATTTCACGATTCTCGAAGAGCACAAGATTTTGGACGCCGACCTCGCGAATCGCCTGCGCGCCATGACGGGATTCCGCACCATCGCAATGCACGACTACCGGGCGCTGAATCCCGCCATCCTCGAGCAGGACATCGTCCATGTGGCGGAGATAGTGCCGCACCCGCAGCTCCTCCTTCACGAAGTGGTCGAGCGCGTCGAGATAGACGTTGGCGAAGAGCTGGCTCGTGAGGCTCCCGATCGGCATGCCGCGACCGGGCTCGTCGCCGCCGTGGGCAATCAACGCTTCGAGCACGGTCAGGAGACGCGGGTCCGCGATCCGGCGGCGTAGTCGCCCGAGGAGCACCGCGTGGTCGACGCTCGCGAAGTAGCGCCTGACGTCGACCTGCACGCGATACCCCCGCCCGGCCCGGGCGCGCACGAAGGCCTGGTAGCGCTCGACCGCGCCGTGGGTCCCGCGGCCCGCAATGCAGGCATAGCTGTCGGCGATGAAGCCGCGCCGGAAGATCGGATCGAGCACGTGGAAGAGCGCATGGTGCACGACGCGGTCGCGGAAGGGGCGGCGCGGATCTCGCGCCGCTTCGGATCGTTCACCCAGAAGCGATGGAACGGACCCCACGCATACGTCCCACGTATCAACTCGTCACGGATCTCCCACAGCCGGGGTTCGAGATGGTACTCGAACTCCCGCACCTCGCGCCGTTCGCGCTTGCCGTGACTGGCGCCGGCAAAAGCACGATACAGGTTGGCGAAGTCGACGACCTCCGAGAAGAGACCCTTCTCACGCCGCACGTCTGCCCTCGAGAGAGGCGGCGGGCCCGGCGTTCGATCGCCTACTGGCCGGACCCGCCTTGCTGCACTATTGAGCGCGCCCCGCGAGCGAGCCACGCCAGGGACGGGAGCCCTGTCATCCCATTGGCACGGGCGTCGTCTCCGTGAAGACGATGCAAGCAGGCCGCCGGGCAGCGTCGACCCGGAGGGGACAACTAGCGGGCGCAACGGAAGCCGATGCTGTCGTCCGCGCCGGACGGCCCGACGGAGCCACGGACCGCGAGCGGACCGGCAACCGCACCGCTGGAGAAGCGGCCGCCGCGCAGCAACGCCCCGGGTTCTCCGGTCGTCGCCGCGCCGGCCAGGCACTGATGGTCCCCGGTCGGGCTGACCCCGGCGCTCCACGTCCCGCACGCCGTCGAAGGCGGCACCCAGTCCGCCACCCATTCGTACAGATTGCCCACCATGTCGAACGCGCCGCGCGCCGACACGCAGCTCGCGCGCGAGCCCGTGAGCGCGACTGCGAAGACGCTCCCCGTGTTGCAGTCGGTCGTGCCGTTGTCCGGCCCCGGATCCGGCGTCCCCACCACCGCTCCCTGCCACTCCGCGTTCGACGGCAGCCGCTTCGCCGCGTTCTCGCACGCCATCTGCGCCTGGAACCACGTG
>JADYZW010000064.1 GCA_020852955.1 Deltaproteobacteria bacterium | reverse complement strand
TCAGCCACGTGCTGAAGAAGAATCGCGGCAGCATCAACCTGAGCGCGAAGCACGCGCTGGTCGACGCGGCGACGCTGCATCGCAAGATGAAGCTGCACACGCTGCAACGGGAGGACTTCCGCGGTCGGGAGCGCGGCGAGCCCGACCAGGCCCTGGTCGGCTGATCGCGGCGCATGCTCCGGGTCGCCCTTCGCCCATCGACGTCCGGCAGCTGAACCGTGGCGGATCGCCACCGCGTGAGGTGACGGCGTGTATCGCGCGTACTTCGGCTTCCGCGAGAAGCCGTTCAATCTCACCCCCGATCCGAAGTTCCTCTACCTGAACGCGAGCTACCGCGAAGCGCTCGCCGCGCTGCACTACGGAGTCGTCGACCGCAAGGGCTTCGTCTCGCTGATCGGCGAGGCGGGCACCGGCAAGACGACGCTCCTGCGGCGCCTTCTTTCCGAGCTCCCGCGCGAGACGCGGAGCGTGCTCGTCATCAACCCGGCGATCGGCTTCGAGGAGATGCTGCGGTTCATCCTCTCCGATCTGGGACGTCCGCCGGCCCCGGGCGCGAGCAAGCTCGACATGCTCGAGACGCTCAACGCCGAGCTCCTCGATACGCTGGCGCGCGGCGGCAACGTCGTCGTGCTGATCGACGAGGCGCAGGACCTGACGATTCCGGTGCTGGAGGAGCTGCGGTTGCTCTCGAACCTGGAGACGGCGAAGGAGAAGATCCTGCAGCTCGTGCTGGCCGGGCAGCCGGAGTTCGATGCCCTGCTGGCGCGTCCGGAGATCCGACAGCTCCGGCAGCGGATTTCGGTGAGCGCGCGCTTGCGGCCGCTCGGCCGCTCGGAGGTGGAGGCGTACGTGACGGCCCGCATCGCGGCCGCCGGCGGCGACGTGCGCGGGCTCTTCACCCGCGGCGCGCTCTTCCGACTCTGGTGGTTCTCGGGTGGCGTGCCGCGGCTCGTGAACGCGGCCTGCGACAACGCGCTCGTGACGGCCTATGCGCGCGGCAAGCGGACGATCGGCTGGCGCGAGATCGGAGAGGCGATGCGCGACCTGCGTCGGCAGGTCACGTGGGCGCCGAGCCGGGTGGGGCGTGCGGCCGCCCTGCTCGCCGCGGCGGCTCTTGCGGGTGCAGTGGCGGGCGCCGGGTTGATGGCGGTGCGCCGGGGCGACCGGATGCCCGCGTCGCAGCTGGCGCCAGCGGCCGTGTCGCCGAGCGGCGCTCCGGCGACGCCGACGCCTCCGGCGACGCCGACGCTCTCCGCGTCGCCGACCCCGGCGTCGCCGACGGCCACCGCGGTCGAGCCGACGGCGCTTGCGGCCGGCATCGCCGCGCCGCCGGGATCGCCTGCCGAGCCGAGGGCGACCGAGACCGTCATCCCGACGCCGACGCCGACGCCCGCGCTGGTCGCGCCGCCGACCGAGACGTCGACGATCGCCGCGGCGCCGACGCCCGAGCCGGCGCCCCGGCGCGCCGGGGACGCGCGGACGCAGCCCGCGCGCGCGTCGCAGGCCGACGATCTCCGCGTCACGGTGAGCGACGGCGATACGATCACGGATCTGGCCGTGCGCTACTACGGCAGCGCCGGGCCCCGCGTCCTCGCGATGATCAAGGCCGCGAATCCGTGGCTCGACGATCCCAACCTGATCGCGGCCGGCAGGACGCTCGTGTTGCCTGGACCGCGCATCACCGACGGCGCGCCCGACGGGTCGGTCGACGGACTCCCGATCGACGAAGAGCCGGGAATCGACGACGAAGATCCTTCGACCGACGACCTCCCGCCGAGCGATGACGACGCCTTGCCGTGACAGGCGTTCCTGCAGGGTCCCTGCGCTCCTCCGGCGAGCGATGCTGCGTTCACGGGATGATGGGACGCCCGCGGTGCGGCGCAGCCGCATTGCGAGAATGCATGCCTAACCTCTCAGTGTGACTCGGCTTCCTCGACGTCGTGTCAGGCCATCACCTGACGTGGGTGCACGATCCGGCAGAATCGCAACGCGACGATGATCGGACGGCGAGGATCGCGCACCCCGGACCGATCGGGGCCCGCTCGTCGCCGGCGGCGCAGGTCCATGCCTAGGCAGCAAGAAAGCGGATGCTGCGGCGAGGCGGAAAAGGTGAGCAATGCCGGGGCTTAGCGCGATCTCATGGCATCGAACTTGCTCCCTTTGGAGCCTGATTCCCCCTCGCCATCATGCACACTCCGCAGCAGGAATGGTTCGCGATCCGCACCAAGTCTCGCAAGGAAGAGCAGGCGCTCCGCAGTCTCGAGCGTCGCGGCATCGCCGCGTTCTGTCCGCGCATCCTGGAGCCGGTCGGCTGGACGAACGACTGGACGACGGTCGCGCTCTTTCCGGGCTACCTCTTCGTCGACATCGTGCTCCATGTCGCGTACCACGCGGTCAGCTGGAGCCCCGGGGTCAAGGGTTTCGTTTCTTTCGGCGAGATTCCCACGCCGATCGGACGTGGAATCGTCGACTTTCTGCGCGAACAGACCGGGCCGGACGGGATCATCCGGCCCGACCGGAGCTTCCGGGCGGGGGAGCGCGTCCGCATCAAGCGCGGCCCGTTCGCCGGCCTGATCGCGATCATCGAGAATCCCTGCCCCGAGCGGGGCCGGATTCGCGTCCTCATGGACTTCCTGCGGCAAGGCACCTCGGTGGAAATCCCCCTCGCGGCCGTCGGCCGTCTCTAGGTTCGCAAGAAAAATCATTTCCCGGCTGGGTGAGCCCGACCGGTTTCAGCTAGGGTGATCGTGGTTGTGAAGGGATTGTCAGTACTTACGCAATCTGCGATGGCGGAGCCTCGCCCCTTGGCGGGGCGGACCCGTAGCGCCGCCGGGAGCGAGGAAACGACGTCGATGACTCGGAACATTCTGCACACGGGACGAGCGGGTCGGGTGCTTTGCGCCGGGGCGTGCCTCGTGCCGCTCATGCTCGCGGGCTGCAGCAGCGTCGGCGAGCGGAAGCTCCAGTCGCCCGAAGACGTGATGGCGCAGCAGCGCGGTCCGATCCAGCGCGGCGAGTATCGCCTCATGGTCGGCGACAAGTTGCACGTCAAGTTTCCCTATCATCACGCGCGCGACCAGGAGCTGCCGGTCAGGCCGGACGGCATGATCAGCCTCGACGTCACCGGCGAGATTCTCGCCGAAGGCATGACTCCGCTCGAGCTCGCGGAGGTCATCAAGCAGCGTTCCGCGCGCTATCTCAAGAATCCCGAAGTCGTCGTGATCGTGACCGGCATCGGCGACCGGCGCGTCTATGTCGGCGGCGAGGTGAACCGGCCGGGCTTCGTGACGGTGCAGGAGGGCATGACCCCGCTCCAGGCCGTCATGGCGGTCGGCGGTTTCAAGGACACCGCGCAGAAGAAGGACGTGCTCTACATCGCACGCGGCTCGAACGGCGACTACAACGCGAGCCGCGTCGACCTGGAGGACGTCGTGATGAACGGGACGCCCGAGGTCGTGCGCCTTTCCGGCAACGACATCGTGTTCGTTCCGGCCACCCGCATCGCCAACGCGGGCATCTTCGTGAAGCAGTACATCCGCGACATTCTCCCGGTCGAGTCGCGTGCCGGCGCGACCGCGCCGATCCCCATTCCGTGAGCGACGAGGGCCAAGGTGCAACCTGAGATCATGAAAGCGAACGGCGGAGGGCTTCCCCTCTTCGCCGAGGCTCCGCCGCAACAGGATGGCGCCGCGGCCATCAAGCTGATGCTCTACGCGGTGTTCAAGCGGAAGTGGCAGGTGCTGGTCGTGATCGCGGTCGTCGTGCTGGCCATGCTGATCGCGGGCCTCACGCGTCCGCGGGTCTACAAGAGCACCTCCAAGGTGATGATCCGTCCCGGTCGCGCCGAGGTGCAGGTGAGCTCTGGCGAGCAGCGCGAGATCACGCTGCCCGTGTCGGCCACCACCGAGCAGGTCAATTCCGAGATCGAGATCCTGAAGAGCGCCGAGCTCGCCCGCCAGGTGCTCGACCGCATGAGCGCCGCCGGGACGCCGATCTTCGGCGCCGACACGGATCTCTCGACGGACGAGCAGGTCGGCGTCCTGCGGAGCATGCTTGCGGTCGGCCCGACGCCGCAGTCGAACGTCATCGCCGTCGAGCTCTTCGCCCGCAATCCGCAGAAGGGGCAGCAGATCCTCCAGACGCTCGTCGACGCCTATCTCGATCGCCATGCCCAGGTGCACGGCGCGAACGGCGCGGCGCGGTTCTTCGAGGAGGAGCTCACGCGGCAACGCGAGCGCGTGCAGGTCGCCGAGGCGAAGCTCGCCGACTTCGTCGAGCGCGAGCGTATCGTCGTCCCGGAAGACCAGATTCGCTGGGCGGTGAAGGATGCCGTGCGCTACCGCGACGTGCTCCGCACCCAGACCAACAAGATCAGCGTCGCCGAGCGCAACCTCGAGATCATGAAGCAGCAGCTCGCCGAGCAGCCCGAGCGCATCTTCGCCGACGCGGAGCGGATCAATCCCGAGGCGCAGGTGCTCGTCACGAAGCTCGGCGAGCTCGAGGCCAAGCGGGCGAACGCGAAACAGCTCTACACCGACGAGGACCGCACGGTCTCCGACCTCGATGGCGAGATCGCGATCCTGAAGGAGCGACTCGCGCTCGCGAAGGCGAGCGCCGGCGTGCCCGGGCGCGAGCGCATGAGCGCCAACCCCATCCGCGAGGTGCTCACACAGGAGATCCTCCACCACGAGCGCAACCTCTTCGACCTGCGCGAGCGGGTAAAGGCGCTCCCGACCTTCCTCGACAACTGGCGCGATCAGAACGAGGAGACGGCGGTTGCGCTCCGCAAGAAGACGATCGAGCTCGCCTCGCTGGAGCAGGACGTCTCGTCGGCGCGCGAGGCGTACCGATTGTTCGAGCGCAAGCAGGACGAAGCGCGCATCGCGGAGGCGCTCGACAAGAAGGGCATTGTCAACGTCAGCATCCTGGATCCCGCGAGCCTCGCGATGAAGCCCTTCAACCAGATGAGCATGGTGATGGTGTTCGCGGCGCTCATCGCGGGCATCGGCCTCGGCGTCGGCTCGGCGGTCGGCGTCGAGTTTCTTGGGCGCAACTTCAAGCTCGAGGAGCAGGTCGAACAGCACCTCGAACTACCGGTGTTCGCGGTGATTCCCGACATCAGCGACGTCGTCGAGGTCGAACGGTCATGAGCAAGATCTACGAGGCGCTGCAGCGCGCCCAGGAGGAGCGCGAAGGCGCCGCTCCGAGCCGGGGCGAGGGCGAGTTCCAGCCGCGACGGCCCTGGTGGCGCCGCGGTCCGAAGGCGAACGGCGCTCGCTCGAGCGGCACGCTCCATATCGATTTCGACCTGGCGCCCGACATCGAGGAGGCCTATCAGCGGCTCGGGACGCACGTGCTGCTGCCGAGCCGCGAGCAGCCGGTGCTCCGCGACCTGATGGTCGTCGCGTCGCAGCACGGGGAAGGCGCAACCACGACGGCGGCGCTCTTCGCGTCGACGCTCGCCAAGCGCAAGAAGCTCGACGTGCTCCTCATCGAGGCGAACTTCCGCACGCCCGCGCTCGAGCAGGTGTTCCCGATTCGCCGGAACGGAGGCTTCGCGGAGCTGGTCGAGGGGCGGCAGGGCATCGAGACGGTCGTGCAGCCGACGCCGCACCCGGGGCTCTTCGTCATCACGAGCGGCCACTACGAGAGTTCGCCGTCGGCGATCCTGGAGTCGTCCCGCTTCGCCGAGGTGATGGAGACGCTCCACGAACGGTTCCAGTTCGTGGTATTCGATTCCGCGCCCGCCAACGTGTACACCGACGCGCTCATCCTCGGCCCGCACACGGACGGCGCCGTCTTCGTGGTCGAGGCGGATCGCACGCGCATCGACGAGGCGCAGCGTGCGAAGCGTCAGCTCGAACGCGCGGGCACCAAGATGCTGGGGGCGCTGTTCAACCGCCGCAAGAGCTACTTGCCGGCGTTTCTCGAGGAGATGGTCTGACCCGCGCCCGGCGTCGCGCGCGGATCGACGAGGAGCGATGAACGTCGCGACCGGGCAGGTGCTGGCGGGGTATCGCCCGCCGCGGAGCGGCGGACGCGGCGTGTCCGTGCTCGGTGTGGTCGGACTCGGCGTGCTCGGCGCGCTCCTGGTGCTCGCGACGCGCGCGGGTCAGGAAGCGACGGCGGTCGCGTTGATCGTCGCGTCGATGTTGCTCGTGGTCGTGGCCGCGCGCCCCGAGATCGGTATCTTGCTGCTCCTCACCAACTACCTGTTCGCGAGCTACCCGACTCCGATCCGCGGCGGCGGGCTTCTCACGATCAACAACGTTCTCGGCATCATCTTGTCGGTGATCCTGCTCGCGGAGTTGTCGCAGCGTCCGGACTTCTGGTTCGCGCGCGTCCGCCAGGTGCAGCTCTACGTCCTGCTCGGGGTGGTGTTCCTCTTCGGGACGTTCGCCTCCTACTGGACCTTTCCGGACCTCAGGATCACGTGGGGCAAGGTCCGCACGCTCGATCAGACGGCGCCGCTCACGCGCGATTTCGTCACCCGGTTCGCGTTCGTCATCCTGGCGGCGAAGTTCCTGACCACCAAGCGGCACATCAAGATGGCGATGACGGTCATCTTGCTCTGCCTCATCATGGTCGTTCCGTCGGCGCTCGCCGGCTGGGCGGCGGGCGCGACCGCCGACGGGCGCGCGGCGGCGGCGTTCTCGATGGGGACGAACTCGAACCGCCTCGCGTTCCTCTGCCTGATGCAGGCGGCGTTCTGGTGGTACCTCGGGCGGACGCAGCGGTCGCCGGCGGTGCGCCTGGTCGTGTACGGCGTGATCGGAGCGCTCGTGCTGACGGTGCTGCTCACGGCATCGCGCAGCGGCTTTCTCGGTCTCGGCGTGCTCTTCTACCTGCTCGCGCGCGATCGTGGCGCGGTGAGGGGCGGACGGCTCCAGGTAGTCCTCCTGGCGTGCCTGATGATCGGCCTGATGCTCACCGTGGTGCCCCAGGAGAACCTCGACCGCATCGCGAACCTGAATCCGTTCGCCCAGGGGCGCGGCGGCAATCTCGGCACGCACTCGACCGAGCGCCGCGTGGAAACCGTCGGCCTCGGATGGGACATCTTCCTCGAGTATCCGCTCCTCGGGATCGGCCTCGGGAACTTCCGGGAGGTGGCGCGGCAGGTCTACAACGATCCCTTCTATCGGCCGCCGCACAATTCGTACATCTGGGCGCTCAGCGAAGGGGGGATGCTCTGCTTTGCGCTCTTCATGCTGCTCTACTGGGTGACGCTGCGTGATATTCGCTGGCTCCAACGCTCCCCGGCGACGCCCTCCGATCTGCGCTGGATCGCCGCCGCGCTCGAGCCCAGCCTCTTCCTGCTGCTCTTCTACAGTTTCTTCGCCGACATGTGGTTGAATCCCATCACCTACATCCTGATCGTGCTGACGGTCGTCTTCAAACGCTACGTGAGCTGCCGCCGTGTCGTGCTCGTCTGACCAGGCCCCGCGTCCGATCGCGTTCTTCTCGCCCGAGCTCGTGCGGGGCGGTACGCAGCGGCATCTCCTCGAGGTGCTGCGGCTGATCGACCGCGCCCGCTTCGCGCCGATCGTCATCTGCGCCAAGGGGCACGGTCCGCTCGGCGACGAGGTCCGCGCCGCGGAGGTGCCGCTCGTCGAGCTCGGGCTCGGCCCGTCGATGGCGAGCCGGGACGTCCTTCGGTGCGTGCGCGAGGCGGCGGCGGCGCTGCGCGCGCACCGGGTCCGCCTCGTGCAGTACTTCGAGTGGCGCGCCGGCCTGATCGCGCTGCTCGCGGCGCGGCGCGTGGGGGGGTGTCGGATCGTCGCGGCGCGGCGGAGCGTCAACAAGGAACGGGGCGTGCAACGCTGGCTCGCGGACGTCGTGGTGCTCGCCGCGGATCGCATCGTCGTCAATGCCGCGCTCCTGCGGCCGCGCGGTCGGGCCGGGGAGCGGACGGACGTCATCCCGAGCGGGGTCGATACGGGCCGCTTCCGGCCGGACGCGGACCGCGCCGGCGCCAAAGCGCGGCTCGGCCTCGACCCGACGACGCCGGTGATCGGCACGGTCGGCCGGTTGGAGCCGCGCAAGGGCACGGCGACGCTGATCGCGGCGGTCGCGGCGCTGCGTGACACCGGGCGCGCGTTCTCGGCGGTGGTCGTCGGCGACGGTCCGCTGCGGAGGGAGCTCGAGGCCGACGTCGCCGCGCGCGCGCTCGGATCACGGATCCGTCTGCTCGGGGATCGCACCGACGTCCGCGGGGTGCTCGCGGCGCTCGACGCGTTCGTGCTGCCGTCGCGTACCGAGGGCATGTCGAACGCGCTCCTCGAGGCGATGGCGATGGGACTGCCCGCGATCGCCACGGCCGTCGGCGGAAATCCGGAAGTGATCGCCGACGGACGGAGCGGCCTCCTCGTGCCGGCGGAGGATCCCGGCGCCATGGCGGCGGCGGTCGGTCGCGTGCTCGACGACGGCGCGCTCGCCGTCCGGCTTGGAGCGGCGGCGCGTCGGGCGGTCGAGGAGCGCTACGGCGCCCGCAGCATGGTGCGGCGGCTCGAGGCCGTCTATGCGGCCGTCGGCGAGGGCGGCGCGCGCGTCGCGAACGGCCGGGCGGCCCTCGTCGCCGCCCCCGGGATCGAAGGAGCGGAGCTCCGGTGAGCGGCGCCGCGATCTTCGCGTACCACAACTTCGTCGAACGGCCCGATGCGCCGGCGCCCGCGGCCCAGGCGTACGTCCTCAGCCAGGCTCAGTTCGACGCGCACCTCGCGGCGCTCGAGGCGCCGGGGCTGCGGCCGAGCCGACTCGCCGACGTACTCGCGACGCCGTCGTCGGGACGCTTCGTCCTGTCGTTCGACGACGGCTATCTCACCGACTACACGGTAGCGTTCGTCCGGCTCGCCGAGCGCGCATGGCCGGGGTGCTTCTTCGTCGTCGCCGGGCAGGTCGGCGCGCCGCGGGCGCTCGGGTGGCGCGAGCTGCGCGAAATGGCGGCGGCCGGGATGGAGATCGGCTGTCATTCCCTCACGCACCCCTTTCTCCACCGCGCCGACCCCGACGAGATCCGACGCGAGTTCGGGGAGGCGAAGCGCATCCTGGAGGACGGGCTCGGCCAGGCCGTACACTTCGCGTCCTTGCCGCGCGGGAGCGCGGCTCCCGGCATGGGCGCGCTCATCAAGGAGCTGGGCTACCGGGCGTTCTGTACGAGCGATCCCGGGCTCGTCTCGGTCCGCACGGATCCCTACGAGGTGCCGCGGATCGCGGTGAAGCAACGCACTACGCCGGAGTTCCTCCGCCAGGTCTGCGCGGGTCGCCGCCTGACCCTCGCGACCCTGCAATCGTTCCATGCCGTGAAGAAGCTCGGGAAGCAGCTCGTGGGCGCCGAGCGCTGGCGGCACATCCGGGGCGTGCTCATGGATGTCGCCGAGCGCGCGCGCGCCTGATCGTTTCGTTCGAGATCGTCTGCCATGTGCGGGATAGTCGGCCAATACAACTACGGTGACGGTGCGCCGATGAGCGACGATGCGCTCCATCGGATGTGCTCGGCGATCGTGCATCGCGGCCCGGACCACGAGGGCCACTTCCTCGACGGCGCGTTCGGGATGGGCATGACCCGCCTCAGCATCAACGACCTCGAGGGGGGGCATCAGCCGCTCGCCAACGAGGACGGTTCGGTGGTGGTGGTCTGCAACGGCGAGATCTACAACTCGCCGGCGTTGCGCCGCGAGCTCGAGGCGCGCGGGCACCGCTTCACGTCGCACTCGGACGTCGCCGTGATCCCGCATCTGTACGAGGAGCACGGCGAGGACTTCGTACGCCATCTCGACGGGATGTTCGCCGTCGCGCTGTGGGACGTCCGTCGGCGCGTTCTCTGCCTGGCGCGCGACCGGATCGGCATCAAACCGCTCTACGTCGCGATCCGCCCCGGAGCCGTCGCCTTCGCATCCGAGGTCACGGCGCTCGTGGCGGGAGGCTGGTGCGAGGACATCGACCTCGCGAGCCTCCATCACTATCTCTCGCTCGGATACATCCCGGCGCCCGGGAGCATCTTCGCGGGCGTCGGCAAGCTCGAGCCCGGGACGCAGATCGCCTATGCGGCCGGGCGGACGCCCGTCGCGCGCCGCTACTGGCAACTCCGCTTCGCCCCGGAGGCTCCGGCGCGACGCGACGAGGAGTACGTCGAGGAGGTGCGGGCGGCGTTGCGCGCCGCGGTGAAGAGCCATCTCCTCTCCGACGTTCCGATCGGGGTGTTCCTCTCGGGCGGCGTCGACTCGAGCGGCCTCGTCGGGCTCATGAGCGAGATGGCGTCGCAGCGGATCAGCACCTTCTCGGTCGGGTTCGAGGAGAAGAGCTTCGACGAGCTCGCGCTCGCGCGCCAGGTCGCGGCGCGCTACGGCACGGATCATCACGAGATCGTCGTGCGGCCCGACGCGTTGCGCGTGCTTCCGGCGCTGGTGCACCACTTCGGCGAGCCCTTCGCCGACTCGTCCGCCGTGCCGGTGTACTACGTGTCCGCGCTCGCCCACCGGAACGTGAAGGTGGTGTTGTCGGGCGAGGGCGGCGACGAGGTCTTCGCCGGGTACGAGACCTATCTCGCCGGGAAGTTCGCGGCGCTCTACCGGAGGCTGCCGGGCGTCGTCGGCGGGGGCGTCCTTCCGGCGATCGTCCGACGCCTGCCGGTCTCCCACGCCCGGGTGAGCCTCGACTACAAGGCGAAGCGCTTCGTCGCCGGCGCCGCGCTGCCGCTCGCCGACGGACATTTTTGGTGGAAGGTCGTGTTGTCGGAGGCGGCGCAGGCCGAGCTCTGCGTCCGGGGAGCCTACGACCCGCTGCTGGAGACGGCAGCGCTCTTCCGCGCCGCCGCGGAGCGCGCCGGAACCGAGGACTGGCTGGCGCGCCTCCTCGCGATCGACGCGCACATCTTCCTGCCGGACGACATTCTCACGAAGGCCGATCGCATGAGCATGGCCCATTCGCTCGAGGCGCGTGTGCCGTTTCTCGACACCAAACTCGTCGAGCTCGCGGCGCGCCTGCCGAGCGATGTTAAGCTCCGCCGCTTCAGCAAGAAGTGGATCCTGAAGCGCGCGCTCGCCGCGCACGTTCCCGCGTCGATCCTGCAGGCGAAGAAGCGCGGCTTCAACGTGCCGGTCGCGACCTGGCTTCGCAACGACCTGCGCGACATGGTCGCCGACGTTCTGTCGCCGTCGGCCCTGCGTCGCGTCGGCCTCTTCGAGCCTTCCTACGTGCAACGCCTGATGGTCGAGCACGATTCCATGCGGATGGACCACAGCCGCCCGCTGTGGACGCTGCTCGTGTTCATGACCTGGTACGACATGTGGCGACAGACGCGCGCGCGCGCCGTCGCTTCCCACCCCCCAGTGCCAACTGCGGCCGCCGTCGGCCTGGCATCCCGAGGATCCTGAGGCCCCATGAGCATGCACACTCCCGTCAGCAGCGCGTCCGTCACGCCGCGGATGCCGAGCCTCGAGGCGCCCGAGCTGGTGCGCTCGTCCGCCGTCCCCGCTGCGCTCACGGTGATCGGCGGCGCGACGCCCGTCTGGCAGCGCCTCGCGGCGATCATCGGGCTCGTGGCGCTGTCGCCGCTCGCGTTCGTCATCGCGATCGCGATCAAGCTCACGAGCCCGGGCCCGATCCTCTATCGAGGCAAACGCCTCGGCCGCGGCGCCGGCGTCTTCACCATCTATAAGTTCCGCACGCTCGAGGTCGGCGCCGAGCAGCGGATCGGCGCGCGCTTGCTCGAGCACTCCGACGGCCTCTACACGCGCATCGGCCGCATGCTGAAGCGCGCGAAGCTCGACGAGATTCCGCAGCTCATCAACGTCATCTTCGGGACGATGAATCTGGTCGGCCCGCGTCCCGTGCGTCCGATCTTTCTCGAGACGCTCTCGCGCGAGATCCCGGGGTATCTCCGGCGCTTCGCGGTGAACCCGGGCATGACCGGGCTCGCGCAGGTCCGCGGCGGCTACTTCACGCACCCGCGCGACAAGCTCCGCTACGACGAGATCTACGTCCGCAATCGCGGGTGGTGGCTCGACGTCCGGCTGGTCACCCTGACCTTCATCAAGGTGTTGAACCGCTGGATGACTCTCGGGCTCCTGCTGACGGCGCTCTTCCTCTCGGCCGCGTTGCTGCCGGGCCTCTTCCACTATCCGTTCCAGCTCGAGATCGGCACGTTCAAGCTGAGCCCGTTCGAGCTGTTCGTGGCGGTGACCGCGGCCTGGGTCGCGGTACAGCGGTCCCCGCGCCACCAGCTCTGCATCTACGACACGCCGGTGAACGGCCCGATCGGCGCCTTCGTCGGCTTCACGATCGTCGCGGCGCTCTTCTCGAGCGATCCGGGCTCCGCGATCCAGGGCGTGCTCTACTACGTGGCGACGGGATTCTTCCTGACCTTTCTGATCGTCACGACGCGCCTCTCGCAGACCGAGGCCAACCAGATCGCGACCGTCGTGGGCTTGTCGGCCGTCGCCGTGTCGATGATCGGCCTCATGCAGATCGGCATCGCGAACCAACTCGGCGCGGAGAGCGCGTCCCGCATGTCGTCGACGCTCGGCAACCCCGTGCTGCTCGCGACGTATCTTGTGCTCGGCCTGCCGTTCCTGTTGACGCAGATGCTCCACAGCCGGACGCGCGAGGTGCGGGATCTCTGGGTCGCCTGCGCGACGATCGCGCTGGTGGGGGTCTTCCTGACGCAGACGCGCATGGGCTTCGTCGCGCTGCTGGTGACGTTCGGGACGTTCCTCTGGAGGAGCCGGTATCGCCTGCTCGCGATCCTTTCGTTGTTCGTCATCGCGGCGACCGTGATCGTGATCGGCGGCAAGGCCCTCCGGATGTCCGTGCCCGAAGTGACGACCGAGGCGGCGCGGCGCCGTGCGGCGGTGGGCGAGGTGTTCTCGGCGCCCACGCCGGAGCTCCTGCTCGGCGTCGGCAGCATCCGGCGCCAGGCCGTTTCGCCGATCGCGGAGAAGGATCGCCCGTTCATCTCGAGCAACATGCATCTCACGCTGATCCGGCAGCACGGGCTGGTCGGGTGGGGGCTCATGCTCTGGATCTTCGGCGCCACGCTGCTCGCGCTGTACCGCGGGTACGACCAGATCCACGACCCGCACATGCGGCGCATCGTGTGGGCGATCTTCAGCTCGATGGTGGGCGTGGTGATCTCCATGACCGACGCCAACATCTTCTTCAACGTGACGATCCAGATCTTCTTCTGGGGCATGGCGGGCGTGGGTCTCGGAATCGTGACGCATCTCAGCGGACGTCGGCCGACGTTCCGCGTGCTGTGGCGCTTCGGCGAGCATGGCGACTGAGGGGGCGCGAGGGCGCATGAGCGGAAGCAACGAACGCATCGGTATCGCCGCCGCCGTCGTCCGCGGGCTCGGGGCGGGGTGTGCGGCGGGAGCCGTCTGGTGGCTCGTCGAGTTCGCGGTGAACTACGGGTTCGGGGGCGTCCTGCCGCTCCGCCAGGCGCTGATCGTCCTCGCCCTCGATCTCGGGATCGCGGGGGTCGGCGGGCTCGTGGTCGGCGCGGTCCTCGGCGCGCTCGGCCGCGGCGGCGACGTCGCGGGGTACGCCCTCGGCATCACGATCGTCTACGGGCTGCTGCGCGTGTACGAGCCTCCAGGACTGCTCGGCGAGGCCATGTTCGTCGTGGTCGGAACCCTCGCCGCCGTCGTCGGCGTGCTGCTCGCCGGCCCGCGCCGCGGCGCGCTCGGGTTCGTGCACGTGGCGCTGGTCGCGACGGCGGCGCTCGCCATCGGCAAGACCGGCATCACCGAGGTGCAGAGCTCCTATTTCAGCAAGCAGGAGCCGAACGGCGTCGCGCTGGTGCTGGTCCTGGCCGCCCTGCCGCTCGCGGGGGTCGCGGCCGACCGACTCGTCGGCCTGGTGGTGCGGCGGGACGCCGTCCGCCTCGCGACGTGGGTGGTCGCCGCGCTCGTCGCGGGCGGACTCTGGGGCAAGCCGCTATCGATCGCGCCCCTCGACGATCCGCGACCGCTGCGCGCGGTCGCTCCCGTCGGCGCGCCCGACGTGTTCCTGATCTCGATGGACACGACCCGCGCCGACCACATGTCGACCTACGGCTACGCGCGCGAGACCTCGCCGCATTTGACCGCGCTTGCCGCCGACGCCCTCAACTTCACGCAAGCGCGGTCGCCTGCGCAGTGGACGGTGCCGGGGCACGCCTCGATGCTCACCGGCATGTACCCGAGCCGCCACGGCGCCCACTACGTCGGCGGCTGGAGCGCGGGGCCCGCGATCTACGGACGCCGTCGCGTGTTTCCGCTGGCGGACGACCGCACGACGCTCGCCGAGGCGCTGCACGACCGGGGATGGGCGACCGGCGCGTTCGTGGCCAACTTCGCGAACCTCTTCCGCGGCTTCGGCATGGCGCAGGGGTTCCAGCGCTACGAGGACCATCCGGAACTCCTGCTGCGGCCGATCCCGCACGTCGTCGGCTTCCTGCAGCAGTTCTCGCCGGCGTTCATGAAGAAGCCGTTCCGGAGCGCCGAGGCGATCAACGCGGCCGCACTCGCGTGGCTCGACGAAGTGCCGGCGGGTCGGCCCGCGTTCGTCTTCCTGAACTACCTGGAGCCTCATCACTGGATCGCGGCGCCGCCGTACGACCTCTGGGCGCGCGACCTGCCTCACGCCGCGCGGCTCGCCCGCAAGGGGCTGTTCACGCATGCCGTGCCGGCGAACCTGAGCGGGGAGGAGCGCGACTTCGTCGCGGCCAACTATGACGGGCAGATCCTCGCGATGGACGCCGCGCTCGGCGCGCTCGTGGCGGAGCTGAAGAAGCGCGGCCGCTACGAGAACGCGCTCATCGTGGTGACGGCGGACCACGGCGAGCTCCTCGGCGAGCACGACATCGTCGGTCACGGCGGCCGCATGATGTACGAGGGGCTGCTGCGGATTCCCATGGTCGTGAAGCTCCCCGGGCCGGCACGTCCGAAGGGCGTCGTCGCCGATCCCGTGCAACTCGTCGACATCCTGCCGACGGTGCTGCAGACGATCGGCGCTCCGCTCCCGGGGGGAGTCCAAGGTTCGCCGCTCCAGCGGGTCGCGCACGACAGCCTCGCCGAGGAGCACATCAATCCCGAGTTCGTGTCGTTCTACGGCGAGGTCTACAACCGCGCGCTGCGCGTCATCTACGAGGGGCCGTACAAGCTGATCTCCACCTCGCGCGGCGAACGTTTCCTCTTCGACCTCGGGAGGGATCCGGGGGAGGATGAGAACCTCGCGGCGCGTGAGCCCGAGCGGGTGAGCGGCATGGAGGACGAGCTCGAGGCCGCAATGAGCGCGATGGATTCGAACGTCGCGGCCGCCGTCGATCCCTACGCCGATCTCCGCGAGGACGTCGAATAAGATAAGAGAGGAGAGGCATGCCCCCCACTGGTTCCCCCTCCAACGTTTTCACGGGAACGCCGCCGCGCGTCTCGGTCGTCATGCCCGTATACAACGCCGAGCGCCTGCTCGGAGAATGTCTCGCCGCGGTGAACGCGAGCACGTTTCGCGCCTACGAGATCGTCGTGGTCGACGACGGCTCGACCGATCGATCGCGCGAGATCGCGGCCGCCCACGGCGCCCGCGTCGTTCCGAGCGGCGGCCGGCTCGGTCCGGGCCGCGCTCGCAACAGGGGCGTCGAGCACGCGCGCGGCGACATCGTCTTCTTCATCGACTCCGACGTCGTCGTCCGCCCCGACACGCTGGCGCGCCTTGTCGGCGCGTTCGACCGGGATGCGGGGGTGTCGGGCTTGATGGCCGTGCAGTCGCCGACGATGCGGTTCCGGAACCTCTGCAGCGTCTACAAGAACCTCTGGATGCACTACACGTACGTGCGGCGAGCGGGCGAGGACGTGCCGCTCTTCTACACGACCGCGGCGGCGATCCGCCGCGACGCCTTCGTCGCCTCGGGGGGGTTCGACGCCAACTACGTCGACCCCAACATCGAGGATACCGACTACGGGCAGAAGCTCGCCCGGCAGGGCCGCCGCGTGCAGGTCCTTCCCGATCTCGAGGTCGAGCACGTGAAGGGCTACGACCTCGCGGGTCTGCTGCGGGTGGACTTCCTGCGCTCCATGTCTCTTGCGCGGTTGAAGCTGCGCAAGAGCGCGGACGGGCTCGGGAGCAACGACACGTCGGTGCCGACCGGCTACATCCTGAGCGTGCCGCTCGCGGGCGTTGCGGCGTTGCTCTTGCTGCTCGGCATGGCGCTCGGCAACCGCACGCTGCTGCTTGCGAATTTTCTCGCCCTGGCGACCATTCTCGTGCTAAATGTGCCGTTTCTCCGGCTCATTCGTGAACACGGCGGGGTGCGGGCGTGGAGCTTGAGCTGCGGTCTTCTCATCATCGAACTTCTCGCCGCCGGTGCGGGCAGCGCCGTCGGCGTCGCAACCTATCTCGGCGGTAAGAAGTACTAGGAGGACTTCCCGATGGGCTACCTGGACTACCTGCGGCACGGCACCAAGCTGTTCTCGAAGAAGGGCGCGATGCCCGCCTACATGGTGTACTTCATCGCCGACGCCTGCAACGCCAAGTGCAAGCACTGCCTCCTCGCCGACGGCGCCCATCCGGGATGGGAGACGCCGACCATGCAGTTCAAGAAGCAGGAGCTTACGCTCGAGGAGATCGACAAGATCACCGCGAGCATGGGGAAGAGCCTGATGTTCCTCCTGCCGACGGGCGGCGAACCCTTCCTCCGCAAGGACATCGGCGAGATCGTCAAGATCTTCTACAAGAACACGGGCGTGCGGAACGTCGGCATCCCGACCAATGGCTCGACCGTGGCGCGCACGCTGAAGATCGTCGAGGACGTGCTCAAGTCCTGCCCGGACCTGGACCTCGGCATCGACGTGTCGCTCGACGGCGTCGGCGCGCTCCACGACGAGATCCGCGTCTTCCCGGGCCTCTTCGAGCGCTCGGTGCAGACCTACCGTGAGCTGAAGAAGCTCTCGAAGCACTACCCGCGTCTCAACGTGAACGTCGAGACGACCGTCTCGGCGCACAACGACAAGCATCTCCTTGAGAACTACGCGTGGTTCCGCCGCGAGCTCGAGGTCGACAATGTCTTCACGCTGCTCACGCGCGGGTCGCCGAAGGAGTCGATCGCGAAGTTCTTCGACGTGAAGCTCTACGAGGAGTACGCCGACCTCATCGAGGAGGACATGAAGAGCGGCGCGCTCTCGGGATACGACACGTTCCCGTTCGCCGACTTCATCAACGCGAAGCGCATCGTCCGCCATCGCCTGATCGCCGAGATCGCCAAGACCAACACCTACCAGATCCCGTGCTACGCGGGCTCGCTCGGCGCCTGCATGTTCGCGAACGGCGACATCCTGCCGTGCGAACTCCTGATCGACCGCAAGCTCGGCAACGTGCGCGACGTGAACTACGACTTCAAGAAGATCTGGTACAGTCGGAAGGCCGACGAGACGCGGAAGTTCATTCGCGACACGAAGTGCTTCTGCACCTACGAGTGCTTCCTGACGGTCAACATCCTCTTCAACCCCCGCATGATGCCGAAGATCCTCAAGGAGTGGGGGGGGCTGAAGATCCGCAAGGCGATGCGCGCGCTGGGCCTCGCGGAGAAGAAGCCCTCGGCGATCCTTTCTCACCCGAAGGCGCAGGGCGGGGCGTGCCTCAACGGCGCGATCGCCGCCCACAATCAGCAAGTGCTCAACGGCGCCGCCGGACACGCGAACGGCCACGCCAACGGGGCGCTGAACGGCGCCGGAAACGGCAGCGTGCGCGCGAACGGCGAAACCCACCCGCTCAACTGATCACGACAGGGATCGCGGCCCAGGCCGCGATCTTCCCACCGCATCCCATCCCACTCGACTGGAGGTTCCCCATGTACCGAGGCAAGCGCATTTCCGTGGTCATCCCGTGCCACAACGAAGAGGACGGCATCGCGGCCGTCATGGCGCAGATGCCGTCGATCATCGACGAGGTCGTCGTGGTCGACAACAACTCGACCGACCGGACCGCCGAGGTCGCGACCGCGGCGGGAGCGCGCGTCGTTACGGAGAGCCGCAAGGGCTACGGCTACGCGCACAAGGCGGGCTACGCCGCGGCCAAGGGCGACATCATCGTCACGATGGACGGCGACGGGACCTACCCGCCGGACAGCGTCCCGCTCCTCCTGTACGTGATGCTGGAGGAGAAGGTCGATTTCATCACCGCCCGCCGCTGGTACTCGAAGAGCGGCGAGGTGAAGAGCCCGATCCGTCTGCTCGGCAACGCGATCCTCTCGGGCGCGATGATGACGCTCTACTTCAAGTTCATCATCGACTCGCAGTCGGGTATGTGGATGTTCAAGAAGGAGATTCTTCCGGAGCTCGACCTCACCTCGAACGGCATGGCGCTTTCCGAGGAGATCAAGATCGAGGCCTTCACGCACCCGGGCATCCGCTGTCTCGAGATGCCGATCTACTATGGCGCGCGCATCGGGGAGTCCAAGCTCAACATCTGGCGCGACGGTTTCTACAACCTGTTCTTTCTCGTGAAGAAGCGCTTCATGCTCCGGAAGAAGCAGCCGCGCCTGCGCGTGGTGGAGCCGATCCGTTCCGCGGCGGCCGACGCGGTCGAGCCGGTCGAGCGGCGCGCCGCGAACTGACGGGCGGGCATGGCGCTGCCGATCGCGCACGCGGCGGCGGGCTATCTCGTTCATCGCGCGGTGCGGCGTGTCCCGGACCGGGACCGATCGCCGGCGGGGGCGTGGAGGCGCGCGGCGGTGTTCATGGTGATCGGGAATCTTCCCGACTTCGATTTCCTGATCGGATTCGCGTGCGGCCGCCCCGGGTTGATCCACCGGGGCGTCAGTCACACGATCCTCGCCGCCGCCGCGTTCGGCGTGCTGGCGGGGATCGTCGCCCGGCGACGGGGAGGGGAGGCCGTCATGCCGACGGCGCTCGCCGGCGCGGCCGCCTACGCCTCGCATCTCCTCCTGGACTGGCTCACCAGCGATGCGCGCCCGCCGGAGGGCGCGCAGTTCCTGTGGCCGTTCTCGGACGCCTACTACATCGCGCCCGTCGCCCTCTTCCGGGAGATCCGCATCGACGGGCTCACCCGCGAGGGATTCGTCGGGAGCGTGCTAGGGTGGCCGACCGTCCTCGTCCTGGCGCGTGAGGCGGTGCTGGTGCTCGGGGCCGTCGCGCTCTGGCGTGCCGCCGAGGCCGCGTACGCGCGGCGCGCCCTCGCGGCGCTTCGTCCGCGCGCCGGCTCGGAGGACGCCGCCTGATCGCGCTCTGGCCCATGGCCGCCTATCTCGCGACGCTGGCGGCGCTCTTCGTGCGCTTCGTCGACCCCGAGGCGGCGCGCGCCCCGCGGCGCCTCGTCGCGAGCGAGGCCGATCTCGCGCTCGTGCGCCGGCATCACGCGCTCTTCTATCTGCTCGTGGCGGCCGCGCCGGTGGAGTGGTGGCTGCACGGCTGTCCCGCCGGTCCATGGCAGACCGTGGGCGCCGCGCTCGCGGCGACCGGCGTGTGCGGGTATCGCCGCGCGGGCCGCGTGCTCGGGGATCAGCTGAGCCCGCTCGTGGCTCCGGTCGAGCCCGCGCGGCTCGTCGAGGACGGCTGGTACGGGCGGATCCGCCATCCGATGTATCTCGCCGAGCTCGCGCTGGCCCTCGGGCTGCCGATCCTTCTCGCCGCGCCTTGGACCCTCGTCGTGAGCGCGCTCTTCCTCGTCGCGGTCGTCCGTCGCATCGGAGTCGAAGAGCGGGCGCTCACGGCGCGATTTCCCGACTACCCCGCCTATGCCTCCCGCACCTCCCGCCTCCTCCCCCATGTCTACTGACGCGCCCGCCACCCGACCGTCCCGGCCGCTCTGGCTGGCGCTGCTCGGATGGGCGGTCCTGGTGTACGCCGTCTACGCGGCGAGCTATCTGGGCTGATGCTCGACGCCATCCTCCTGGCCGTGGTGCTCGTGGTCCTGTACGGCGTCGGGCGGCGTTGTCTGCGGGCGGTGCCGTTCTCCGACGGCGCCGAGGAGGCGGTGTTCGCCCTCGGCCTCGGCCTCGGCCTGCTCGCGTACGCGACCGTGGCGCTCGGGATCCTCGGCCTGCTTCGGCTGCCGGCGCTCGTTGCCGTGCTGGCCGCGGCGGCGTGGACGGGCAGGCGCGAAGCGGTGAGCGGCGGCGTCCGCGGGCTCCGCGCGCTCGGCCGCTTCGCGGCGACGGCCCCGCTCGGCGCGCGCGCGGCGGTGCTGCTCGCGCTCGGGCTCTTCGCGACCGAGTGCGTGCTCGTCATGGCGCCGGTCGTCGGCGGCGACCAGACGAAGTATCAGCTCGTGTACCCGCGCCTGTTCGCGGCGGCCGGCGGCTTCGTCCCGACGCCGTGGAGCTTCTGGGGGTACATGCAGTACCTCGTGAACATGCTCTTCGCCGCCGCCTTCGTGCTGCGGGGCGACGTGCTGGCGCGCTTCGTGAACGTCGCGTTCGGCGTGCTGGCGACGGCGGCGGTGTTCGCGCTCGGTCGCCGCGCCTTCGGACGAACGGTCGGAGCGTGGGCGGCGCTGCTCTTCTTCTGCATGCCGTTCACCGCGACCCTGATGATTCGCGCCTGGGTCGAGTTCGCGCTCACGCTCTACGTCGTGACGGCGACGATCGGCGTGCTCGCGTGGCGCGAGTCCGGTCATCGCGGCTGGCTCGCGCTCGCCGCCGTCATGGGCGGCTTCGCGGCCGGCACCAAGCTCATGGGCGTGCTGGCGCCGGCGCTGCTCGGCGTGACGGTGCTCGTGATCGCGCGCGCCCGCGGCGGATGGGTCCCCGCGCTGCGCGCGACGATCGGGTTCGGGCTCGTGGCGATGGTGGTCGCATCGCCGTGTTACCTGCGGAACGCCGCTGCGACCGGGAACCCGATCTTCCCGTTCGGCTACGGCGTCTTCGGCGGCCGCAACTGGAGCGCCGCCGCGGCGCGCGGCCTCGACGACTACTACGCGGCCTACCGGCAGGCCCATGCCGAGAAGCGCGGCGGCGGGGCGTACGGCTCGTGGCGCGAGACGCTCCGCTTCCCGTGGGACGCGACGATGGCGCCATACGCGTTCGAGAACGTCGGCCGCTTCGCGTACGACGTCGGCCCGTTCCTGCTCGCGTTCGTTCCGGCCGTCGTGCTGGTGCGCCGCGACCCGCGGGTGCGGATCCTGGCCGGAGTCGGGCTCGCGTACGGCGCGGCGGTCGTCTTCGGCATGTGGGCGCATCCGCGCTACATCCACCCCACGCTGCCGCTCTTCCTGGTGGTCGCCGTGTACGCGCTCCGCACGCTCGGCGATTCGGGGCGTCTCGCGCGTCGGGCGGTGACCGTCGCGCTCGCGGGGACGGCTCTGTGGCAGGGGGTGACGGCCCTCCGTGTGACGGCGCCGCTCGCGCCCGACAGCCTCCGCGTCGCCCTCGGGCGACTGTCGGAGGACGCCTTCCTGCGGCGCTACGAGCGCCGCTATCCGCTCTGGGATCTCGTGAATCGCGAGGTGCCGGCCGACGGCAACGTGCTCATCCTCGCGATGATCCCGCACCCCTACCACGTCCTCCGGCGCTTCGTCCTGGCGAGTCCCCTCGAGCAGGGCGCCATCGATTACCGCCGGCTCGCCAGCGTCGACGATCTCGCGGCGGCGATCGCGCCGTATGGGGTCACGCACGTGGTGCGCGAGCCGGAGGAGGAGAAGGCCGCCGCCAATCCGGTCGGCGCGCGCGTGATCCGCCTCTGGGACGAGCTGATCGCCGGGGCCGAGAAGGTCGCGGTCGGACCGAGCGGCGCCGTCTACAAGCTGCCGGCGCGCCTCAGGCCGGTCGTCGCCAACCACGGGACCGCGTCCCCGGCGAGCGGATCGTGAAGCGCACGGCGAGCGGCAACATGGTGCGCGACATCGCCGGGCTGATCGGCTCCCGGTTCATGCTCGTCGTCTTCGGCTTCGGCGCCGGCATCATCACGGCGCGGGTGCTCGGTCCACACGACCGCGGGCTCTTCACGCTGCTGATCACGTTGCCGCAGACGCTCGTGACATTCGCGAAGATGGGCGTGGCGCAGGCGAACGTCTATTATGTGCGGCGAGCCAACGTGCCGGTGTCCACGGTCGCATCGAACTCGCTGGTGCTGACGTTCGTGGTGTCGCTCGCGGTGCTCGCGGCGTGTTCCGTGGCGGGCCACTGGATCATCGACCCGTTCGTCGACGGCGCGCCGTGGTCGTACGTCTGGCTGGCGCTCGTGCTGGTGCCGTTCCTCCTGATCGAGAGCTACTTCATGGCGATCCTGCAGGCGGTCGAGGCCTTCGGCGCCTACAATCTGCAGTCGATCATCAAGGCGGTCCTCAGTTTCGTCGGCATCGCGACGGCGCTGCTGCTCGCCCACGGCAAGCTCTGGGAGGCGCTCGTGTCGCAGGTCTCGGTCCTGGCGACCTGCAATCTCTGGTTGCTGATCCAGTGCTATCGCGTCGCGCCGTTCGGGCTCCGCTGGAATCAGCGCGTCGGGCGCGGCACGCTGAGCTTCGGCGCCAAGTCGTACGCCCAGACGCTCGCCGCCCACCTCCACTACCGCATCGACCTCTACCTGATCGCGCTGCTCCTGACTCCGGAGCAGGTCGCGTTCTACTCGATCGCGGTCAACATGACGAACCCGATCCTGCAGATCCCGGACGCGATCGGCACCGTCATCTTCCCGAAGCTCGCCGGCTCGTCGGATCAGGCGGCGCACGAGCGGACCGCCGTCACGTGCCGGCACACCCTCTTTGCGACCCTCGTCGCGGCCGTCTTCTACGCCGGCGTCGGCAGCCAGCTCATGGTTCTGTTCTACGGCAGCCGCTACGCGCCGGCGATCGCGCCGATGTTCATGATGTTGCCGGGCATCATCATGATCTCGATGTATCAGATTCTGAGCCGTAACTTCACGAGCCGGAACCGTCAACAGATCAACATCGTCGCCGCCGGGGTGGCCCTCGCGGTGAACGCCGGTGCGAACCTGCTGCTGATCCCGCGGCTCGGCATCGTCGGCGCGGCGCTCTCGACCGCGATCTCGTACTCGCTCGCGGCGGGCATCCTGCTCGCGGTGTTCGTGCGCGAGTCGGGCCGCCGCGTGCGGGACACGGTGCTGGTGGGCACGGGCGACCTCGCGCGCTATGGTCAGCTCCTCATGGCGACGGGCACGCGCTTGCGGCGATCGGGAACCCCCTGACGCCCGCGCGGGGGAGGGTACGTGGGTCGTAGGGTTCTCGTGGTCGGGTTGGACTCGGCGCCGCCCCACCTCCTCTTCGACCGCTTCCGGCCGGAGATGCCGACCCTCGCCGGCCTCCTCGACCGCGGCGCGCACGGCCGTCTGCTGAGCACGAACCCGCCGATCACGGTCCCCGCCTGGACGGCGATGATGGCGAGTCGGGATCCCGGCCAGCTCGGCTGCTACGGATTTCGCAACCGCAAGGACCATTCCTACGACGGCTACGCCTTCGCCAACGCGACGCACGTGCGCGTGCCGAGAGTATGGGACCTCCTCGGGGCGCGCGGCAAGCGCTCGATCGTCCTCGGCGTGCCGCAGACGTATCCGCCGCGCCCGATCGTCGGCGACATGGTGACGTGCTTCCTCACGCCGTCCACCCGGGCCGCGTACACCTACCCGGAGACGTTGAAGGCGGAGGTCGAGGCGGTGTCCGGGGGCTACGTCCTCGACGTCGACGATTTCCGGACGGCCGACAAACTGGCGCTCCTCGAGCGTGTGTATGCGAAGACCCGCAAGCACTGGGCGGTCGCGCGCCACCTCGCGAAGACGCGTCCCTGGGACTTCTTCGTGCTGGTCGAGATGGGCCTCGATAGGCTTCACCACGGGTTCTGGAGCTTCATGGACCCGGAGCACCGCAAGTACGAGCCCGGGAATCCCTTCGAGCACGCCGTTCGCGACTACTATCGCCATCTCGATGGGGAGCTCGCGGCGCTCCTCGACCTCGTGCCCCGGGACACGATCGTGCTCGTGGTCTCCGACCACGGGTCGAAGCGCATGGACGGCGGCATCTGCTTCAACGAGTGGCTGATCCGCGAGGGCCACCTCACGCTCCGGAATCCGCCGGCCACGCCGACGCCGATCGGAAAGGTCGCCATCGACTGGCGCCGTACGCGCGCCTGGGGCGACGGCGGCTACTACGGCCGCTGCTTCATGAACGTGAAGGGACGGGAGCCCGAGGGCGTCGTGGATCCCGGCGACTACGAACGGGTGCGCGACGAGCTCATCGCGGGCATCGCCGCGATCACCGACGATCACGGCCGACCGCTCCGCTCCCGGGCCTTCCGCCCGGAGGAGATCTACCGCGATGTGCGTGGCGTCGCGCCCGATCTGCTCGTCTACTTCGGGGACCTCGCGTGGCGCTCCGTGGGCGCGGTGGGCATGGGCCGCATCCACACCTTCGAGAACGACACCGGCCCCGACGAAGCCAACCACGACTGGTTCGGCGTGTTCGCGCTCGCCGCCCTGGACGGTGCCTCGCCCGTCACGGGCGACCTCGCCGATCTCGCCATCTACGACGTCGCCCCGACGATCCTGCGGCTTCTCGGCGAGCCCGTTCCCGCAGACATGATCGGCGCGTCGCTCGTCGCGTAGGGCCGCGATGCCGGCGCGGCAGGTCGCGGTCGACGTCCTCACGGGATTCCTCGGGAGCGGCAAGACGACGCTCCTCACCCACGCGCTGTCCCACGGCCTCGCCGGGAAGCGCGTGGCCCTCGTGGTCAACGAGATCGGGGAGATCGGCGTCGACGGAAGGATCGTCACGAGCCTCGAGTACGTCGAGAAGATGGTCGAGCTCTCGAGCGGCTGCATCTGCTGCTCGATCGACGAGTACCGCTTCGATCTGGCGATCCGGGAGATCATCGAGACGGCCCGTCCCGACCTCATCGTGATCGAGTCGACCGGCCTCGCCGATCCCGAGCCGCTCGCGTACCGGGTGAAGAACGCCGGCCTCGCGCTCGACGCCCTCATCACGGTGGCGGATGCCGCGCACGTCGAGCGCTTTCTCGACGAGGCCGAGGTCGCGGCGGAGCAGATCGCGGCCGCCGACTTCCTGGTCGTCAGCAAGGCCGATCTGATCGGGTCGGAAGCGCTGGCGCGGGTGCGGGCGCGGCTCGCGCGGATGAACCCGCGCGCGCTCCAGCTCGTGAGCCTGCACGGCGCCGTCGACGCCGACGTGCTGTTCGCGACCGACGTCGCCCGGCACCGGGCGCGGGTCGGACGCGCGCCGCGAGCGGCGTCCGCGCACCTTGCCCGCGACGGATTCGGGTCCTTCGTCTACCGCGGCCGCCGTCCGCTGGAGCAGGACGCGTTCGAGCGGGTGCTTCACGAGCTGCCGGCGGAGGTGATCCGCGCCAAGGGCGTCGTCCGCCTCGCCGAGCGCGAGTGGCATCGCGTCTTCAACGTAGTGTGCGGCCGCGTCGACCTCGGCTGGGTGAAGCTCGAGGGCGACGGCGAGACCGAGGCCGTCTTCATCGGCCGCGGGGTGGACCGCCATCGCGACGCCGTCGTTGCGGCGCTTGCCGCCTGCGAGCGCTGACCTCGCGGACCCGCGGCGCTATAGGGCCGCGCCGCGGTGGCGTTTTTGCGGTCGTCGGCGCCGCCCCTTTCCTCTATCGTGACGGCTCCAGCCGTCGGATCTCCGAGGAGGCTTCCATGGAGTTGTTGGAGAAGATTCACAGCCGCAAGGCGCGTACGGGCGTCATCGGGCTCGGCTACGTCGGCCTGCCGCTCGCGATCGAGTTCGCGCACGCAGGCTTCCGGGCCGTCGGCATCGACGTCGACCAGCGGAAGGTCGACGCGGTGAACGCCGGCACGTCGTACATCGTCGACACGGCGGACGAGGAGATCGCGTCGCTCGTCGCGACCGGACGACTCGTGGCGACCAACGACTTCTCGGTCATCGCCGACTGCGACACGATCAACATCTGCGTGCCGACGCCGCTCCGGAAGACCAAGGATCCGGACATGACGTTCATTCTGGCCGCGGTCGGCGAGATCAAGAAGTACATCCGTCCGGGGCAGCTCGTGATCCTCGAGTCGACGACGTATCCCGGCACGACCGACGAGGTCGTCCTCCCGGCGCTCGAGGAGGCCGGCCTCAAGGTCGGGCACGACTTCTTCCTGGCCTTCTCGCCCGAGCGCATCGATCCGGGCAACAAGCAGTACCAGACGCGCAACATCCCCAAGGTCGTCGGCGGCGTCACCGCGCAGTGTACGCAGGTGGCGAAGACGCTGTACGAGCAGAGCATCGACTCGGTCGTGCCGGTCTCGTCCACGCGCGTCGCCGAGATGGTCAAGCTCCTGGAGAACACGTTCCGCAGCGTCAACATCGGCCTCGTGAACGAGCTGGCGCTGATGTCGGCGAAGCTCGGGATCAACGTGTGGGAGGTGATCGACGCGGCCGCGACCAAGCCGTTCGGGTTCATGCCGTTCTACCCGGGTCCGGGCCTCGGCGGGCATTGCATTCCGATCGATCCGTTCTATCTCGGCTGGAAGGCGAAGATGAACGGCTTCGAGCCGCGCTTCATCGAGCTCGCCGGTCAGATCAATGAGGCGATGCCGAAGTTCGTCGTGGACAAGGTGACCGACGCGCTGAACAACGACGGCAAAGCGGTGCGGAACTCGCGCGTCCACGTCCTCGGCGTGGCGTACAAGCGCGACGTGAACGACGTGCGCGAGTCGCCCGCGCTGCACGTCATCAAGATGCTCGTGGACAAGGGAGCGAAGGTCACCTACAGCGACCCCTACGCGCCGACGATCCGGGAAGAGGGCATGGAGATGAGCCACCTGCCCGTGCGGGAAGCCCTGGAGGCAGGCACCGACTGCGTGGTGCTGCTCACCGACCACGGCTGTTTCAACTACCCGGAGATCGTCCACCTGGCGCCGATGATCGTCGATACGCGGAACGCGCTGCGCGACTTCATCGGCGGGAACATCATTCGCCTCTGAGGCGTCGCGGCGCGTGCGCCATCCCCCCGGCATCCCGAGCGCCTGGCCGATCGCGGGCGGGAGGATATCCGTCGCGCTCGTGGTCGGCACGCTCGGCCGCCCGAGCGCCGCGCGCCACGTCGTGGACCTCGTGCGGGGGCTCGGGGCCGGGCGACACCGCGCGCACGTCTACGTGATGGCCGGCGCGGCGCCGCCGACGGCCGCGCGTTTCGAGGCCCTCGGCGTGCCGGTCACGGCGCTGCCGCGCCGGCACGCGTATGAGCCGGGGCGGCTCGTGGCCCTGGCGCGCGCGTTGCGCCGCGACGGCGTCGACCTCGTGCACGCGATCCTTCCAGCCGGGGCGGCGTACGGGGCGTTCGCGGCGCGGCTGGCCGGCATTCCGGTCGTGATCGTGTCGAGTCGGGCCGACGATCCGCGCGAACGGCGCCGGGTGCGGACGTTGCTGCACCGCATCTATCGCGGCGCGACGGCGGTCCTCGCCAACACGCGCGCCCACGCCGCGGCGATCGGCGCGGAAGCCAATCTGTCGGCGGGGCGGGTGCGGGTGGTGTACGACGGCGTGGACCTCGATGGCCCGCATCCCCCGGGCGTGCTCGACGGGCTCCGCGATCGCGTGTGGCATCGCCCGTTCGTGATCGGCGGCGCCGGCGGCGGCGAGGCGGGGCGGCGTCTTTTCGGGGCGGCGGCCGTGCGGATCGCGGCGCGGCATCCGGCCGCACGGTTCGTGTGGCTCGAGGACGGCGCGAACGCCGGCGCGCCGGCGCCCCCCGCCGATCCGCGCGTCGCGGCGTTCGGGCCGGTGATGACGGTCGCGCGGGTCGGCGACGACCCGATGCCCGTGCTCGGCCAGCTCGCGATGCTCTGCCTCGCCGGTGCCCCCGAATGTCCGTCGCTCGACCTCGTGCCGGCAGCCATGGCCGCGGCCCGGCCGATCGTGGCGACGCGCGTGCCCGGGATCGACGAGTTCGTCGTCGACGGCGCGACCGGGGCCGTCGTGCCCGGGGGCGATGCCGCGGCGTTCGCCGCCGCCGCGCTCGCGCTCCTCGACGACCGCGGCCGCCTGCGGAGCGCCGGGGCCGCGGCGCGGGCGCGGGCCGAGCGCGGGCTCGGCGCGGCCGAGATGGCGCGTGCGACGGCGGCGGTCTACGAGGCGTCCCTCCTCGGACGGCGCGCGCCGACGGGGCGCGGCGAGGACGTGCCGGCGGGGCCGATGGCGTCGCTCGGACGTTGAGCGGGGGGCCTTGCGCCCCTCCGCGCGACGATGGCAAGGGTACCCGCCCACGTCGCGGCGGGGCATGCTCAGGGAGGATCGACACGAACCGATGACCGACAACACGATCAGGCGGCGCCTTCTGAAGGAGTACCGTCAGGCGAACGACGCCAACAAGGACATGCCGTTCCTGCACACCCGTCAGCACCTCGTCGAGCGGCTCGGCGAGCGGTACGAGGCCCTGGCGCCGCACGTGCAGTGGCTCGAGCAGAACCGGTACCTGCACTGGAAGGCGGCCGACGTGTTCAAGATCTCGCCGAAGGGATTGCGGTCGACGCACACCGACGCGGATCTGTTGGCGGAGTTTCCGGATTGAGCTCGCCCAGGTCGTCGAACGGAGCGATGGGGAGCGCGCTCGCCGGGGGCGCGCTGGCCGCGGTGGTCGTGGGTCTCGGCGAGGCGGCGATCGTCATCGCCGAGCGCCACCTCGGCCTCGACGCCGGGCTCCTGTACTTCGCGGGCCTCTCCTACGGCGGCGTCGGCGCGCTCCTCGGGCTCGGCATCGGCGTCGTGCTCGGGGTCGTGACGCGGGTGACTGCACCGACCGCCTACGGGCTCGCCGGGGCCTCCGTGCTCGCCGTGCTGGCTACGGTCATCGGCCGCTTCCGGGTCTTTCGCGACGTCTTCAATGAGACCTTCGACGGCGCCCCGCTGTCGCCGCCGCAGTTCCAGGCGGCGTCCGCGGCGGCGGCGCTCGCGCTCTTCGCGGTCGCTTTTCTCGTCTGGCGCGCGCTGGCGCGTCGGCAGCCGCGGCTGGCGTCGCCGCTCGTCGTCGTGGGCGGGCTGCTCGTCGCCGTGGCCGCAGCGCGCGGGGGCATGGCGCTCGGCGCGCGCCAGGAACGGCCCGCGTCCGTCGCGATCGGCCAGCCCGCCAAGGGGCCGAACGTGTTCCTCATCGTGGTCGACACGCTCCGCGCCGACCACCTCTCGTGCTACGGCGCCAGGAGGAACCGGACACCCGTGATCGACGGTCTCGCCGCCGACGGGACGCGCTTTGCACGCGCCTACGCCCAGGCGTCGTGGACGCGGCCGTCGTTCGGCACCATCTTCACGTCGCTGTATCCGTCGTCGCACCGTGCGATCCACAAGGCGGACGCGCTGCCCGACGCGGTCGTCACCCTCGCCGAGGTCATGCAGGGCGCCGGCTACGCGACGGTCGGCTTCGCGAACAACATCAACGTCGCGCCGCTCTTCGGCTTCCAGCAGGGCTTCGACCAGTACGTCTTCCTGGAGCCGGAGTTCTTCTTCGGCGCGACCGAGTCGGCGGCGCAGCTCACGATCTACAACCAGCTCCGGCTCGTTCGCGAGCGCTTCATCTCGAAGAAGAAGTGGGTCGAGAACTACTACCAGCCGGCGGACGTCGTGGTGAAGCGCGGCCTCGACTGGATTGCGGAGCGCGATCCGCGGCGGCCGTTCTTCATGTTCCTTCATTTCATGGAGCCGCACGATCCGTACTTCGTGCACCCCTACAACGGCGAGGCGTACGCACGCGTCGCCGATCCGAACCCCGATCCGTCGCTCGCCGAGGCCTACCGCGACGCCTACGATGGGGCGATCCGCTTCCTCGACGGCGAGCTCGCGACGTTCATCGCCGAGCTGAAGGCGAAGGGTCTCTACGACGACGCCGTACTCCTCCTTACCGCCGATCACGGCGAGGAGTTCCACGAGCACGGCGGCTGGTGGCACGGCACCACGCTCTACGACGAGCAGCTGGCGGTGCCGCTGATCGTGAAGGCGGGCCCGGGCGCCGCCAAGGGCGTCGTGAACGACGCGGTGGTCTCGAGCCTCGACATCGCGCCGACGCTCATCCGGGCGGCGGGCCTCCCGGTGCCGCCGTCGATGGCCGGGAAGCCCCTCGGTCTCGCCGCCGACGCCCCGGCGCCGCGCGATCACGCGTTCGCCGAGAGCGAGCTCGAGGGCAACAGCCTCCAGGCATACCGCAGCGGCGGCATGAAGGTGATCCACGCGAACGCCGGCAACCCGCGCGGCCTCCCCGAGCACCAGCTCTTCGACGTCGCCAAGGATCCGGGCGAGCAGCAGGACCTCATGGCGACGCGGACCGAGGCCGCCAACAAGCTCACGGCCGACATGCGCGCGGTCGAGAGCCACGCGGAGGCGATCGCAGTCGAGGCGACGGGCACGTCCATCGACGCCGCCAGCGAAGAGCGCTTGCGCGCGCTCGGGTACGTGCGCTGACGGAGATCGGAACGGTTCCGTGATCGCGATTATCGGTCTCGACGGGGCGACGTGGGACCTCGCGGGGCCGTTCTGCGAGGACGGCGACATGCCCGTGCTCGCCGAGGTGCGTCGGCGCGGGGCCCACGGCGTCCTGCGATCGACGACGCCGCCGGTCACGTTTCCCGCGTGGTCGTCGTTCATGACCGGGACCAATCCCGGGAAGCACGGCATCTTCGACTTCACCCGCCGCGTGCCCGGGACCTACGAGGTCGCCTTCGTCGGCAGCCGCGATCGCCGCGTGCCGACGATCTGGAGGCTGCTCTCCGACGAGGGACGGCGCGTCGCGGTGATCGGCGTCCCGACCACCTATCCGCCGGAGCCGGTGAACGGGATCATGGTGGGCGGTTTCGACAGCCCGGTCGCGACCGGCATCGACGGCTCGTTCGTCCATCCGCGCGAGCTCTATGCGGAGATGACCCGCGCCGTCGGTCCGTACGCCGTCACCGACTTCCAGGAGCTGACGATCGGTCCGGGATGGCATGCCGACGTCCTGCCGAAGATCCTCGCGGCCGTGGACCGCAAGCGCGACCTGGCGCGCTGGGTGCTGCGGCGCGAGCGCTGGGACTGCTTCATGATGCTCTTCGGCGAGGCCGACACCGCGAGCCACCACTTCTGGATGTTCGCCGATCCGGCCTCGCCGCGCTTCGACGCCGAAGGCGCGCGGCGCTTCGGCGGAGCGCTCCGCGACGTCTATCGGCGCCTCGATGCCGCCCTCGGAGCGATCCTCGCCGAGCTGCCGCCCGACGCGGTCGTGCTGGTGGCTTCCGATCACGGATTCGGGGGCGCCGGTACGGTCGCGGTGCACCTGAACCGCTGGCTCGCGGATCACGGGTGGCTGGCGTTCCGCGCCGGTCGTCGCGGGCTCGGGGCGCGGGCGGCGCGCGTCGTCCGCCGGGCGGCGCTGGCCTTCCTGCCGCGCGGCGCGCAGGAGCGGCTGGTGCGCCGCGGCGGGCGCGCGCTCGCGCGCCGGCTCGAGGGATGGTCGCGCTTCGGGGCGATCGACATGGCCCGTACCCGCGCCTTCTCGGAGGAGCTGAACTACGCGCCGAGCGTCTGGCTGAACGTCCGCGGGCGCGATCCCGACGGGACGATCGCCCCGGGCGCCGAGTACGATGCGGCGGTCGAGTCGCTGCGCGCGGCGCTCTTGGCATGGCGCCACCCGGAGACCGGTGCGGCGATCGTCGCGGACGTGCATCGCCGCGACGAGCTCTACGCGGGGCCGTTCGTCGAGGCCGCGCCCGACCTCGTCCTCGAGCTGGCGCTCGACGGCGGCTACTCCCACCCCTGCCTGCCGACCCGGCCGGGCGAGGCGCGCAGCGTGCGGCGGCTCGCGGTGCGCGAGCACGTGGCGGGGAAGGGCGGAGGCATGAACGGCAGCCATCGTCCGCAGGGCCTCTGGGCGCTCGCCGGCCGCGGCGTCGCCGCGACGCCGGCGACGGAGGCCGCAATCGTCGACGTCGCCCCGTCGGTGCTGCACCTCGCCGGGCTCGACGTCCCGTCGTGGATGGACGGCCGGCTGCTGCCCGGGATCGCGGGGGAAGCGCGCGTCGCCGCGGGCGTCCTCGCGCTCACGGAAGCGTCGGACGGCCACGACCACGAGGCCGAGCTGCGGCGGCGCTTGCAGGCGCTCGGCTACCTGAGCGAGCCCGTGGCATGATGCGAGCCCTCGACGTCCGGGCCCGTCGGTATCGCGTGGCCATCGTCGCCGCGTGTCCGTTCCCGACCCTGCAAGGATCGCAGCTCCTCATTCGGAAGCTTGCGCAGGGCCTCCGCGCCCGCGGGCACGATCCGGTGGTCGTGACCTACGCCGAGGGGTTGGAAGAGGCGCTCGCCGGCCTGCCGGTGCGGCGCATACCGCGCCTGCCGGGCTTGTGCGCCGCCGGCTCGGGCCCGAGCGCCGCCAAGCTCGTGCTCGACGCGGCGCTGCTCGTCCGGCTCGTGCGGGTGCTCGAGCGCGAAGGGATCGAGGTGATGCACGCGCACAACTACGAGGCGGCGCTCGTCGGGCTCGCGGCGCGACGGCGTACCGGCGTGCCGCTCGTCTACCACAGCCACAACGCGCTCGCGGAGGAGCTGCCGACGTACTTCCGGAGCCGCACCGCGCGCCGCCTCGCCCGCGCGCTCGGCGCGGTCGCCGATCGCGAGGTGCCGAGGCGCGCCGATCGCTGCATCGCGATCTGCCGCGAACTCGTCGGCTTCCTGCGCGCGCGCGGCGTCGAGGAGGACGCCATCGCGCTGATCGCGCCGGGGAGCTCGCCCGAGGAGTTTCCGGCGTGCTCGCTCGCCGACCTGGCCGCGATCCGTGAGCGCTTCGGGTTCGGCGAGCGTCCGGTGCTGCTCTACACCGGGAACGTCGACGGCTATCAGAATCTCGATCTCCTGCTCGCGAGCATCGGCCTGGTGCGGCGATCCGTCGG
The DNA here is from genome assembly GCA_020852955.1 of Deltaproteobacteria bacterium. Lineage (GTDB taxonomy): Bacteria > Desulfobacterota > Binatia > UTPRO1 > UTPRO1 > UTPRO1. The sequence continues at coordinate 87,469 of JADYZW010000064.1, read as the reverse complement.
GGACGCGCTCCTCGTACTTGCGACGCACGTCGCGCCCCGCGATCTGCCGGCGAGGCTCCGCCGGCTGCCCGACGGAGTGCGCCTCGTGAGCGCTGACGATTTCGCGACCGTGCGCGATCTGATCCGGGTGGCCGATCTCGCGCTGTGTCCCCGTCGCGAGTGGTCGGGGTTCCCGATGAAGCTCCTGAACTACATGGCGGCCGCCAAGGCCGTCGTGGTCTCCGCGGGCTCGGCCAAGGCGGTGCGCGACGGCGTCAACGGCGTCGTGGTGGACGTCGACGGCCCGGACGCGTACGCTGCGGCGGTCGTCGGGCTGCTGGCCGATCCGCGCCGTCGGCGCGCGCTCGGCGCGGCCGCCCGTCGGACCGTCGAGGACGAGTATGGCTGGGAGCGCGTCATCGACCAGGTGGAGGCCACCTACGACGTCGTGCTGCGCCGTCGCCCGACGTCCGAGGCGGCGCCCGCGGCGGCGGCGCTCGGCGTCTTCGAGACCTGAAGCGCACGACCCTCCCACGTTCACCGCAAGGAGCTCGGAACGCATGACACGTCCGACGATCGGCATCACCATGGGCGACGCCGCCGGCATCAGTCCAGAGATTCTCGTGAAATCCCTCGCCGATCCGGCGACCCGCACGTGCTGCGAGCCGGTGGTGTTCGGCGATCTCCGCGTCCTGGCCGCCGCGGCGGCGAAGGCCGGCCTCGAGTTGCCGCTCCGCGCGATCGAGCGGCCCGCGGACTGGCGGCGCGACGGCGGCGCCTTCGCGGTCGTCGACTACGGGGACGTCGACCCGGCGGCGGTGAAGATCGGGGTGGTCGAGCCGGCGCTCGGCGCGGCGGCCGTGCGCTACACGCGAGAGGCGGCCCGCTACGCGTTGCGCGGAGAGATCGACGGGATCGTCTCGGCGCCCCTCAACAAGGAGTCGATGCGCGCTGCCGGCTTCCACTACGAGGGCGCCACGGAGATCTTCGCCGAGGAGGCCGGGGTGAAGCGCTACGCCATGGTGCTCCTGCTCGGGGAGATGCGCTTGCTCCTGCTGACGAATCACATGTCGCTTCGCGAAGCATGCGACAAAGTGACGAAGGCGCGCGTTCACGAGAAGATCATGCTCGCGCACGAGGCGCTGATCGGGCAGGGCATCGCCGCGCCGCGGATCGCGGTCTCGGCCCTGAACCCGCATGCCGGCGAGGGCGGCCTCTTCGGCCGCGAGGAGATCGAGGAGATCGCACCGGCCATCGCGGAGGCCAGGGCCGCCGGGGTGAACGCGATCGGCCCGGTGCCCGCCGATACGGTCTTCTTCAAGACCAAGCAGGGCATGTACGATCTCACCATTGCGCTCTATCACGATCAGGGCCTCGGCGCGGTGAAGCTGCTCGGCTTCGGCGACGTCGTGACGCTGCTCGTCGGCCTCCCCTTCATCCGGACGTCGACGGGACATGGCACGGCGTTCGACATCGCGGGGAAGGGCATCGCGAACCACAAGAATCTGCTCGAGGCGATCAAGACCGCGGCCGAACTCGCCGCCCGCCGCGCCGGACGAGCGCGCGCCATGGCGGACGTGTGAGCGCGCGACCTGCGGAGAACGAGGACGCCAGCGTGGATGCCATCGACGCACACCTTCGGGATGGGATCGACCGGTCCGGCCGACGGATCTGGGACGTGTCGGTGCCGGATCGTCCGGACATGCACGTCTACCCCGGAGACCCGGCGTTCCAGCAGGCCCAGGTCCGCGCTATCAAACGCGGCGATGCCGCCAACGTGACCCACCTCTCGCTGGGCGCCCACACCGGAACGCACGTCGATGCCCCGGCGCACTTCATCGACGGCGCCACGACGCTCGACCAGGTGCCGCTCGATCGCATGGTGGGCCCGGCGCGGGTGCTCGACCTCCGCGGGCTCGCTGCGATCGACGCCGCGGCGCTCCGCCGCCACGAGATCCACGGCGGGGACATCGTCCTCTGTCGGACCGACAACTCGGAGCGCTGGGCGAAGCCGGGATTCCAGCGGGACTTCACGTATCTCACGCTCGATGCCGCCCGGCATCTGGTCGACCGGAACGTGAAAACGGTCGGCATGGACTACCTTTCCATCGAGCAATTCGGCAGCAAGGACTTCGCGGTGCACAAGCTGCTGCTCGGCCACGGCGTCTTCGTCATCGAGGGCCTGGACCTGCGGGAGATCGTGGCGGGGACCTATCTGCTCTCGTGCCTGCCGCTCAAGCTCGAAGGCGTCGACGGGGCGCCGGCGCGCGCGGTGTTGATGCGGTGAGCGCGTTCGCCGCGATCGCGGACGATCTGACCGGCGCGTGCGACGTAGCCGCCGAGCTCGCGGCGGCGGGGCTGCGCGCGCGGGTCGTCGTCGAGGCGGGAGCGACGGCCGCCCCCGGCGACGACGGCGCGGTCGCGGTCGTGAACACGCAGAGTCGCGCCTTGACGTCGGACGCGGCCGCCGCGCGCGTTCGCGCCGCGCTCGGTGCGCGGCCGGCGCGACTCGTGCTGAAGAAGATCGATACGGCGCTCCGCGGTCACCTCGGCGCCGAGCTCGACGCGGCGCTCGACCACCTCGGCGCGACGGGGTTCGTCCTCCCCGCGATTCCCGCGGCGGGGAGGGTGACGCGCGGCGGGTGCCAGTGGTTCGGCGGCCGCCCGCTCGCCGAGACGGAGTTCGCGCGCGATCCCGAGGGTCCGGGCGCGGTGTCGTCGGTGCGCGAGGTGATCGCGCGCGAGAGCCGCCGCGTCGTCGAGGTGCTGCCGCGTGAGTGCCTCCGGCGCGGCGGCTTCGCGGCCGAGGTCGCGCGGCGGCGCGAGGCGAGCGTCGACTGCTTCGTGGTCGATGCGGAGTCCGACGACGACGTGGCGCTGGCGGTGGAGGCGATCACGGCGCTGCCCGGAACGCTCTGCCTCGCGGGATCGATCGCGCTCGCGGCCGCGCTCGCGCCGCGTCTGGGCGGGGGCGGGCCGTCCGGGGGCGCCGTGGAGGCGCCGTCGCCGTCGCAGCCGGTGCTCGTCGTGAACGGAAGCCTCCACAGCCGCGCCCGGGCGCAGGCGGACGCCGTGCTTGCCGCGGGCGAGGCCGTGGCGATCACCGTCGGCGCGGGCGCCGGCGCCGGGGCCCGCGCCGCCGCGCGCCGGGGGGCGGCGGCGCTCGCGGCCGGGAGGCGCGTCGTGGCGATGCCGCCTGCGCCGGGCGGTGTGCCGGCGGCCGGCGCGCTCCGCGCGACCGAGGCGGCGCTCGCCGACGCGGTCGCGGCGATCGTCGCCGACGTCCGGATCGGGACGCTCGTGATGATCGGCGGCGAGACGGGTCACGCGATCCTGCGGCGCCTCGAGGCCGGCGCGATCGAGGTGCACGGACGCATCGCGCCGCTTGTCGCCTATGGGACGATCCTCGGCGGCACGGCGGCCGGAACGCGTCTGGTCACCAAGGGCGGATCGGGCGGCGCGTCCGGCGTCATCGCGGAGTGGCTCGGGGAGGTGGCGCGCGCGGCGCCGCGCGCCGCGGAGGGTGCGACGTGAGCGCGGAGGGGGGCGTGCGCGTGGCCGTCGACAGGGTCGTCACGATCGAGTACCGGGCGACGCTCACGAACGGCGATCTCGTCGACTCGACGGAGCGGTGCGGCCCGGTGACCTATCTGCACGGAAACGAGCAGATCTTCCCGGCGCTCGAGCGGGCCGTGGAGGGGCTCGTCGCCGGCGAGGAGCGCCGGCTGTCGCTCTCGCCGAAGGAGAGCTACGGCGAGCACCGGCCGGACCTCGTGCGCCGGATGCCGCGTGCGCAGCTGCCGCCCGAGCTGACGCTCGAGGCCGGGAAGCGGTACACCGTCCGTCCGCCGCGCGGCGAGCCGATGATCTTCCGCCTGGTCGGCATCGAGGGCGACGAGGTGCTCGCCGATTTCAATCATCCGGCCGCGGGGCAGGGGCTCGACGTCTGGGCGAAGGTGGTGGCGGTGCGGCCGGCGACCGCCGACGAGGTCCGGAGGGGAACGTTGCGATGAAACTTTCGATCGTCATGCCGGTCTACAACGAGGCCGCGAGCGTTCGCGAGGTGGTGCGGCGCGTCCAAACGCTGCCACACGCGAAGGAGATCATCGTCGTCGACGACGGCTCGCTCGACGGCACCCGCGATATCCTGCGCGAGCTCGCCGGCGGCGAGGTGCGGGTCTTCTTCCACGGCACCAATCGTGGGAAGGGCGCCGCGTTGCGCACCGGCTTCGCGCACGTGCGGGGCGACGTCGCCGTCGTGCAGGACGCGGACCTCGAGTACAACCCGCGCGATATCCCGGCGCTGCTCGCGCCGATCGAGCGCGGAGAGGCCGACGTGGTGTTCGGCTCGCGCTTCCTCGGCGGACCGCACCGCGTCCTCAACTTCTGGCACTATGTCGGCAACCGCGTGCTCACGCTCCTTTCGAACATGTGCACGAACGTGAACCTCACGGACATGGAGACGGGCTACAAGCTCTTTCGCCGCGAGGTGCTCGAGCAGATCCAGATCGAATGCGACCGTTTCGGCTTCGAGCCGGAGATCACCGCCAAGGTCGCGCAGATGCGCTGCCGCATTTACGAGCAGCCGATTTCCTACGCCGGACGCGATTACGACCAGGGGAAAAAGATCACCTGGCGCGACGGCGTCGCCGCGCTGTATCACATCGCGCGGTTCAGCGTCCGGGGACGCCGCGTGCGGGTCCCGGCTCCCGTCGCGGTCGAGGAGATCGCGCCGCGCCCCGCCGAAGCGCCCGGCGTCCGTCGGCTCGACGTCGAGCGCTGACGTCCTCCTTTCCGAAGGAACGCCGCATGAGGAACCACGAGACATCGACGCCCGAGAAGCGTCGCGCACCCGCTCTCGATCCGATCGAGCGGGAACGCGCGTTCGCCGGGGTGCGCGCGCGCCGGGGCGCTCGGGAGATCCACGAGACCATGAAGAAAACGTGCATCGGGTTGCTCGCGACCTGGACGGTCGCGCTCGTCGTCGTCGGGGCCGCGCGGGCGCAGCCGAGCGGCGATCCGTTCCTCTGCCACAAGACGCGCGCGCTCGGTGCGCGCGGCGGATTGCCGAGCTTCGCGGCGCGCGGGGGCGACGTCGTGATCGACGTCTTCAGTACCGCGCGGCCGGAGGACCGCCACGAGATCGACGTGCAGAAGGCGATCGGCCTCTGCGCTCCGGCGAGCGTCGAGGGAGAGCTCGTGGCCGACGAGGCTACGCACCTCGAGGCGTACGGCATCCGTGTGACCAAGACGTCGCCGCGCCAGCCGCGCCACGCGGACAGCGTCCACGAGATCGTGAACCGCTTCGGCGCGCTGAAGCTGCTGGTCGAGAGCGAGGATCGCCTGCTCGCGCCGACGGCGAAGGCGCTCGGCACGGCAGGGGTGGAGGCGCTCGCGTCCGGTGGCGTCGATCATTTCAAGTGCTACGACGCGAAGGTCGCGCGCGCGCCGAAGGGGGCGCCCGTCTATCCGACGTTCGCGCCGTTCGACGTCTCCGTGGAGGACCAGTTCGGTCCGCGCGTCTTGGCGGTCAAGAAACCGCGCCGTTTCTGCGCGCCGGCGAGCGTCGCCGGCAACGACCCGGCGGCCCCGACCCACGCGACCTACCTGGTCTGCTATCAGGTGCGGCTCGCGAACACGAAACCCAAGCAGCCGAAGTCCGGCGCGACGACGGTGTCCACGCATCCCGTGTTCGGCCCCGAGGCGCTCGCGGTCACGAAGCCCGACGAGCTCTGCGTGCCGTCCCTCAAGGACCCGTCGGCCGCGACGCCGGTGCCGACGGCGACCGCGACCCCCGCGCCGTCGGGAAACGTCGTCGCGATCCGCATCGCGCCGGAGGCGCGTTACGTGAGCCCGGGGGGCACCGCGACCTATACGGCCACCGCCGAGCTCGTCGGTGGCGGTACCGAGAACTACACGCAGAAGGTCGTCTGGACGTCGAGCAATCCGGGCGTGGCGCTCGCGGCGAACGCGACCGGGGACCGCAGCCGGATCGCCGCCGTGAGTCCGGGTGTCGCGACGATCTCCGCGACCGATCCGGTGAGCGGCGTGTCCTCCACGACGTCCGGCGACGACGCGGCGTTCAACGTGCCCGGCGCGCTCCTCGGCATCGCGGTCACCCCGGCGGCGGTGGCCCTCGACGTCGGCGAGGCGAGGAGCCTGGTCGCGATCGGCACGTTCGAGGGCGGCGTCACGCGCAACATCACGCAGCAGGTCACCTACGGCTCGAGCGATCCGACCGTCGTGGTCGCGACGAATCTCGACGGCAACAAGAGCCGGATCGAGGCGGTCGCCCAGGGGTCCGCCACGGTCACCGCGGTCGATCCCGTGACCGGCGTCAGCAGCGCCGACGGGAGCGGCGACGCGACGGTCACGGTGCTGGGGGCGCTCGAGAGCCTCACGCTGAGCCCGCTCACCAAGACGCGACCCGCCGGACAGTTCCAGAGCTACGTCGCGACGGGCCACTACGCCGGCGGTGCGACCCTGAACCTCACCCAGGAGGTCGACTACGCCTCGAGCGACCCCGGCGTCGCCGTGGCGCCCAATACCCCCGGTAACAAGGGCCGGATCGACACCGTCGCGCCGGGGACGGCGACGATCTCCGCTTCGCATCCGAGCGGCATCACCACGACCCTGGGCGGCAACGACGCGACCCTCACGGTGTCGGCGGCCGTGTCGACGTTGATCGGCATCACGCTCGCGCCCACGAGCGCGACGCGTGCCGTCGGAGAGGCGCAGAACTTCACGGCGACGGGGCACTACGAGGGCGGCGGCGTGGCGAACCTCACGCAGCAGGTGACGTACGTCTCCTCCGACCCGAGCGTGGTGGCGGCGCCGAACGCACTCGGCAACAAGAGCCGCGTCGAGATGCTCGCGCCCGGAACGGCGACGATCTCCGCCACGTATACGGACCCGCAGTCGGGGCTGGAGGTGAGCACGGCCGAGGTGGGCGGCGACGCCACGGTCACCGTGCTCGGGGCGCTCGAACGGATCACGCTCTCGCCGACGCAGGCGACGCGCGCGGTCAGCCAGTCGTTGACGTACACCGCGATCGGGCACTTCGGCGGCGGCGCGACGAAGAACCTCACCCAGCGGGTCGACTACCATACGAGCGACGCGGCCATCGCCGCCGCGCCGAACGCCGCCGGCAACAAGAGCCGCGTGGACGCGCTCGCCCCCGGACAGGTCGTGATCTCGGCGACCGACCCCGTGACCGGCGTCGGCACGACCGGCAGCGGGGACGACGTGACGCTCACGGTGATCGGAGCGCTCGAGCGCATCACGCTGAGTCCGGTCGTCGCGACGCGCGCGCCTGGCGACGTCCAGCGCTACACCGCGACGGGGCACTTCGGAGGCGGGGCGACGCAGAACCTGACGCAGGAGCTCGTCTACTCGTCGAGCGACCCGGACGTGGCGCGCGCGCCGAACGACCCGGGCGACCGGAGCCGCGTCGATACGCTGGCGCCCGGTGCGACGACGATCTCCGCGACCCATCCGACCACGGGTCTCGGCTCCGCGGACACCGGAGACGATGCGACGCTCACGGTCGAGTGAGCGCCGGCCTCGTCAGCGGGCGGGAAGCTCGGTCGGCAGGTCGACGGTGAAGCGCGTCCCGCCGCCGACGGTGCTCGCGACATGGACCTCGCCGCCGAGCGTCTCGCAGAAGCGCTTCACGATGTAGAGGCCGAGGCCCGATCCGGTGCGTCCCCGGCTGCCGGTCCGGAAAGGCGCGAAGACGTGCGGCAGGTCCGCGGCCGCGATGCCGCCTCCGGTGTCGGCCACCTCGAGCCGGACGCGGCGATCGTGCGGCGCCGCCGTGACCGACACGGCGCCCCGTTCGGTATGACGGAGCGCGTTGTCGACCAGGTTCTGCAGGACCTGGCGGACGCGGAAGCGGTCGCTCCGGAAGACCGGGGTGGCGGGGTCCGCGTGCCAGGTGAGGGCGACGTCGCGGCTGGCGCGGTGCGCGAGGGATCCCGTGCAGAGCTCCTCGATGATCTCGCGAGCGGTGAAGGGCTCGGCGACGGCCCGGTCGGCCTGGCGCTCGAGCCGGACGAGGTCGAGGGCGCCGGTGAGGACGGTGAAGAGCTCCCGGGCGTGCCGTTCGATGGTGGAGAGGACCTCGCGCTGCTCGGCGGTGCAGGCGCCATAGGTGTCGTCGATCAAGAGCTGGGTGTAGCCGAGCATCACGTTGAGCGGCTGGCGCAGGTCGTGGGAGAGCGAGGCCAGGATCTCCGCTGGCCCCCCGTCGGCTGTCGCGGATCCCTGCCGGGTGCGGGCGTGCTTCAGGGCGACCGACGCCAGCGAGGCGGCGTACCGGGCGAGCCCGACGTGCTCGGGTCCGAACGCGCTGCCGATCCATGGGCGGAGCTGCATCGCGAGCCCGGCGGGCTCGTGCTCGATCGGCAGCGTGAGCATGCCGGTTTCGTGGGCGGCGTCGCCGAGCACGGGACGGCGCTCGGCCGTCGCGCGCCGCACGATGGCGTCGTCCGCCGCCGTGAAGGGCACGCCGTACGCTCCGCGCGTCTCGACGGCGTCGTGCGCCACCGCCGCGAGGCGGGCTCCGGACGCGCCGAGCACGAGGGCCGTGCTCTGACAGAGCCGGTCGGCGAGCGTCGCCTCGTCGTACGCGCCGAGCAGGAGCCGCTCCTGGACGTGCAGCAGCTGCTCCAGCCGGGTCGGGTCGACGGGAAGGATCGCTTCAGTGCTCACGGCGCGCGGGCGACGCACGGGGCGCGTCGCGGACGTGCGGCAATCTAACGTCGCGCGTCTCGGAGGGTCAAGAGACGAACGCGAGCGTGACTGGTCGGTGGGCGGCGGCTGTGGCAGGATCCCCCGCGCTCCGATGACGCAGCCGCCATGTAGTCCTCTCGCCGGAGGCGAGGGATCGTCGCCGACGACCACGGCCGCGATCGCGATCGCCGGGCTCACGCACCGCTACGGCGAGCGTCCGGCGCTTCGCGGCATCGATCTCGACGTCCGCCGCGGCGAGATCTTCGGCGTGCTCGGCCCGAACGGCGGCGGCAAGACGACGCTCTTCAAGGTGCTGGCGACGCTCGTCGCGCCCCAGGGGGGGGCGGTCACCGTGTTCGACGAGGATACCGCGCGGCATCCCGAGCGGGTGCGGCGGCGGCTCGGCGTGGTGTTCCAGCATCCTGCCGTCGACGGCAAGCTCACCGTGCGCGAGAACCTTGCCTGTCACGCGGCGCTCTACGGCCTCGACGGCGTCGAGAGCCGCGCGCGGGCTGCGACGTTGCTGGAGCGCCTCGGGCTCGCCGAGCGCGCCGACGACCGCGTGGAGGCGCTCTCGGGCGGCCTTGCCCGGCGCGTCGAGCTCGCGAAAGGCTTGCTGCACGGCCCGGATCTCGTGCTGCTCGACGAGCCGTCGACCGGACTCGATCCCGGCGCCCGGCGCGACTTCTTCTCGTACCTCGTCCACCTGCGGGACCGGGAGGGGCTGACCGTCGTGCTCACCACGCACTACATGGAAGAGGCCGAACGCTGCGACCGCATCGGCTTCATGCACCAGGGGAGGCTCGTCGCGGTCGACGCGCCCGCGCACCTCAAGGCCGAGATCGGCGGGGACGTGGTCGTCGTCGACGCCGTCGACCCGGAGGCAATGCGGCGGCGGATCGAGGAGCGCTTCGGGTGCGTGCCCCAGGTCGTCGCCGGCGCGCTGCGGATCGAGATGCCGCGCGGGCACGAGTTCGTGCGCGACGTCGTCGAGGCGTTCCCCGGCGACATTCGCTCGGTCACCTACGGGAAGCCGACGCTCGAGGACGTGTTCGTCCATCTCACGGGCGAGCGCTTCTTCGACGACGTCGGCGCGCCGGGAGGGGCATAGCCGTGCGCGGCGTGCGGGCCCTCTGGTGGCGCGAGATCGTCCGGTTCGTCCGGCAGCGGAGCCGTCTCGTCGGGGCGTTCGCGCAACCGTTGCTCTTCTGGCTGCTGCTCGGCGGAGGCTTCAGCGCGTCGCTCCGTCCGCCCGGTGCGCCGGCGGATCTCGGCACGATGGCCTACTTCTACCCGGGGATCATCGGGCTCGTCCTGCTGTTCACCGCCATCTTCTCGACCATCGCGGTCGTCGAGGACCGCAAGAGCGGCTTCCTCCAGGGCGTGCTGGTGTCCCCGATCTCGCGCGGCGGCATCGTCCTCGGGCAGGCGCTCGGCGGCACGACGCTCGCGGTGCTGCAGGGCGCGCTGTTCCTCCTGCTGGCGCCGCTCGTCGGCATCTCGCTCTCGCCCGGCGCGATCCTCGCCGTCGTGGGCGTGATCGCCGCCGTCGCCTTCGCGCTGACCTCCCTCGGGCTCGTGATCGCCTGGCGCATGGAGTCCACCCAGGGATTCCACGCCATCATGAACCTGATCCTGATGCCGATCTGGATCCTTTCGGGCGCTTTCTTTCCGGCGTCCGGCGCGGCGGGCTGGCTCGGGTGGCTGATGCAGCTGAATCCGCTGACCTACGGCATGGCGGCGCTTCGCCGCTGCCTCTATCTCGGCGCGCCCGAGGCCGTGGGGCGCGTACCCGCGCTCGTGCCGTCGGTGCTCGTGACGCTCGCCTTCTGCGCGGTCGCCTTCTGCGCGGCGACCGCCACGGCGCGGCGGAGTCGCTGAGGCCGCGCTACCAGGGCGCGGCGCCGAGCTTGTCAGCCGCCATGACCGCGAAGAGGCAGGGCAGGTAGACGAGGCTCGCGAACATCACGCGACGCGCGTCGGCTGGCTTCGTCGAGCGGGCGAGCCGCACCGAAGGCGCGAGCATGCTGCACCCGAGGAGGATCGAAGCCGCGAAGTAGATCGGCCCGGCGAGTCCGAGCATGGCGGGCAACATGCCGAGGCTCAGCAGCGCGAGCGAGTAGGTCAGGATGTGGCGCGCCGTACTGGAGCCGTCGGGATCGACGACCGGCAGCAGGCGGAAGCCCGCGCGCGCGTAGTCGTCGCGGTACACCTGGGCGATCGCGAGCGAGTGCGGAATCTGCCAGACGAACATGATCGCGAAGATCGCCCACGCCGCCGCGTCGAGGTCGCCGCTCGCCGCCGACCACCCCGTGAGCGGGGGCAAGGCGCCCGGGACCGCGCCGATGAGCGTACAGAGCGGCGTGCGCGCCTTGGCGGGCGTGTAGGCGAAGAGGTAGCTCACGCTGGTCGCGGCGGTGACGGCCGCCGCGAGCAAGTTGCTGCCGGCGACCAGCACCAGGATGCCGGCGATCGTGAGGACCGCGCCGAACAGGAGCGCGTCGGTCGGCGCCAGGCGGCCTTCGGGGAGCGGGCGGCGGCGGGTCCGGTGCATCTGCGCGTCGAGGTCGCGCTCGAGGTACTGGTTCAACGCCAGGGTGCCGCCGGCGGCGAGGGTGGTGCCGACGAGCGTCCAGACGAGGCGCAGCCAGTCGAACCGCTCGTGCGCGGCGCCGAGGTAGTAGCCGAAGAGCGTGGTCAGGATGACCATTGCCACGACGCGCGGCTTGGTCAGCTCGAGGAAGTCGACGAGGCGGCGCCGAGCCATGGGCAGGGCTTCGGGAGCGAGATCCAGATTCTCGGCCGGTTCGAGCGCCGGCATCATGCGGGCGCCCGTTCGGTGGCGAGGAGGGCGCGGGTTGGTCCGGACGTCGCCCCGGCCGTGCGGCGAGCGCGGAGCGCCCATACGACCGTGGTTCCGAGGATCGCGGCGCCGATCGCGACGTGCGCCGTGGTCGGGAGGACGGCCTTCCGTGTCCAGATGGTGAGGGCGCCGAGCGTGATCTGGGCCGCCACGAGGGCCACCGCCAGGAGCGCGGGACGGACGACGGCGCGCTCGGCCGGATGCGTCCTGACCGTGCGTGCGGCCGTCCAGAGCACCAACGTCGCGACGGCGAGCGCTCCCAGGCGGTGCAGGAAGTGAACCACGACCGCCGCCGACTCGAAGGGCGGCACGACGCGTCCGAAGGCCAGCGGGAAATCGGGGATGGCGAGGCCGGCGCCCGTGTGCCGCATGACTGCGCCGAGGACCAGCTGTCCGTAGACGACCGCGGCGGTCGCCGCCGCGAGACGCGCGAGCCCGGGATCGGCCGGCGTCGGCGGCGCCGGCGTCCAGTCCGGATGGGTCAGCACCGCCAGGGCCACGGTCAGGCAGAGGAAGGCCTGTGCGAGGCAGGCGTGGGCCGACGAGATCGCCGGCGGCAGGAGGAAGAGGACGGTGAGGCCGCCGAGGAGCCCCTGGGCGACGACCGTCGCGATCGCCGCGAGCGCGAGGCGGCGCACGATCGGGGGGGACTCGACGAGCCAGGTCGCGACGGCGAACGCCACCGTGAGCGCGCCGACCGTCGCCGCGACCATGCGATGGCCGTGCTCGTAGAAGACGCCGCCGACCATGCGCGGGAAGAACTGCCCGAACGAGAGCGGCCAGTCGGGAACCGCGAGGCCCGAGCCCGTGCTCGTGACGAGTCCGCCGACGAAGATGAGTGCGAGCGTCGCGGCCGCGAGGACGACCGCGAAGAGGTGCAGGCCGTGCGGAGTCCGCGAGGCCGCCGCCGTGTGGCGATGCCGCGTCGTCACGCCGAGGTCACCGGGCGGCGCCATGCGGCCCGGGCGAGGCCTCGAGCGCGAGCTGCGGGCGCGCCGCCGCCGGCGCGTGCGTCGAGCGGTGGCTTGCGAGGCCGAAGGACAGAAGGAGCAAGGCCGGGACGATCGCCCACACGAACTCGCGCCCGCGCGCGTCGCGGACCGGCGCCGGTTGACGCAGGCGGGAGCAGAGGACCTGCACGAAGAGCATGCCGGCCGCCGAGCTCCAGTAGAGCAGGTGGAAGAGGCCGCCGTCGGTCGAAACGTTTTCCGGATTCCACCATCCGAGCATCGCGATGCCTCAGGGTCGTCCGCCGCGTGCGTGGCCGTGCGGGGAAGACGACGGCGGCGATCGGCGACCAGGGGTGTGTACCGAACTCTGTGCGCCGTCGCAAGCTTGGAGAGCGTTAGCGGGGCTACTCCCGGGAATCAGATGACCTTGTTGAGCCCGTACTCGATGATGCCGACCGCGCCCGCTTTCAGGAGCTTCGGGATGAGCTCGCGGACGACGTCCTCGGCGATCACGCTCTCGACCGAGAACCAGTCCTTGCCGTAGAGGTTGGAGACGGTCGGCGCGGTGATGCTCGGGAGCATGCCGACGATCGTCTCGAGGTGCTCCTTCGGGACGTTCAGCTTGAGCCCGACCTGCGTCTCCGCACGGAGCGCGCCCGTGAGGAGCAGGCCGATCTGCTCGATCTTCTCCCGCTTCCAGGGGTCGCGCCTCGCCGCGCGATTGGCGATGAGCTGGGGGTTGGAGCTGAAGAGCTCGGCGACGATGCGGAGCCCGTTTGCCCGGAGCGTGCTCCCGGTCTCGGTGACCTCGACGATCGCGTCGACGAGGCCCTCGGCGGCCTTGGCCTCGGTGGCGCCCCAGGAGAACTCGACGTCGACCTCGATCGCGCGCTCCGTGAAATAGCGCTTGGTGTAGTGCACGAGCTCGGTCGCGACGGTCTTGCCGCGCAGGTCCTCGGGCTTCTGCACCGGCGACGCGTCGGGGACCACCAGCACCCAGCGGGTCGGGCGGATCGTCGCCTTCGAGTACACCAGGTCGCACACGACGTCGACCTGCGAGTCGTTCTCGAGGATCCAGTCGTGACCCGTGATGCCGGCGTCGAGCGTGCCCGCCTCGACGTAGCGCGCCATCTCCTGGGCGCGGATGAGGTTGCAACGCAGCGCCGGATCGTCGACCGACGGGAAATAGCTCCGGCTACCGGCGCTGATCCGCCACCCCGACTTGCGGAACAGGTCGATCGTCGCCTGCTCGAGGCTGCCCTTCGGGATGCCGAGCTTGAGGATGCTCACTTCGCGTAGACCTCGGCGGGATCGAAGACGCGGGTCTCGACGACCTGCCATGCGTCGTCGGCGCGCCTGCGGAAGAAGCAGCTCGGATAGCCTTCATGGCAGGCGGCACCGCCCTCCTGCTCGACCCGCAGCAGCACCGTGTCGCCGTCGCAGTCGATGTGGATCGCGCGCACCTTCTGCCGGTGCCCGGAGCTCTCGCCCTTCACCCAGAAGCTCTGGCGCGAGCGGCTCCAGTACGTGGCGTAGCCGGTCGCGACCGTGCGATCGAAGGCCTCCCGATTCATGTAGGCGAGCATCAGGACGGCGCCGGATCGGTCGTCCTGGACGACCACCGGGACGAGCCCGTCGCCTTTGGCGAAGTCGATGATGTGCTCCATGCCGGCGGTTCGGAAACGGGCTTCGTAACACAGGCCTCCGGGGCCGGCAAACTCGCGTGTGCGCCATGGCTTGCGGGTCCGGACGCTTCGGCCTAAGCCACTCCCACGATGACGCTCGCGGAGATCGCGGAACGGCTGGGCTGCGAGCTGCGGGGGGACGGCGCGATCGAGATCGGCGCGATCCGCGGGCTCGAGGAGGCCGGTCCGGGCGACCTCACGTTCCTCGCGAACCCGAAATACGCCGCGCAGCTCGCCGCCACGCGGGCGTCGGCGGCGATCGTCGCGACCGGCACGGCGGCGCTCCCGATCGCGACGCTCCGCGCCGACAATCCGTACCTCTGCTTCGCGCGGGTGCTGGCGCTCTTCCACCGCCCTCCCGCGCCGACGCCCGGCGTCCACCCGACGGCGGTGGTCGCGGCGAGCGCGCGCATCGCGGCGCCGACGTCGATCGGTCCCTACGCGGTCATAGGAGAGCGCGTCGAGATCGGACCGAGCGCGACGATCCACCCGCACGTGACCATCTACGAGGGCGCGAGGATCGGCCGCGACTTCGTCGCGCACGCCGGCGTGGTCGTGCGTGAGCGCGTCCGGATCGGCGATCGCGTGGTGTTGCACGCCGGGGTCGTGATCGGGGCCGATGGCTTCGGCTTCGCGCCGAGCCCGACCGGCGCGGTGAAGATCCCGCAGATCGGCGTCGTCGTGATCGAGGACGACGTGGAGATCGGCGCGAACACGACGGTCGACCGCGCGACGCTCGAGGCCACGATCGTCCGGCGCGGCGCCAAGCTCGACAACCTCGTGATGATCGCCCACAACTGCGAGGTCGGCGCGCACAGCTTCCTGGCGGCGCAGGTGGGGATCGCGGGATCGACGAAGATCGGCCGCGGCGTCCAGATGGGCGGGCAGGCGGGAGCCGCGGGGCACCTCATGATCGGCGACGGTGTGCAGGTGGCGGCGCAGAGCGGCGTTCCGAACTCGGTGCCTGCGGGGAAGACCGTCGGCGGCTATCCGGCGATGGAGGTCGGGCTCTGGCGCCGCACCTCGGCGGCGATCCTGCGCCTGCCGGACCTGCTGCGGCGGGTCCGACGCTTGGAGCGACGGCTCGGCGTCGATCGGCGCGGGGGCTCGGAAGGCTGACCCGGCCGGCGACCGGTCGCCCGCCGCGCTTGTAGCCCCCGGAGCCGGCTCGTATAAACACCGTCCAGACCCGCGCGCCCGTGTCCACCCGGGGCGCGCCGACGTCTTCGCTCATGAAGGTCCAACTGCACGACATTCTCGCGGTCGAAGACCGGCTCGACTACGCCGAGCCGATCGAGGAGCTGAACGCGACCCTCGCGAAGGCGAATCACGACTACGAGTTCCGTGCGCCGCTGCGAGTCCGGGTCCGATACTCCCGGTCCCAGCTCGATCTCTTCTTCGACGGCGAGGTGGTGGGCCGGGCCGAGGCGACCTGCGGGCGGTGCCTCGAAGCCTTCCCGCTCGACGTCGCCCAGGAGTTCTCGGTGGTTCTGACCCCGGCGACGCGCCTCAGCGGGGAGATCGAGCTCGCGCCGGGCGACCTCGTCCAGTCGTTCTACGAGGGGACGGAGGTCGACCTCACCCCGCTCGTCTACGAGCAGGTCATGCTCGCCTTGCCGACGCGGCCACTCTGTGGTGAAGAGTGCCGGGGGCTTTGCCCGCAGTGCGGCAGCAACCGCAACACCGCCCAGTGCGGCTGCACCGTCGAGACCGGCGATCCTCGCTGGTCCGCGCTCCGCAATCTCAAGATCGACCGCGGCGCCTGAGCGCGCGGAGGAGGGGTCATGGCAGTTCCGAAGCGACGGACGTCCAGCACCAAGCGCAACAAGCGGCGCGCGCACGACGCGCTCCGCCCGGCGAGTTTCATTACGTGTCCGAGCTGCAGCGAGCCCATGCTGCGGCACCGCGCCTGCGCGCATTGCGGCGAATACCGCGGGCGCAAAGTGCTCGATACCGCGGAGGCGTGACGCCGCCGTTGGTGGCGACGTCATCGGAGTCCGCGGCGCCGGCGGCCGACCCGACGGCGCTGCTGTTTCCCGGACAGGGATCGCAGCGCGTCGGGATGGGTGCGCGCCTGGTCGCGGAGCACGCGGCCGCGCGCGCGACCATGGCGGAGGCCGACGATGCCGTCGGGTTCCCGCTCACCCGGCTGTGTTTCGAGGGTCCCGAAGCGGAGCTCACGCGGACCGAGGTCTGCCAGCCGGCCATCCTGGCGGTGAGCGTGGCGACGTGGCGCGCCCTCGGTCCGACGAGCGGGATCGTACCGCGCTGGGTCGCGGGACACAGCCTCGGTGAGTACACGGCGCTCGTCGTCGCCGGAGCGCTCGCCTTCCGCGACGCTGTCCGGCTCGTGCGCCTGCGCGGCCGGCTCATGCAGTCCGCGGTGCCGGACGGGGTCGGCACGATGGCGGCGATCGTCGGTCTCGAGGACGCCAGGGTGGCGGAGCTCTGCGCCGCCGCCGCCGAGGGCGAGATCGTGAGCCCCGCGAACTTCAACGGGGCGGGACAGGTCGTGGTCGCCGGGCATCGTGCGGCGGTTGCGCGCGTGATGGTGGCCGCCAAGGCGGCCGGCGCGCGCGTCATCGCGCTCGCGGTGAGCGCTCCGTTCCACTGCGCGCTGATGACCCCCGTCGCCGCCGCGCTCGCGCAGGCGCTCGCCGAGGTCGAAGTGCGGACGCCGGCCGTTCCGGTCGTCAGCAACGTCGAGGCGACGCTCAACGCGGACGCTGCCCGCATCCGCGAGCTTCTCGTGACGCAGGTGACGGCCCCCGTTCGCTGGGCGGAGTCGATGCGGCTCCTGCGGGCGCTCGGGTGCCTCCGGGTGATCGAGGTCGGCCCGGGACAGGTGCTGGCCAAGATCGCGCAGCGCATGAAGCTCGGGCTAGCGAGCGGGAGCCTCGAGGACGGCGTCGGACCCGCGGCGGAGGTGCGCGCGTGACGCTCGGCGGCGACGTTGCGCTCGTGACCGGCGCGTCGCGCGGCATCGGCGCGGCGATCGCCCGCGGCCTCGCCGCGGCGGGCGCGCGCGTCGTCGTCGGCTACCGGACGCAGCGCGAGGGGGCGGAGCGGGTCGTCGCCGACATCGTCGCGGGCGGCGGCGCCGCCGAGGCGGTCGCGCTCGACGTCGCGAATGCGGCGGAGGTCGACGCGGTCGTGCGCGACGTGGTGGCGCGTCTTGGCAAGGTGGATGTCCTGGTCAACAATGCCGGCGTTTCGGCGGATGCCCTGATCGTGCGGATCACCGACGAGCAGTGGCAGCGGGTGCTCGACGTCAACCTCAAGGGAGTCTTCAATTGCACCAAGGCCGTTGCGCGTCCCATGATGCGCGCCCGCCGCGGGCGGATCGTCAATCTGAGCTCCGTGGTCGGGGTGACGGGCAACACGGGGCAGGCGGCCTACGCGGCCGCGAAGGCTGGCATCATCGGTTTCACGAAATCGACGGCGCGGGAGCTCGCGTCCCGGAACGTCACGGCCAACGTGGTCGCGCCGGGATTCATCGAGACCGACATGACTCGAACTCTGGACGCCGACGCGCGAGCCATGTACCAAACGATGGTCCCGCTCGGGCGGCTCGGGCGGGCGGAAGACGTCGCCGCCGCCGTCACGTTTCTCGCGGGGCCCGGCGCGAGCTACATCACGGGGCAGGTCCTACACATCAACGGCGGCATGTACGTGTGAGGAGGGAGCATGGCATCGACGGTCGAGGCCAAGGTACGCGAGATCATCTGCGAGCAGCTCGGCGTCAGTGAGGACGAGGTCACGCCCGAGGCCTCCTTCATCGAGGATCTCGGCGCCGACTCGCTCGACATCGTCGAGTTGGTGATGGCGCTGGAAGAAGAGTACGAGATGGAGATCTCGGACGAGGAAGCCGAGAAGATCCGGACCGTGCAGGACGTGGTGAACTACATCGAAAGCCGGAAGTAGACCGGATCGAGCGGCGGCGTTGCGGCCTCGACCGACGACGCCCGCCCGCGGGGACGTGACGATCGCAGAGACCGGCCGGACGTCGTAGCGAAGGGCCAGTTCTGCGATTTTTTTTGCCGACGAGGACGCGCAGCCATGACCAGTCACCTAGCCAGAACCGACCCCGAAGTGATGGAGGCCATTGGCCGCGAGACCGGCCGCCAGATGCGCAATCTCGAGCTGATCGCGTCCGAGAACATCGTCAGCGAGGCGGTGCTGGAGGCCCAGGGCTCGGTGCTCACCAACAAGTACGCCGAGGGCTATCCGGGCAAACGCTACTACGGCGGCTGCGAGTTCGTGGACGTCGTGGAGGCGCTCGCGATCGCGCGGGTGAAGGAGCTCTTCGGCGCCGATCACGCCAACGTCCAGCCGCACTCGGGATCGCAGGCCAATATGGCCGTGTACTTCTCGCAGCTCGAGCAGGGTGCAACGATGCTCGCGATGAACCTGAGCCACGGCGGCCACCTCACGCACGGGAGCCCGGTCAACTTCTCGGGCAAGTTCTTCGAGGTCGTGCACTACGGCGTCCGCGAGTCGGACCACCGGCTCGACTACGAGCAGGTGGAGGCGCTTGCGCGCCGGCATCGTCCGAAGATGATCATCGCCGGCTACAGCGCCTATCCCCGGACGCTCGACTTCGCGCGCTTCCGGACCATCGCCGACGAGGTGGGCGCGCTCCTGATGGCGGACATGGCGCATTTCGCCGGACTCGTCGCCGCGGACATCCACCCGTCTCCGGTTCCCCACTGCGACTTCGTGACCAGCACCACGCACAAGACGTTGCGCGGGCCGCGCGGCGGGCTCGTGCTCTGTCGGGAGGAGCACGCGAAGAGCCTGAACTCCTCGGTCTTCCCCGGAAATCAGGGCGGCCCGCTCATGCACGTGATCGCGGCGAAGGCGGTCGCGTTCAAGGAGGCGCTGACGCCGGAGTTCAAGGAGTATCAGCGCCAGGTCGTCGCGAACGCGAAGGCGCTCGCGGCGCGCCTGATCGAGCGCGGGTTCCAGTTGCTCACGGGCGGCACCGACAACCACCTCATGATGCTCGACCTCCGCGGGAGCGAGCTCACGGGCAAGGTCGCCGAGGCGACGCTCGATCAGGCCCGCATCACCGTGAACAAGAACACGGTGCCCTTCGACCCGCGCTCGCCGATGGTGACGAGCGGCGTGCGCATCGGCACGCCGGCGGTGACCTCGCGCGGCATGCGGGAGCCCGAGATGGGCGTCGTCGGCGATCTGATCGCGCGCGCGCTGTCGCGGGTCGGCGACGCGGCGGCGCTCCGGGCGATCGGCGAGGAGGTGGCGGCGCTCTGCGACCGTTTTCCGATCTACCCCGACCGCTCGGGAGCTCGCGCGTCGCTCGAGCGCGCGGGGCGCGACCGCCGGTGAAGTGCCCCTTCTGCCGCGACCTCGAGAACAAGGTCATCGACTCGCGCCTGTCGAAGGAGGGGGACGTGATCCGCCGCCGGCGCGAATGTCTCCAGTGCGCACGGCGGTTCACGACGTACGAGCGCGCCGAGGAGGCGTTCCCGCTGATCGTCAAGAAGGACGGGCGGCGCGAGCCGTTCGATCGCATGAAGATCGTCGCGGGCCTCAAGCGCGCCTGCGAGAAGCGTCCCGTCGGGATCGAGGCGATCGAGGCGGTGGTCGACCGCATCGAACGCACGCTGCAGGAGAGCGGCGAGAAGGAGCTGCCGAGCTCGACGATCGGCGAGGCGCTCATGCGCGAGCTGCACGGGCTCGACAAGGTCGCGTACGTACGGTTCGCGTCCGTCTACCGCTCGTTCGAGGACATCGGCGAGTTCATGGAGGAGCTGCAGACGCTCCTCAAGGAGCGTCGTGGCGACGCCCAGGGGCGGAAGCCGAAGGAACCGTGAGCGCGCCGACGACGCCCGGTGGATGCGCCGCGCGGTCGCCCTGGCCGAGCGGGCGCTCGGCCGGACGAGCCCGAACCCGGCCGTCGGCGCGGTGGTGGTGAAGGCGGGACGCGTCGTCGGGGAAGGATGGACGCGTCCGGTCGGCGGGCCGCACGCGGAGGTCGTCGCCCTGCGGCGCGCCGGCGCCCGCGCGCGGGGCGCGACCCTCTACGTCACGTTGGAGCCGTGCGCGCATTTCGGCCGCACGCCGCCCTGTGCCGACGCCGTCGTCGCGGCCGGCGTCGCACGGGTCGTGGCCGCGGTGGGCGATCCCAATCCGCGCGTGCGGGGTCGTGGGTTCCGCAGGCTCGCGCGCGCGGGCGTCGCGGTCACGACCGGCGTGCTCGCCGAGGAGGCCGCCGGCGTGTCCGCCTGGTTCCGCCACTTCGTCGTCCGGCGCCGACCCTTCGTCATCCTGAAGCTCGCGGCGTCGCTCGATGGCCGCATCGCGACCGCCGCGGGCGAATCGCGCTGGATCACCGGGGCCGCCGCGCGGCGATGGGTGCACGAGCTCCGGAATCGCGTCGATGCGGTGATGGTCGGGTCCGGGACGGTGCGCGCCGACGATCCCTCGCTCCGGTGCCGCCTCCGCGGCGGACGCGACCCGCTGCGCATCGTGATCGACGGGCGCCTCCGGATGCCGATCGACGCCACGGTCGTGCGGCAACGATCGGCCGCCGCCACGATCGTCGCGACGACGGCGGCGGCGCCGACCCGGCGGCGCCGATCCTTCGCCGCCGCCGGCGTCGAGGTGATCGTGATGCCCGCGATCGACGGCAAGGTGGATCTCGCGGCGCTGCTGCGCGTCCTCGCGACCCGCGGGATCGTGAGCGTCCTCGTCGAGGGCGGAGGCGATCTCGCGGCCGCCATGGTGCACGCGCGGTTGGTCGACCGTCTCGCGGTGGTTACGGCGCCCGTCCTGCTCGGGAGCGACGCCCGGCCGATGCTCGGGGCACTCGGCCTCCGACGGCTCGGCGACGGTCCGCGTCTCGACCGGCCGGTGGTCGTGCCCCTCGGGTCCGACGTGCTCCGCGACGGACGCGTGGCATACTAGCGGAGAGCGGCTATAGTGTGCCGAGCTCCGATGGTGTCACCGATCGACGAGATCCTGGTGGACGTGCGCGCGGGCCAGCTGGTGGTCCTGATCGACGAGCGCGAGGGCGGAGACGGCGTGCTGTGCGCCGCCGCCGAGCGCGTGACACCCGCCACCGTCAACTTCATGGCAATGCACGCGCGCGGGCTCATCTGTCTGGCGCTCACCGAAGGCCGCATGCGTCGTCTCGGCATCCCGTTGCTCGGGAACCCCCTCGCGCCGACGCGACAGCCGGCCTTCGGAGCGTCGATCGAGGCGCGGACGGGCGTCACCACCGGGATTTCTGCGGCCGACCGGGCGCGGACGATCCTGGTGACGGTCGCCGACGGCGCGGGGCCGGCGGATCTCGCGATGCCGGGGCACGTCTTTCCCGTCCAGGTGCAACGCGGCGGCGTGCTCGCGTACAAGCGCCACCCGGAGGGCGCGGTCGATCTCATGCGGCTGGCCGGCATGCGTCCGGCCGCGGTGTTCTGTACGGTGCTTTGCGAGGACGGCGCGGTCGCGACGCGCGCCGACCTCGAGCGCCTCGCGCACGCCCACGGCCTCCGCCTGACGACGCTGGCGGCGCTCGGAGCGCACCGGTTGCGGAGCGAGCTCCTCGTCGAGCGCGCCGTCGAGTCCGAGTTCACGACGGCGACCGGGGGCCGCTTCCGCGCGATCGTGTATCGCAACTCGATCGATCGCCACGAGCACATGGCGCTGGTGAAGGGCGGGTTCAAGCCGGGCGACGTTCCGCTGGTGCGCGTGCACTCGCAGTGCCTGACCGGCGACGTTTTCCAGTCGGAGCGCTGCGACTGCGGCGAGCAGCTGGAGCAGGCGCTGCGCGTGATCGACGACCTCGGGCAGGGCGTGGTCGTGTACATGCACCAGGAGGGCCGGGGCATCGGCCTCGCCAACAAGATCCGCGCCTACGCGCTGCAGGACCAGGGGCGGGATACGGTCGAGGCGAATCTGGAGCTCGGTTTCGAGGAGGATCTGCGCGATTACGGCATCAGCGCGCAGGTTCTGCGCGATCTCGGTCTCCGGCGCGTACGGTTGCTCACCAACAACCCGCGGAAAGTGGTCGGTCTCCAGGGATACGGCATCGAGGTCGTCGAGCGGGTGCCGCTCGAGGTCGCGCCGCGAAGTGGCAATCTGACCTATCTCCGGACGAAGCAGGAGAAGCTCGGCCACCTGCTCACCGGCCTTACGCCTCGATGAGCGACGCCCATGCCGCGTGAGCTGATCGGAGCCCCCGAGGGCGGCGCGCTGCGCTTCGGGATCGTCGTGTCGCGCTTCAACCGCAGCATCACCGCACCGCTGCTCGCCGGGGCGCTCGAGGCGCTCGCGACACACGGCGTCCACGACGACGACATCGTCGTCGCGCACGTCCCCGGGGCCTTCGAGATCCCGTTCGCGGCCCAGGCGCTCGCTCGGTCCGGCCGGTATCAGGCGCTCGTCTGCCTGGGCGCCGTCGTGCGCGGGGAGACCCCGCACTTCGACTACATCTGCGGCGAGGTCGCTCGCGGGGTGGGCCGTGTGGTCGCGGAGTACCGGATCCCGGCGGCGTTTGGCGTCCTCACCACGGACACGATAGAGCAGGCCCTCGCGCGGGCCGGCGAAGGACACGGCAACAAAGGATACGAGGCGGCGGTGACGGCGATCGAAATGGCGCAGCTCGCGCGTTTGCTGGGGTGACGACGATTCATGGGCATGCGACGGAAAGGGCGGGAGTTGGCGCTGCAGGCGCTCTATCAACTCGAGGTTCGCGGTGACGACCCGTGCGCGGCGCTGCGGATCTTCTGGGAGCACTGCGACGCGCCGACCGACGCGCGCGCCTTCGGGCAGGCGCTCGTGGAGGGCGTCCTCGACACCCGGGCGCGGATCGACGAGCTGATCGCCGAGAGCTCCTCGAACTGGCGCGTCGATCGCCTGTCGCACGTGGACCGCAACATCCTGCGGATCGGGACGTACGAGCTTCTCTGCCGCCGGGACGTGCCGGCGAGTGTCGCCATCGACGAAGCGATCGAGATTGCCAAGCGCTTCGGCAGCGACGAGTCCTCGACCTTCGTGAACGGCGTCCTCGACGCCATCGCCGGCGCCGTCGGCGCCAAAGAGCGGCAGCGCGCGCTCTAGGCGTCCAGGCATGGAGCACCGCTACGATCCGCACGCCGTCGAGCAGCGCTGGCAGGCCCGCTGGGACGCTGACGGCGCTCACGAGGTCCGGACGGACGCGTCGCGCCCGAAGTTCTACTGCCTCGAGATGTTTCCGTACCCTTCGGGGCGCATCCACATGGGGCACGTCCGGAACTACACGATCGGCGACGTGATCGCGCGACAGCGGCGCATGCGCGGCTTCAATGTGATGCACCCGATCGGCTGGGACGCCTTCGGGATGCCCGCGGAGAACGCCGCGATCGAGCGCGGCGCGCATCCGGCCGAGTGGACACGCGACAACATCGCGTACATGCGCGCGCAGCTGCGGCGCATGGGATTCAGCTACGACTGGCGGCGCGAGCTCGCGACCTGCGATCCCGGCTACTACCGCTGGGAGCAGCGCTTCTTCCTCGCGATGCTGGAGCGCGGTCTGGCCTACCGCAAGAAGTCGATCGTCAACTGGTGCGAGCGCTGCCAGACCGTCCTCGCGAACGAGCAGGTCGAGGACGGGAAGTGCTGGCGCTGCGAGTCGAGCGTCCGCGAGCGCGATCTCGAGCAGTGGTTCCTCCGCATCACCGCGTACGCCGACGAGCTGCTCGCGGGCTGCGACCGCCTGGCCGGCTGGCCCGAGAAGGTGCTGGTGATGCAGCGGCACTGGATCGGTCGGAGCGTCGGCGCGGAGCTTCGGTTCGCGCTCGAAGGACGAGAGGGCGAAATCCTGGTCTTCACGACGCGCCCCGACACGGTGTTCGGCGCCACCTTCGTCAGCCTCGCCGTCGAGCATCCGCTCGTCGCCGCCTTGTCGCGCGGTACGGCGCAGGAGGCGGCGGTCGATGCGTTCGTGCGCGAGGTGCGGGCGAAGACGCCGGAGGAGCGCGCCGAGGGGAAGGACGGCGTGTTCATCGGGGCGTATTGTCGCCATCCCCTGACGGGCGAGCGTCTCCCGATCTACGCCGCGAGCTTCGTGCTCATGGCCTACGGCGCGGGTGCGGTCATGGCGGTGCCGTGTCACGATCAGCGCGATTTCGAGTTCGCCGGAACGCACGGGATCCCAAAGAAGCTCGTCGTGCAGCCGGAGGGTGAGCCGCCGCTCGATCCGACCCACATGCCCGCGGCGCACGAAGGGCCGGGTCGCCTCGTCGGGTCGGGCGAGTTCGACGGCCTCACGAGCGACGAGGCGAAGGCGCGGATCACGGCGGCCGCGGAAGCGCGCGGCTTCGGGCGCGCGGCGACGCAGTACCGCCTGCGCGACTGGGGCGTCTCGCGGCAGCGGTATTGGGGCGCGCCCATTCCGGTCGTCTATTGCGATGCGTGCGGCATCGTTCCGGTGCCGGACGCGGAGCTGCCGGTCGTGCTGCCGGTCGACGCCGAGTTCACCGGATCGGGGGGGTCGCCGCTCGCAAAGCTGGAGCACTTCGTGCGCACGTCGTGTCCGACGTGCGGGCGCGAGGCGCGCCGCGAGACCGACACCTTCGATACGTTCATGGAATCGTCGTGGTACTTCCTGCGCTACACGGCGCCGGGCGAGGCGGCGCGGGCCTTCGACGGTGAGGCGATCCGGTACTGGCTGCCCGTGGACCAGTACGTCGGCGGCGTCGAGCACGCGGTGCTGCACCTCTTGTACGCCCGCTTCTTTACGAAGGTCTTGCGCGATCTCGGCGAGATCCCCGATTGGGAGGAGCCGGGCGAGTCGCTCGAACCCTTCGGGAATCTGCTGACGCAGGGCATGGTCATCAAGGACGGCGCGAAGATGAGCAAGTCGAAGGGGAACGTCGTCGACCCCGACTACCTCGTCGAGCGGTACGGCGCCGACACGGCGCGCCTGTTCTCGATCTTCGCGGCGCCTCCCGAGCGGGACCTCGAGTGGAGCGATCAGGGCGTCGAGGGCGCGTCGCGCTTCCTCCACCGGATCTGGCGCATCGTGGCGCGCGGGCGTGGCTGGCTCGCGGGGGCTCCGGCGGCGGGCTCCGCGGCGCCGAGCGCCGATGCGCGCGTCCTGCGCCGTCTCACGCACAAGACGATCGCGCGCGTGACGGAGGACGTGGAGCGGCGGAGTCACTTCAACACCGCGGTCGCGGCGGTGATGGAGCTCGTGAACGGCTACGCGGAGCGCATACGGGAGGAGGCGCCCGCGGATGACGGCCTCGGGGCGGCGATCGTCGAGGCGGTGCGCGTCACGATCCTCCTGCTCGCGCCCTTCGTTCCGCACATCGCCAGCGAGATCTGGGAGGAGATCGGCGACGGGCGACCGCTCGCGGCGGCGCCATGGCCCGAGGCGGACGAGGCCGCGCTCGTCCAGGACGAGGTCGAGATGGTGGTGCAGGTGAACGGCAAGGTCCGGGGACGCTTCACCGCCGCGCCCGACACGGCGGAAGACGAGCTGCTCGTCCGCGCGCTCGCCGATCCGAAGGTCCAGGCGCAGATCGCCGGCAAGCCGGTCCGGAAGACGCATGTCGTTCCGGGGCGGCTCGTCAGCCTCGTCGTATGAAGGTGCGCGGCGCGTGGCGACGGATCGCATGGCGGGCGACGCTCGGCGTCTGCCTCGCGGTCGGCGCGGGATGCGGCTACCACTTTGCGGGAAGCGGGCGGACGTTCGACGCGGGCATCCGGACGATCGGCGTGCGTCCGTTCGCGAATGAGACCCGCGAGGTCGGTGTCGAGAAGCGCTTGGCGATGGCGATCGAACGGGAGTTCGTGTTGCGCGGTCCGCTGAAGGTCGCGAAGCCCGACGAGGGCGATCTGGTGCTCACGGGCACCGTGAAGGCCGCGGAGGATCGACCCGTCGCGTTCAACCGGGACGACGAGGTCCTCATCTATCAGACGATCCTTGCGCTCGACCTAGACCTGCGCCAGCGAGCGACCGGGACGCTCGTCTGGAAGGTGCGCGGGCTCCGGGTCGCGGACGACTATGAGAGCATCGCGTCGGTCATCGTGACGACCTCGTCGGACTTCCGAAAGGGGACGTTGAACCCGGAGGATCTCGGGGGATTCACCGACGTCCAGCTCGCGGAGTTCCGTCGGCGCGAGACGATGGATCGGATGATCGGCAATCTGGCGCGGGACGTCTACGACCAGATCATGGAAGACTTCTGATGGCGACCACGGGCGCGAGCGGGCTCTATCTCCTTGCCGAGGAGCGGCGCGGCGAGTTCGACGGCTGGCGCGCCGACCGCGCGCTCGCCGACATCCGCCGCAACCTCGAGCGGGCGGGATCGCTCGCGGTGCACGGGTACCATGCGGGCGAATGCGACGTGGCCGCGCTCGCGGATGCGATCGAG
Organism: Deltaproteobacteria bacterium; assembly: GCA_020852955.1. Classification (GTDB taxonomy): domain Bacteria; phylum Desulfobacterota; class Binatia; order UTPRO1; family UTPRO1; genus UTPRO1. Next base: position 60,876 of record JADYZW010000064.1, on the reverse strand, counting down.
ACCCCCTCGCTCTTCGGGGCGCGGACGTTGATCGTCGTACGCGGCGTCGAGAGCCTCGACGAGCGGAGCCAGGAGCGTCTTGCCGCGGCGCTGGATCGCCGGGCGCCGCAGGTGACGCTCGCGATCGTGGCGCGCGGGGCGGACATGCGACGCCGATTCTTCGCCCGCTGCCGCGAGCTCGCGACGCGCGTTCCGGTGGATCACCCGCGCACGAGCGAGATGCGCGGCTTCGCCGATACGTTCGCGCGCGAGCGCGATCGCGAGATCCGTGAGGACGCCCGCGAGCTGCTGCTCGAGTGCGTCGGCCGCGATCTGCTCCTCCTCGCGAGCGAGCTCGACAAGCTTGCGGCGGCGGTCGAGGGGCGCGCGATCGACGTCGACGACGTGCGACGCGTGACGGCTCCGGGGCGCGAGCACGGCAACTTCGAGGTGGCCGACGCGTTCTGCGCGCGCGATGCCGCCGCCGCGACGCGTCTCCTCGGCTGCGCGCTCGACGAAGGGGCGCAGCCCATCGCGCTCATCGGCGCGCTCGCGGCGAGCTTGCGGCCGCTCGTCGCGGGCGCCGAGCTGGTCGCTCGTGGTCGGACCGTCGAGGAGGCTCTGCGGGAGCTCGCGCTCGCTCCCTACCAGCGCATCGCGTGCCAGCGCGGCCTCAGGGCCTACCGCGCCGGGGAGCTCCGTCGTGCGTACGGCGAACTCGCCGACATCGATCTCGCCGCGAAGAGCGGCTCCGACGGGCGCGTGCTCCTCGAGCTCTGGATGCTGCAGACGTGTCGCGGCGCGGCGCGTCCATCGACGACGCCACGCCGCTCGTGAGATCGACGGCGATCGGCGGGTCAGGCGTTGGCGGTCAGCTTGCGGACGGCCAACGTGAGGCGCGAGATCTTGCGGGAGGCGGTATTGCGGTGGAACACGCCCTTGGTTGCGGCCTTGCTGATGGCGCGCGACGCGCTCACGAGCCGCTCCGTCGCCTCCGCGCTGTTGCCGGCCGCAATCGACTCGCGGAGCTTCCTCACCGAGGTGCGAACGCGCGATCGGATCGCGGTGTTGCGAGCTTGCCGTTTGACGCTCTGACGATGGCGCTTCTGCGCCGACGGGTGCTTGTTCACAGTGGCGGGGCTTCTAGCAGTCGACCTCCGGGTCGTCAATGAGCGAGAAGCGACAGATCGCCAGGGCGGCAGGCCTGGTGGGAGGATTGACGGTGGTTTCGCGGGTGACGGGGCTCGCACGCGACCTCGTCGTCGGGTACCTCTTCGGGGCCGGGACGGGCGCGGACGCGTTCTTCGTCGCGTACCGCATCCCGAATCTGCTGCGGCGCCTCGTGGCGGAAGGAGCGGCCACCGCCGCCTTCATCCCGGTCTTCACCGGATACCTGACGCGCGGGCCGCGGGCCGAGGCCGAGCGGGTGGCGCGCGTGCTGTTTACGATGATGGCGCTCGTGCTCGGTGTCATCACCGTGCTGGGGATCGTCTTCGCGGGTCCGATCACGAGCCTTTTCGCGCCGGGTTTCGCCGTGGTGCCCGGCAAGCTCGAGCTCACGATCCGGCTCACCCGGGCCGTGTTCCCGTACATCTTCTGCATCGGGATGGTCGCGGCGGCGATGGGCGTCCTGAACGCGCTCCGAGATTTTCTGGCGCCGGCGACGTCTCCGGTCGTCATGAACCTGGTGATGATCGTCGCGACGGCCGCGTTGGCGCCGTGGCTCGGAATCTACAGCCTCGCGGTGGCGGTCCTCCTGGGCGGCGTCGCGCAGATGGCGTCGCAGCTCCCGGCGCTCCGTCGTCAGGGGATTTCGCTCTCCCCCCTCTGGGCGCCGCGTCACGCGGCGGTCAAGCGCGTCGGGGCCTTGATGCTGCCGACCGTGTTCGGTTCGGCCGTCTATCAGATCAACGTACTGATCAGCACGATGTTCGCCTCGCTCCTGCCGGCGGGGAGCGTGGCCTTCCTCTGGTACGCCGAGCGGCTGTTCGAGTTTCCGCTCGGCGTCTTCGCCGTCGCGCTGAGCACGGCGGCCTTGCCGAGCTTCGCGACGCTCGCCAAGCGCGACGTCGCGGTCTTCCGCGACACGGTCGCCTTCGCCCTCCGTCTCGTAAATCTGATCGCGCTTCCCGCGGCGGTCGGGCTGGCGCTCACTGCTGAGCCGTTGACGTCGGTCCTGTTCATTCGGGGGCAGTTCACGCCCGCCGACGCCGCCGCGACGGCCGTCGCCGTGCGCTGGTATTCCGTCGGACTCTGGTCGGTCGCGTGCGTCCGCGTCCTGGTCCCCGCGTTCTATGCGCTCGAGGACACGCGCACCCCGGTGCTCACGGCCGCCGCGGCCTTCGTCGCCAACCTGCTCTTCGTCGTGTTGTTGATCGGTCCGGTGACGGGACCACCGGATTCGTGGTTCGGGCGGACGATGACGGCGGCGACGCACGCGGTCGGCGTCCTCGATCTCCGCCACGGCGGGCTGGCCCTTTCGACCTCGATCGCCGCCACCGTGAACCTCGTGATGCTTGCGGCGCTGCTGAGCCGGCGGGCCGGCGGGTTCGCGTGGGGAGCGTGGCTCGGCTCGACCGCGCGAACGGCCATCGCCTCGGCGTCGATGGTCCCCGTCGTGCGCGCGATCGTCGCCCGCGTCGAATGGTTCGACGGCACGACGCCGCTGGCGGTCAGGGTGGCGTGGTTGGCGCTGGCGATCGCGGCGGGCGCAGCGACGTGCGGTGCGGCGTTGACCCTCGTCGGCGGGAGCGAGGTGGCCCGGTTCCGGCGCGCGATCGTAGCGCGGCTGCAGCGCCGGATCGCGCCGCGAGCCTCATGACCGGCCCTCTCCGGGGACCCGGCGATCGGCGTCGAGCTCCGCGGCCTTCTCGGCCTCCCAGAGCGCCTCGAGTTCGTCGGGCGGGACGACGTGGATGTCCCGGCCGGCGGCGGCGAGGGCGCGCTCGATGCCGCGGAAACGGCGGGTGAAGCGCGCCAGCGTCTCGCGCAGGCTCACCTCGGCGTTCTGATCGGCGAGGCGGGAGACGCTCGCGAGCGCGAAGAGGGCGTCGCCGACTTCGTGCGCGACTCGCGACGGGACGCCCTCCGTCAAGGCCTCCTCGAGCTCCGCCACCTCTTCGTGGACCTTCGCCATCGCGGCGCGCGGAGACGGCCAATCGAATCCGACGCGGGCGGCCTTCTCGCCGATGCGATGCGCGGCGTGGAGGGCGGGCAGTTCGGAGGGGAGGCCGCTCAAGATCGAGGTGTCCGCGTTGCCCCCCTTGCCGGCGCGTTCGGCGCTCTTGATGCGCGACCAGTTGCGGAGCACGTCGGCGGTGTCCGCGACCTTCGCGTCGCCGAACACATGGGGATGGCGCCGCACCATCTTGTTGATGATGCCGGCGATCACGTCGTCGATCGTGAAGCGGCCGCTCTCGGCGGCCATGTCCGCCTGCATGACGATCTGCAGGAGTAGGTCGCCGAGCTCGTCGCGCACGTCGCTCGGATCGTCGCGATCGAGCGCGTCAAGCGTTTCGTACGATTCCTCCAGGAGGCACCCGCGCAGGCTCTGCGGCGTCTGCTCCCGGTCCCAGGGGCATCCGTCCGGACCGCGCAGGCGCCGCACGATCTCCACCAGCTCGCGAAAACGGCTCATCGCGTCACCGTTCCGAGGTCGGGAGGGGTTGTCAACTCGCGAACGGGCGCGCGCGGGCGGTTGCCGGAGGTTCGGGCCGTGACTAGGCTGCGCAGCATGGCGAGGGTGACCGTCTACACGACGCAGGTCTGTCCGTATTGCGTGCAAGCGAAGCGCCTTCTCGGGGAGCGCGCCATTCCCTACGATGAAGTCGACGTCGGAAGCGATCCCGCGCAGCGCGACGAGATGATCGCGCGTGCCGGCGGGCGCCGTACGGTGCCGCAGATCTTCATCGACGGCGCGCACGTCGGCGGATACGCCGAGCTGCGCGCGCTGGCCGATCGGGGCGGTCTCGCCGGTCTGCCGTAACGGTCAGCGGGCGTCGGCGTCGAACGCGATGTCGATCTGCAGGTCCTCGCCGATCGCCAGCAGACGCTTCGCGAGCGCGGCCGCGTCGGCGTGCTGCGGTACGTCGAGCTCCATGCGCATCGTGTAGATCGGCGTCCCGCTTTCCGGTTCCGGGCGCGACTGCGTCGTCATGGCGGCGATGGTGACGGCGTGATCGGCGAGGCAGCGAGCGATCTTCGCGACGATGCCCGCGCGATCGACGCCGATGGCCTGCAGGCCGTAGCGGCTCGCGCGGGCTCGCGTCGCATAGGGAACGGGCTCACCCTCGAGCGGGCGGAAGAACACCGTCAGGCGCTTCTCCCATTCGAGCCGCTTGCATCCCGACGAGAGCCGTTGCTCCGCGTCGGACCCCGCGGACGACAGGAGGAGCAGCACGGCGAACTCGCTTCCGAGGATCGTCATGCTGGAATCCTCGAGATTGCAGTCGCACTCGTAGATGAGCTCCGCGAGGTCGGCGACGATGCCGGGGCGGTCGCGGCCGATCGCGGAGAGCGCGTACCAGCTCTTCATGGCGACGCGCATAGCCGCCGTCGCGGCGGCGGTCAATTGCGGATCGTGACCTCGGCGCCGGAGCGTCGGGGGGCGCGGACGGAGACCGTGGGGGTCTGACGGGCGTGGCGTCAATCGGTCGCGACCGCCAGCTCGAGGCCGCCGAGAAACGAGAGGATCGCAGTCGTCAAGAGGTGGGGCATTTCGATCGGGAGGTTGTGCCCCGCGTCGGGAACCATCACGAGCCGCGCCCGCGGCAGCCGACGCGACAGGATGACCGAGCCGCCCGGAGGCGTCATCTGGTCGGCGAGTCCCTGCAGGATGAGCGTCGGCGCGTGGAGCCGCGCGAGCTCGTTCGTGAAGTTGTAGGAGCCGAACGCGCGCGCGCTCGCGGCGTAGGCGCGGGGGTCGTTCGCGCGCGTCTGCTCGGCGAAGGCTCGGACGATCTCGGGATGTGCCGCCACGAACGCCGAGCCGAAGCCCCGCGGGTCGGGATCGCGATCCGCCGATCCGAACCCCCGCTGCTCGACGGAGTCGGCGAGGCGGCTCCAGGCCGCCGCGGCGACGGGGCCGACCTCGCTCGAGGTGCTGACGAGGACCAGCGAGGATGCGCGCCGGGGGAAGTCGAGCGCGAAGCGCTGGGTGACCACGCCGCCGCCGGAATGGCCGACGAGATGCGCCGAGGGTTCGCCGAGCGCATCGAGCAATCCTGCGAGGTCGCGTGCGAAGAGCGCGGGCGTGTACGGTCCCGGGGGGGCCGACGATCCGCCGGCGCCGCGGAGATCCCAGCGCAGCACGCGGTACCGACGCGTCAACGCTTCGACGTGAGGGTCGAAGAAGCCGAAGCGGCCGCCGAGCCCGTGCGTCAACACGACGAGCGGACCGGCCTCACCGGCCAACTCGTAGTGCAGACGAATGCCGTCGACGCTGGCTTCCACCGCCGCCGACCTCTATCGCAGGCGGCGTGCCCGAGGAAGCGGCGTCAGCTCGACGTGGGCGGCGCGATCGGCTGCTTCCCGGCGAGGAGCCGCCTCCGGGCCGCCGGGCTCCGGCTCGCGCTCGCGACGCGCCAACGCCAGGCGACGAGCGCGCGGCGCAGGGGCTCGTGCGCGAGCCCGAGGGCCTCGCACACGTTCACGTACGAGAAGCTCCAGCGGCGGTCGTCCGACAGGATCCAGCGCTCGGCCTCGTTCGGTCGTCGCGGTGAGCCTCCCGTGCCGACGATGCGTCGTTGGAACACGACGATGGCGTCGCAGAGTACCGCCAGCAGGAGTCGACGTTCTGGTTCCGCGACCTCGAGCACCCGGGTAGTCTCGGCAAACTGCTCGGGCAGGAGCGGGAACGCGTCGTCCCAGCGGTGGTCCCCTCGACGGAGCATTGCGGGGTTCGACATGGCGCTATCCTCTCTATCGGGAGGTACGGCCGAGCGTGACGAGAGGTTTCGCGGCAGGGAATGGTGCGGCGCGTCAGCGCCTGGAGAGCGCGCCCAGGATCAGCAGCCCGAGCGCGAAGACGTAGGTGCCGGTCGCCGACATCCAGAGAAACCAATCGAGGCGGTCGACGAGCGTCAGGATGACGAGCAGATAGGAGAATTCCCGGCTCGCGAAGGCTTCGTAGAGCGCGCGTTGAGCTGGGCTCGGGGAGCGGCGGACGATGCAGGCGTAGACCGACGCCATGGCGAGCAGGACGCCGCTGAGGAGGGCCCATCCCAGGATGGCGACGATCGGGTCGCCGCTCCGGGCGTAGAGGCCGATCGCGATCCCGCCGAAGAGAAAGAGATGGACGAGGTTGTCGCCGAGGATGTCGAGCTTCGCTCCGAAGGCGCTCTCGCGATAGGTCAAACGCGCGATCTCCCCGTCGCAGCCGTCCACGATGGTCGACAGGAGGAAGAGGAGGGCGCCGGCGACCGCCGCGCCGGGCGTGCCGCGCGCGAAACAACAGCCGCCCGTGATGCCGATCGCGATCGACGTGAGCGTCACGACGTTGGGCGCGACGCCGGTCGGGAGAAGCAGGCGAGTGAGGGCGCGCGAGAGGCGGCGGTCGACGAGCCGGGTGAACCAACCGTCGCCGCTCCGTCCGAGGCGTTCGAGCAGGGCGCGCTCGGCGGCTGCGCGTCCGGACGCGTCGTCGGCCGGAACGAGGAGCGCGTCCTTCGGCGGAGTCCAGCGCGGGAGACCTGCGGGAGGAGGGAGACCCGGTCGGGTCCGAGGGTCGAGCGCCTCGGGGCATGCCGGGTCGGCGCGCCAGAGGACACCGGCGGCGGCGGCGTGCGGCGCCGCCTCCGCCGCGAGCGCCGCGATCGTCGCGGGCGCAGCCACGGTGGTAGCGGAGGTCACGACGAGCGGATCGCCTGTCGCGCCGACCCACGTCGCCGGCGGCACGTTCCACTGCACGTCCACCGCCGGCATCCTGCGGGCGGCCTCGCGACCCGGACCGATCACCAGGAGACGCGCGGCCCCCGCCCGAACCAGGGCGAACGCGGCGCGCTCCAGGAGGCGCATCCCGCCGACGATGCGGTCCGCGCCGGCGTCTGCGACGATGATTCCGTCGAAGGGTCGCTCCGCGACCCCGTCACCCACCGGCAGCAGCGTCGCTTCCCGCCGTGGGGGGCGGAGCGTCCTCCAGCGCGACGCGTGCGCCGCCGCTCGCGCTCGACTGGTAGGCGCGCTCCAGGAGGCGACCGCACGCCTCGGCTTCGCGGAGGTTGTCGCCGCGAACCGCCGGGTCGGACACCTCGGCGTGGAAGTCGTCGAGCATCGTGGCGAACCAATCGGGATGGTACGAGCCGGCCGAGAGTGGTTGCGCGAAGCGCGTCTCGACGGGCGGACGACCGCCGAGCGCGGTGATCAGCGAGCCGTCGGCGATCGTCAACGCGCCGAGGGCTCCCGTGACCGTCCCGCTGTTCCGGCGGGTGTCGCCGGCCCACGTGAGGAAGATCTCCGCGCGCGCGTTCGGGAACTCGATGGTGCATTCGGCGGTGTCTTCGACGCCCGCCGTCGTGAACTTGCGCTGCGACGTCACGGCCGAGATCGCGATCGGGTCGGCGTCGGCCAGATGGCGCGCGAGGTAGAAGGCATGCCATCCGTGGTCGACGAGGATGCCGCCGCCGGCGGTCGCCGGATCGAGGCGCCAGGTACGGTCGGTGCCCGCGTCGGTCGGAGGGGCGCTGCGAATCGTCTCGAGGCGGACGTGCGACACGGTGCCGATGTCGCCGCGTCGGAGCGTGCGCTTCGCCGTACGGATGATCGGCGCGTACTTCCAGTTGTGGGCCGTGAAGACGACCGCCCGAGCGGCGCGCGCCGCCGTGCGTATCCGGCGAAGATCGTCCCACCTGGTGGCGAGAGGCTTCTCGGAGAGGACAGCCACCCGCTTCGCGAGCGCGGCGAGCGCGATCGCGGCGTGGCTCGCGGGCGGCGTCGCGACGTCGACGAAATCCAGCCGCTCGTTCAGCAGGAGTTCGTCGATGGTCGCGTAGCGGCGCGCCGCGGGCAGCGCGTCTGCGGCGAGCGCCAGCCGGGTCTCGCTCGGGTCGCAGACCGCTACGATGTTGAAGAGCTTGTGTTGGCGCCAGGCCGGCAGATGGCCCTCGACGGCGACGTTGCCGAATCCCACGATCGCCCCGCGTAGCGGGCGTGGCCGCCGCGTCGTCACGACGCCGGAATTTCCTTGGCGGCGCGGGCGAAGACCCGATCGAGAATGTCGAGGCCCTGATCGGCCTGCTCGCGCGTGATCGTGAGCGGGGGATTGATGCGGATGCGCGGGAAGTAGCCCATCATCAAGAGTCCGTGCTGGAGCGCGTCGAGGAAGACGCGCTCGGTCGCGGCGCGTCCGAGGAGCTCGTTCGTGCGACGATCGGCGACGAGATCGACGCCGATCATCAAGCCGGCGCCGCGGACGTCGCCGAGGAAGGGGTAGGTCTCCCGCATGGCCCGCAGCCGATCCAGCATGTGCGCGCCGACCGTCGCGGCATGCTCGACCAAGCCCTCGTCGACGATCGCCTCGAGGGTCGCGAGTGCGGCCGTCGACGCCAGCGGGTTGCCGCCGTAGCTGGAGGACGAGGCGCTCGCGCGCGAGAAGGGCTCGGCCTTCACGATGTCGTCCGACGAGATCACGCCGCTGATCGGGAAGCCGTTCCCCATTCCTTTGCCGACCGTCATGATGTCGGGGACGACGTCGGCATGGTTGCATCCGAACCAGCGGCCGGTGCGTCCGAAGCCGGTGATCATCTCGTCGGCGATCAGGAGGGCGCCGATCTCCTTCGCGATGCTCTGGATCGCCGGAAGGAACTCCGCCGGCGGGATGACGTTACCGGCCGTACCCTGCATCGGCTCGATGACGATCGCCGCGACCGCTCCCGAGGTGGTGCGCTTGATCGCATGGCGCGCGAAGTCCGCGCAGGCGAGGCCGCAGTCGGGATGTCGAAGCTTGAACGGGCAGCGCGCGCAGTCGGCGTAGGGCACGGAGAACCGGCCGCCGGGCAGGGGGCCCCAGCCGTACTTGGACTCGTCGCCGATCAGGCCCATGACGCCCGCCGTCTTGCCGTGAAATCCTCCCCAGAACCCGACGATCTCGTGCTTGCCGGTGGACGACATGGCGAGTCGGAACGCCGCCTCCACCGCTTCCGCGCCGCCGCTGAAGAGCTGCGTGCGGCCGAGGCGTCCGGGCGCGAGCTTCGCGATCAGCGTGAGCAGCTTCAGGCGATTCTCGGTCGTGAAGCTGCCGACGGAGATGCGGCGGAGCTGCGCTTCGACCTTCGAGATGTAGGCGGGGTGCGCGTGGCCGAGGCTCGCGACGGCGACGCCCGCGAAGAAGTCGAGGTAGGTGTTGCCGTCGAGATCGGTGAGGGTCGCGCCGCGGCCGGATGCGAGCGCCAGCTCGGACAGGAGCGCGATGCGTTGCTGTCCCGGCGCGACGACGGCTTGCTCCTCGCGGAACACGGAACGAGACTTCGAGCCGGGCTTCCTATCCATGCTGCCCTTGGAGGGACGGCGCCGCCTCGATCAGGCGATCGATCGCGTAGCCGGCGATGGCGTCGGCGGCCTCGTCGCGGCAGCGCGCGAAGCTCGGCCAGTCGTTCACGTCGATGAGGAATGGGCGTCCGTCGGAAGCGACGACGAGGTCGCCGCCGAACACGTCGAGCCCGAGGGCGGCGGCGCCCGCGCGCGCGACGTTCCACAGGGCCGGCATCGGAGCCGGAACGGTTCCTTCGTGGGTGTAGCAACGGAAGAAGCGTCCGTCGGCCACGCCGTAGAATTTCACGACGACGCCCTCGACGTGCGCCTGCAGCGCCGCGTGGGCGATGCCGCGCGCGGCAAAGTCCGCGAGCGTCGCCTCGAGCGCGTCCGCCGTCGCCGCGAAGACGACGTCGTCCGCGGCCATCGCGTGGACGTCGCCGCGTTTCACCCAGCACGGCGCGAGAACGTCGCGCGGTCGTCCGGCCGCGGTCGGGACGATGCGCGTCGCCGGAAGCGGCGCGCCGGCGGCGGTAAGGCGGTGCACCGTCTCGCGCCGATGGCACGCGCGAATCGCGTCCGGATGGTTCATGACGGGGATGGCGGCCGCCGCCCGGTCGAGCGCGGCGAGTGCGCGATCCGACTGGCACATCGCGAGCACGGCCGCCGGCGCCTCGTCGGCCAGGATCTCGACGCCGCCGAGCCGCAGGGTCATCCCGCAAGCGGCCAACGCGTCCCGCGTGCGCTCGAGGATCGCGGCGTCGTCGTCGACGCGGCCCGGGGAGTACTCGGGCTCGCGGAATACGCCTACGAGGCTCCGCATCGGACGTTCAGGCCGAGCAGGCGCTCGGCGGCCACGATGTCCTCGGGGCGATCGACGTCGATCGCTGCGCCGACGTCGAACCCGTGGAGCGGGTGACCATGCGCGAGCAGCGCCCCGAGCACGGCGCGAAACGCGGTGAATGCGCGCGGGGCGGCTTCATCCGCGAGCGAATATACCAGGGGTTGCAGGAAGTAAACGCCGGCGGTCACGTGGCGCGCGCGCGCCGGGTCGCCGAGCGAGCGGATGCGATCGTCGTCGGCCATCTCGGCCCAGAGCGGCTTCTCGTCGTCGACGGTCGTGGTCACGCCGAGCACGCTCGCGGTCGGCGAGAGCGCGCGGCCGCGCGCCGCCAGGGCGACCAGCGCACTCGGAGCGCAGATGGTGTCGACGGTGGTCAGGAGGAACGGCGCGTGCGAGAGGAGCGGGCGCAATGCGAGGAAGCTCTCCGCCGAGCTCGCGGTCGTGCGCTGTAGGACGTCGACGGGGACCGGCCAGGCCACGGCGCGGAGGTAGTCGCGCACCTGGTCGGTCTCGGCGTTCACGATGCACGCGATGCGCGAAGCGCCAGCGGCGCAGAGGGCGTTGATGGCGCGGGCGATCAGCGGGCGGCCCGCGATCTCGATGAGCGGCTTCGGGGTGCGGATACCCCGCGCCTGCAGCCGCTCGCCGAGGCCCGCCGCGATGATGCCGGCGATCACGCGAGCAACGTCCCGAGGTCGAGGAGCGAATCGAGGCGCCAGACGTTCGCGGGCGTGGTCGGTGTCGCCGCCTCCGGACGCGCCAGCCACGCGCTCCGCATTCCGGCGGCGGCCGAGGGGACCACGTCGCGCTCCCACGAGTCGCCGACGTGGAGCACCGCGCCCGGCGGTATGCCGAGGCGCGTCGCCGCGAGCGTGTAGATCGCGGGGTCGGGCTTCGCGAGGCGCTCGATCGCGGAGTCGACGACGACGTCGAAGGGCGCGAGGTCGGCCTCGGCGAGGAGCGCGGGCATGTTGCCGTAGGCGTTCGAGACGACGCCGAGGCGGAAACGGCGCGCGAGCGCGCGCAGAAGCGGGCGGTTCCGGTCCCAGGCGGCGCGCGTCTCGGCGATGAAGGCGTCGGCCAGCCGCGTCGCCAACGCGTCGTCGCGGCGGCCGTGATGGCGGAGTTGGAGGTCGACGTGCGTGCGGAGCATGCGCTCGAGGCCGAAGCTCCGGATCTCCGGGTCGCGGGGGAGCGCGGCGTCGGCGGTATAGAACGCGTCCTTCAGCGCCGGGAGAGGGACCGCGCCGTCCGCGTCGGCCCAGAGGCGCGCGAAGCGGTCGAACCAGTGCTGGGCGTCGCCGTCGAGCGTGCCGCCGTAGTCGAGAAGGATCGCGGCGAGACCGTCGACGCGTCGCGCTGCGCTCGCGGAGCCTGCCACGCGGAAGACGTACCAGGCGTCCTGCGGACGGGCAATTGACGGCGTCGCCGACGGACGCTACCTGGCGCGGATCGTGGAGGGGCGGAGCGAGGCGCGGCAATGCGGCGGGCGCGGCACGGCCGCCGCCGCGGGCGACGCGGCGGGCGTAGACGCCCTGATCTTCGTGCCGTCGCCCGCGACGTGGCGGCGCGCCGGGACGCCCGGCGGCCTCTCGCTGCTCGAGCGGCAGGTGAAGCAGCTCGTGACGCTCCGCCGCGTCCGCGTCGTGCTCCTCGTGCCCGGCGGGGATCCGGAGCCGACGGTCGGCGTTCCGGGCGCGGTCGTCGCCGTGCATCGCGTGCCGGAGGATGTCGGTGATCTCGCGAGCGCGCTCGCCGCGACGCCGGCCCGTCCGGGCGCCTTTCTCGGCCTCGCGGCCGACCGGCTGATCGACCTGCGGGTTCTCCGGACGCTGCTTGATCGCGACCGCACCACGTTCGCCAGCGTCGACGGCCGGCGGCCCGAGCCGGTTGCGTGGGTGCTCGCGGCCGACGTCGCGCGGCACGGCGCCGCGCTGGCGGCGCATGCGGCCCGCTGCCCCCTGGGCACGCTCGATCCGTACCGGCCGGAGCTTCGCGGCGACGCGACGCCGTACGTCGTCCCCGCCGGGACGGCCGGCGAGCAGCGCGCCGCGTGGAGCGTGCTGCTCGATCACGTCCAGAAGCGCGCGCTCGATCTGCCGGGGCGATACTTCGACACGCCCTTCGAGAACTTCCTGGTGCGGCGGCTCGCGCCGACGAACGTGACGCCGAACCAGATCACCCTCTTCACGTTGGCGCTGGCGGGCATCGTGGCCGTGCTCTTCCACGACGGGTGGCTGCGCGTCGGCGTCCTCCTGGCGTTGATCGTCGGCGTCCTCGACGGCGTGGACGGCAAGCTCGCGCGCCTGAAGCTCCAGACCTCGAAGCTCGGCGAGCTCGAACACGTCGGCGACTTCCTCTACGAGAACGGCTGGTACCTCGCCCTGGCGTCGTACTTCGCGCGCGTTCCGGGGCACGCGGAGCTCTGGTGCGCGGGCTGGCTGCTCGTCGCGTGTGATCTCGCGGACAGTCTCCTGTACGTCGCAGCGCGGCGGGCGACCGGCCGCATGCTCGACGAGCTGACGCCGTTCGATCGTCGGTTCCGCGCCATCGCGGGCCGGCGCAACGTCTACGTGGCGATCTTCGTCGGGGGATTCTTCACCGGTCGTTCCGCCGAAGCCTTCGTCTGCGCGGTGGCGTGGGCCGTGGCGACCGTCGCGGTGCACGCGTGCCGTGTCGCCTGGGTGGTCGCGACGACTCCAGGCGACGCGCGACCGACGTGAGACCTCACGCCCGGTTCGGCGCCCGCGCGCCCGCCGAGAGCACGGCGTACGCCGCGAGCCCGAGCGCGACCACCGCCAGCTGGTTGAGCCGGACGATCACGGCGACCGCGAGGCCGGTCGTGGCACTCAGCCCGAAGGTCGTGAACACCAGCACGCGGCCGGCCTCCTGCGCGCCGACGCGCCCCGGGACCAGGAATGCCGCCGAATCGAGTACGAGCGCGAAGGCCTCGATCGCGAGGCAGGTGGCGATCGAGGCCGGGATGCCGAGCGTCGTCAGGATGAAGGAAAGCTGGAAGAGGCCGACGAGCTGGCCGAGGAGGTGCCAGGCGATCGACGCGGCGAAGGCGCCCGGTCGCTCTCGGTAGAAGGCCGCGAGCTGGCCATCCAGGGCCAGCGCCGCCGCGCGCGCGCGCGCGACGAGCCGCTCGGCGAGGCCGAGCCGCGGCAGGCCGTTCGCCAGGCGCGCGAAGATGCCGCGGCGTTGGAGCCACACGAAGCTCAGCACGCCTCCGGCGAGCGCGACGACCGTCAGGACGATCGCGCCTCGGAGGTCGGCGGCGTCTCCGATCCGGCGCAGCATCGCCGACAGGCCGAGGAGCACGAGGATGGTCTGGCCGAGCGCGTGGCTCATGCGGGCGGCGACGAGCGAAGCCGCGCTCGTCGCCGCCCGCAGGTACGGCCGGAGGAGGAGCGTCTTGACGACTTCTCCGCCGACGGTCGCCGTCGGCGTCACCTGGTTGATCGCGACGCCGGCTTGCCGCACCCAGTACAGGCGTCCGAAGCCGACGGGTGAGTCCGGTGGCAGGATGGCGCGCCAGGCCGCGGTGTTGCAGCCGTCGATCAGGAGCTCGAATGCCACGACGCCGAGGATGGCCCAGCCGAAGCGACGGAGGTCGCCCGCGAGGCGCGCGGGGCCGACGTGGTGGACGAGCGCGACGAACACGCCGAGTCCCGCGAGCACGAGGGCGGCGTGAACGATGCGCGTAGCGCGAGTCACGTGGCGGGCGGCGTCGGGTTGGCCAGCACCGCGTCTATCGCGCAGGCGGCGTCGCGCAGGAGCACGCGGCGCCCGTCGACGCGCACGCGTCCCGTCGCGATCAACTGGATGGCGAACGGATACAGGCGGTGCTCCTGGCGCTGGACGCGCACGTGCAGCTTCTCCTCGGTGTCGTCGGGCAGGATCGGGACGGCGGCTTGCGCGAGGATCGGCCCGTGATCGGTCTCCTCGTCGACGAAGTGTACGGTGACGCCGGTGATGCGGGCGCCGTGGACGAGGGCCTGGCGCTCCGCGTGCAGGCCGGGAAACGCCGGGAGGAGGGCGGGATGGATGTTCAGGACGCGAGCGGGGAAGGCCCGCAGCAGCACCGTCGTCACGAGGCGCATGAAGCCGGCGAGCACGACGAGATCGACGCCGTGCTCGCGGAGGGTCTCCACCACGCGGGCGTCGTACGCTTCGCGCGACGGCATCTCGCCGTGTCGCAGCACGACGGTCGGGAGGCCGTGACGGCGCGCGCGCGCGACGCCGCCGGCGTCCGGGACGTTGCTGATGACGACGGCGATGCGGGCGTCGAGCGTGCCTGCCGCGATGGCGTCGATCAGCGCCTGGAGATTCGTGCCGCTTCCGGAGAGCAGCACGCCGAGCGCCAACGGCTCAGGCATCTCGATCGACGTAGTCGAGCCCGCGGGCGCCGCGCTCGACCACTCCGATGCGGCGCGCCCCCGTGCGTCGACGACGCAGATGGGCCAGGACGCGCTCGGCCCGGGAAGCCTCCACCACCAGCACGAAGCCGATCCCGTGGTTGAACGTGCGGTCCATCTCGACGCGCGGCACCTTGCCGAGGCGCTCGATGAGCGGGAAGATCGGCGGCACCCGCCAGGATCCGCGGCGAACGACCGCTCGACAGCCCGCCGGCAGCACGCGGGGCAGGTTCCCGGGGACGCCCCCCCCGGTGATGTGCGCCATGCCGCGAACCGCGCCCCGGGGCGCGGCGGCCAGGAGCTCCCGTACCGTCCGGACGTAGATGCGCGTGGGGCGCAGCAACTCGTCGCCGAGGGTTCCGCGCAATCCCGGAGCCGGTCGATCGAGGCGGAGCTTCGCGCGCGTGAGGAGCACGTGGCGCGCGAGGGCGAACCCGTTGCTGTGCAGGCCGCTCGACGGCAACCCGATCAACGCGTCGCCCGGGCGGATGCGCGTACCGTCGATCACCCGCCGTCGCTCGACGACACCGACCGCGAAGCCGGCGACGTCGTACTCGCCGTCGGGGTAGAAGGAGGGCATTTCGGCGGTCTCACCCCCGACCAGGCTGCACCCGGCTTGGCGGCAACCACGTACGATGCCGCGTACGAGGGCGGCTCCCCGGAGTACGTCGAGACGTCCGGTGGCGAAATAGTCGAGGAAGAGCAGGGGCTCGGCGCCGATCGTGAGGAGATCGTTGACGCTCATCGCGACGAGGTCGATACCGATCGTGTCGTGGCGGTCGAGCGCGAAGGCGACCCGCAACTTCGTGCCGACGCCGTCGGTGCAGGTCACGAGTAACGGCTCGCGGTAGCCGCGGGGCAGGCGCGCGAGCGCGGCGAATCCGCCGACGCCCGCGACGATCTCGGGGCGGCGCGTGCGGCGAGCCAGAGGGCGAATGATGTCGACGAGCCGGTCGCCCGCGTCGATGTCGACGCCGGCGTCGGCATAGGTGAGCGCGCGAACGGGGCTCGGCATCGCGGCGGATAGCACCGGAAAGCGTCCTCGCTGTCAATGTGCGGACGCCGGCCGGCGCGCGAGAATGCCGGCGCGCGGCGCGCGCCGCCCACGAAGGAGGGCGTCGTCGTCGCGCCGCAGCAGGACCTCCCAGTCGGCGCAGAGGGCGTCGAGTTCGCCCGGCGCGAGGCAGAACTCGGTGCGCACCGCCGAGGCGATCCCGGTGCGGCGGGCGTGCGTCTCGTAGAGCAGGACGCCGCCCGGTGCGACCGCTGCGCGCAGGGTGGGAAAGACGGAGCGGTCGAGGAAGCTCACGACCAGTACCAGCGCGTAGCGGTCGGTCGGCAACGGCCAGGCGCCGACGTCGGCCGCGAGGCATCGGACGTCGAGGCGACGCGCGAGGGCGTGGCGCCGGAGGATGGTCAGCGCGGGGAGGGCGAAGTCGACCGCGTCGACGCGGTAGCCGCGCTCGGCGAGCAGCAACGCGTGGCGTCCGCGTCCGCACGCCAGGTCGAGCGCACGATCGCCGGCCGCGGATGCCGGGGCGCCGAGGAGCGCGAGCGCGTCGACGACGAACGGGGACGGCGCGCCCGGCTCCTCCGCCGTCCGGTGGCGCTCCTGCCAGCGCCGCAGGCGGTCGTCGTCCACGGCGCGCGCTATAGCGCGGTCCTGGTCGCGGGCGCGAGGGGAGCATCGCGGCGCGTTCAGAGCACGCGCGCGATCGTGATGACATCGACGGCGGTCGCCCCCGCCTCGCGGAGACACCGCGCCACGGCCCGGACCGTCGCTCCCGAAGTCCACACGTCGTCGACGAGGAGGATCGGGCGGCCGCGTACGGCCGGCGGTCGGGGAACGGTGAAGGCGCCGGCGACGTTCGCGGAGCGCGTGGCGACCGCGGCGGTTCCGACCTGGCTCGGGGTATCGCGGATCCGGACGACCGCCGTGAGTCCGATCGGGCGATCGAGGCTTCGCGCGAGGTGGCGGGCGACGACGGCGCTCTGGTTGAACCCGCGTGCGCGCAGGCGGCGGGGATGCAGAGGCACCGGCACGACGAGCGCGACGTCCGCCGCGGAGATGCGCGAGGTCAGGACGGTGGCGAAGCGTCGCCCGAGGCGGCGCGCGCCGCGGTACTTGAGACGCGCGATCGCTCTCGCGACCGGACTCGGCCCCGCCGCGCCGTCGTAGGCGGCCCACGCCCGGGCGGTGCGGATCGCCGCGTCGGGACGCGCGCAGGCGCCGCAACGCGCGTCGGTCGGTCGGGGAGCGCCGCAACCCGGACACTCCGGAGGCCCGAGGCGCCGCGTCGCCGTGAGGCACGCGGCGCAGAGGAGATCCGTCGGGTGGACGAGGGCGTCGCATGCCGCGCATCGTTCGGGGCAGAGCAGATCGGCCGGAAGCCGGACGACGGATCGGAAGCACTGCACAGTGACGCTCCTGCGTCAGGGGCGGGGGGTGTCGAAGGCTACGCACCGGCGCACGCGGGCGCAACCCCGCGTGTTTGGCGTGCGCGTGACGACCGATCACATGCGGGGTCGCAACGCGTCTTGCGTGCGAGCGCGGATGGCCGTGTCCGAGATGTCGTCTGGACACCGCCGGGAATGGGTCGGTACACTCGTCGCGCGCGGCGCTTTCGGAGGGGCCGAAAGGACCGTCATGCGGCAATTTGTGGCAGGGCTCCTGCTCGGGTTGGCGGCGATGTACTGGTACGCCTACCAGAAGGACGCGTTCCTTCAGCGTGCGAGCGATTGGTTCGCGGAAGCATCGGCCGATCCCGGCGCCAAGGAGAAGATGGACAAAATGATCTCTCGCAGGCACTAGGCGGGAGATGGAGGAGGAACTCTCCGAGGCGCAGCTGCGGCACCAGCTGCAGGACGCGATGAAGCGGCGCGATCGGACGACCGTCGATGTCCTGCGCGGACTGCTCGCCGTGGTGGCCAATCGACGGATCGACGCCGGAGGAGGGGAGCTACCCGCCAGCGAGATCCTGACGCTGGTCCAGCGGGAGGCGAAGAAGCGCGAGGAAGTCGAGGAGTTCGCTCGCCGCGCCGGGCGCGACGACCTGGTGGCCCAGAACGCCGCGGAGCGGGCGATCCTGGCGCGCTACTTGCCGACCGTGCTCTCCGACGCGGAGCTCACCGCGCTCGTCCAGGGGTGGATCGCGGAGGGCGTCGACGCCATGGGTCCGCTCATGGCGCGCCTGAAGGATCGACATCCGGGCCGGTACGACGGCAGGCGCGCCAGCGAGATCGTGCGCGGCCTGCTCGCCGCGCGGTAGCCCGCGCTCTGCGGCGCGTAGCGCGTGGGTCATCGGCCGCGCGTTTTGACTTGCGCGAAGGGATGCAGCTACCATCCGCCGCCGCGGAGGAACGCATGGAGCTGCCCGTCATCACCCGCCTGAAGAAGGAACTTCAGGAGCTGAAGCACGAGCTCACCGTGAAGGTCCCGAAGGAGCTGCAGGAAGCCGCGGCCCACGGGGACCTCTCGGAGAACGCGGAGTACGACGCCGCCAAAGCGCGGCAGGAGTTTCTGAAGGCGCGGATCGGACAGATCCAGAATCGCATCCGCGAGCTCTCGATGTACACGCTCGCCTCGATTCCGCACGACGTGGTCGCGTACGGGAGCCGGGTCACCGTCATGGACGGCGAAGAGGGGACGACGTCCGAGTACCGGATCGTCTTTCCGGAGGAGGTCGACGCGGCAAGCGGGGCGATTTCCCTGAGCTCGCCGATCGGGCGCGCGCTGCTCAACCGGTCGGTCGGTGACGAAGTCGAGGTGCAGGCTCCGGGTGGCAAGCGGAGCTATCAGATCGTGGGTCTCGTGACCCTCCACGAGGCCACTGCCAACGTCTCCGGCGGGGGCTGATGGCGCCGATGCCCGCCGAGTCGAAGGCGCGCGAGGCCGCCTTCCGGAATCTCGCGCAGATGTACTTCGACCGCGCTGCGGTGCGCGCCGGCAAGCCTCGCTATCGCGTCAAGCGCGACGGGGCGTGGCGCGACGTCTCGTGGGACGAGGACGCGACCGCGGTTCGCGAGATCGCCGCCGGTCTCGTCGAGCACGGCCTTCGACCCGGCGAGAAGGTCGCCATCCTGTCCGGGACGCGGCCCGAATGGGTCGATGCGGACCTCGCGATCTACACATGCGGCGCGATCAGCGTGCCGATCTACCAATCCAACCTGCCGCACGAGTGCGGGTACATCCTCGCCAATTCCGAATCTCGCCTGTGCTTTGTCGAGAACGCCAAGCAGCTGGCCAAGATCCGCACGGTCCAGCGCGAAGGGTTCGAGCTCGACGGCGAGCGGGTGACGATCCCGACGGAGCTTCTCGTCCTGATGGAAGGCGAGCCGGACGGGGACGACGTCGTCTCCCTGGCCGACCTGCGCGCGCGAGGGCGCGCGGCGAGGGAGCGCGCGCAGCCCATCCTCGATGCGCGCATCGCGGGAGTGGGCCGCAACGATCTCGCCACGATCGTCTATACCTCGGGAACCACCGGACCGCCGAAAGGGGTGATGCAGACGCACGGCAACCACCTCGCGGCGATCGAGGCCGTCGGCGCGCTCGGCGTCGTCGAGGAAGGCGAGGTGGACTTCTTCTTCCTGCCGCTCGCGCACTCGTTTGCGCGCATGGTCGAGTATCTCGGGTTGTTGCTGGGCACCGTCACCGTCTTCGCCACGTCGATCGATACGCTGACCCAGGAGATCGGGGAATCGCGGCCGCACCTGATCCCGTCGGTGCCCCGCATCTACGAGAAGATCTACGCACGGATCATGGGCACACGGCAGCAGAGCGGCTTCCTGCAGGGTGTGATCTTCGATTGGGCGCTCGGGGTGGGGCGCGAGCGCAGCCGATATCTGCAGCGCGGGGAGGCGCTTCCGCTGCTGGTCTCGCTCCAGGCCGCGATCGCCGATCGCCTGGTGTTCTCGCGCATCCACCAGATCCTCGGCGGGCGGGTGCGCTTCATGGTGTCGGGCGGTGCGCCCCTCGCGCGCGAGATCATGGAGTTCTTCCACGCGGTCGGGCTGTTGATCCTCGAAGGCTATGGCCTCACCGAGACGACGCCCATCCTGACGTGCAATCGGCCGGACCATTTCAAGTTCGGAACGGTGGGTCCGGCGATTCCGAACGTCACGCTGCGGATCGCTCCCGACGGCGAGATCCTCGCCAAGGGGCCGAACGTCGCGCAGGGGTACTACAGACGTCCGGAGGCGACGGCCGAGTCCTGGGACGCGGAAGGTTGGTTCCACACGGGTGACATCGGGGAGATCGACGCCGACGGATTCGTGCGGATCACCGACCGCAAGAAGGATCTCATCAAGACGTCGGGAGGAAAGTACGTCGCGCCGCAGAACATCGAGAATCTGCTGAAGACGCAGATGCACATCAGCCAGGCGGTCGTGATCGGGGACAATCGGAAGTACGTCGTGGCGCTCCTGACGCTCGATTTCGAGGCGGTGGAGCGCTACGCGGCGTCGGCCGGCATCGAGCTTCGGGATCGGGCGGAGGCGGCGACCCATCCGGAGATCGCGGCGCTGGTCGATCGCGAGGTGCAGAACGTCAACGAGCGCCTGGCGTCGTACGAGAGCATCAAGTACTTCCGGATCCTCGAGCGGGACTTTTCGCAAGAGACCGGCGAGCTCACGCCGAGCCTCAAGGTGAAGCGCAAAGTGGTGACCGAGCGCTACCGGGGGATCATCGACGGCATGTACGGCTCCTGACGGCGACGGCCGCGGCGCGGCCCGCGACGGCGTGCCGCCCGTCAGGCTTGCGCCTTCGCAAGGCCCGTGTTATTCCCGCCAGCTGCTTCGAAAAGTGGGCCCGTGCCCGCTTTTTTCGTTTTTGAGAAGGCGCTCTCCACTCTCGCCAGGCCTTCTGTTTGCCGGGGTTCCTTGAACGCAGCCGATGCAGTGCCTCACCCCGGTCGCGGAGACTCGGCGGAGGGGAGGGGTACGCAGACAACCTCGACAAATGGAAATCGATCCGAAGACCGCGGCCGTGTGGGGCCTCGCCGAGCCGATCGCGCTTGATCTCGGGCTGGAGATCGTCGACATCGAGTTGCGGCGCGAAGGGCGGGGAAACGTCCTGCGTTTGCTGGTCGACAGGGCCGGCGGCGGCGTCTCGCTCGACGACCTCGCCGCGGTGAGCCGGCAGGTGTCCGACGCGCTGGACGTGCGAGACGAGGCCGTGCCCGGCACCTATACGCTCGAGGTGTCCTCGCCGGGCGTGAGCCGGCCCTTGACGCGCCCGAGCCATTTCGAGGCCTTCGTCGGCAAGAGGGTGCACGTCCAGACCCGCAAGGGTATCGGCACGCGGCATTCCTTTCGGGGAATCCTGACCGCGACGCGGGGCGACGGCATCACCATCACCGGAGAGGATCGGATCGCCCACGACATCGCGTACGACGCCATCACCCGGGCGAACTACCAGCACGAGTTTCCCGCGCCCGGACAGCGGCGCCGGGATCGTCGCGGTGCGCAGCGGCCGGCGCAGCGGGCCGGGTCTCGCTAGGCGGGAAGGAGACGACATGCAACCCGATCTGAATCGCGTCATCGAGCAGGTGAGCAAGGAAAAGGGGATCGACAGGGGCATCATCGTGGCGGCCCTCGAAGAGGCCATGCTCTCGGCCGCGCGCCGCACGTTCGGCCTGGAGCACCAGATCGAGGCCAAGTTCAATCCGGACATCGGCGAAGTCGAGTTGTTCGAGATCAAGACGGTCGTCGACGAGATCACGGACCCCGCCAATCAGGTGACCCTGAAGGACGCGAAGGCGACGCTCGATCCGGAGGCCGAGGTCGGCGACGAGCTGCTGTCCAAGCTCTCCCAGGAGAAGTTCGGGCGCATCGCGGCGCAGGCGGCGAAGCAGAACATCATCCAGAAGGTTCGCGAGGCCGAGCGCACCATCATCTTCAACGAGTTCAAGGATCGGAAGGGCGAGCTCTTCTCGGGCATCGTGCAGCGCTTCGAGCGCAAGAACATCATCGTGAATCTCGGTCGCACCGATGCGATCCTGCCCGAGAAAGAGCAGATCCCGCGCGAGCGCTATCGCCAGGGCGACCGGATCCGCGCCTACATTCTCGACGTGGAGCTCACCAGCAAAGGGCCGCAGATCGTGTTGTCGCGCACGCATCCGGGGCTGCTCATCAAGCTTTTCGAGCAGGAGGTGCCGGAAATCTACGAGGGCATCGTCGAGGTGAAGGGCGCGGCGCGGGAGCCGGGCGGCCGCGCCAAGATCGCGGTGTACTCGAACGATCGCGACGTGGATCCGGTCGGGGCATGCGTCGGCATGCGAGGGACGCGCGTGCAGTCGGTCGTGCAGGAGCTGCGCGGCGAGAAGATCGACATCGTACCGTGGATCCAGGATTCCGCGGAGTACGTCTGTCGCGCGCTGTCCCCGGCCAAGGTCTCCAAGATCATCATGGACGAAGAGGAGCGGGCCATGGAGGTGATCGTCCCCGACGATCAGCTCTCGCTCGCGATCGGGAAGAAGGGGCAGAACGTTCGCCTCGCCTCCAAGCTGACGGGGTGGCGTCTCGACGTGAAGGGCGAGGCCGAGGCGGAGGAGGAGGCGCGGAACGCCCGTCAGTCGCTCATGGCGATTCCGGGCGTCGGCGACGTGATCGCGGAGTTGCTCTATCAGGATGGCTTCAAGTCGGCCGAGGAGCTCGCGAGTGCGGATCCCGACCGAGTCGCCCAAGTCGAAGGCGTCAGCGGCGACAGGGCGTCGGGGATCGTGCAGGCGGCCAAGGCGCACGTCGAGCAGAAGCGACTGGAAGCCGAGGCTCGCGCTGCGGCGGAAGCGGCGGCGGCGGAGGCCGCCGCTCTCGAAGCGGCGGCGGCGTTCTCGGCGAGCGCCGAATCGAGCGAAGGCGCCACCGGCGACGGTGGCGGCGAGGCCGGAAGCGACGGCTGAGTCCGATGCGACACGAATCCACCAGGACCTGTCTCGGCTGCCGCGCGCGCGACGCGCGATCCAACCTCGTACGCGTCGTTGCGCGCGGGGGATCGCTCGTTCTCGACGGCGCCGGACGACTCGGCGGTCGGGGCGGATATTTTCACGCAGATCGCACCTGCGTCGACACGTTCACGCGCCGAGGCGGGTTTGTGCGCTCGCTGGGGTGCGTGGTACCTAAGCCCGAGCGCGAAGCCTTTCGCGCCCGGTTCCCGGAGGTGCATGCTTGAACGGGAAGAAGCGCATCCACGAGCTCGCGAGGGAGTGGGACGTTCCCGTCAAGGACGTGCTCGCCAAGATCGAGAAGCTCGGCATTCGTAACAAGAAGTCGCAGAGCTCCCTCACGGACGAGCAGATTCCCCGCGTTCGTGAAGCCCTCGGATTGCGCGACAAGGCGGCCGTCGCGGTCGGGACGGAGCGTGTGGTCGCCGTACGCGACGTCACGGAAGACTCGGTGGTCACGGCGCGCGAACAGGTGGTCGAGAATCGCGTCGGGACCAACGTCATCCGCCGCCGTACGAAGCGCGAGGAGGTGGCGAAGCGGGAAGAAGTGGCGGCGACGCCGCTGCCCGACGTCACCCCGACGCTCGCGCCGATCGAGATGCCGGTCGTCGAAGCGGTGCCGTTCGATCTCCCGCCCCCGGTCGAGCCGCCGCCCCCCGTCGTTTCCGAGCCCGAGATGCCGGAGATGGGGGAGATCGAGCAGGAGCTGATGAAGGCGAGCGCCGCCGCCGAAGCGGCCGAGGCCGCCGCCGCCGCGGCGGCGGCCGCCGAGGAAGCGGCGTGCGTGGTCGAGGCCGAGGCGGCGACCCCGTCCGCGGAGCCGGTCCGTCGCGACGACGAGCCACAGCAGGTGCGCGTCCTCGGACGCATCGATCTCAAGAAGGCCGCCGCGCCTCTGCCGCGGCCCGCGGCTCGCCGGACCGAGGCGGGCGCGCGTACCGCGCCGGGGGCGCCGGCGCCTGCCGAGGCGCCGAAGTCCAAAGAGAACGAGTTCGCGAAGAAGAGCGGCAAGAAGCGGAAGGTCATCAAGAAGACCGACATGCTCGAGACGCTCGAACGCGATCGGCGCCCGGGGAAGCTTCGGCGCAAGAAGCGGGCGCTGCCGGGCAAGGAGCAGCACCACACCGAGATCACGACGCCGAAGGCGAGCAAGCGTGTCGTCAAGATCTCGGAGGCGATCACGGTCGGCGATCTGTCGAAGGCCATCGGCGTCAAGTCGAGCGAGGTCATCCGGAAGCTCATGGACATGGGCATGATGACCACGGTCAATCAGATCCTCGATGCCGATACGGCGACACTGGTCGCCGCCGAGTTCGACTACACGGTCGAGAACGTCGCGCTGAACGTCGAGTCGCTGCTCGAAGCGGGCCTCGAGGAGGACGGCGGGGAAGAGGAGCGGACGCCCCGTCCACCGGTCGTGACGATCATGGGCCACGTCGATCACGGCAAGACGTCGCTCCTCGACGCGATTCGCGAAGCCAACGTCACCGCCGGCGAAGCCGGCGGCATCACGCAGCACATCGGCGCCTACTCGGTGAACGTCCACGATCGGCGCGTCGCCTTCCTCGACACGCCCGGGCACGAGGCCTTCACGGCCATGCGTGCCCGCGGCGCGAAGGTCACCGATCTCGTCGTCCTCGTGGTCGCCGCCGACGACGGCATCATGCCGCAGACGCAGGAGGCCATCGATCACGCACGCGCGGCCGAGGTGCCGATCATCGTGGCGGTGAACAAGATCGACAAGCCCGAGGCCGATCTCGATCGCGTCACGCGCGAGCTCGGAAATTTCGGTCTGGCGCCCGAGGAGTGGGGCGGCGACACGATCGTCGTTCCGGTCTCCGCGAAGACGCGGCAAGGCATTCCGCAGCTCCTCGAGATGCTCCTCCTGCAGTCCGACGTCCTGGAGCTTACGGCTCGCACGGATCGACGCGCTCGCGGAACCATCGTCGAGGCGAAGCTCGACCGCGGCAGGGGTCCCGTTGCGACCGTGCTGGTTCAGGAAGGCACGCTGAAGGTCGGCGACGCCTTCGTCTGCGGCCTCGAGTACGGGCGCGTGCGCGCGATGATCGACGACCAGGGCCGCAAGGTCGTCGAGGCCGGGCCGTCCACCCCGGTCGAGATCCTCGGCCTCACGGGGGTGCCGGCGGCGGGCGACACCTTCATCGCCGTTGCGGACGAGGCGAAGGCGCGTCAGGTGGCCGAACATCGCCGCGCCAAGCAGCGTGAGACCGAGCTGGCGACCACCAGCAAGGTCTCGCTGGAAGACCTCTATTCGCAGATCCAGGCGGGCGGCGTGAAGGAGCTGAAGCTCGTGCTCAAGGCCGATGTCCAAGGCTCGGTCGAGGCGATTCGCGACGCGCTCACCCGGCTCGGCACGGACGAGGTGAAGCTCACCGTCATCCACGCGTCCGTGGGCGGTATCACGGAGTCGGACGTGCTTCTCGCCGCCGCGTCCAACGCGATCGTCATCGGTTTCAACGTTCGTCCCGAGTCGAAGGCAGCCGATCTCGCCGCCCGTGAAGGCGTAGACATCCGGCTGTACAACATCATCTACGAGGTCGTGAGTGACATTCGGGACGCGCTCGAAGGCCTCCTCGAGCCGACGCTGCGCGAGCGCGTCGTCGGGCGCGCGGAGATCCGCCAGATCTTCAGCATTCCGAGCGCGGGGCGCATCGCGGGATGTTTCGTCGTCGACGGCAAGATCGTCCGCGGGGGAAAGGCGCGCGTCGTGCGCGACCACGTGGTGGTGTACGACGGCAAGATCGATACGCTCCGCCGCTTCAAGGAAGATGCGCGTGAGGTCGCGTCGGGGTACGAGTGCGGCCTCAGTCTCGAGAATTTCCAGGATGTCAAAGAGGGCGACGTCGTCGAGGTGTACGAGATGGAGGCGGTAGCGCGACAGCTCACGCCGTCGTCCCGGTCGATTGGCGGTGGACAGGCCTCGGCCGAGCGGCGGGTCTAGCGGATCCTGGCGGAGCGCGGGGTTTCGGCCGCGCGCGACAACGGAGCGAGTCGTGACCGTCGGCGTACTTCGTCTCACGCTCTACTTGCACGAGAACCATTCGCTCAAGGGCAAGCGGAGCGTCATCCGCACCATCAAGTCCCGGGTGCGCAACAAATTCAACGTGTCGATCGCCGAAGCCGACGACCACGACCTCTGGCAGCGCGCGGTGCTCGGCATCAGCCAGGTCGGTACGGACCAGGGGTTCGTCGACGGCGCGTTGCGCGAAGTCGTCCGCTGCATCGACGACATGCAGATCGCGGAGCTCGGCGAGGAGCAGCTCGAGTTCCTCCACTACTGAGGACATGGCCGGCCACCGAACCGATCGGGTCGGAGCGTTGCTGCAGGCGGCGCTCTCGGACGTGCTGCTCCGCGGGGTGAAGGATCCCCGGGTCGGCATGGTCACCGTCACGGGCACGCGCATGTCGCCCGACCTGAAACACGCGACCGTCTACGTGTCGGTGCACGGGGACGCGGCCGCGGAGCGGAGTACGCTCGCGGGCCTCGCGAGCGCGCGCCCGTACTTGCAGGCGCAGATCGGACGGCGCCTCGGCCTGCGCTTCACGCCCGAGCTGCGCTTCGAGGTCGATCCGGCCATCGGGAACGCGGAGCGTCTCGAGCGGCTGCTGCGCGAAGCGCGCGGCCCGCGCGAGGACGACGGCGATGCCTGAGCGTGGACCGGAGCTGCACGGACTGCTCCTCGTCGACAAGCCGGAGGGCGTGACGTCGGCCGCCGTGGTGGCGGTCGTGAAGCGCACGCTGCGGCAACGCAAGGTCGGGCATCTCGGGACGCTCGATCCGTTTGCGACCGGACTCCTGCCGATCTGCATCGGCGAGGGGACGAAGATCGCGACGTTCCTCGCCGAGGACGAGAAGCGGTACGTCGGGGAGATCGCGCTCGGGACCGCGACGGACACGCTCGATCGCACCGGGACCGTGGTCGAAGAGCGGCCGGTGCCGCGGCTCGCTCCGGCCGACCTGTCCGCCGCCGTCGCGCGGCTGCGCGGCGACATCCAGCAGACGCCGCCGATGTATTCGGCGCTGAAGCGCGACGGCGTACCGCTGTATCGCCTGGCGCGTGCCGGACGGACCGTCGCGCGGGCGGCCCGGCCGGTCCGGATCGCGGCGTTCGATGTGGCGTACCTCGCCGCCGATCGCCTTGGGTTCGCGGTGACCTGCTCGAAGGGGACCTACGTGCGGGTGCTGGCGCAGGATCTGGGGCGGGCCCTTGGGACGGTCGCGCACCTCGCGGCGCTGCGTCGGACGCGCTGCGGCCCGTTCGACGTTCGCGATGCCGTGACGCTCGACGACCTCGCGCGCGCTGCGGCCGAGGGGGCGCTGCCGCTCGTGACCCCCTCCGCGGCGCTCGGGACGCTCCGGGCGGTCGAGATCGATTCCCGCGCGATCGCGTCGATCCGGCGCGGACAACAGCGGGTGCTCGGGACGCTCGGACCTCCCCGCGAGGCGGGCGAGGCGGTGCGCCTGGCGAGCGCGCAGGGGGAGCTGATCGCGATCGCGACGGCGACGCCGGACGGGTCGCGCTGGCAGCTGGCGCGGGTGATGGCGGAGCATCTGCGAAGCGAGCGGGGATGAGCGAGCGGCTCACGATCGCTTTACATCGCCGGGATCGCATGGTACTGCTGCGCGCTTGACGAGAAACGACATGGGAGAAGGAACGAGCGGCGCGGCAGTGCGCACCCAGCAAATCCTGGCGACGTACCGACGGCACGAGACCGACACCGGCTCACCCGAGGTCCAGATCGCGCTCCTGAGCGACCGCATCGGATATCTGACCGAACACTTCAAGACCCACGCGAAGGATCATCATTCGCGGCGCGGCTTGTTGAAGCTGGTGGGGCAGCGGCGGCGGTTGCTGGACTATCTGAAGCGCATCGACTTCCAGCGGTACAAAGCCGTCATCGAACGTCTCAACATCCGCAAGTAAGCGCCTTCTTCACTTCCCGACCCGTCCCGTTTCTCGCTGCGCTGCGCATACAGTCCTCAGGGAATGTCCCGACACGGGACGGGAGTAGGTGAGATGAAGAAAGTCGCGATCGATTTCCACGGGCGGCCTCTTTCGATCGAGGTCGGGCGGATGGCGAAGCAAGCCGGCGGCTCCGCGTTGGTGCAGTACGGAGAGACGGTCGTCCTCGTGACCGCGACGTCCGCCAGGGAGGCGCGCGAGAACGTCGACTTCTTCCCCCTCACCTGCGACTACCAGGAGAAGACGTTCGCCGCGGGCAAGATCCCGGGTGGGTTCTTCAAGCGCGAGGGTCGACAGAGCGAGAAGGAGATCCTGAACTCGCGATTGATCGATCGCCCCCTGCGTCCGCTTTTCCCCGACGGCTTCCGCTGCGAGACGCAGATCGTCGCGACCGTGCTGTCGTTCGACAAGGAGAACGACGCCGACATGCCGGCGTTGATCGGCGCGTCGGCGGCGCTCGAAGTCTCGGACATCCCGTTCCACGGCCCGATTGCCGGCGTCCGGATGGGGCGTATCGGCGGGCAGCTGGTCGTGAACCCGATGACGTCGCAGTACGGGGAGAGCGAATTGCAGTTGATCGTGGCGGGCTCGCGCGACGCCATCGTGATGGTCGAGGGCGGTGCGAAGATGCTCTCCGAAGACGTGGTCCTCGACGCGCTCTTCACCGCGCATCGCGAGATGCAGAAGATTCTGGATCTCCAGGACGAGCTGCGAAAAGCGCTCGGCAAGCCGAAGCGGACGGTCGTGCCGCCGGCCGTCGATGCGGCGCTCCAGAAGCGTGTCCGGGACGTCGCGCTTCCGAAGATCCGGACCGCCATGGAGACGAGCGGCAAGCACGAGCGCGGCGACGCCGTCCGGCAGGTGCGCACCGATCTGCTCGCGGCGCTCGCGAGCGAGTTCCCCGAGCGGGAGCGCGAGATCAAGGGCGCCTTCGAGGACGCGCACTACGATGCGGTCCGGGGCCTCATCGTGGAGCAGCGGCGCCGCATCGACGGGCGCGGCCTCACGGACGTTCGCCCGATCACGTCGGAGGTGGGGGTGCTGCCCCGGACGCACGGCTCGGCGCTCTTCACGCGCGGCGAGACCCAGGCGCTCGTGGTGGCGACGCTCGGCACGTCGTCCGACGAGCAGAAGATCGATGCGCTCGGCGGCGAGGTCTACAAAAAGTTCATGCTGCACTACAATTTTCCGCCCTACAGCGTCGGCGAGGTGAAGTTCCTGCGCGGGCCGGGTCGGCGCGAGATCGGCCACGGGGCGCTCGCGGAGCGCGCCATCGCGGCGGTGATGCCCGAGGAGGCGAGCTTCCCGTACACCGTGCGCGTGGTCTCCGAGATCCTCGAGTCGAACGGCTCCTCGTCGATGGCGAGCGTGTGCGGTAGCGCGCTTGCGCTCATGGACGCGGGCGTGCCGATCAAGGCTCCGGTCGCCGGCATCGCGATGGGGCTCATCCGCGAAGGCAACGAGATCCGGGTGCTCTCCGACATCCTCGGCGACGAGGACCACCTGGGCGACATGGATTTCAAGGTTGCCGGCACCGCCGACGGCATCACCGCCGTGCAGATGGACATCAAGATCGGCGGTGTGACGCGCGAGATCATGCGCGACGCGCTCTACCAGGCGCGGGAAGGCCGACTGCACATCCTCGGCAAGATGAAAGAGGCGCTCGCCGAGGCGCGCAGTGACATGTCGACCTACGCGCCTCGCATCGCCACGTTGAAGATCAAGGTCGACCGCATTCGCGACGTCATCGGACCCGGCGGCAAGGTCATTCGCGGCATCATCGAGGAGACCGGCGTCAAGATCGACGTCGAGGACGACGGCACGATCTACATCGCCTCGTCCGACGGCGTCGCGATGCAGAAGGCGATCGACTGGGTGAACCGCCTGACGGCCGAAGCCGAGGTCGGCAAGATCTACAAGGGCATCGTCAAGAAGATCATGGACTTCGGTGCGTTCGTCGAGATTCTCCCCGGAACCGACGGCCTGGTGCACATCTCGCAGCTCGCGCCGGAGCGCGTGAAGGAAGTGCGCGACGTCCTCAAGGAGGGCGACGAGGTCATGGTCAAGGTGCTCGAAGTGGACAAGACGGGCAAGATCCGTCTGTCGCGCAAGGAGGCCTTGGCGGCGGGCAGCGCGCAGTAGCGCCATGGCCTCGAACGACGCCGCTGCGCCGGTCGACGCGGCGGCAGGCGTCCGCGTCGACAAGACGACGCTGCCGAACGGGATACGCATCCTGTCGGAGCGCACGCCGGGGATGGTTTCGGCGGCGATCGGACTCTGGGTGGAGAGCGGGTCGCGCTACGAGGGTGCGGCGGAGAGCGGACTCTCGCACTTCCTCGAGCATCTCTTCTTCAAGGGCACCGAGCGCCGGAGCGCCGTCGAGATCGCGGAGGCGATCGACGCCGTCGGCGGCGTCCTCAACGCCGACACGGATCGCGAACACACGTGCTACTACGCGAAGGTGCTCGGTGAGCACGTCCCGCTCGCGGTGGATCTGCTGAGCGACATCTTCCTCGCGTCGCGCTTCGCGCCGGAGGAGATCGCGCGCGAGAAGGACGTGGTCTTCGAGGAGATCGCGCAGATCGAGGACACGCCGGACGATCTCATCAACGACCTCTTCCACCAGGCGTACTGGCCCGGGCACGCGCTCGGGCGTCCCGTCTGCGGGACGCGGGACACCGTGGCCGGCTTCGATCGCGACGCGTGCCGCGCCTGGGTGCGGCGACGCTATCGTCCCGACCGGTTGGTGGTCGCGGCGGCCGGGGACGTGGCGCACGACGCGTTGGTCGACGAGGTGACGAAACGGTTCGGCGACCTCGCCGGCACGGCGCCGCTGGCGGAGGGGGAGTCTCCCGCGGCGGCGCCGGGCGTGACGCTGCACCGACGGCGGCTCGAGCAGGTGCAGCTCTGCTTCGGAACGCGCGGCGTCGCCGTCGACGATCCGGATCGCGACGCGGCCGTGGTGCTGAATTCGGCGCTGGGGGACAGCCCGAGCTCGCGGCTGTTCCAGGAGGTGCGCGAGCGCCGCGGGCGCGCCTACTCGATCGACTCGTTCCTCTGCTCGTACCGCGACACCGGCTACCTGGGCGTCGCCGCCGGGACGCGCCCACGCTGGGTTGCGGAGGTCGCGGAGATCGTGGTCGGCGAACTCGGCCGGATTCGGCGCGAGGGGATCCCCGCGGCCGAGCTCGCGCGCGCCAAAGGGAAGCTCAGGGGGACGCTGCTGCTCGGCCTCGAGACCTCGGACCAGCGCATGGAGCGTCTAGCGCTCCAGGAGATGTACTTCGGACGGCAGGTGACGAGCGACGAGCTCGCGGCGCGGCTCGAAGCGGTCACCAACGACCAGATCGTGGCGCTCGCCGCGCGGCTCTTCCGGCCGGAATCGTGTGCGCTGGTGCTGCTCGGCGACGTGAAGGCGCGCGTCCTCGATACGGGCGTTTTCGGAGGATTGCTCGGATGATCGATCGCTATACGCGGCCGGCCATGGGGGAGATCTGGACGGATGGGGCGCGCTACGCCCGCTGGCTCGAGGTCGAGATCCTCGCCTGCGAGGCGATGGCCAAGCGGGGGGCGGTGCCGCGGAAGGCGGTCGCCGCCATCCGCAAGCGCGCGCGCATCGACCCCGTCCGCATCGCCGAGCTCGAAGCGGAGGTAAAGCACGACATCATCGCCTTCGTGACTCAGGTGGCGGAGACGATCGGCGCCGAGGGGCGCTTCCTGCACCTCGGGCTGACGTCGTCGGACGTGCTCGACACCGGGTTCGCGCTGCAGCTGAAGGCCGCCGGGGAGCTTCTCGTGCGGGGCCAGGAACGGTTGATCGCGGCGCTGCGGCGCCTCGCGCTCGCGCACAAGAAGACGCTCATGATCGGTCGCACCCACGGGATGCATGCGGAGCCGGTCACGTTCGGCGTGAAGGTGGCGAGCTGGCATGCGGAGGCGGTACGCAACCTGGATCGCCTGCGCGCGGCCATCCGCGAGGTATCGATCGGAACCCTGTCGGGCGCGGTCGGCGTGTTTGGGAACGTCGCTCCGGACGTGGAGGCGTACGTCCTGACACGGCTCGGCCTTGCGCCGGAGCCGGTGGCGACCCAGGTCGTCGCCCGTGATCGCCACGCGGCCTTCTTCTCCACGCTCGCGGTGCTCGGCGCCTCGCTGGAGCGGATCGCGGTGGAGATTCGGCACTTGCAGCGCACGGAGGTCGGCGAGGCGGAGGAGCCGTTCACGACGGGACAGAAAGGCTCCTCGGCGATGCCCCACAAGCGCAATCCGATCCTGTCGGAGAACGTGACGGGGTTGGCGAGGCTGCTCCGCGGGTATGCCGGCGCGGCGCTGGAGAACGTGGCTCTCTGGCACGAACGGGACATCAGCCATTCGTCGGTCGAACGGGTGATCGCGCCCGATGCGACCATCGCGCTCGACTTCATGCTCGCCCGCATGGCCGGCGTGCTCGAGAATCTCGCGGTGCGTCCGGAGCGGATGCGCGCCAACCTCGACCTCAGCGCCGGCGTCGTGCTGTCCGAGAACGTGCTGCTCGCCCTGGTGCGGAAGGGCGCCGTCCGGCAGGAGGCGTATCGCTGGGTGCAGCGCGCGGCGCACGCCGCACTCGCTGGCGAAGCGCGCTTCGCCGAGGCGCTCGCCGCCGAGCCGGAGATCCGCAAGCGCCTCACGGTGCGCGAGCTCGAAGAACTGCTCGACCCCGGACGTCATCTCGAGCACATCGACTTGCTCTTTCGGCGAGGCTTGGGTACCAGTGGACCTTCTCGGCGTCGGCAGACGCGCCAACGGCCAGCGGTTCGCACGTCGCGTAGGGGGGCCAAATGACGGTCGGCGGTGCGTGACACGGCACGGGCGACTTCTCGCAGTGAGGACGGCAGCATGGGTTGGCTAGCGCGCGTGTACGTGACGCCGAAGACCGGCGTCCTCGATCCGCAAGGAAAGGCCGTACAACACTCCTTGCACGCGCTCGGGTATCCGGAGGTCGGCGACGTTCGGATCGGCAAGTACCTCGAGCTCCGCTTGGTCGACGTGAGCCGGGAAAGCGCCGAGGCGCGATTGCGCGAGATGTGCGAGCGCCTCCTCGCCAACCGGGTGATCGAAGACTATCGGTTCGAGATCGATGCCGCCGATGCGAGCTGAGCCATGCGCTGGGGCGTGATCACGTTTCCGGGCTCGAACGACGATGCCCAGACCGCCTACGTCCTCGAGCGCTTGCTGGGCGAGACCGTGGTGCGCCTGTGGCACAAGGACGCGAGCGTCGACGGCCTCGATTGTATCGTGCTGCCCGGTGGCTTCTCGTACGGCGACTACCTCCGATGCGGCGCCGTGGCGCGCTTCTCGCCGATCATGCTGGCCGTCGAGCGCTTCGCCCGCGAGGGCGGGATCGTGCTCGGGATCTGCAACGGCTTCCAGATCCTCTGTGAAGCCGGATTGCTTCCGGGCGCGCTGATTCGCAACCGCGAGCTCGACTTCCTCTGCCGCCGGGTGCATGTGCGCGTCGAGGACGCCGACACGGCCTTCACCAACCGCTGTCGGCGGGGCGACGTCCTGGACCTTCCCGTGAAGCACGGCGAGGGATGCTACGTCGCCGATGAGGCGACGCTGCGGTCGCTGGAGGCGGGTCGGCAGATCGTGCTCCGCTACACCGATGCGGAGGGGCGGGTTACGCCGGAAGCCAATCCGAACGGCTCGCTCGGCGCGATCGCCGGCGTGCGCAACGCCCGCGGCAACGTCTTCGGCCTGATGCCGCACCCCGAGCACGCCTGCGAGTGGCTCGTCGGGGGAGAGGACGGGCGCAAGATCTTCCTCTCGGTCATCGCGAGCGGGAGCGGGGTGGTCGACGTCTCGGCGGCCCCGACCAGCTCGAAGGTCCTGTCGGGCCCCTGATGCGCGTCACGGTCGAGACGGCGCTGGCGCACGGGCTGACGGCCCAGGAGTACGAGCGCATCGAGTCCACCCTTGGACGCGCGCCCACCATCGAAGAGCTCGGCGTCTTCTCGGTGATGTGGTCCGAGCACTGCAGCTACAAGAGCTCGCGCGCCTATCTGCGGGGCCTGCCGACGACGGGTCCGCGCGTGCTGCAGGGGCCCGGCGAGAACGCGGGTGCGCTCGACGTCGGCGACGGTTTTGCGGTCGTCTTCAAGATCGAGAGCCACAACCACCCCTCGTTCGTCGAGCCGTTCCAGGGCGCCGCGACCGGCGTCGGCGGCATCTTGCGCGACATCTTCACGATGGGTGCGCGTCCGATCGCGAATCTCAATTCGCTGCGCTTCGGGTCGATCGATCACCCGCGGACGGCGTTCCTCGTACGCGGAGTCGTGGCGGGCATCGGCCACTACGGAAACTGCATCGGCGTTCCGACCGTCGGCGGCGAGGTCGCGTTCGATCCCGGCTACGATCACAACATCCTGGTGAACGCCTTCACGCTCGGGGTCGTCCGGGCGGATCGCATCTTCCGGGCGCGGGCGACGGGCGTCGGCAATCCGGTGATGTACGTCGGTTCGCGAACGGGCCGGGACGGCATCCACGGCGCGAGCCTCCTCGCCTCCGCGGAGTTCGACGCCGAGTCGGAGCGCAAACGCCCGACCGTGCAGGTCGGCGACCCGTTCACCGAGAAGCTCCTGCTCGAGGCGTGCCTCGAGCTGATGGCGCCGGAGATGAGCCACCACCTGGTCGCCATCCAGGACATGGGAGCCGCGGGCCTCACGTCGTCCTCGACCGAGATGGCGTCGCGCGGCGGCACGGGCATCGATCTCGATCTGTCGTGCGTCCCGCTGCGGGAGGCGGGAGTGACGCCGTACGAGATCCTGCTCTCCGAGTCCCAGGAGCGCATGTTGCTCGTCGTGCACCGGGGCTCCGAGGACGCCGTCAAAGCGGTGTTCGACAAGTGGGATCTCGAAGCGGCCGTGATCGGGCGCGTCACCGACACCCGGCGCTTGCGCTGCACGTTCGAGGGCCGCGTCGTCGTCGACGTGCCGATTGCGCCGCTCACCGACGAGGCCCCCGTCTACGAGCGTCCCGCGGCCGAGCCCCAGGGGGGGGAGGAGAGCGCGAAGCTCAAGCTGACGGACCTGGCCGAACCCGCCGACTACAACCAGACGCTGCTCCGGCTGCTGGAGTCGCCGAACCTCTGCTCGCGCGAATGGGTGTACCGGCAGTACGACAGCTATGTCGGCGGCGGCACCGTGGTGCGTCCCGGCTCCGATGCCGCGGTCGTCCGCCTCCCGGGCTCCGACAAGGCGATCGCGATGACGGTCGACTGCAACAGTCGGCTCTGCCTCGTGGATCCGTACGTGGGCGCGGTGAGCGCGGTCGCGGAGGCGGCGCGCAATCTCGCGGCGAGCGGCGCCGAGCCGATCGGCGTGACCAATTGCCTGAACTTCGGCAGTCCGGAGAAGCCCGAGGTGATGTGGCAGTTCCAACAGGCGGTCGCCGGTCTGCGCGATGCCTGCCTCGCGTTCGGCACGCCGGTCATCAGCGGCAACGTCAGCTTCTACAACGAGACCGAGGGCCGGAGCATTCCGCCGACGCCGGTGATCGGCATGGTCGGCTTGCTCGAGGATGCGAGCCGGCACGTGACCCAGTGGTTCAAGAGCGAAGGCGATGCCGTCGTGCTGCTGGGACGCAACCGCGAAGAGCTCGGCAGCAGCGAATACCTGGCCGTCATCCACCATCAAGTACGGGGCGGCGTGCCGTGGATCGACCTCGAGACCGAACGGCGCCTCATCCGGACGGTCGTCGAGGCGGCGCGCGAGGGCCTGCTGCGCTCGGCGCACGATGTTGCGGAAGGCGGGCTCGCCGTGGCGCTCGCCGAATGTTGCATCGCGAGCGAGACCACGGCGCCGCTCGGCGCGCGCATCGAGCTCGAGGGCGGGTTCCGACCGGACGCGCTGCTCTTCGGCGAAAGCCAGGCGCGTATGATCGTCTCGGTGCGACGGCGGCACCTGACGCGGCTCCGCGAGATCGCGCGCCGGGAGGAGGTGCCGATCGCGGTGATCGGCGAAGTGCGCGGGCAACGCCTCGAGATCGGAGACTTCGTCGGGATCGACGTGGCGACGCTCGGCGAGGCGTGGCGGACCGCCCTCGCCGGGATGCTCGCTGGCTCGGGCGGGTCGTGATACCCGAAGGAGATGCCCACGACTGAGGGCGGCTTTCGCGAGAAGTGCGGCGTCGTCGGGGTGTTCGGCCACCCCGAGGCGGCCAATCTCGCGTACCTCGGTCTCTGCGCCCTGCAGCACCGCGGGCAGGAAGCCGCCGGCATCGTATCCTCCGACGGCCAGGTGCTGGTTTCGCACCGCGGCCTCGGGCTCGTGACCGACATCTTTCCCGAGGCGATCGTCCGCAAGCTGCGCGGCCGGACCGCGATCGGCCACAATCGCTACTCCACGACCGGCGCATCGCAGCATCTGAAGAACGCGCAGCCGTTGGTGGTGGAATACGGGCGCGGTGGCCTCGCGCTGGCGCACAACGGCAACCTGGTGAACGCTGAGCGGCTGCGCGCGGAGCTCGAAGCGCGCGGCGCGATCTTCCAGTCGACCGTCGATACCGAGGTGATCATCCATCTCATCGCGGCGGCCGCCGCCGACACGCTCGAGGATCGCGTCGTCGAGGCGCTGCATCAGGTGCGGGGCGCGTACTCCCTCGTGTTCCTCTCTCCCCACAAGCTCATCGCGGTTCGCGATCCGCACGGATTCCGTCCGCTCGTGCTCGGACGGGTGAAGGGCGCGTGGGTCATCGCGTCGGAGACGTGCGCGCTCGACCTGATGGACGCCGGATACGAGCGCGAGATCGAGCCAGGCGAGATGGTCGTCGCGAGCGCGGAGGGCCTCGTCTCGTATCACCCGTTCGTGAAGGCGCCGGGCGCCGCGTGCATCTTCGAACACATCTACTTCGCCCGGCCGGACTCGACCGTGTTCGGGCGCAGCGTGTACCAGGCGCGGAAGGAGCTCGGGCGGACGCTGGCGCGCGAGTCGGGAGTCCCGGCGGACATCGTGATCCCGGTCCCGGATTCCGGCGTGCCGGCGGCGATCGGGTACGCGGAAGCGGCCGGCATCGCGTTCGAGATGGGTCTCATCCGCAACCATTACGTCGGCCGTACTTTCATCGAACCGCGCGACGCGATCCGCCACTTCGGCGTGAAGGTGAAGCTGAACGCGCAGCGCAACGTGCTGGAGGGCAAGCGCGTCGTCGTGGTCGACGACTCGATCGTGCGGGGCACCACGAGCCGGAAGATCGTCAAGATGATCCGCGATGCCGGCGCGCGCGAGGTGCACATGCGGATCAGCTCGCCGCCGACAACCAACCCCTGCTACTACGGCATCGATACTCCGACGCGAGCCGAGCTGATCGCGTCGTCGCACGACATCGACGAGATCTGCCGCTACATCACCGCCGACTCGCTGAGGTATCTCACCGAAGAGGGCATGTACGCCTTCCTCGGCGGCAGGCAGCCGGGCTTCTGCGACGCCTGCTTCACCGGCCGCTATCCGGTGCCGTTCGAGGACACCGGCGCGCCGCGCCAGCTCGTGCTGTTCGACGCGCAGGACGAGCGCTGAGCCGCCGCTCATGACGCCGTCCGACGACACCTGGGACTACCTGGTCATCGGCAGCGGCATCGCGGGTCTGACCTTCGCGCTCGGCGTCGCGGACCACGGGCGCGTGGCCCTCGTCACCAAGGATCAGAGCGGCGAAAGCAACTCCTCGTACGCCCAGGGGGGCGTCGCGACCGTCTGGAGCCCGGAGGACTCGTTCGCCTCCCATGCCGAGGACACGCTTACCGCCGGTGCGGGCCTCTGCCACGAAGACGTCGTGCAGATGGTCGTGCGGGAGGGGCCGGACCGCATCCGCGATCTCATCGCCCTCGGGACGCGCTTCGACGCGCACGTCGCCGGCGACGCCGTCGAGTACGATCTCGGGCGGGAAGGGGGACACTCGCGACGCCGCGTCCTGCATGCCGGCGACCTCACGGGCCGGGAGATCGTCCGGGCTCTCACCGAGGCCCTGCGCGGTCATCCGAACGTCGTCGTCTTCGAGAACGCGCTCGCCGTCGATCTCCTGATCGACCGCAAGCGCGGCCGCGCCCCGGACCCGCCGACGTGCTGGGGAGCCTACGTGTACGAGCGCGCCACCGGCCGCATCCGCGCGATGCGCGCGCGCGCGACGATCCTCTGCACCGGAGGCGCCGGGAAGGTGTACCTCTACACGACGAATCCCGACGTCGCGACCGGGGACGGCGTGGCGATCGCCTACCGCGCGGGAGCCACCGTCGGAAACCTCGAGTTCTTCCAGTTCCATCCGACCTGCCTGTACCACGCCGAGGCCAAGTCCTTCCTGATCACCGAGGCGATGCGCGGAGAGGGCGCGCGCCTCCGCCTGCCGGACGGCGCGTTGTTCGCGGAGCGCTACCATCGCGACGCGGAGCTCGCGCCGCGCGACGTGGTGGCGCGCGCGATCGATCACGAGATGAAGGTGCACGGCTTCGAGCACGTGTACCTGGACATCACGCACCAGCCCGCGAGCTGGATCGAGGAGCGGTTTCCGAACATCGTGCGCCGCTGCCGCGAGCTCGGTATCGACCCGACGCGTCAATGGATGCCGGTCGTGCCCGCCGCCCACTACCTTTGCGGCGGCGTCGCCACCGACATGGACGGTCGCACCTCCATTCCACGGCTCTACGCGTGCGGCGAGGTCGCGATGACGGGGCTTCACGGCGCCAATCGCCTCGCGTCGAACTCGTTGCTCGAGGGGCTCGTGTTCGGCCACCGCGCGGCCCGCCATGCGCGCGCGCGCCTGGCCGAGGATCCGACGCCGCCCCCGCGGTTGCCGGAATGGAACTCTGGGACCGCCGTCAACAGCGACGAGTCGGTGGTGGTCGCGCAGAACTGGGACGAGGTGCGGCGGACGATGTGGAACTTCGTCGGCATCGTGCGGTCGAACCGCCGCCTCGAGCGGGCGCGCAAGCGGATCGCGATGCTGCAGGACGAGATTCGGGAGTACTACTGGGACTTCCTGGTCACGGGCGATCTGCTCGAGCTTCGCAACATCGCGACGGTCGCGGAGCTCATCGTTCGCTGTGCGACGATCCGTCGCGAAAGTCGCGGCCTGCACTGCACGATCGATCATCCCGAGCGCGATGACGTCCATTGGCGGCACGACACCCTCCTCTCGGGGTCAGGAATCTGACGCGGCGCCCGGTCGGACGAACCGCGGGACGCCGAATACGCATTGACGGGCCGCTGTGGGGTTGACTATGGTGCATCGCGATGGCGGCGGGTCGGGGAAGACGCCGGGTGGGGTGGATGGCGGTTGGCGGAGCGCTCGGGCTCGCGCTGATCGGCACGTCGGAGGTGTCGGCGGACATCTACAAGCGCGTCGATCGCTTCGGGGTCATCCACTACACGAACGTTCCGACCGACAAGCGGTTCTATCGGGTCGTCATCCGCGAGATGCCGCGCATCAGCGCGCTCGGCGGCGCGATGGCGAGCTATCGCGCGGAGCCGATCCGGCTGCGGGTCGAATCGCGGGCCTTCGATCCGATCATTGCCAACGCCTCGCGGCGCTACGGCGTGGAGCAGGCGCTGGTGAAGGCCGTCATCAAGGCGGAATCGGGCTTCCAGCCGAACGCGGTGTCGCCGAAGGGCGCGCGCGGCCTCATGCAGTTGATGCCGGGCACGGCCCAGATGCACGGGGTCCGCAACATCCACGCGCCGAGCGACAACATCGAGGGCGGGGTGCAGCACCTGCGGATGCTCCTCGACCGCTATCGCAACAACGTCGTGCTGGCCCTGGCGGCGTACAACGCGGGCGAGGGCTGGGTGGATCAGTACAACGGCATTCCGCCGTTCGAGGAGACGCGCAACTACGTGCACCGGGTCCTGCGCTTCCGGCAGGACTACCTCCAGCAAGCGATCGCCAGCGCGCGGTGAGACCGTCGCGGCCGTCGGGGCCCCGATGGCCGTAGCGCCCGCCGGAGCGCCGCGCGGGCGGGATCCGGCGAGCCGCCTCTGGACGACGCCGAACCTCCTGTCGCTGTTTCGCATCGCCCTCGTGCCGCTGCTGGTCTGGATCCTGCGTGATCCCGGGCCGTTTGCGGGTGCGGCCGCGGGTCTGCTCTTCGTGGTGGGCTCGCTGAGCGACTACTACGACGGATATCTGGCGCGGAAGCACGGCATCGTCACGACGCTCGGCAAGTTCCTCGATCCCCTCGCCGACAAGCTGCTCGTGGTCTCGGTCCTGATCATGCTGGTGGCGATGCCGTGCGCGCCGCTTCCCGACGCGCCGTGCGCGCCGCGCGTGCCCGCATGGCTCGTCGTCGTGATCGTCGGCCGCGAGCTCGCGGTCACGGGGCTCCGCAGCATCGCATCGAGCGAGGGCATTACGCTCGGCGCCGAGGAGCTCGGGAAGTACAAGACGATCTTCCAGATCTTCGCGCTCACCGGCCTCCTCGTGCACTACCGATACCTCGCGGTGGACTTCCATCTCGGCGGCACGTACTTCCTCTGGATCGCGCTCGTCCTCGGGCTCTGGTCCGCGGCGGACTATCACTGTCGCGTGTATCGCGCGGTGCGGGCGCGTTCCGTCGCGAGCGGCGACATTGTTGACAGGTCGCGATGACCTCCATATGGTGCCGCCCTTCTGCGGGTGTAGCTCAGTTGGCTAGAGCACGACCTTGCCAAGGTCGGGGTCGAGGGTTCGAAGCCCTTCACCCGCTCTCTCGACATTCGGGCCCCGGCGTTGCGCCGGGGCCTTGTTTTTTGGGCGTCGCATGAAGACCGTGCCGAACACGTCGGCGGCGGCGGGCGAGCGGCGGCCGCGGATCGCGCTGATCCTGGCCGGGGGCGGTGCGCGAGGAGCGTACGAAGCGGGCGTCCTCGCGTTCCTGATCGAGGATCTGCCGAAGCGGCTCGGCTTCGTGCCGACGTTCGACATCGTGAGCGGCGCCTCGGTCGGCGCCATCCACGCCGCCTACTGGATGGCGACGCTCCAGGAGGACGTGGAGACCCGCACGGCGCGCCTCGCGTCGACGTGGGACTCCATGTCGCTGGAGCGCGTCTATCGCTTGAGCGTCGGTGATCTGCTCCGGATTCCGACCAGGCTCCTGAGCTTCCCCTTCACGACCGGCAGCGCAGGCGGCCGCAGCGCGGAGCCGATTCCGAGCCGGATCCCGGGGCTCCTCGACACCAGCGCGCTCGAAGAGATGGTCATGCGGCAGATCCCGTGGCGTCGGCTGCGCGGCAATCTGCGCGCGCTCCACGGCGTGCTCTGCGTCTCGTGCACCGAGATCGCGTCGGGGCGCGCGGTCGTGTTCGTGGACGGCGCGCGCGTCAGCCTGACGCCGTGGGAGTACGATCCCTACGTCGTCGCGCGGGCGTCGGGGATCGGCCCCGCCCATATCCTCGCCTCGGCCGCGATCCCGCTCTTCTTTCCCGCCGTGCGGATCGGACGGCACTTCTATTGCGACGGCGGGCTGCGCTTGAACACGCCGCTCTCGCCCGCCCTGCGCCTCGGGGCGGACCGGCTGCTCCTGGTGGCGCTCCGGCACCCTCCGGATCCCGATCCCCCCGGCGCGATTCCGAGCTCGCGCGAGCAGGCGTACGGCAATCCGGCGTATCTCGTCGGCAAAGTGCTGAACGCGATGCTGCTCGACCACGTCGACTACGACCTGCAGCGCATGCGGCTGATGAACGCGCTGCTGCTCGGGGGTGAACAGGCGTTCGGGTCCGAGTTCCTGCCGAGGATCAACGAGATCATCCGGGCGAGCCGCGGCGCCGACTATCGGGTCGTCCGTGATTGCGTGATCCGCCCGTCGGAGGACCTGGGGCGATTGGCGGGACGATGCTACGCGGCGCGCTCGCGGTCGTTGAGCCCCGCGCGTCTGGTCGCCGACCTGGTCATGCGCTCGGCGGCGCACGGCGTTCCGGAAGGAGAGGCGGACCTCTTGTCCTACGTGCTCTTCGACGCGGCCTACACGCGGCAGATCTTCGACCTCGGTCGCCGCGACGCCGCGAGCCAGGCCGAAGAGATCGCCGCGCTCTTCGCCGCGTGACGCAGACGCCGGAGGCTACGACCGCTCCAGCTCGTCGACCATCGCCGCGATCGCGGCGCAGCCGCCGTCCCAGAAGGCGGGCGCGCGGAGGTCGAAGCCGAGGCGGGCCGTGAGGGCTTCGGGCGTGGCGCTACCGCCGGCGGCGAGGAGCTCGAGGTAGGCCGGTACGAACCCTGCGCCCTCCCGCTTGTAACGCTGGAAGAGCGCGAGCGTCAGCAGCTCGCCGAACGCGTACGAGTAGCAGTAGAAGCGGCTGTGGATGAAGTGCGGGATGTAGCTCCAGCCCGCGCGGTAGGCGGGGTCGAGATCCACGCTGTCGGCGAAGAGCGCGCGTTGCTCGGCCATCCACAGGTCGCAGATCCGGTCGTGGTCGAGGCGGCCGGCGCGCCGCGCCGCGTGCGCGGCGATCTCGAAGCGCGTGAGCGCGTGCTGGCGGAAGACGGTGCCGTACATCTCGTCGAGCGTCTCGACCAGGAGAAGACGTCGGACGGTCGGGTCCGGCGTCGTGGCGAGGAGATGGTCGGTCACCAGCATTTCGGCGAACACCGACGCGGTTTCCGCCAGGACGAGCGGCGGCTCGTAGTGCAGCGGACGTTGCCGGCGCGCCAGCGAGTAGTGCACGGCGTGGCCGAGCTCGTGGGCGAGCGTCGCGACGTCACGGTCGGTCTCGGTGTAGGTGGAGAGCACGTACGGCGCCTGCGACGGCCCGAGCGCGGCGCAGAAGGCGCCGGAGCGCTTGCGCGGGCGGATCTCGGCGTCGACGTGTCCGGACGCGAACAGCGTCTCGGCGATGGCGGCGATGCCGGCGTCGAAGCGCCCGAACGCCTCGAGCACGATCATCCGTCCGCGCTCCCACGGGATGGGCGGAATCGCGGCGTGGAGCGGCGCGTACACGTCGGCGATGCCGAGGCGCGGGAGGTCGAGGAGCGTCGCCTTGCGGCGGAGGTAGCGCCGGATCACGGGCCGGTGCCGCTCCACGGCGTCCATCATGGCGGTCACGATCTCGGGCGCGATCTGGTTGGCGAGGTGGGTGGGATGCGTCACGTCCGCGTGGTTCCGCAGCTCGCAGTCGAGGCGGTGGTCGAGGAGCAGCGCGTTCATGATCGCCGTGAGCGGGAGCTTGGCGGCCGTGAACGGCTCGAGCAGGGCGGCGAGCGCTGCCTGCCTCTCGGCGCGGTCCGGGTGATGGAGGCGCGCGAGGACCTCCCCTTCCGTGAGGTCCTCGTCGCGGATGCGGAAGCGAAAGGCCCCCGTCAGCTCGTCGTAGAGCTGCACGAAGGCGGTGCGTCCGCCGAGATCCTTGCGCGTCAGGATGCGTTCCTCGGGCTCGCTCAAGACGTGAGGCCGGAAGCGCCGGATCTGGGCGAGGAAGTGGGAACAGTCGGCGAGCGCGGGATCGTCGGCGTACGCGCCGTCGCGCGCGATCAGCTCCAGCTCGAAGAAGACGAGGGCCGTCCGGAGATCGGCGTACGCCTCGGTGGTGCGCTGCTCGAGCGCCAGCGCGACCGTGTCCTGGGTGTCCGCCGCCGTCAGCAGCGACGCATAGAAGCCGGGGCGCTGCCCGAGCTCCAGGAGGGCCTCGTAGTCCTCGAGCGCGCGCCGCACCTCGGCGGCGGAGGCGGCAGCGACGTGTCCGCGCCACGTCGCGGTGAACGTCGCCACGCCTTCCCGGGCGGCCGCAAGGTCGCGCTCGAGCGCGGGATCGGTGGGACCTGCGTAGAGCTCGCGGAGGTTCCAACGCACGCCGGCCGCACTCGCGCGCGTCGTCGCGCGCGCGGTGCCGTCGGCATGGCGGGCGATCATGCGCGATACGTAGCAGCCGGCTGGCAATGCCGCGAGCGCTGTGGTTTGCTCGCGCGTCATGCGACGGCCGGGATGCGCGCCAGAACGAGCGGGGCGGAAGCCTCCCGTGCTGTTCCGCCCGACTCGCGCCCGCGGCGATGTCCGCCGGATGATTGCGCCCGTCGCCCGTGTCGCGAACGTGCTCGTGCTTTCCCTGGCGGCGGCCGCGCCGGCGCAGGCGGCGCGCGTCTGCGACCTTCCCGCGACCCTCGCTCTCGCCGCCGAGGAGCGTCCGCTCCTGGATGGCGGGGGCGGCGGGCTGATCGTCGGGGGCGCCCCCGCGCCGGGGAGCGGCCTGCGCGTCGGCGACGTGGTTCGGCAGGCGAACGGCCGCCGCATCGCCGTCTGCGCGGATCTCGAAGCGGTCGCCGCCGAGGCGCTCGCCAGGGGGCTCCTCGTTCTCGTCGCGGCCGAGCGCGATGGAGCGCTCGTCACGGCGGCGCTCGGGGCGCCCGAGGCGGCGA
The DNA here is from genome assembly GCA_020852955.1 of Deltaproteobacteria bacterium. GTDB lineage: Bacteria > Desulfobacterota > Binatia > UTPRO1 > UTPRO1 > UTPRO1. The sequence continues at coordinate 16,895 of JADYZW010000064.1, read as the reverse complement.
GCGCTTCCGCCGAGGCGGCGAGCGCGCCGCCGCCCGCGAGCGCGCCCGACGCGGGAGGAGGACGCGCCGCGCCCTCTGCGCGCGCGCCGATGGCGACCCCGCGCGCGACGCCGCCGCCCGCGCCGGAAGCGGAGCTGCCGGCGCGGGGCGAGGCGTCGCCGGAACTCGCGGCCAAGGCGGTTGCCGCCGCGGCTCTGCTGGGAACCGTCGACGAGGCGGCGCGGCTGGCCGTGCCGCTCGCCGCGTACGAACGGCGGCTGACCGAGGCGAGCAACGCGCTCGCCGCGCTCTCGATCGAGGGCGAAGGCGGCGCCGCCGTGCGCGGGGCGATCGCGGAAGCCGTCGGCTATCACGAGACGGCGCGCGACATCCGCCGCTACAAGGCCGCGGAGCTGGCGCACGCGCGCGTCGACCACCGCGGCGCCGGCGCCCTGTCCCTGCCGTACTTCTCCGACTCCGAGGTGCCGCGCTGGATGGAGCGCTACCCCTTTCTCGGCGAGAGCCTGCAGCACGCGCCGCGGACCACGCACATGCTGTTGCCGGGTGAGATGGCAGGGCGCTGGAATCCCGATCAGGCAGTGGAGCTCCTGTGGGAGCGCGCGCGCCGGGCGGCGGCGCGGCTCGCGGCGTGGGGAGGGGGCCGGTGAGCCGGCGGCGAATCGACGTTCCGCGCCCGGTGCGCGGCTGGCATACTCGAGGGCGATGCGGGCACTGGTTCTCTTCGGAGCGCTCGTCGTGGCGATGACGGCCTACGCGGACGGACCACGCGGCCGGCACGGCGACCCGCGGCACGACCTCTTCATCGACGTGCCGCTCGACTACGACACACGGGTGACGTTCCCGTTCGGGGGCGCGCACCATGCGGTGCCGGGCGTCGTAAGCATCAACAAGGCGCCGTACTACTGCACTCCGCACGCGCAGAGCTTCGGCGCGCGCGCCGCGTTCATCGAGCACCTGAGCGTCAAGCACGGCCTCACCGACGCGGAGATTCCCACCATGGTGATGGTCCGCGACAACCAGGTCCGCTACGTCGGCGACTGACGTCCGCGCCGAGCTCGACCGGCTGGCCGACGCGATCGTCCGCTGTGGCGCGTGTCCGCGGCTGGTCGCACATCGCGAGGAGGTGGCGCGGGTCAAACGCCGGCAGTTCCGCGACGAGGTCTATTGGGGCCGGCCGCTGCCCGGCATCGGCGACCCGCGGGCGCGTGTCCTCGTCGTGGGCCTCGCGCCCGCGGCGCACGGCGGCAACCGGACGGGACGCATGTTCACCGGCGACGACAGCGGTCTCTGGTTGATGCGCGCCATGCACGCCGCGGGTTTTGCGAACATCCCGCGCTCGGAGCGCCGCGACGACGGCTTGCGATTGCGCGACGCCTACGTCACGGCTTCCGCGCGCTGTGCGCCGCCGGACAACCGCCCGACCGTCGACGAGCTCGCGCGCTGTCGAGGTTTTCTCCTCCGGGAGCGGGCGCTTCTGACGCGGGTGCGCGTGGTGGTTGCGCTCGGCCGGATCGCGTTCGCGAGCGTACTTGCGATGGAGCGTGCCCGCGGGAGCGAGCTGCCGCGGCCGTTGCCGCGCTTCGCGCACGGCGCCGAGGCGGCCATCGGCGACCTCGCAGTGGTGGCGTCGTATCACCCGAGCCGACAGAACACGCAGACGGGCAAGCTCACCGCGGCGATGCTCGCCGCGGTGTTCGACCGCGCCCGCGCGCTGGCGGAGGCGCGGTGAAGCCGCTCGGCGCCGGTCACCGCCGCCGCGTCAGATCCGGGGGGGACGGATCGACCCGTTACGGCGGCGCACGGCGCCGAGCCACAGCAGGAGGAGGGTGGAAAGCGTGAGCGCGCCCGCTGGGACGCGGGCGGCGGGCTCGAGATACGCGACGAGGGAGAGCAACGTGGCGCCCGCGGCGAGCGGAAGGTCGTGAGCGGGGGAGGAGGAGGAGACGGAAGCGGAGGCAATCGGTTTCGGCATGGGGTCGTTCCGCTCGCCGCGGACGGGAGCCCGAAATGCGAAGACCGTGCCACGGCGCGCGTCCCCGCCGTTCCTGGCGTTTTCCGCGTGTGTCGCCCGCGGCGGCGCATGGGCGGCACAGGCCGTGTGTCAGTGCGGACGCAGGCGCGACAAGTTGCCCACGAGGTTGCGGACGACCTGCCGCATCGGCTCCGGAACGTCGCGGCTGAAGGCGACGCGCCGCCGGCCGAGCCAGTCGCGCTTGATCGTCACGACTCCGGTCCGGATCGCGAGCGGGCGGACCAACTGGCGCAGCTGGCGGCGCTCGGCCTCCGCCAGGCCGGCGCCCTCGACGCTCACGATGCGGCGGCCGTTCTCGATCGCGAAGACGATGCGGGTGCCGCCGCCGAGCCCCGGGCGCTTCACGCGAACGCGCGCACGATCCGTCGCCAGCGCTCGGCGTCGTCGCCGGGACGGAACGGCAGGTAGAGCGCGACGCGGTCGAGGAGGCCCTCGTAGCGCGCCCGCACCCTGGCCGCGACCTCGTCCCACCGCGCCGTCACGGCGTAGACGTCGAGCATCGCGTCGGTGATCTCGTTCGCCATTCCGGCCCAGTCGCCCTTGGCCGCCTTCTCGTTGAGGCGCGCGGACGTGTCGCCCCAGCCGTGCGTCGCGAGCACGCGCGCGTACGTGCGCGTCGACGCGTAGAACGCGAGCTGCAGGCGGACGGCTTCCTTGGCGCGCGCGATCTCCTCGTCGGTGTCGCCCGCGATCACGAAGGCGCTGGTCGCGAGGACGATGTCGCTTCGCGTTCGGCCGCCCCTGGCGAGGCCACGCTCGACCTCGGGCAGAAGCGCCTCGCGGAGATAGCGGAGGGAATGGAACGGGTGGACGTGGAACCCCTCGCAGAGCTCGCCCGCGAGCTCGAGCATGTAGGTGTTCACCCCGGCGATCCAGATCGGGATGCGGGGGTGCGCGATGGGTCCCGGATTGAAGAAGGGCGTCATCAGCGTGAAGCGGTAGTGCGTGCCCTCGAAGCGCGGCTTCGCGCCGTTCTGCCAGCAATCCCAGATCGCGCGGATGCAGAGGATCAGCTCGCGCAGGCGCGGACCGGGCGCTTCCCAGGCGATCCCGAAGCGGCGCTCGTTGTGGCCCTTCACCTGCGTGCCGAGACCGAGGATGAACCGGCCGCGCGATTGCGCCGCGAGGTCCCAGGCGATCTGCGCGTGGACGAGGGGGCTGCGCGGAAACGCGACCGCGATCGACGTGCCGAGATCGAGGCGCTCGCTGTGCTCCGCCGCGAGCGCCAGGGGCAGGTACGGATCGTGGCTCGTCTCGGCGGTCCAGAGGCCGGCGAAGCCGATCTCGTCGGCGGCGCGCGCGAGCGCGGGTACGTCGGCGAGCGAGGTAGGGGCGAAAACCGTATCGAGTTTCATGGCATCCTCCGCGGCGAGACTCGCACCGGCGCGAGCCTCCGGCGTGATAGCCAGGCAGGCGGCGCGACGCCAGCGGCGGGCGGCGCGGCGTTCAGAAGGTGAGCGGTCGGCGGAACGGCTGCGGCCCGGGACGCGGGGGGACGGCCGGGCCGTGCAGATGTCCGGCGGGATTCGAGAGCGGTGTGATCCGGTCGGGGATCGGACCGGGCGGACCGCTCGGGATCGGCGTGAACGGAATGCCGCCGCCGAACGCCGGATCCCACCCCCAGCCCCACTGCGTCACCACCGGCGCCTGCTCGCGCTCCACGGTATGCACGACGACCGTTTGCTGCGGCGGCGGCTCGACCACGATGTTGGGAGCGACGACGATCGTTGGCGGCTCGGCGGCCGCGGGCTCGGGCGCCGCGCTCGGAGGCGGTCCCGCGACGCCGAGCCCCGAAGCGACGCGCAATACCGAGGCCTCGACGCTCGCCTCCGCCTGCGGTAGCCGCCGCGCCCGCGCCGCGGCGCGGGCGGCGCGCGTGACTTCCTCGACGACCGCCGGCGTGAGCGGCGCGCTCGGATGCCATCCCGCGCTCGGGTAGATCCCGACGATCCCGAGCGCGGAGACCGCGCCTTCGCCGTCGCTCGCGACGAGCCCGAGGTCGCGGGCGATCCCGTTCGCGAAGGCCGCCTGCACGGGCCCGGACGGGCGCTGCGGGGCGGGGGCGCTCCGCGACTGAAAGACCTTCGCGTCGTCGCGCGCGGTCTCCGGGACGTTCCCGAGCGTATCGTCGAGATGCGTCACCCCGTGCTCGTCGACCCAGCGATAGATCTCGCCGCGCGCCGGCGGGCCGATCAGCAGCATCAGGAGGCAGGCCGTCACGACACGCATGACCGTGGGCACGTCTCGACATCTACGCTCGCCGCCGCATCCAGGCAATCGCGCGGCGGGCGGGCGAAGGCGCCTTGCCGGTCGGGACGACCGCGTGGTACGACGTCGCTCCCTGGGGCGGCGTACCCAAGTGGCTAAGGGAGAGGTCTGCAAAACCTCGATGCAGCGGTTCGAATCCGCTCGCCGCCTCTCGTTTCCTTCCTCTCGTCGTCGATTCCGATGGGACGCGCAGCGCATCCCCGGCCGGGGTGGTGGAATCGGTAGACACACGGGGCTTAAAACTCCGTGGGGTTCGCCCCGTGCGGGTTCGAGTCCCGCCCCCGGCATTGGGCGGCGCCGCAGTCGCCATAGGAGAGGCGAAGGCGTTCGCGAGGAGCGCGGGAGCATCGCAACCCCCGAAAACAGTTGCGCCGAATGCCCCTCGTCTGGCAGATGACAGAGCGCGCGGTGCCGTCGCATCGACCGTCGAGCCGTGAAGCGGTCGGGGCGCGCCATCGCACGAACCTATCGGGCCCGATATCGCGCGGGTCGCACAACCAGGGAGTTCCCATGAAGCTCGTCACCGCCGTCCTCGCCGCCATGGTCTTGGTCCTTCCCGCCGCGCGCGCCGATGCGGCCCCCGTCGATTGCGAGGCGGCGCGCTGCGCGGTGCAGGCGACCATCGACGCCGAGTGCCCGTGCATAGGGGCCAAGAATCACAGCCGCTACACGGCGTGCGTGAGTCGGGTGGTGAATCGCCTCGCGCGCGAGGGCGCGCTGCCGAAGAAGTGCCGCTCCAAGATCGAAGGCTGCGCGATCCGCTCCGTCTGCGGCAAGCGCGACGGGACGGTCGCGTGCAAGCTCCCGGGCTCGGCCGTGACGAGCCGCTGTCGGCCGCTCGCGTCGGCGTCGCTCTGCACGAGCCGCGGCGGGACCGTCGTCGAATCGTGCTGCGACAGCTGCGTCGCGCCGGTTCCGACGGCAACGCTCACCGCGACTCCGGTTCCGACGGCCACCGAGACCGCCGCGCCCGTGCCGACCTTGACGGCGACTCCCGAGCCGGTTGCAACGGAGACTCCGCTGCCGACCCTGACGGAGGTGCCGGCGACCGTCACCGCGACGCCCGAACCCGTGGCGACCGAGACGCCGCTTCCGACCGTGACCGAGACGCCGGTGGCGACCACGACGCCGACACCGACGGAGGCGGCTGCGACCGTCACGGCGACCCCCGAACCAACCACGACGGAGACCGCCGTGGCGCCGACCGCCACGGCGACGGTCGTGGCGCCGACGGCGACGGCGACGGTCGTGGCGCCGACGGCGACGCTCACCGCCGTTCCGACCGCGACCCTGACGTCGACGCCGGTCCTGACGCCGACCCGCACGGCGACCCCGACCTCGACCGTCACGGCGACGCGCACCGCGACGGCGACCCCGACCCCGACGCGCACCGTGACCGCGACGCCGACCCCGACCGCGACGAGCACTCCGACCGGACCCGTCTGCGGCAACGGCGCCATCGAGACCGGTGAGCAGTGCGACCCGCCGGGTTCGAGCACCTGCTCGAACGTCGGTGACGGTTTCGCCTGCAGCATGACGTGCACCTGCGCGTGCCCGACCAAGATCACGTTCAGCGGCGACGCGGCGGATCCCTTGAGCATCCTCGACACCGGGTGGACCGGCATTTCGCACCGGGCGCCCGTGATCAGCAACGGCGACGTCACGGTGGCCGTCACTTGCGCCGCGACCAAGCGCCCGTGCGGCACGTGCCCGATCTCGGGACCGATCGCGAATCCGCTCCCCGGACAGCTGAACGACCGGCGTTGTAGCAACGACCAGTCGATCAAGTGCACGAGCAACGCGCCGTGCACGGGCGGCGGCGGCACCTGCGAGTTCTACTTCGGCTCGCCCCTGCCGCTCGCCGCGGGCGGCGTCACGACCTGCGTGTTGAATCAGTTCTTCGGGCCGGTCTCGGGCACCGCGAACATCGAGAGCGGCGAGGCCAACACCGTCGCCAATCTCCGCTCGAGCGTCTTCAACGGCATCGCGATCGACAACCCGTGTCCGCGCTGCGTTCCGAACCCGACCGATGCCCTCAACGACGGCATCGCGGGCGGCACCTGCGACGGCGGACAGCGCGACGGCTTGCCGTGCGACGGCGGCGGCACGATCCCGAGCCGCGCCGACTTCGGGACGACCAGCCTCGATTGTCCGCCGAGCCCGGCAGGCGTGATCGCCGTGTTGCCGATCGATCTCTCGAGCAGGACCGATCCGGTCGTCAAGACGCTCGCCGCGACCAGTCCGAATTGCACGGGCGCCGGAGGGAACAAGTGTCTCTGTGATACCTGCAACAACGCTGCGGCCTCGCCGTGCAGCAGCAACGCCGACTGCGTGGCGGTCGGCGCCACGCAGTGCGGCGGTCGCCGCTGCCTTGGCGGGAGCAACAACGGGGCGCCGTGCACGAACGTGGCGGAGTGCCCCGGGACAGGGACGGCCTGCGCGCGTCCCGGCGAGCCGACCAGGCCCGCGGCCTGTCTCGACAACACGGCGGCCAATGGCAACCCGAATCGCGTGTTCGAGTGCACCGATGGCGACGCGAACGGCGAGGGCGAGTGCACCAACGGCCCGACCGATCAGAACTGCAGCCTCGCGTCGGGTCACGCGCAGCGCGGCTGTCTCGCCGACGGCGATTGCGGCGGCGCCGCCGGCAGCTGTCAGGTTGCCCCGCGCGGCTGCTTCCTCACCGGCGGCGGCACCTTCCAGGCCGCCGGCAAGATGGATGGCACGGATACGCTGATCGCCGTCGGCATGGAGGACACGCCGATGAACGACACGTCCCATCCGACCTTGGGCGCCGTGTTCTGCGTCGGTCCGACGGGCTCCTCCTCGATCAACAACGTCGCGGGCCTGCCCGGTCCGGGCCGCGTGACGATCCGGGGGACGGCGAAGGGCCTGCCGTAGGGCGGGGCGCTCCCTCGTGGTGCGGGGCCGGCGCTCTCGACGCGAGAAGCCGGCCCCACGCGCATCGGGCTCGGGGTGGAGCCGCGACGACGAGCGGCGCGACGCGCTTGTCGGTCCTCGAGCCATGTGAAAAGAGGGCTCGGAATGTCTCCGATGGCCTTGCCGACCGCATGACACCGGCGCAGGCGAGCCATGCCGCTCGGACCGTGGCGCTCGCGGCGGCGAGCGACGCCGGGCCGCTGCAGGTGCAGGGCAAGTTCTTCTTCGCCGGCGAGCGGAAGCTCTTCCTGCGGGCCGTTTCCTATGGTCCGTTCAAGACCGGGTCGCACGGGACGCAGTTCCCGGAGCGCGACATGGTCGAGCGCGACTTCGCGCTCATGAGCGAGCTCGGCGCGAACGTCGTCCGGACGTTCACGGTGCCGCCGCGCTGGCTCCTCGACCGCGCCGAAGCGCACGACCTCCGTATCATGATCGGCATCCCGTGGGCCGAGCACGTCTGCTTCCTCGACCAGCCGCGGGTCACCGCCGAGATCCGCGAGACCGTCCAGCGCGCCGTGCGCGACTCGCTCGGGCATCCGGCCGTGTTCGCCTACATGATCGGCAACGAGATTCCGCCCGACATCGTGCGCTGGTACGGCCCCGAGCGCATGCAGGCGTTCCTGCGCGTGCTGTGCGACGACGTCAAGGCGCTCGCGCCGCGCGCGCTCGTGAGCTACGCGAACTTTCCGCCGACGGAATACCTCGACCTCGAGTTCCTCGACTTCGTCTGCTTCAACGTCTACCTGCATCACGAGGACGCGTTCCGGCGCTATCTCGGACGTCTGCAGAACATCGCGGGCGACCGGCCGCTCGTGCTGACCGAGCACGGGATCGACTCGGTCAGGCTCGGCGAGGACGTGCAGGCCGCGACGCTCGCGTGGCAGGTGCGCGCCGCCTTCGAGTCGGGGCTCGCGGGCACGTGCGTCTTCTCGTGGACCGACGACTGGTTCACGGGCGGCTTCCAGATCGAGGACTGGTCGTTCGGCCTGGTGACCCGCGATCGGCAGCGGAAGCCCGCCTTCCACGCGATCCAGGCGCAGTACGCAGCGCCGCTGCCGCCGGCCCTTCGCCAGTATCCCAAGGTGTCGGTCGTGATCTGCGCCTACGACGCCGAGCGCACGATGGACGCCTGCTTGGCGTCGCTCGAGCGGATCCGCTACCCGAACTACGACGTCGTGATCGTGAACGACGGGTCGCGCGACGCGACCCGGGCGATCGCCGAGCGCTACGTCGCGACGCGCCCGCACCTCTTCACGCTCGTGAACCAGCCGAACAAGGGCTTGTCGGTCGCGCGTAACGTCGGCATGGAAGCGGCGTCGGGTGACATCGTTGCGTACACCGACTCCGACTGTGTCGTGGATCGCGATTGGCTGACGTATCTGGTCTACAAGTTCCAGGCCGGGTTCGTCGCGGTGGGGGGGCCGAACTTCCCGCCCCCCGAGGACAGCGCGATCGCGGCCTACGTCGCGGCGTCGCCGGGCGGACCGACCCACGTGCTCTTGAACGACGAGGTCGCCGAGCACATCCCCGGGTGCAACATGGCGTTCCGGAAGCGGGCGCTCGCGGAGGTCGGCGGCTTCCAGCCGATCTTCACGGCGGCGGGCGACGACGTCGACGTGTGCTGGCGGCTGCAGAACCACGGGCACGTCATAGGTTTCAGCCCGTCGGCGATGGTCTGGCACTTTCGCCGCAATACGGTGCGCGACTATTTCAAGCAGCAGCGCGGCTACGGAAAGGCGGAGGCGCTCCTGTATTTCAAGCACCCGTACCGCTTCAACATGCTCGGGCAGTCGCGCTGGCTCGGGCGGATCTACGGCGACTTCACGACCTCGCTCTTTTCGCGCCGGCCGGTGATCTACTCGGGCACGTTCGGGCGCGGCCTCTTCCAGACGCTCTACGAGCCGCCGTCGTCGCTCTTCGCGTCCCTGCCGTTCACCCTGGAGTGGAACGTCGTGGCCGCGATGCTGCTGGTCGCGGCGATCGCCGCCGGCAAGTACCTGACGCTCGCCGCGCTGCCGCTCGCGATCACGCTCGTCTCGGCGGCCGCGAGCGCCCGCAACGCCCGCATCGACGCGCGCCACGACCACTGGCGGGGCCGGATGCTCGTCGCCGTGCTGATCTACCTCGGTCCGCTCCTGCGGAGCTACGAGCGCTACCGCTGGCGCGTGAAGGGATTGACCGACGTCGAACGCATCCGCTTCGCGGAGATGCGCCAGGCTCCGCGCATCCGCTGGCTCGGGCGGGAGTTCTTCCTGCGCTACTGGAGCGACCGGGGTCAGGAGAAGGAAGAGCTCCTCGAAGGGGTGATCCGGTTCCTGCTGCCGCGGAAGTACCTCATCGCGCACGACCTCGGCTGGAGCGACTGGGATCTCGAGATCCACCGGGGCCTCGCGACCACGTCGCAGCTGCGGGTCGCGGTCGAGAACCACGGCGGGACGAAGCGGCTCTTCAACGTACGCTGCGCGATCAAGACGTCGCGCGTGGCGAAGCTGGCGTTCGGGTGCACCGGCGGGCTCGTGGCGGTCGGCGTGTACCTGTTGGCGCCGGAGCTGCTGACGGTGGCGGTGCTGCTCGCAGTCCTCGTCGCCGGCTCGATCTTCTATCAGGCCGTGCGCCTCGGCCGGACCATGTATCAGGTCCTCGAGATCGTGGCGCAGCAGATCGGGCTCGGGCCGATGGGGGCGGACTCCTGAGCGCTGCGGCCGCGACGGCGCGCCACGCCGGCGCCCGCCGCTTCCCGCTGCTCCGCGCCGTCGCGCACTACCTCCGCCCCCACCGCGCGGCCTTCGTGTTCGCGCTCGTGCAGGTCGTGATGATCAGCGCCTGCGAGCTCCTGAAGCCCTGGCCGCTCAAGATCGTCGTCGACAACGTGCTGACGGGGACGCCCGTCGCCTGGGCGCCGGCGACCGCGCTCGGACCGAGGGACCTCCTGCTGGCCGCCTGCCTCGGACTCGTCCTGCTCTACGTCGTGCTCGCCGGGCTCGGCACGCTCAACAACGCCACGACGATCGCGATCGGGCAGGGAATGGTGAACGACTTCCGTCTCGACCTCTACCAGCACCTGCAGCGGCTCTCGCTCAGGTTCCACACGAGCCGCGACGTCGGGGACCTGCTGTACCGCGTGACCGCCGACACCTTCGCCATCCAGACGCTCAGCATGAACGGGGTGTTCCCGATCATCACCGCGCTCGTGCTGTTCGGCGGCATGGTCGTCGTCATGGCGCGCATGGACGGGCTTCTGACGGTGGTCGCGCTCGCCGTGTGCCCGGTGATCTTCCTCGGCATCACGCTCCTCGGGCGTCGGATCAACGCGATTGCGACCGAGGCGCGTCGGAAGGAGAGCCGGCTCTACACGGTCACGCAGCGCGGGATCGCCGCCATCCGCGTGATTCAGGCCTTCACGACCGAGGAGGAGGAGGCGCGGCGGTTCGCGGCCTCCAGCACGGAGAGCCTGCGCGCCAACCTCCGGATGTACATGATGCAGACCTTCTACTCGGGCGCGATCAACGTGATCATCGCCGTCGGGACGGCGCTCGTGCTCTGGGTGGGCGCGACCAAGGTCCTGAGCGGAGCGCTCACGATCGGGCAGGTCCTCGTCTTCACGACCTACCTCGCGTCGCTCTACGCGCCCATCAACAGCCTGAGCCAGACGATCGGCATGATCCACGGCGCGCGGGCCGGCGCCGAGCGGGCGCTCGAGATCCTCGCGACGACGCCGGATCTCCGCGACGGCGCGCGAACCCTCGCGGGCGTCACGCTGCGCGGCGAGGTTCGCTTCGAGCGCGTGCGGTTCGCGTACGCCGCCGACCGTCCGGTGCTGCGGGACGTCGATCTCGTGGCGGAGGCGGGGAAGGTGGTCGCGATCGTCGGGCCGACGGGCGTCGGCAAGAGCACGCTCGTGAGCCTCGTCGGGCGCTTCTACGACCCGGTGGAAGGGCGGGTGCTGCTCGACGGCGTGGACCTGCGTGAGTACCGCCTGCGCGATCTGCGGAGCCGGATCGCGATGGTGCTGCAACCGCCGGTCGTCTTCCCGACGACGCTCCGCGAGAACATCGCGTACGGGCGCCCCCGGGCGACCGAGGCCGAGATCGCGCGGGCGGCGCGGCTCGCGCAGCTCGACGGTCTCCTGGCGCGACTACCGCAGGGGCTGTCGACGCCCGTCGGCGAACAGGGCGCGACGCTGTCCGGGGGCGAGCAGCAGCGGGTGACGATCGCGCGCGCGATCGTCCGCGACGCGCCGATCCTGATCCTCGACGAGCCGACGTCGGCGCTCGACACGGAGACCGAGGCGCTCGTCCTCGCGGCGCTCCGCGCGCTCATGCGCGGCCGGACGACGTTCGTGATCGCGCACCGGCTCTCGACCATCCGGCACGCGGATCGGGTGGTCGTGCTGCGCGACGGGACGGTGGCGGAGCAGGGCACGTTCGACGAGCTCGTGGCGCGCGGGGGCGCCTTCGCGCGCCTCTACGAGGCCCAGTTCGGACGCCACGAGGGGCGGGAGCCAGTGTGAGCGGCCCGCGCGTCGTCGTGCTCGGCATCGCTGGGCAGTACCCGCTCGCGGGCGTGACCTGGCAGGCGATCCACTATCTCGTCGGCCTGCGCGCGCTCGGCTGCGACGTGTACTACGTGGAGGACTCGGGCGCGCCGCCCTACGACCCGGCGAGCGGCGGCGTCGGGGTCGCGGCCGCCGCCAACGTGGCCTACCTGGCCGACGTCATGCGGCGGTTCGACTTCGCCGGCCGCTGGGCGTACTGGGACGGCCTCGCCGATCGCTGGCACGGGCGGGATCCCGCGGTCGTGCGGGCGCTCTATCGAAGCGCCGACGCCATCTTCAATCTTTGCGGTGCGACCGCGCTCCGCGACGAGCATCGGCAGGGCGCGACGATCTGCTACGTCGAGACCGATCCGATGTACGAGCAGATGCGGGTGGTGAACGGCGAGGAGGACGCCGTCGGCTTCCTCGCCGCGCACGACGTGCTCTTTACCTACGGCGCGCTCCTCGGGACGCCGTCCTGCCGCGTTCCGGTCGAGCGTTTCGCCTGGGTTCCGACGCGTCCGCCGGTCGTTCCTGCGCTCTGGCGGCCCGGCCCGGAGGGGCGGGCCTTCACGAGCGTCGCCACCTGGGAGAACAAGGGAAAGGACGTCGTGTTCCGCGGAGAGACCTACCACTGGTCGAAGCACCGCAACTTCCTCGCCATGATCGACGTGCCGCGCGCGAGCGGCGTGCCGTTCGAGCTGGCGATGGACCCGGGCGACGACCGGGTCCGCGCCGAGCTCGCGGGGCATGGCTGGTCGCTCGTCGACCCCCGGCCGATCTCCGCGGACGTGGACGCGTATCGCGCCTACGTCGGGGCGTCGCGCGGCGAGTTCACGGTCGCGAAGGACATCTACGTCCGGCCGCGCAGCGGATGGTTCAGCGATCGGAGCGTCTGCTTCCTCGCCGCCGGCCGTCCTGTCGTGACGCAGGACACGGGCTTCAGTGAATGTCTTCCCACCGGCGAAGGCCTCCTCGCCTTCGCGACGCCGGAGGAAGCGGTCGGCGCGGTTCGCGCCGTCGCCGCCGACTGGCCGCGGCACGCCCGCGCGGCGCGCGCCCTCGCCGAGGAGCACTTCGCGGCCGACCGGGTGATCGGCGCGATGCTCGACGCCGCCGGGCTCCGCTGACCGCGGCGGCGCCGCGGCGACTCGGCGGCGCGCCCCTCGTGACGCTCCCGGCGTCTGGCGCTACAGTGCGCGCCGTGCGCGTCGTGGTGACCGGTCTCATCGCCACCTACCCGGTGGGGGGCGTGGCCTGGGACTATCTGCAGTACGTGCACGGGCTCGTCGCGCTCGGGCACGACGTCACGTACCTCGAGGACACCGGTCAATGGGTGTACTCGCCCGGTCGGGAGACGTTCACCGACGCCTGCGAGGAGAACGTCGGATACCTGGCGCGCGCGCTCGGCGCCGGGGCGAACGGCGTCTCGTGGGCGTTCCGCGACCCGCGCGGTGTCGTGCACGGGCTCGGCGCGGAGGCGCTCGCGCGCCGCTGCCGCGAGGCGGATCTCTTCTTGAACGTCTCCGGGTGCGGCTGGCTCCGGGACGAGTATCGCGGCCGCGGCGTCCACGCCTACGTCGATACCGACCCCTGCTACAGCCAGGCGAAGCTCGCCGCCGCGACGACCGGCGGCGCGGGGACGGCCGTGCGCGAATCGGCGGCGATGATCCGCTCGCACGACGTCTTCTTCTCCTACGGCGCGAATCTCGGCGCGCCGGACTGCGCCATCCCGGCCGTCGGGCTCGTCTGGCATCCGACGCGACCGCCGATCGTGCTCGCCGACTGGCCGGCGTCGGCGCCCCCCGGCGGCGGCGCCTTCACGACCGTCATGTCGTGGAAGATCGACCGGACGCCGCCGACGATCGACGGCCGGGTGTACGGGGGGAAGGACGTCGAGTTCGCGAAGATCCTCTCGTTGCCGGGCCGGACGTCGGAGCGGCTCGAGGTGGCGCTCGCGGGCGCCGCGCCCCGCGCGCGGCTCGCGGCCGCCGGCTGGCGCCTGCGCAACGCGCGCGAGGCGTCGGCGACGCCGGAGGCGTATCGCGCCTACCTGGCCGCCTCGAGCGGCGAGCTGAGCGTCGCCAAGGAGGCGTATGTCGCGACCCGCAGCGGATGGTTCAGCTCGCGCTCGACGGCCTACCTGGCGCTCGGACGTCCGGTGATCGTGCAGGACACCGGGCTCGCGCCGCACTATCCGCTCGGCGACGCGATCCTGCCCTTCGCCGACCTCGAGGGCGCGGTGGCGGCGCTCGGCGCGGTGCGCGAGGGCTACGCGCGGCGCTGCGCGGCGGCGCGCGCCGTCGCGGTCGAGGCGTTCGGCGCCGAGCGCGTCCTCGGGCGTCTGCTCGCCGACGCGGGGTGCGCGTGAGTGCGCTGCGCGTGGTGCTCGCGGGCTATTTCGTCCGCTACCCGCTCGGCGGCTACGCCTGGCAGGCACTGCATTTTCTCGCCGGCTTTCGCTCGCTCGGGTGCGACGTCTTCTTCTACGAGGACACCGCCTACTACGGTGAAGCGTACGTGCCGGGCGCGGACGGCATGCGGACCACGGACTACGGCTACGGCGTCCGCGCGGCCGCGACGTTCTTCGAAACGCACGGCTTCGCCGACGCCTGGGGATTCTGGGACGCCGGCGCCGACCGCTGGTACGGGGCCGGCGAGGCGCGGACGCGCGCCGCGCTCGCCGACGCCGACCTCTTCGTGAACCTGGCGGGCGTGAACCGCGTGCCGCGCGCCGCGCGGCCGCGCGCCGCCGCGGCGTACGTCGACCTCGATCCGGCGTACACGCAGCTCCGCCTCGCCGAGGGCGATGCCGGGCTGGCGGCGATGGTCGCCGAGCACGACGCGCACTTCACACTCGGCGAAAACATCGGGACGGCGGCGTGCCGCATCCCGACCGGCGGCGTGCGCTGGCGGCCGATCCGTCAGCCGATCGTCGCGAAGTGGTGGGAGCCGTTGCCGATGGACCCGGCCGCCGCCTACACGACGGTCGGCAAGTGGGACGCGACGGGGCGCGACGTGACGTTCGAGGGCGAGACCTTCGCGTGGCGGAAGCGGACCGAGTGGCTCCGGTTCCTCGATCTGCCGCGCACCACCGGCGAGCGCTTCCGGGTGGCGATGGACGTCGCGGGGCGGCCGGACGACCTCGCGCGCCTCCGCGCGGCCGGGTGGGAGGTGGCGGACCCGCTCGCGGTCTCCAGCGATCCGGACGTCTATCGCGCGTTCGTCCGCGGCTCGCGCGGCGAGTTCACGGTTGCGAAGGACGTCAACGTGCGTCTACGGAGCGGGTGGTTCAGCGATCGGAGCGCCTGCTACCTCGCGGCCGGGCGCCCGGTCGTGAACCAGGACACGGGCTTCGGCGTTCGCCTGCCGGTCGGGGAGGGGCTCTTCGCCTTCCGGACGCCGGACGACGCCCGCGCCGCGTTCGCCGCGATCGCGGCCGATCCGCCGCGCCACGGTCGGGCCGCGCGGGCGCTCGCGCTCGAGTACTTCGCGCCGGCGCGCGTCCTCGGGCCGATGCTCGACGTCGTGCGGTGAGGATGGGACGCGGGTCGCGGAGGCTGCGGCGCGCGAGGACACGCCTCGCGTGTGGGGTCGTCGCGCTCGCGGCCCTCCTCGCGCCGGCCGAGCGTCCGCGGGCGGAGCCGAGCGCCGCGCCAACGCCCACGGCGGACGGGCGGGTCTTCAGTCCGCCCGACGAGCCGCGCGCCCGTTCCGGCAAGCCGACGATCCAGTACTGGACCGTCACCGTGTCGATGGATGTCGATCCGGCCGGCGACGCGGTGTCGGTGCGCATGCTGGTGCCCGTCTCGGACGGGCGGCAGGCGATCCTCGGCCGCACGGTGCGCCCGAGCGCCTTCCGGTTCCGCGAGGACGCCGAGCCGCCGAACCAGTGGGTCGGCTGGGAGGCGCCGTCGGTGAAGGCGCACAAGGGCGCCATCGCGTACAGCTACACCGCCCGCACGACCGATGTCTGGTACGACGTGCCGCGCCTCGCGCTCGCCGACAACCCGCCGCCGCCGGACGCGGCGTACCTGCGACCGGGGGAGCGGGTGCAGTCGGACGACCCGGCGCTCGTCCGCCGGGTTGCGGCGCTCACGCGCGATGCCGGACGGGTGGACGAGACGACGTGGTCGCTCTTCCAGTATGCGGCGTCCTTTCTCCGGAGCGAGGACCGGGACGCGCCCGACGATGCGGCCGGGGTGCTGAACGCCGAGCGCGGCAGCCCGAGCGGGCGTGCGCGGCTGCTCGTCGCGCTCTTCCGCGCCGCCGGCATCCCGGCGCGGCTCGTGGGCGGACTCCGCCTCGAGGACGCGGCGCGCAAGCGGGCGACGATTTCGTGGGTCGAGGCGTGGCTCGGGGGCCGGTGGCTGCCCTTCGATCCCGCGAACGGGCACTACGCGACGCTGCCGGCGCACTATCTCACGCTCTACTACGGGGATCTGCCGCTCATCGAGCACACCGCGAAGCTCGGCTTCCGCTACGACATGCTGATCCATCAGGTGACGCGGCAGGCATTGCTGGCGCAGGAAGCGGAGCCGCCGACCACGGCGATCAACCGCGTCCGCGAGACGAACCTCGAGACCGAGCGGGTGAAGACCTACGCGTTCTACGCCGAGAAGCCGGTCGCGTCGGTCGTTCTGATCACCGACGCGCCGGTTGCGCCGGCGATCATCGAGCGCATCGTGGCCGATGCGCGCGAACGGTCGATCAGCGTGGTATTCCTCTCGGCGAGCTTCGAATCGCGCTATTTTCGCGAGCACTACTTGCAGCGCCTGCTCGCCAGCAACTTCGACGCGGTCGCGGAGGCCCATCTGCTGCTGGTGTCGACGCGTGACGAGGCCGGGCTCTACGCGCTGCTGCAGCTCGGGGAACACCGGGTGGCGCTGCGCGACGCGCGGCTCGTGGTGGCCGGGGGCTTCCCGCGGTCGGTCGGGAAGGTGCTCGGCTCCGTGCTCTATCGCCTGGTCGGTCCCGGGGAGCTCGTGCTGGTGAATCCGCAGGCGCCGCTGCTCTCGCTCTGGAGCATGGCGCGGGCGAACCTGATCGACGGCGTGCCCATGGTCGAGGCGGCGTCGCTCTGGGACCTGCGCCCGCAGGTCATCGACGCCGACGACGTGC
>JADYZW010000063.1 GCA_020852955.1 Deltaproteobacteria bacterium | reverse complement strand
TCGATCTGATTTCCCAATCGCTCTCCTCGCGCACCGTGAAGAATGGGCCCACCAGGACTCGAACCTGGGACCAACCGGTTATGAGCCGGTCGCTCTAACCAGCTGAGCTATAGGCCCGCCGACGGTGCCCGGCGGCTCGGAATTTCCCGGCACACAACCGCCTCGGCATAGCGCAGGTCGGCGAGCCCGTCAAAACGTTCGGCCGCCTTTCGCCCGCCGGTGGCTCACTCGTCGGAGAAATCCCGCAGGCGCTTGCGCCGCGTCGGATGCCGGAGCTTGCGGATCGCCTTGGCCTCGATCTGGCGGATGCGCTCGCGCGTCACCGCGAGGCGCTGCCCGACCTCCTCGAGAGTGTGGTCGACCCGCTCCCCGATCCCGAATCGCATACGGAGGACGCGTTCCTCGCGGGGCGAGAGCGTCGCCAGCATCCGCTCGGTGTGCCGGCGAAGGTGCATCGCCTCCACGGCGTCGCTCGGCGACACGGCGCACGGATCGGCCACGAGGTCGCCGAGCATCCCGTCGCGGTCGTCGCCGATCGGCGTCTCGAGCGAGATCGGCTCCTGCACGATCCGCACCACCCGCTGCACGCGCTCGAGCGGGATGGCCAGGCGCGCCGCGAGCTCGTCCTCGCTCGGCTCGCGTCCGGTCTCCTGTACGAGCTCGCGCCGCGCGCGGACGACTCGGTTCATCGCTTCGACCATGTGCACCGGCACGCGGATGGTGCGGGCCTGGTCGGCGATCGCGCGATTGATCGCCTGGCGGATCCACCATGTTGCGTACGTCGAGAAACGGTAGCCGCGGTGATAGTCGAACTTCTCGACCGCGCGCATGAGGCCGATGTTGCCCTCTTGCACGAGGTCGAGGAGCGCAAGGCCGCGCTGCATGTACCGCTTGGCGAGGCTCACGACGAGCCGCAGGTTCGCCTCGATGAGCTGCGTCTTCGCGAGCTCGGCGCGGCGCTCGCCGTCACGGACGACGGCGACCGCGCGGGCGAGGTCGCTTGCGCGCACCTGCGCACCGCGCTCGATCGTCCGGAGCTCGAGGAGCGTCGAGCGAATCTCGACCCCGAGCACGACCGCCTCGGCGACCCCGACGCGATGACGGGCGAAGAAGCGTTCGGCATCGCGGGCCGACGGTCCGCGCGCGCGCCGCGGGCGGGACGGATCGACCGCCGCAGCGAAGCGCGCGAGGTCGCGAGCCGTCACCCCGAAGCGCTCTTCCCAGCGTCGGAGCGCGTTCTGGCAGCGCATCGCCGCCGCGGCCGCCGAGCGGATCGACCCGACGATCGCCGCGAAGTGGCGCCGGCCGAGCCCGAGCGCCCGCATGGCGGCGACCCGCTCGGCGTCGCTGCGGGCGCGGCGCGCGCGCGCCGGGCCCGTCGCCAGGCGCTGGATGCGCGCCACGCCTTTCGTGAAGCGCGCCGCCCGCTCGAGCGCGACCGCCTCGTCGTCGGAGTCCTCGTCGCCATCGCCGACGACGTCCGCGAGCGCGATCTCGCCCGCCGCGAGGCGGCTCGCGAGATCGAGGACGTAGGCGAGCGCGAGCGGCGACGTGTAGGCCGCGTTCCGCACCTGCTCGCTGCCCTCTTCGATGCGGCGGGCAAGCTCCACCTCGCCCTCGCGGCCGAGCAGCGGGATGCGGCCCATCTCGTCGAAGTAGCGCCGCACCGGGTCCGCCGCCGGCGTCGCGGGCGCCGCCTCGACGGACTCGTCGCCCTCGGCCTCCTCGTCATTCGCCCCGAGCGCGAGCGGCTCCTCGTCGAGGTCCTCGGCCGCGCCCTCGGCGCTCGCCGCCGCCGCGTCGTCGACGATCCGGATGTCGAGCGCGCCGAGCAGCGTCATCACGTCGTCGACCTCTTCCGGCGTGATGGCGTCCGTCGGCAAGAGACGGTTCACCTCGTCGAGCGTGACGAAGCCCTTGACCTTGCCGAGCTGGATGATGTGCTGGACTTCTTTGAAGGTTCGCACTTCCACGGAAGGATCCTACGCTCGCTCGTTCGTTTCGCTCTGACGGAGCGCGAGCAACTGACGCTGCCCCTCCGCGACCGCGTCGAGATTGCCGATCGCTTCGGCTTCGCGAATTCGCCGCAACACGCGCAACCGTTCCCGTTCGCGCGCACGATGACGAAGCTTGGCCAAGCAGTCAACGACTATCTGCCGCCGCACCGGATCTTCGTCGTGCATCGCGAGCATGCGGCCGGTGACGCGCGCCGCCGTTGCCTCGTCGAGGCGCCCAAGCACCGTCGCAGCGTCGAGCGGCGCCCGCTCGCGCGCCGCCGCGACGAGGTCGATCGCGAGCGCACGCCACGACCCCTCGTCGAAATCGTCGAGCGCGCCCTCGCGGTCCACCCTCGCGACCGCCTCCGGATCGTGCAGCATCAACGTCACGAGCAGCTCTTCCGCGTCCGCGGAGAGACCGAGGGGTCGAACGGGTGCCGGAACGGCGCGGCGCGGCGCGGAGGCGGCCGGCGCGGCGCGGGTCTTCGCGAAGGTCGCCTCGACGATCGCTCGCAGCTCGTTCTCCGGCATGCGCAGCCGATCGGCCGCGTGCCGGACCATCATCTCGGCAACGAGCGGGTCCGTGATCTTGCGGAGCCACGCCGCCACCTGCTGCGCGACGGCGCCGCGCTCGGTCACCGTACTCTCGGGACGCACCGCGCGATGCAGATAGAAATCGAGGAGCGGAGTCGCGTTCGCGAGGAGGGTCGTCATCGCGTCGGCCCCCTCGCGCTGCACGAAGGTATCCGGATCGTCGCCGGCGGGAAGGAACGCGCCGTACCCGACGAGACCCGCTTCGAGAAACGTCGCGAGGCTCTTCTCCGCGGCGCGCGCCCCGGCGTCGTCGCCGTCGAAGCAGACGACGATATCGCGGGTGAAGCGGCGCAGCACGTGCAGCTGGTCGACCGTGAGGGCCGTGCCGAGCGAGGCGACCACGTGGCCGACGCCGGCCTCCGCGAGCGCGAGCACGTCGAAATAGCCCTCGACGACGATCACCCGTCCCGCCTTGCGGATAGCGTCGCGGGCGGTCGAAAGCCCGTAGAGATGATGCCCCTTCCTATAGAGGGGAGTCTCGGGCGAGTTCAGGTATTTCGGCAGCTTGGCGTCGGCGCTCGGGGTTCCGGGCACGCTCCGGCTGCCGAACCCAACCACCCGGCCGGCCGCATCGGTGATGGGGAACATGAGCCGGCCCCGGAAGCGGTCGAAGTGGCCGGCGCCGCCGTGGCGCTCGTTCACGAGCCCGAGCTCCCGGGCGAGCGCGAGCGGGCGGCCGCCGGTCCCGAGCTCCGGATCGCTCGACGCCGCGTCGCGGAGTCGGCGCGCGAGCACCTCGCCGCCCGCCGGCGCGTAGCCGAGCACGAAGCGGTCGGCCGTCTCGCCGCCGATCCCGCGCCCGGCGAGATAGGCGCGCGCCGCCTCGGCCTCGGCGGTGTCCCGAAGATGGCGCTGGAAGAAGCGCGCGGCCTTCTCGTTCAAGCGGTAGAGCGCCTCGCGGCGGCGGATCGCCGGATCGTCGTCGCCCCGCTCGGGGAGCTCGATCCCGTAGCGACGGGCCAACCGCTCGACGATATCCGGGAAGGCCGCGTTCTCCATCTTCATCAAGAAGGTGAAGACGTTGCCGCCCGCGCCGCAGCCGAAGCAGTGAAAGATGCCGCGCTCGTCGTTCACGGTGAACGACGGCGTCTTCTCGGCGTGGAACGGGCAGAGGCCGACGTGATTGCGGCCGACGCGCTTCAGACCGACGTGCGCGCCCACGACCTCCACGATGTCGGCGCGGTCGCGGATCTCCGTGAGCGTCGACTCGGGGATGCGACCGCGCACGTCAGACTCCCGTGGCCGTCGGCGTCGGCGCCGGCAGGGGCGCCGGGTCCGGAAGGTGGCGCGGCGGAGCCGCCCGCCGCCCGTCGTCGATGGCCGCGAGGATCGGCTGCATCAGCACCGAATCGGCGCACGCCCGCTCGAGCGCGTCGGGCGGCGTGATCGCGCGCACGACGATCACCCCGAGGGCGAGCAGGGCAGCGCCCTTCGCAGCGCCGAGGACGATGCCGCCGAGACGGTCGAGCGGCGAGAGCAGCACGAGACCCAGCAGGCGCTGCGCGACGATGCCGGCGAGCTTCGCCGCGATCGTGGCCGCGAGGAAGATCGCGAGGAACGCGACCGCGGGCCGGGCAATCTCCGGCACCTCGGGCGGCAGCATCGTCATGCCATCCGGATAGTACGCGCGGGCGGCGGCGACGCCCCCGACCAGGCCGATCAGCGCGAAGATCTCGCGCGAGAAACCGCGCCAGAATCCGCGCAGCGCGAAGAGCGCCAGCACCACCGCGAGGACCACGTCGATCCCACTCACCGGAAGCCTCGCTCTACTCCGTCACCCGCCTCCCCGGCCTCCCCACCCCGCGACTCTCGATCCCGATCGCAACCGCGACGCCGCCGACGCCGCGTTGCCCGACGGCGGGCGCCGCGTGCTCCGCGGCGTCCCGCCGTCGCTCCATTGCACCGTTCACTGTGCGCTGTCGTGCTTCGTACGACTCGCCCGCCGCAGCGCGCGCTTCTTGGCGGCCAACGCCTTCTTCTTCTTCTTCACGCTGGGTTTCTCGTAATGCTCACGCTTCCGCAGCTCGGCGAGGATTCCGGCCTTTTCGCACTGCTTCTTGAAGCGGCGAATCGCGCTCTCGATGGGCTCGTTATCCTTGACCCTTACTCCGGGCATGCAATATTTCACCCCCCTCCGGTACGACGTGGAGTGGTTCCGTGCACTGATGCGTGGATGGAACGCTGGCTTCTCGATACGTGATGCTGCAGGGAGCCGGGCACCTTAGACGAAAACGGGGGGGAGTCAAGAAAATCCGTGCGCACACGTCCGAGCGCCAGCAATCCGCCGCCGCGCCCCGCCGCCACGAACGGCGGCACCGAGAGCTTCACGCTTCCGAACGGCCTCCACGTCATCGTCCGCGAGGACCACTTCGCGTCGGTCGTCGCGCTGCAGGCGTGGGTGAAGGTCGGCGCGGCCGACGAGGAAGAGCCGGAAGCAGGCGTCGCGCACGTGCACGAGCACATGCTCTTCAAGGGCACGCGGAGGCGCGGCGTCGGGCAGATCGCGGCCGAGGTCGAGTCGTCGGGCGGCAACATCAACGCCTTCACGACCGCGGACCACACGGTCTACCATCTCGTGCTCGCCGGAGGGCACTTCGCGACCGGGCTCGACATCCTCGCCGACGCGCTCCGCAACTCCACCTTCGACGCGGCCGAGCTCGCCCGTGAGCTCAAGGTCGTGATGGAGGAGTGGAAACGTTCGGAGGACATGCCGGTCTCGCGCGGCTACACCGAGCTCTTCCGGCGCGCCTTCACGGTGCATCCGTACGGACGTCCCGTCATCGGCTGGAAGAAGACGATCGAGGCGCTCGATCGTCCGAAGGTGCTCTCCTTCTTCCGCCGCTGGTACGTGCCGAACAACATCGTGCTGGTCGTCGTCGGCGACGTGAGCCCCGCGCTGGTGCGCGAGCAGGTGACCCGGGCCTTCGGCGATTGGGAGGCCGCGGCCCTCCCCGTCAGGCAGCGCCCGACCGAGCCGCCGCAGCGCGCGCTCGTCCGCACCGCGATCGCCATGCCGGTGCAGGAGCACCATCTCCTGCTCGGCTTCCGCGTGCCCTCCGGGCACGACCCCGACGCGGTCCCGCTCGACCTCCTGTCGTACGTCCTCGCGGGCGGCGAGAGCACGCGCCTCGTCACGCTGCTCGAGGCGCAAAAGGAGCTCGTCAACTCGGTCTCCGCGTTCGCCTACACCCCGCAGGATCCGGGCCTCTTCGTGTTCCTCGCCTCGCTCGAGCGCGCCAAGATCGCCGCCGCCACGAACGAGCTCCTCGGGGCGCTGGCGCGGACGCGCACCGAGCTCGTGAGCCGCGCCGAGATGGCCCGCGCGCGCGGGAACCTCGAGAGCGAGTTCGTCTACCGCAAGGAGACGATGCAGGGGCAGGCGCGGCTCCTCGGGTATTCGCAATGCGTCTTCGAAGATCCGAGCTACGCGACGCGCTATCTCGCCGAGCTCGCCGCCGCGACCCGCGAGGACGTGCAGCGCGTCGCCGCGACCTACCTCCGCCCCGAGAACCTGGTCGCCGTGCTGGTCGGGCCCGACGCCGCCCGCCATCTGCCGGGTGCCGAGCAGCTGACCGCGCCGCTCGCCGCGGCGCCGCCGGTCCTCCGCCAGCGCACGCGGACCGCCCGCCGGCCGACGGTCCACGCGCGCACGCTCGCCAACGGCGTCCGCCTCGTCGTGAAGGAGCACCACGCGACGCCGCTCGTGGCGCTCCGCGCCGTCATGCTCGGCGGCCTCCTCTTCGAGCGGCCGGAAATCAACGGCATCAACAACTTCCTGGCGGGCCTCCTGACGCGCGGTAGCCGCCACCACTCGCGGGAGGGCCTCGGCCGCGCCGTGGAGTCGCTCGCCGCCAGCATCGACGGCTTCTCGGGCCGCAACTCCTTCGGCCTGCGCGGCCAGTTCATGGCCCGCACCGTCGAGGAAGGCGCCGACCTCTTCCTCGAGGTGCTGCGCCATCCGACGTTCCCGCCCGACGAGATCGAGAAGCGGCGGCGCGAGCTCTTGATCGCCCTCTCGCACCGCGACGACGACCCGGCGTCGCGCGCGATCGAACTCTTCTACGCGGCCCACTTCCCGCGTCATCCGTACGGCATGACGACGCTCGGCGAGCGCGCGTCGCTGACGTCGTTCACGCGCGCCCAGCTCGCGACCTACTACAAGCGCCTCCTCGCACCCGGGCGGCTCGTGGTATCGGCCGTCGGCGACCTCGACGCGCCGTGGATGCTCGACCGCCTGGAGGCGGCCCTCGGGGATCTCCCGCTCGCGCGCCCGCTCGCGCGCCCGCTCCCGGCGCCGCCCGACCCGCGCATCCGGCGCGTGACCCGGCAGCTCGACCGCCAGCAGGCGCACTTCGTGCTCGGCGTCCGCGGCGGCCGCATCACCGACGCCGATCGCGCCGTGCTGAAAGCGATCGAGGCGATCCTCTCGCGCCAGGGCGGCCGGCTCTTCCTCGAGCTCCGCGACCGCCAGGGGCTCGCCTACACCGTCTCCGCGTTCGCGTCGGAAGGTGTCGATCCCGGCGTCTTCGGCGTCTACTTCGCCTGCGCGCCGGACGTCGTCGAACGCGCGGTGGCGGGCGTGCTCCACGAGCTGCGCCGGTTGTGCGACGAGCCGGTCTCGGCCGACGAGCTCGGCGAGGCGCGGAAGTATCTTCTCGGCAGCTACGAGATTTCGCTGCAGACGAACGCCTCGCAAGCCGACGAGCTCGCCTTCAACGAGGCGTACGGCCTCGGCGCCGAAGGCGGCGAGCGCTACCGCGAGTCGCTGGCGCACGTCACGCCGGCGGCGGTCCAGGCGGCGGCGCGCGGGTACTTCACCCTCGACGCGTACACCCTCGCGATCGTCGGCCCGAAGGGGGCGAACGCGAAGGCTACGCCTCGAAAAGCCGCGCCAAGTCGGCGAGCCGCTCGGGCCAGTCGCTGAAGAGCCCGTCGACGCCGAGCGCGAGGAGCCGCCGCATCTCTCCCGGCTCGTTGACCGTCCACACCCACACGTCGAGTCCGCGCGCGTGCGCCTCCGCGACGACGCCCGCGTCGATCCAGCGCCTCCCCGGGATGATCGCCTCGCCCCGGAGCTCGAGCGCGAGCGCCAGGCCGCCGCGGCGGGGATCGTCGTCGCAGAGGACGCCGAGCCGCGCCCAGGGCGCCGTCGCGCGCAGGGTGCGGAGGGCGTCCCAGTGGAAGGACGAGAAGACCACCCACTCCGTCGCGTCCGCGTGTGCGACGAGCGCGGCGAGCTTCGCCTCGATCGCACCGACGTCGCGGGCACTCTTGATCTCGACGTTCAGGAGGGCGCGATCGCGCACCCTGGCAAGGACGTCGTCGAGCCGCGGAATGCGCTCGCCCGCATAGGACGCGTCGAACCACGCGCCCGCGTCGAGGCGCGCGAGTTCCTCCCAGGTGCGATCGCCGACGGGGCCGCGGCCGTCGGTCGTCCGATCGAGCGTCTCGTCGTGGATGACGACGAGCTCTCCGTCGGCCGAGAGCTGGCAGTCGAGCTCGATCGCCTCGGCCCCGAGCGCGAGCGCGGCCGCGAAGGACGCGTGGGTGTTCTCGGGCGCGCGCCCCGACGCGCCCCGGTGCGCGATCGCGAGGAAGCCCATGGCGCGACCGACTAGCGCGATCCGCCGGCGCATGCGAGGGGCGCGCGTGGCATTGCCGAGCGGCGCATGGCATGAGACCGGCCGCACATGGCGCGCGCGAAGACCACGTCGGCTCCGCAGCCCGCGAGCCGCTCCGCCTGGCTCGAAGCGGCGGTCCGGGTCCCGCTCGACGCCGCCGAGCAGGTCGGCCGGCTCCTCGTCGAGGCCGGTTCGCAGGGCGTCATCACCGGCGTCCGCGAGCTCGCCCGCGGCGCCCGCCGCCGCACCCACGAGACGGTCCGCGGCTTCTTCCCGAGCCGCGAGCCGGTGCGCGCCCGGCTCGCGGTGCGCGCGGCGCTCGGCCGCGCCCGCGAGGTCGGCGTGCGCCGCGCGGCCGTCCGCTGGCGCGAGCTCGACGCGAGCCTCTGGGAGATGGATTGGCGGCGGCATTTCCAGCCCGTGCGCGCGGGCCGGCGGCTCGTCGTCGTGCCTCCGTGGGATCGCGAGGACCACGGAGGCCGCACGCGGGTGGTGATCCATCCCGGGATGGCGTTCGGCACCGGCCAGCACGCGACGACGCTCGGCTGCCTCGAAGCGCTCGAACGGCTCGCGCGCCCGGCGCCCTCCCGCGCGCTCGACGTCGGCACCGGCACCGGCGTCCTCGCGATCGCACTCGCCAAGCTCGGCGTACCGGAGGTCGTGGCGCTCGACCTCGATCCGCAGGCGATCGCCGCCGCGCGGGGTAATCTACGCCGGAACGCGATCCGCGGGCGCGTACGGCTCGCGTGCCGCGATCTCGCAGGGGCCGTTCCCGCGCCGCCCGCGGGCCGCGGTTTCCCGCTCGTCGTCGCGAACCTCTACGTCGACGCGCTGGTCGCGCTGGCGCCGACGATCATGGCGCGCGTCGCGCCCGGCGGTCGCCTCGTGACCTCGGGCGTGCTGCGGAGCCAGCAGGCACGCGTGCGGGCCGCGTATGCCGCGCCGGCCTGGCGTCTCCGGTCGGCGCAGCGCCGGGGCGCGTGGGTGACGAGCGTGTTCGAGCGCCGCGCCCCGACGGACGCCGGGACGATCCGCGCGCGGAGCCGCTGATGGCGCGCTTCTTCGTCCCGCAACGCGACGTCGCCGATGGCAAGGCCCGCCTCCAGGGCGGCGAGTTCCGCCACCTGCAGCGCGTGCTCAGGCTCCGCGAGGGCGCCACGGTCACGCTCTTCGACGACGCCGGCGTCGAGCACGAAGGCGTCATCGTCTCGATGTCGCCGCGGGTGGCGACCGTTCGCATCACCGCGTCGGCCGCGTCGACGCGCGAATCGCCGCTCGCGGTGACGCTCTACCAGGGGATCCCGAAAGGCCGGAAGATGGACCTCATCGTCGAGAAGGCGACGGAGCTCGGCGTCGCCGCGATCGTGCCGTTCGTCTCGTCCTTCGGCACCGCGAGCATCGCGGTCGCGGAGAGCAAACGCGAGCGCTGGCAACGGATCGCGCTCGCCGCCGCGAAGCAGGCGGCGCGCACGCGGATCCCCGAGATCGGCGCCACGCTCACCTTCCCCGAGGTCGCCGGCGCCGCGGCCGCGATGGGCCACCGCCTCTTCTTCTTCGAGAACGCGGGGGCGACCGCCTTGCCGGCGCCGTCCGCCGGCGGCGCGCGCGCCGAGACCGCCGCCGTCGTCGTCGGGCCGGAGGGCGGCTTCAGCGGCGACGAGGCGTCGCGGGCGCTCAACGCCGGGCTCGCGATCTGCGGGCTCGGACCGCGCATCCTGCGCACCGAGACGGCGGCGATCGTGGCGCTGGCGCTCGTGCAGGCGCGCTACGGCGACCTCGGATCCGCGGACGCGTAGGACGCGGCGTCGCCTTGTTTGCTCCGGGAGCGCGGCATAGCATCCGCGCGCGATGATCGATCCGTTTTCGTGTCCGGCCTGCTCGTTCGCCAATGCCCCGGGCGCCGAGACGTGCGGCGCGTGCGGCGCGGCCCTCGCCGAGACGCCCGAGCGCGTCCCTCCCGGCGAGACGCGGCGTGATCCCGACGACCTGACGCTCCCCTCGTCGCCGCTCCTGCGCGCAGTGCTGCGCGGCGAGCCCAACGCCTTCACGCGGCCGACGCGCGCGCCCGCCGGGTCCGGGGCAGCGCACACGGGAGCGGCACCGTCCGCCCCCGCCGAGGCATCGGCCGCGGCCTCCGCGACCCCGCCGCCCGCGATCGCCACGGCGACGATCGAGCAGTTGCACCCGCGCACCGACCAGGCCGCCCTCCTCCGCGAGCTCGCCGAGCGCCTGCACGCCCGCCGCGCCGAGCCGAGCGTGCGCTACGCCGGGTTTCTCGTGCGCGTCGTAGCCTTTGTCGTCGACGGCGCCCTGCTCGGAGCGTTCGCCCTCCCGCTCGCCGCCGCCGGCTCCTGGGGCGTGCGCGCCGGCATGCTCGTGCTCGGCCACCCGGCGCCGGTCGAATCCGACGAGGTGCTCCTCACGCTCCTCGTGATCGGGTGGTTCGCGATGGCGACCGCCTATTTCACGGTGCTGCACGGCGGCGACGGTCAGACGATCGGCAAGTCGTTCTGCGGAATCGCCGTCCGAACGCTCCACTTGCGCCGCGTCGGCGTCGTGCGCGCGCTCTTCCGCACGATCGCCTACGCATTCTCGTCGAGCTTCTTCGGATTCGGCTTCTTCCTGGTCGCGCTCACGCCGCGCAAGCGCGGCTGGCACGACTTCCTCGCCGGCACGTGCGTCGTCCGGCTCGGCGGCGAGGAGGCCTCGTCGTGACCCGGACGCTCCGGATCGGCGTCGTCATGGATCCGCTGCCGCGGGTCCACCCCGACAAGGACACGACGTTCGCGCTCATGCTCGAGGCGCAGAAGCGCGGCCACGAGCTCTGGGTCGTCCACCATCGCGACATCTTCTGCGCCGACACCGACGTGCGCGCCATGGGCCGCCGCGCCGAGGTGTTCCGCCCCCAGGCTCCGGGCGAGCCGCATCACCGCTTCCACCAGTCGGCGCCGCTCGCGCTCGCCGATCTCGACGCCGTCTGGATGCGGACCGACCCGCCCGTCGACGCCGACTATCTCTACGCCACGCATCTGCTGTCGCTCGTCGAAGCACGCGGCGTGTTCGTCATGAACCGGCCCGCCGCCATCCGCGACGCCAACGAGAAGCTCTACGCCTTGAACTTCCCGCACTGCATCCCGCGGACGCTCCTCACCCGCGAGGTCGCGCGCCTGAAGGAGTTCCTCCGCGAGCTCGGCGGCGAGATGATCCTCAAGCCCCCGCACGGTTGGGGCGGCCTCGGCATCTTCCTCGTCCACGCCGGCGACCGGAACCTGAACGCCATCCTCGAGACCGTCACCGAGAACGGCTGCACCCTCACCATGGCGCAGCAGTACATCAAGGCCGTCCGCGAGCTCGGCGACGAGCGCGTCCTCATGCTCGACGGCGAGCCGCTCGGCGCCGTCGCCCGCGTCCCGCGCGAGGACGAGCACCGCTCGAACCTCCACGTCGGCGGCACAGCGCGGAAGGTCATGCTCGGCGAACGCGAGCGGCGCATTTGCGCCGAGGTCGGCCCGAAGCTCCGCGAGGCCGGCCTGTATTTCGTCGGCCTCGACATCATCGGCGACTATCTCACCGAGGTGAACGTCACGAGCCCGACCGGCATCCAGGAGATCGACCGCCTCGACGGCGTCTGCCTGGAAACCACGGTGTTGGAGCTCGTCGAGCGGAAGGCCGCAGAAGCCAAGGCCACCCGGAAGAATTGAAAAGGGTGGAGCCGTCTGTTACGGTCCGCCCCTTCGCGAGACGCACCGGCTCTCGCGGTTCCCACCGAAGCACGGGCAGGTAGCTCAGTCGGTAGAGCAGCAGACTGAAAATCTGCGTGTCGGCGGTTCAATTCCGCCCCTGCCCACTTTGATTTCCTCGTCCTCTTCAGGAGTTGCGCGCGTGGGCAGCGGCACCACCTTCGCTGCGTCGTCGCTGGTGGCAGTTCTGGTGGCACTTGGTTGGGCGACGAGACGCTGCACGGCATCGAGCTGGTGGCTCGCCGAGAGGTGCGCGTACCGAAGCGTCATCACGAGCGTCTTGTGGCCCATGAGCTCCTGCACCGTTCGGAGATCGACGCCGGCCATCACGAGGCGGCTCGCGAAGGTGTGGCGGAGATCGTGCCAGCGGAAGCCCTGGACGCTCGCTTCCTTGAGGGCCGGCTGGAACACGCGGCTCACGTAGTTACGCGCGTCGAGCGGTGTCTCGCCGGTCGCGCTCGGGAAGACCCACGCGCTCTTCATCCGACTCGGGAGGGCACGGAGCACACCTCGGACGATGTCATTCATGGGCACCCGCCGCGTCTCGCCCGACTTCGACCTCGGCACCGTCATGATGCCGGTCGCGAAGTCGACGTGCTCCCAGCGGAGACCGAACTGCTCGGCCTGGCGGAAGCCCGTGTGGAGCGCGACCAGGACCATGCCCTGGTCGGTGTCCTCGAGCTTCGTGAACAACGTCGTTTCTTCCTCCGCGGTCAGGAAACGGACCCGCGCGTTGTTCTCCTTGAAGAGCTTCACCTTGCGGACGGGATTCTGCTCGACGCAGCCGTCGGCGATCGCGACGTTGAAGACGCGCTTCAGGAAGGCCAGCGAGCGATTGATGGTCGCGGGACTCACCTCGGCGGCGCGTTTCGCGACGGCGCGCTCGATGTCGCCCGGTTGGATCTGCCGGAGGGTCTTCCCCGGTAGCGCCGCCTTCCAGTTCTTCCCTGCCCGCTTGCACTCGCGGTAGCTCCGCAGCTTCCCCTTCACGCGGTCGAGGTAGTCGTCGATCATGTCCGCGAGCAGCACCTCGCGACGACGGATGTCTTCCGGGAAGAACCGACTTTCACGGATGTCGTTCTTCCGCTTCCGGTAGACGTCCTGGGCGAGCCCTTTCGGGCCCACCTTCTCGCGATGCCGCCGGCCGTGCTCGTCGAAGTAGCAGACCCACCAGACGCCGGAGCCTGCCGGCCGCTCGAAGACGCCGCGCTGCGGAGCGCGGCGGTTCTTGTCCTCGTCCTTGCTCATCTCGCCGTCTGCCATCACGTACCTCGACTGCCGCCGCGAACGCCAGGCCGTTCGGATGGCGGCCGAAGCGCCGGCCGTTCCCACGAGTCGATGAGCTTCATCAATGTGCTCATCCGGAAGCGCACCGGCCCACGCGGACCCGAGGGCTTCACGACGGGAACGCGGCGCTCGTACGCCCATTGGTAGAGCGTCGAGGCTTTCAGCCCGAGCAGCGTCGCGGCCTCATGGACGTCGAGGAGACGATCGGGATGGTCGTCCATTCCCGACGTCTTCGTATGTCGGTCGTGGATACGCACGGCGCTTAGCGTCGCCTCCTTCCGCGCTTCCTCCCCTGCGGCGTCCTCGCGATCGGCGAGGTCGCCGATTCCGACGGCTCCGATTCTGACCAGCTCACCGAAGTTCCCCTCGATCTCGCCCTGAACACACCGGTAGCCGTTTCAGACCCGCCTTCGGACACAGTCCATGCATCGCTCACGCGTGATGTCCTGTTCTCGCGTATAGACGGCGTCACATAAACCTTGATCACCGTATCGCCGAGAAGAATGGTCACGCGACTTTCATTGTTCATATCGCACCTCCTTTGTGCGTTGCCGTCATTACGCATGGCGACGGAAGGTGTGTCGATCCGTGTGGACCGACAGTCCCGTAGAGGGCCTTCGGCCCCCGGGGGAAAATCCCCGAATCTCACATTCATTTTTTCTCTGGGGCCCAGTCGTCGCGTCGGTTGCGCGCGGACCGCCATTCCCCTTGCTACGGCAAGGGAAACGGCTGCTCTCCCGTTTGGGAGAGGTCCGTGCTCGCCGCCGCGACTTCGAGCTGGGTGGTCAGCGAGCGGAGTCTCGCTGACCCTTCCGCATCCCCTTCGGGTCTGCTCCAGGTTCCGCCCGCGGCGCGCGGGCTCCACCCCCAGCTCGAAGTCGCGGCGGCTCGCACTGCTATCGGCGCGCAACGCGCGCCTCCCGCTCGTCCCGCCACAGCGGGCACTCGCGGAGCCAGTGCGGCCTCGCGACGACTGGGCCCCATCGAAAGGTGCCCCCCTTCCGCTCTCCCTCGTGGTGGCTCGGGACCGCCCCCGGCGGGGGCTGAGCGGCAAGAACTGCGGTAGCGCCTCCGGCGCATAGAAAAGAGCCCTGTCGTCGTTCGACAGGGCCTTCGACTTTGGCGGGGTTCTCGGGAAGTCCCGAGGGGTGTGGGTGGCCGGGCGGCCGTGCCGTCCGGCCACGAACGGGACTTACGGGATCACGCCACCTGGCGGCGTCGTGCCCAGCCGTTCGCGCTTACCAAGCGTGACACGGCCGCCCGACCCATTCGACTTCCGTCGAACCCACCAGCGGTCGGAGTCATCAACCGCCGCTGGCGTTGTGGGTGCCGAACGCTCGGCACGATCCGCCACCATGAGCGCGTCGCTTGTCTGTCCACGTCGCTCTACAGACCGGCGCGCCCACGGTACAAAGAATCTCCCCGGCGCGCGCTGGCACGCGCACCGGAGAGAAGGAGACTCCGATGAGTAAGGCATCGAAGCCCCCCGGCGACGGGAAAACATCCGCAACCCGCCGCTTCCGTCAGCGACCACGTCGACCAGGCTACTGGGCCGAAGCGAAACGTCGGCAACGCGAGCGAGCCAACGAAGAATACGGCAACGCCGCGGTAACGCGATGGCGCAAGCTTGAGAAACGGGCCCACCGCGCCCCCAGGCAACTGCCAGTTCTCATCCCGGCCTCTGGCGAGACCTTCCGAGTGTTGCGTGCGGACGGCCGACTTTCTCGTACCGCGCTCACGTCCGAGGAGGCCTTCATTGCGGGTTTCGGCGCTACGTCACCCCGCTACTCGCTCGACCTTCACGATCCGCGAGTTGGGCCGGCGCTCGATAGCCTTGTGGCGCGGGCTACCTTCGACACGCTCGACGATGGAGCTCTTGCCGATGAAGCATGGACAATCGCGTTCCTACTTCGGGTCGAAGCGGGGCGTGCATTTCATCATTTCCGACATCCGGTAACACCGGCGGAATTGGACGAGACGATTTACACAATCACGGGCAAGAATCCGCGGGCCTACCTCGGGACTGTCGCGCTGATTGCACTGCTAGCCGATCGGACGATTTCGGATTCTTGCGAGACCCGCGCTCTCCGCGCCGTTAGTATCTGGCTGGCCGACATGGTCTGGGAACAATTCGCCCGAAGCGACCCCAGCCTTACAACCGCCACTCTCGCGGCGACACCCCCATCGATCGTCGAGGCATTTCGACCAGGCACGTTCACGCGGATATTTCGGGAAGGCGAGCGTATTACCCACCTTGAGCAACCCCTGCGCTTGGACTCCGCACAAGTCTTGCGTCGGGGACGCACTAGCGTCCTCTGCGCTAACTGCAACCGGCCCATTCCAGCGGAGCCATTAGAACTGTTTCCTTTTCTATCGGAACACCCCGACAAGCCGCCTGTCAATGCATATCCATTCGGCGGCTCGCCTGACGATGACGACTACTGTCCTTTCGCGCACCCCTCGTGCCTACCTCCTCTAGATGAAGAGACTACTCGCCAACTCTCCCGGCTCCGACATCTTCGCCGGACGACCAATCGAGGACGCACATGATGAAAACAACCGTTCCAGACGGCAGTGGAGACGGACCGCATCTTATCGAGGGCTACCGATTCGATCTCCCGGTCCGAACCACACTACACACGCCTGTCTTGAAGCCTGGTGTCCGGTACGTGATCGAGTTCACCGGCACGTACCTACGGTGGATAGACTTTCATTTCTTCAAAGATGATGAGCCCACCTATGCCGATGCGCGCTACGTGCGGTCGGGCTGGGTCAACGACGACATACGCCTCGACGGCCGCGATCTACCGAAGCCATTCCTCGAGGATCGCGCCCGACACCGCTATCTCTTTCCAGTCACCGGTGCGAACCGCACCGTCTCCCTCGAGCTCCGGACACTCTTCAAAGAGGCGCGCGGCAAGCTGATGGTGCACGTTCGGCAAGCCCTCGCCGAGGAAGTGGAGTTGATTGTCCGTCCCGAGCGCGAGGCTGCTCGCGCACTCGCAGCGGCTGAAGCAGAGAAAGCCCGTGTCGCCGCCCAGGAAGCTGCCAGGAAGCGCGCGGTCGAGGCCGAAGAAGACGCCAGAAGGCGCGCGGTCGACACGCGCCGCCGGAGGGAAAATGTGGCGTCGTTCGTACAACGGCATGAGCATCGCGCGCATCTCCAGACTCCCGACTATCTCGAGCGGTACGCCCGACTCCACGGACCTGCTCTTCTCGAGCGGCGAGAGGAGATTCTCGACGAACACGCATTCTTCCATCGAAAAGAAGAATTGGTTGCCGACCTCCGCCAATGGCACCCCGACATCTACGAGCGCTGCCTCTGGGAAGTTCGCGCATTGGCCATTGCGGAACGCCTCTCGGTGGAACCACCGCCTCCCCCACCAGCCGCACCAGCCCCACCTCCTGCAGCAGATCCCTCAGGGTCGGAAGCACGACGGAAGCCAACCCCAGAAGAGTGGCGGGCACGACAAGCCCGCCGCATGACGATGAAAGCGGAGGATGTTCTCGCGCAAATCAAGCTGCGCGCCGAGATGCAGCGGAAGCTCCAGGAGCTAAGCAACACGCTCGCCATGGACGATGACGAGTACCAGCGAATGGCCACGAAACTCGACGAACTCTTCGAGGACCAACAGGAGCGCAACGATGGCAAAGACTATTGACGGTTTTCGAAAACTCCATCTCGGCACCGACGTCACGGATGACGTGCCGGTCTACCTGAAGTCGCAATGGCTCCGGACTGGACTCCACATCCTTGGCCGCACGGGGTCCGGGAAGACGCGATTGTTGCTCGCGATGTTTCAACAGCTCCTGCGAACCCGGAACGCGACCATCGTGGTCGTTTCTCCGAAGGGCGCGCTTGGTCGGATGGCTCGCGATTCCGTCATTGCGGCCGGACAAGGATCGCGGATGGTGATCTTCGATCCTTCGGAGACGGATCCGGTTCCGGGCTACAACCCGCTGCGGCCAAACGGTCTCCCCGTCGAGACGCAAGCACGAGCAGTCCGAGACGCGGTGCTCGCGAGCTTCGGACAGACTTCACTCGACCGAACGCAGCAAATGGCCCGCTGCCTGACGATGGTATTCGTCGCCGCACGGGAGCAAGGCCTGACGCTCGTCGAAGCAGAAGATCTTCTCAGACCAAACTCGCTCACCCGTGCTGCGGTGATCCCGAGGCTCCGCAATCTCCAGGTGCTGGAAGCGTTGCGCTATTTCGATGGCCTCCGCGAGACTCGGCAGGACGAGCTCGCTGCATCGAGCTTGGCCCGGCTGCAGGCCTTCACGCTTGATCCTCTCATCCGACGCATCGTAACGCAGCAGGCGAACTCCCTTGCACTGGAGACGATTCTCAAGGAGCGCCGCATCCTCATTGCCGATCTTCAACTCTGCAAGCCGCTGCGCCTCGCGGATGTGAAGCTTTTTGGTCGCCTCCTCGTGAACGACCTGATCGCCCACGTCTTCAATCGACCCGAAGAGGAGCGGGGGCCCGTCTACCTCCTCATCGACGAAGTTCAACTGTTCGGCACCGAGGATCTCACACTGGCACTCGATGCGGGGCGCGAGCTCGGATTGGTTCCGATCATTGCCCATCAATATCTGGAGCAACTGGTTCTCGAAGACGACAACCGCAAGCTCCGAGCCTCGGTGCTCAACGACGCGGTCACAAAGCTCATCTTCTGCAATACGGGGTTCGAGGATCTTCGTACCCTCGCGCCCGAGCTGTTCCTGGCTGAATTCGACCCCTACGCCGTAAAGGATGAGATCACACATCTGGAGCTCGACCCGATCGAGGAACGGCGGAAGATCGTGACGCGAACGGCCAGTCGAGAAAAAAGCTTCTCGGAGGGCGATACGGACACCGTCATGGACGGCACCTCCGAGACGCTCAACACCTCGAAGACCCGCGGCGTTGCCCACATGAAGGGCCGAACTCGTGCGACCGGCGTCACGCATGTGCGGAGCCGAAGCGAGACGGACGGGCATGGCAGCACAATCGGCTCAGGCGAGTCCGATGGCACGGCCGACAGCGATTCAGGCGGCGACG
This sequence comes from Deltaproteobacteria bacterium, assembly GCA_020852955.1. Taxonomy (GTDB): domain Bacteria; phylum Desulfobacterota; class Binatia; order UTPRO1; family UTPRO1; genus UTPRO1. The sequence goes on along the minus strand of JADYZW010000063.1, from coordinate 4,848 downwards.
TGCAATCCGAAGCCTTGCTCTACGATGGCTCGCTCGGTGCACAGATGGGATTCGCTCAGCCGATCGCCTATCAGGAAGGAGCGAGCAGCGTTCGCTTGCACGGCCATTCTTCGATGCACTCTTCGAGCAGCATCGAGGTCGAGAACGAGATGCATGCGGACACGAAGGCCAAGGCTCGCGCCTTCGCGAAGACTCGAGCGTCATCGCGAGCACGATCCGTGACCGAAGCGGACACCGCCGGCACGAGTGACACCGTCAGCCAAACCTTCGGCCGCACCAAGGGATACCAGCAAGGACATTCTTTCGGCAAAAGCATCTCGGTCGCCGAGACACCCTGGTACCGATATGCCAAGCGCCGCGCGACGTCATCACGGACATTCTGGACAGTCGACGAGCACCTCAACAATCGGATCATCGAAATGATGCGCCATGCGACGGTCGGGACGTTTGTCCTCAAAGTCCCGACGAAGCCTGCCGTGATGATTCGCGCACCGCATGTCAAAGACCCGAAGGTGCGCGCACGGCTGGTCTCGGACGTGAAGGCCCGCATGCACGCCCTGCCGTTCTACTCGCGACCTGAAGATGCAGACGCAGAGGAACGAGCGCGCCTCGAGCGGCTGACGGAACAGGTCTCGACCACGCGTAACGCTACGCGCCTCACAGCGTTACCCCCAGGAGCGCGCGTTGCCGCCACGCAGACTCGCAGTACGATGAAGGTATCTCCTCATGCATCCACACCCGTCAGAAACACCACGCCGCGCCGCCCCGCGCAGCCACGCGACCCGGGCGACGCCTGAACTGACCCCTCGGGACCTGACGGTCCTCGAGATCTTCCGCCACGTTCGTTTCGCGGAGACGGCGCAGCTGGAGGCGATGCTCACGCCATCGCCCTTCCCCACCGCGAAGAAGCTGCACCTGCGCCTGCCGAAGCTGGAACGCGGCGGCTACCTCACCCGTCCGGCTCGTCGCATCGCGGCTCGGACTCCCGAGCCCTTCGAGCTCGCCAGCGTGACGCCACGCCGGGGACGGCCGCAGGCCGTCTGGGCGCTCGCGCAGCGCGGCGCCGATGCCCTGCACCTCGCGGGCGACTGGAACCGGAACAACAGCCGGCTCCACCTCGGCGCCTTCGCGCATCCCCTCGCCATTACCCGCGTCTTCACGACGCTGCAGGTCGCGCAGGCGCAGCGACGCATCTCGGTCGAGAGCTGGACCGGCGAGAACGCCTGGCGCACGAAGATTCGTGCCGGACGCCACACGCTGCCGGTCGTGCCTGATGCGACCTGCCTCCTCGTCGACCACGACTCGGACCGCGAGGCGCAGATCCTCCTCGAGATCGACAATCACACGGAGCCCCTCACGCGCAGCACGGCCGCGCTCACCTCGGTCACGCGGAAGTTTCTCGGGTACTGGCACTACTGGGACCAAGTCGTCCGGCCGCAGGAGATCGGCATGATCGTGCTCACCGTCGCGAAGCGACGGGACTACGCCGACCGTCTCCGCCGTGCCGCCGTCCGCGTCGACCCCGAGGGCCACGGGCTCAACCTCTTCTGGTTCACGAGCGAGGAGGACTGGGCGATGACGGACGCGGAGAGTTTTCTCTATCGTCCGATCTGGACCACGGCGGCCGGCGAGACTCGCGCGATCTTCGGCGACAGCGATGCGTAGTCGCCGAAACACACGAGGCGATTTGACAGATTTCCGTCTCGCCCTACACTTCAAAGAGGCGTAGTCCCGCCCTTTATTCCCCAACGAGAGGAGGTGATCCCCATGAAAGGCAAGCGACCAGACTTCATCGTCAACTCCGTCGTCGAGCTCGACGGCGGTCAGAATCGCTGGCGCGAGATCGGTGTCGCGTTCTGGAACGAACGCAACGACACGTTGAGCGTCTTGCTCGACGCCGTGCCACTCTCCGGCAAGCTCGTGCTGATGCAACCGAAGCAGCGCAGCACCGAGGACGCCGACCAGGCGGCATAGCGCTCCTGGCCTCGCACACGCGGAACCATCACGGTTCCGCTTTTTTGTCGCCGCTCCCCATCGCGGAACACGTCGCTCGCACCTCCGACTTTGATCCGGGTTCTCGGGAAGTGCTGTCCACAGGGTCGACCCGCGTGACCCCTGGTATAGTGAGCCTGTCGGAACCCTGTCCCAAGAACCAAGTGCCACCAGCGGGCGAGTCGTAAACACCACTCCCTGCATTGGTGGACAGGGTGTGGGGTGGAGAGAGCCCCGAGACCCGTGACCCGGCTCTCTCCTGACCAGTCGGCGTTCGGTCTCGCGCCCGCTGGCCACTTCGACAGGTGCCGTCCGCGAACCTGCGGACGGTGCGGCCGGGAGGGCGACGGGTTCGTCGCCTTCCCAGGTTTGACCATCCACCATGATCCACCACACCACCCATGACCCGCTGACCGTCTTCGCGACGACCAACTTCCGCGGCGAGCGCCGACCGTTCGGCATCCGCGATGCGGATCGCCTCTTGCACACCTATCTCGTCGGGAAGACGGGCACGGGAAAGTCCACCCTCCTCGCGACCTTCATGCGCGCGGACCTCGAGCGCGGCCACGGCTTCGCGCTCCTCGACCCGCATGGCGACCTCGCCGAGCGGGTCCTTGATCTCGTTCCGCACCACCGCCTCGCCGACGTCATCTACCTGAACCCGGCCGACGTCGACTTTCCCATGCCCTTCAACGTGCTCGAATCCATCGAGGCCGGTCAGCGCCACCTGATCGCCTCGGGGCTCGTCAGCATCCTGAAACGCTTCTGGGCGGACTTCTGGGGTCCGCGGAGCGAGTACCTCGTCCGGAACGCGGTCCTCGCCCTCGTCGAGGCGTCGGGCACGACGCTCCTCGACATGAGTCGCCTGCTCGTCGACGAGCCCTTCCGCCGGCAGCTTCTCGCGACGGTCCACGACCCAGCCGTCCTGCGGTTCTGGCGCGACGAGTTCGAGGCCTATCCCCCGGCGTTCCGCCAGGAGGCCATCGCGCCCGTCCAGAACAAGATCGGCGAGTTCCTGACGACGCCGCTCATCCGGAACATCGTCGGCCAGCGCCGGAACCTCTTTCAGATCCGCGCCCTCATGGACGAGGGCAAGGTGCTGATCGTGAACCTCTCGAAGGGCATCCTCGGGGAGGACACCGCCGCGCTCCTAGGCTCGCTCGTGCTGACCCGTCTCGTGCTCGCGGCCTTCAGCCGCGCGGACGTCGCCGAGCATCGGCGCCGGCCATTCTTTCTCTACGTCGACGAGTTTCCGAGCTTCGCCACCGAAGGCACGTTCGCTTCGCTGCTCTCGGAAGCCCGGAAGTATGGCCTGGGCGCCATCCTCGCCAACCAGTATCTCGGGCAGCTCTCCGACAATCTCCGGAGCGCCCTCTTCGGCAACGTCGGGACGCTCATCAGCTTTCAAGCGGGCGCCGAGGACGCGCCGCACCTCAGCCGCGAGTTCGGCGGCGCCGTCTCGCTCGAGGACATCACCGGCCTCAACCGGCACGAGGTCTACCTCCGCATGGCCGTGGCTGGCGTCACGACCGCGCCGTTCAGCGCGATCACCTTGCCACCGGTCATGCGGCCGACCTCGTACCGCCAACAGATCGTGACCCTCACCCGCGAGCGCTACACACGCCCGCGAGCGATCGTCGAGCGCGGCGCCGAGCGGCTCTTCCTCGAATCGCGCGGGCTGGAGAAGGCGGGGTCCCGCGACGCGGGACGGTGTTTCCCGCCGAAGACGGACGCGCTCCCCTGGCCGCAACGCCGCCGCAAATCGTGAGGACGATCCTCCGTCTATTCGCCCTCGGAAGCAGCGCACTGCTCGTGCCCGGCATGCCTCGATGAGGCACCCCGGCAGTACGCATCGCACCGCTTCCGAACGCGGCCGGAAACCTTGACGGTTTTCCGGATCGCCCTACACTAGATCGTAGCTGTTCTTCCGAGCGCGCCTCGGCGCTCCCGGGGAGTTCTTTGACGAGACCTCCCGGGGGGACACGGTTCCCCACCGTACAGTCCGAGGTACATCATGAGCCAGTTCCTTTCGGATGCGGACGACGTCGTCGTCTTCCGCTACACACGCGCCCAAGCCATCGAGGATGGCGTACTCGTCGACGTCAGCGAGTGGGCGAGCTCCCGCGAGATGATGAGCGGGTTTCGTATTCCGGTCGCCATGACCGCCGCCGTGTGGGCGATGGTCGAGGCACCCAAGGACAGCACGCAGGACACACGCGGCAGAGCCCACGACGTCCTGTGGATGGCATCGCTCGCCGCTCGACGCCAGATCGATTCGGATCGCGCCACGTTCACCGTCCGGTTGGGACGACAGACCGTCCGCATGTGGATTCACGTCGGCCCGGGCGACAATGGCGAGCCCGTCGCCACGATCATGCTCGAAGGCGAGGACTGATCGGTGTTCGAGCTCAAGGTCGTCCGCGAGCGCCGCCCCGGATACGGATCGGCGCGAAGAGTCGCCACCAGCCGTGAAGTCTACGACGCTTTTCGAGAGCGGTTCGCACCGCTCGATCGCGAGGAGTTTCTGGTCGTCCCGCTCGGCGGGAAGAATCAGATCCTCGGCTTCCACGTGGTGTCGGTAGGCACGCTGACCGCGTCGCTCGTCCACCCGCGCGAGGTCTACAAGATCGCACTGCTTGCCAACGCGGCCGCGGTCATCGTGGTGCACAACCACCCGTCGGGTGATCCGACACCATCAGCCGAGGACGTCGCGATCACACGACGCCTCCGGGAAGCGGGAGAGCTTCTCGGCGTCTCGCTCCTGGATCACGTCGTGATCGGAGACGAGCGGTACATCTCGTTCGCCGACGACGGCATCCTCTAGCAGCACACGAGCCACCCCGAGCGGGGTGGCTC
>JADYZW010000062.1 GCA_020852955.1 Deltaproteobacteria bacterium | reverse complement strand
TCTGGAGCATGGCGCGGGCGAACCTGATCGACGGCGTGCCCATGGTCGAGGCGGCGTCGCTCTGGGACCTGCGCCCGCAGGTCATCGACGCCGACGACGTGCGCGGGCTCGCCGGCTTCCGGCGCGGGCTCGTGCGGGCGTGGTCGGCGGCGGTGCTGGCGCAGGTGCCGCTGCAGGCCATCAATCTCATCTTGGTCCTGCCGGTGATCGCCTGCCTGGTCGTCGTCTTCCGCAGCGTGATCGGCATCGAGACCTTCGGGACGTTCGCGCCGGTGATCGTATCGCTCGCGTTCCTCATGACCGGACTCGGCTGGGGGGTCGCCATCTTCTGCGTGATCGTCGGGCTCGGGGTGGTGCTGCGGGGTGCGCTCCAGTGGTTCCGCATCCAGCTCGTGGCGCGGCTCGCGGTGCTGATCGCGCTCGTGTCGGTGATGATGGCGGGACTGACGGTCGCGGGGGCGTATCTCGGCGTCGGCGCGCTGTTGAACGTCAGCATCTTCCCCATGGTCATCATGTCGAACGTGATCGAGAACTTCACGACGACGCAGGTCGAGCTCGGCACCCGCGAGGCGATCCGTCTTACCCGCAACACGCTCGGCGTCTGCGCGGCGTGTTACCTGACGATCGAATGGGCGGGGCTGCAGTCGATCGTGCTGTCGTTTCCCGAGGTGCTGCTTCTGGTGGTCGCGCTCGAGGTCGCGATCGGCAAGTGGCGCGGGCTCCGGCTCCTCGAGTACCTGCGCTTCGCCGACGCCGGCCGGCCGGCGCCGAGCGGCTCGTGATGCTCGAGCGGCTGCGCCGACTGCGGCGCGAGACGCTCGGCATGAACCGGCGGAACCTCGAGTTCCTCGTGCCCTACAACCCGCCGGCGCTCTTCGCCGTGGTCGACTACAAGCCCGGCACCAAGCGGCGGCTCGCGGCGGCCGGCATCCCGGTGCCGGCGACGTACGCCGAGCTCGCGCGTCAGTGGGACCTCCGGCGCCTCGAGGCCATTCTCGCCGACCGCGCGAGCTTCGTCGTGAAGCCGGCCCGCGGCGCGGGCGGCGGCGGCGTGATCGTGATCGCCGGCCGTGCCGGGCGCGACTTCGTGAAGGCGAGCGGCGCCGTCGTGTCGATCGCCGACCTCGCCGCGCATTGCTCCGACATCCTCGCCGGCGCGTATGCCCGGAGCACGCACAGCGACGCGGTTCTGATCGAGTATCGCGTGCAGTCCGATCCCGTGCTCGGCGCGATCAGCTATCGCGGCGTGCCCGACGTGCGCGTGCTGGTGTTCCGGGGCGTACCGGTGCAGGCCATGGCACGGCTTCCGACGAGGGCATCGGACGGCCGCGCGAATCTCCACATGGGCGGCATGGCGGTCGGCATCGATCTCGTGCGCGGCGTCACGACCCACGGCGTCCTCGGCGGTCGGCCGACCGAGCGTCATCCCGATCTCGACCGCCCCATCGTCGGCCACGGGATTCCGCGCTGGGACGAGATGCTGGCGATCGCGGCGCGCTGCCACGACGCGATCCCGCTCGGCTACCTCGGCGTCGATCTCGTCGTCGACGCGGAGCTCGGACCGCTCGTGCTCGAGCTGAACGCGCGCCCCGGCCTGACGATCCAGCTCGCCAACCGGCGCGGCCTCCGCGCCAGCATGGAGGCGCTGGTCGCCGCCGACCTCGCGGGCGCGACCGTCGACGACCGTCTTGCGCTCGCCCGCCGCCTCGCCACGGGTCGTTGAAGGGTCCTCGCGTCGGCTCGCCGTGGTCATCCCCGACCGTGAGCCCGTGCGGCGGTGGATTGGTCGGGTGGGCAATACCGATCGCCGAGGTAGGTGAGGAACGGCGGCGCCCCCGGTCGCACGCCGACGTCCCGATAGGCGCCTTCGTCCAGAGAGATCTGCGTCCGAATCATGTCGTCACCGTACAGTTGGATGTATCGTCGTCAACGTGGGCCCGCCGCGCGCAGCGCGCAGATTTCGATCGACGCTCGGGAGCGCCAGCAACGCGGCATCGATCGCCCATCGTCTCATTGGCGGAAGCGTCGCCAGCCGGCGTCGTCCATGATGACGCGATTCAGCCGGCCTTCGCGCTCGGCGGGGAGGGCGGCGCCGGGCTCGGTCGCGTCGTAGTCGACGTCGCCCGGGTAGAGGACGCCCATCCGCTCGCCGATCTGCACCACCTTCGGAAGGATGGGCGTGACCGTGCGCTCCCGTGCGCTCGCGAGCACGCGCGCCATCGTGCCGAGGTCGACGAGCTCCTCGAGCGTCCGGGCCTGCGGCGGGGTGAGGACGATCGTGCCGTCGGCCGCCCCCGCGAGGGCGTCGGCCGGAGTCCACCACGCGGCCGAGGTCGTCTCGCGCTCGTCGTGGAGCGGCGCCTGGTCGGGGGGGACGGGGGCGACGAAGAAGCGGGCGTCGTAACGGCGGGGGCCGTGGATCGGCGTGATCCAGCGGCTGAAGTAGCCGAGGTCGCCGCCGCGCAGCGTCAGGCCCTCGCCGCAAACGATGTCCACGAAGCCGACGGCCCCATCGAGGAGCGCGCGCCGGTGCGCGGCGAAGCGTTCGCGGGTCGCGGGATCGCCGAAGCCGAGCGGAGCTCCCCGAGCGTCGTCGGCGAGGAGGATGCCGGCCTCCTCGAAGAGCTCGCGGATGGTCGCGACGAGGAAGGCGAGGGCCGCCGCCGGGGCTCCGGCGCCGCCGGCGATGGCGTGCGCCGTGTCGGATGCCATGGAGGACGTCATGGCGGCGTGGATCTCGGCGGCGTGATCGGCGAGGTCGACGAGGCCGCCGGGAAAGACGTGTGCCCCGGCGAAGGCGCGGCTCGCGGCGTGGCGCCCGACCAGGAGGACCTCGAGCCGCCCGGGAGCGGCCTCGCGCAGGAGGACGACGGTCGCGGAGTCGACGGGAACGGGAGGCGCGTGATCCGACATCGGCGAACCCTCCGGCAACCCGCTCCGGGTGTCAAGCACCCGAGATTTTGCTTGACATTTCTGCCGGCGACTCCGTACGTTCCGAGGGGCGCTCAGCGTTCGTCAGCCGATGTGCCGTCGTCTGCTCAGGTCTGGTCGTGAGCAGTGTCCGCCAGTTCACCGTGCCGTTGCCGAGGAGGATCCCCATGAAGTGCGTGCTTCGCCTGGCCGTGTCGGCCGTTGTCGTCGTGATCTCGGTCGCGCTCGCCCCCCACGCGACCCACGCCGCCTGTTCGTCCGGCGGTACCGTCTCGAACGTCGCCGACTGCGTGCCCGAGGGCATGAAGTCGACCGACTGCGCGCTCGAGTGGTCGATCTCGCCGGTGCCGCCGGTCGACCCGAAGAAGGGCGTGCCGACGAACAAGATCGTCTGCGTCGACAACGATCCGGCGTGCGACGCGGACGGCACCCCCGGCCAGTGCACCTTCATGGTCGGCGCGTGCGTGAACGTCGTCGACGGCCGCTTCACCTGCACGCCGAGCGACGCCGATACCTATCTCCTCAAGAAGCCGAGCGCGAAGGACGCGACCCGTCCCGACAAGAACCCGTTCGCGCGCGACAACTTCCGCAACGTCGATCTCGGTCTCGACGCCCTCGTGCCGACTGCGTCGACCAACGTGTGCTCCGAGGAGCGCCCGTTCGTCGTGCCCCTCAAGAAGGGCATCAAGAAGGCGACGCTGCAGATCCAGGCGGTCGCCACCGCTACGAGCCTCGTCGCCGACAAGGACACGATCAAGTTCACCTGTGCCCCGAACCCGAGCATCGCCACGATGCCGATTGCGTCGGCGAAGCAGATCGCGAACGTTTCGGAGCTGATCGGCGGTCCGCTCGCCATGGGTCGGGTCGGCGATTGGCTGATCGAAAACGACAAGGTGCGCTTCGTGATCCGTGACGTCGGCCGCGAGTTCAGCTTCATGCTGACCTACGGCGGCCACCTGATGGATGCCGACTTCCAGCGCGCCAGCGGACCCGGCCGCGACAACTTCCTCGGCATGACGCCGCTCATCAACGTCTCGTCCACCGACAACCCGACGAGCATTTCGGTCGTGAGCGACGGCTTGACGGGCGGTCCGGCCGTCATCCAGACGAGCGGCCCCGACGACCTCTTCGACCCGATCGATCCCGCCGTCGCGATCAAGGGGTTCTCGGGAGCGCTGTCGATTCCGCCGTTCGCGATCGACAACAACATCCCGGTCACGGTACGCAACGAGTACACGCTGAACCCGGGCGACGACTTCGTGAAGATCGAGACGATCGTCCAGAACGACGGCACGAAGCGGCTCGAGCTCTACATGGGCGACTATACGAGCGGCGGTGGCCAGCTCGAGGTCGTGGCGGCCGGCCTCGGCTTCGGCGAGGGGGCGCTCCGGCTCGGCGGTAATCCGGTCGCCAATCCGGACCTCGCGCCGTACCCGTTCAACTACCTCGGCTGGTTCGGCTTCGGCGACTCGCAGGGCGTCTCGTACGGACTCATCCCGCAGCTGGCCTACGACACGAGCGCGTTCACGCAGTCCGGCGTCGTCGTGCCGCTCTACGGACAGAGCCTGCTCCAGATCCTGTCGGCGGGCGATCAGGGAGTCTGCTCGAAGAGTTCGGGCGGCGTGCCGTGCGGCGGTACGGGCGAGCCGGCGTGCGACGTCGTCTGCGAGATCAACACCGACTGCGAGCCGCCCGATCAGGCGATCGACATCGGGCCCTGCAAGAACGGCAAGCCGGCCGGGGTCCTGACCGTTCCCGTGGGGGGGAACAACTCCTTCACGCGATGGTTCGCCGTGTCCGACAACGGCATGGGACGGATCCTCGACGCGCGGCACAGGCTGATCGCCCGCGGCGAGATCCCCGAGAGCTTCAAGACCGCCTACGTCCAGGGCACGGTGAAGGTCGGTGGCGTGCCGGTCGACGGCGCGCGGGTCTCGGTCGTGAAAGCTCCCGGGGCGCGTCTGTCGCAGTATGCCGTCATCGACGTCTTCGAGACGAAGGACGGCGGCTTCTACCAGGGCACGGTGCCGGTCGGCGACTACCGGCTCATGGTGAAGATCCCCGGGTATCCCTACGAGGGCGGCGGGGCGACGCCGCAGCACCACGTCGTCTCGATCAAGAAGGCAACGGTCGTCGACTTCGACGTGCCGGCGACCGGCTTCGTCCGCGTCGACGTGACCAACGGCGTCACCTCGGACCCGATCGCGGCCAAGATCTCCGTCGTGGGCGTCACCCAGACGGTCGATCCCGGCATCGACGAGACAATCTTCGGATCGATCCACGCCTACGGCAACCTCTTCGGCTACGACGCGCGCGAGAAGGTCGCGATCCCGGGTCTTCCGCAGGTGCAGTTCGCGGGGCCGAGCGGCAGCACGCCGGTCTTCGCGCTCCAGCCGGGCGACTACCAGATCGTGGTGTCGCACGGTCCCGAGTACTCGATCAGCAAGACCAACCTGACGGTCGTCGCGGGAGACGCGTCGACGCCTCAGGTGGTGGTCGCGTCCGTGGTTCCGGTGGTGGATACGACGGGTTTCGTGTCGGCGGACCACCACGTCCACCTGATCAACAGCCCCGACTCGACGGTCTCGAAGAATGAGCGCATCATCACCATGCTCGCCGAGGGCGTCGACTATTTCGTGGCGAGCGACCACGACTTCAAGGAAGATCTCACGGCGGAGGTGGCGGCGCTCGGGGCGTCGTCGCTCATCAAGACCGGCATCAGCAACGAGAGCACCTACTTCGACAGCGGCCACTTCGGCTCCTACCCGATGACGAGTGTCGATCCGGCGAGCGTGACGGGCGGCTCCATCGACTGGGGTCGCTCGGGCGTCGCGCCGGGGCTCGGCTATCCGTCCGACGGTAGCTACGACCTGAGCATCAACGAGATGGCGCTCGTCGCCAAGGGCGCGCCGCACAACGCGATCGTGGTACAGGCGAACCACTTCAACAGCGGGACGCTCGGGTACTTCCGCACCTCCGGCATCGACTCGACGGTGGCGCCGCCACAATCGAGCACGCCGCCGGCGAACATCCGGCAGAATCCCCTGGTCACGAATCTCTACAGCGACGAGCTCACCGCGCTCGAGCTCTGGATCGAGAGCAGCCGCGAACAGAACGCGGCGGCGCTCGGCGAGAACCTCGGCGACTACATCAGCATGCTCAACAACTTCGACTCGACGCACCCGCTGCTGCGCAAGGGCATCGTCTGCGACTCCGACACCCACTCGACGACGATCGTCCAGGCGGGCGGGCCGCGGAACATGCTGGCCTCGGCGACCGACGATCCGGCGTTGCTCGATCCGGCCGATCTTGCCGACAGCGTCAACGCGGGGCGCAACGTCTGCACGAGCGGCCCGTTCGTGCGGGTCAGCGTCGAAGGCGACAGCGGGGCCCTCGCGAGCCACGATCTCGCCGATCCCCTGCTCGTCCCGGCGACCCTCGGGTCGGCGACGGTGCACGTCGACATCCAGAGTCCGACCTGGGCCGAGTACGACCGGATCGAGATCTACGTCAACAATTCGCCCTCGTGCGTGCCCACGTCCCCGAACTTCGTCGGCGGCGTGAAGCAGGTCTGTACGGCGACGCCGAACTTCACGCTCAACCCCGTGAAGAGCACCGTCGGAGTCAACGGCGACTTCCGCCTGGAGTCGACCTCGAGCCAGCCGCTCACCATCACGCAGGATTCCTGGGTGATGGTGGTCGTGCGCGGGTCGGATCTCCTGTCGAAGCCGCTCTTCCCGATGAATCCGCAGTCGATCGTGCCGAAGGCGTGCACCGGCAATCCGTGCAAGCCGTGCACGAACAACGCACAGTGCACGTTCCTCGGGACATGTAGCCTCACGAACCAGACGCTCGCCGAGTTGACCGACGGCAACCTGAATCAATGCGGCGTGCTGGCGCTGGCCATCGCGAACCCGATCTTCGTCGACTTCGAGGGCGACGGCCTCTACAAGGGCGTCGCGCTTCCGTAGGCCGCCTCGGCGATCCGGGGGCGTTCCCAACCGGGAGCGCTCCCGGTAGAACCTTGCGCATGATGCGATCGTGCCCGGCGCCGCGGGCGTCGTGGGTGGCGGCGTGCGTCGGGCTCGTGCTGGCGCTCGGGTCGGGCGCCGCGGACGCCGCCGATCTGTTCGCCGACGTCGACGCGTCCGTCCTCGTAGCGCGAGGGAAGGTCGAGGCCGTCGCCTCGTACGACGCGGCGAAGCTGTGGGTCTTCCGGCTCCGCGTGGAGCGGGCGCTGAAAGGGGAGGCGGCTCCCGGCGATGCGATCGCGCTCGCTCAGGAGATCCTCTTCCCGACGACCAGGCCCTACTTCGCGGTCGGCATGGAGACGCTGGTGCTCGCCGTGCCCCTGCCGGACTACTCGAGCTTCCGGAACGCATTGCCGGAGGGCACGTACTGGCGCTGGACTCGGCGCCTCGACACGGCCGCGGAGGTGGCCTGGCTCGGGGATCCGGCGGTCGCGGAGCGGGTGGCGCGCTATGTCGCGGTGCGCGACGACGGGGAGGCGAGCGCCGACTTCTTCGTTTCGACCCTGGTCGGGCCGCACCGGGAGCTCAGCGGCCAGGCGCTCGCGGCGATGACGTCGCGTCGCACCCTGGTTCCGCTGCTCGACACCGGTCGGCTCGCGCCGCTCGCGAGCTGGCTGCGCGACGGCCGCGCGCCGCTCGCCGAGCGCGCCGCGGTGATGGTGCGGCTCGCGCGCGCGGGTGCGCCGGGCATGGCCGACGTGGCCGAGGGGCTGCTCGGCGACGCCGGGGGGCTCCAGCCCGTTGCGCTCGACGTGCTCGTGACCCTCGACCGCGTGCCGCCGAGCGACCGCCTCCTCGGCTGGAGCCGGAGCGGGGATGACGCGCTCCGCCTGGCGGCCTGCCGCGGGCTCGTGAAGGTCGGGACGCCGGAGGCGCTCGGCCGCGTCGCCGAGGTGCTCGCCGGCGACGGCTCCGCGAACGTCCGGCTCGAACTCGCGAAGGCGCTCGGGAGGGTGCAGGACGCGCGCATCGTGCGGGTCCTCGCGGACGCCATGGCGACGGCCGAGAAGCCGATGGTGCTCGCCGCCGCCGATGCGCTCGCGGCGATCGCGGCACCCGAGGCGATCGAGGCGCTGCACGCCGTCCTGGAGCACGGTCGTCCGGATGCCCAGGCCGCGGCCGCGTTCGCGCTCAAGCGCAGCGGCACGCCGGAGGGGCAGGAGATCCTCGAGTCGCTCGAACGGAGCCACGCCGATCCGCAGGTGCGCCGCCTCTGCAAGCTCGCCCTCGGCGAGTCGCTGCACGAGCACTGAGGCGCGCCGTCTGCCCGCTTGCGTGATCCGCTTCGCCGCGGTGCTGATCGCCGGCCTCATCGCCGCGCCGCCCGTCGCGGCGCATCAGCAAGGGATCAGCTACACGGACGTCGTGATCGCGAACGGCGAGGTGCGCTTCGACCTCGTGCTCTCGGTCCACGACCTTGCGGCCGACGTCGACGGCGACGGCGTCACGACCGACGCCGAGGTGCGGAGCCGGTATCCGCGCCTAGCCCGGCGCTTCGCGGCCGCGCTCGCGGTCGAGGCCGGCGGTGTGCCCTGTCCGCTGACGCTTAGCGACTCGGCCGTCGAGCCGAACGAGCTCGTGCGGTTCCGCTTGACGGGCCCGTGTCCGGACGTGACGCCGGTGCGCGTCGTCGTGCGGCTCCCGGCGCTGACGGCGGTCGAGGGGCAGAATCTCGCCACGATCCGCGCGGGCGGCGCGCTCGCCGAGCACGTCTTCACCACGACCGACCACGAGGTCGTGCTCGACGCCGCGCGCGTGGGGGTCTGGCCCGCGTTCCGTCGCTTCTTCGTGCTCGGCGTCGAGCACATCGCGACGGGGTACGACCACCTCCTGTTCTTGGTGGCGCTCCTGCTCGTCGGGGGCGGCCTGCGGTCGCTCGTGGCGGTGGTGACCGCGTTCACGGTCGCGCACAGCGTGACGCTGAGTCTCGCCGTGCTCGACGTGGTGGCGCTGCCGGCGCGGCTCGTCGAGAGCGCCATCGCGCTTTCGATCGCCTGGGTGGCGCTCGAGAACCTGCTCCTCGACCGGCCGCGCGGGCGCTGGCGGATCACGTTCGCGTTCGGACTCATGCACGGCTTCGGCTTCGCGTCGATCCTCCGCGAGCTGCACCTGCCGCGGGAAGGGCTGATCGCGTCCCTCCTGGCGTTCAACCTCGGGGTCGAGGCGGGGCAGCTCGCGGTGGTGCTCGTGACGTTCCCGGCGATCTCCGCGATCGAGCGGAGCGCCCACCGGCGAACGCTGGTCGCGGTCGCCTCGGGCGCGATCCTCGTCATGGCGCTCTGGTGGTTCGGCGAGCGCGCGTTCGGATGAGGTGCGTCTTGACAGTGCGGGGATCGCGTGAGACCCGCGAGGCGTAGGAGGACGCGGTGGGGACTCGGAAGTTGGGCGCGGCGCGTCCCGCGACCGCGCGGTCGCGGGCGCCGCACGAGACGGCGCCGTACGTCGAGCGGCTCCTCTGGAGCGCGGGTCTCGTGCGCGTCGCGGGCGTCGACGAGGTGGGCATGGGTCCGCTCGCGGGCCCGGTGGTCGCGGCGGCGGTCGTCTTTGCGGCCGACGCCACCCCGCTCCGGGGCATCGCGGACTCCAAGCGCCTGCCGGCGCCGGCTCGGGAGGAGGCGGCCGCCGCCATCCGGCAGACCGCGCTCGGCGTCGGCCTCGGCGTCGTCGATCCGGAGGAGATCGACCGCTTGAACATCTATCGCGCGGGGCTCGAGGCGATGCGGCGGGCGGTCGGGGCGCTGCCGTTCGCTCCCGATCACGTCGTGGTCGACGCGCGCCGCATCCCCGATCTCGACGCACCGCAGACGCGCTACGTCCGGGCCGACGCGATCGTCTATTCGGTCGCGGCGGCGTCCATCGTCGCCAAGGTGCATCGCGACGGCCTGATGCAGGCGCTCGACGCCCTGTATCCGGCCTATGGGTTCGCGCGCCACGTCGGCTACGCGACGCCGGAGCACCTGCGGGCGCTCGCCGCGCACGGACCGACGCCGTGGCACCGTCGGTCGTTCGCGCCGTGCGCCGCGGCAGCGCGCGGGAGCGCGTAGGTGCGAGCGTGCGGCCAGAGGTTTCGAAGGCGGCTGCCGGCTTCTATAATCGCCCCGTGACCATCGACGTCGTCATGCCGAAGCTGAGCGACACCATGGAGGAGGGGAAGATCCTCCGCTGGTTGAAGCGCGCGGGGGACGGGATCACGGCGGGCGAGGTGATCGCCGAGGTCGAGACCGACAAGGCCGACATGGAGCTGGAGGCCGCCGACAGCGGCGTGCTGCACGCGATCCGCGTGCAGGAGGGCGAGACGGCGGCGGTCGGCGCGGTGCTCGCGGTGATCGACGTGGCCGGCGCCGGGAGGGCGGCGGCTCCACCGGCCGCGGGAGAGCCGCCGGCGCCGGCGCCGGCGGCGGCCGCGCGGCCGACGTCCGTCGCGACGGGACGGGGCGCCGGGGCGTCGGCGCTGGCCGGGCGAAAGCCGGCGGCGCCGGTCCGGACGGAGCGTCCGTCGAGCGGCCGTCGCGCGGCGAAGGCGTCGCCCGCGGCGGAGGCGCTCGCCCGTGAGCGCGGCGTCGATCTCGGGTCGCTCCGCGGCAGCGGTCCCGGAGGACGGATCGTGACCGAAGACGTCGCGGCCGCGGCTCCGGACGCGCCCGCCGCCGCCGTTGCACCGCCCGCCGTCCGCCGGCCCGGGGCGCCACGCGAGGCCGCGGTCGCCGAGCGGCGCGAACTCTCGCGCATGCGGCAGGCGATCGCGCGCCGCATGAGCGAGTCGTTCCGGGACGTCCCGCACTTCGCCGTCACCGCCGAGATCGACATGTCGGAAGCGGTGCGGCTCAAGGCCGCGCTCGAGAAGGAGGCGGTCTTCGAGGCGCCCGTGACCTATACGCACATGGTGCTGAAGGCGGCGGCGCGCGCGCTGGCGCGGCATCCGCGCCTGAACGCGTCGTATCGTGACGGCGCGATCGAGCTGCACGCCGAGGTCAACCTCGGCATGGCGGTCTCGGTGGAGGATGGGCTCATCGTTCCGGTGCTGCGCCGCGCCGACGAGCGCTCGCTCGGCGAGATCGCGAGCGAGGCGCGGCGGCTCGTGGCGCTCGCCAAGCAGGGGCGCTTCGCGAGCGAGGATCTTTCCGGCGGCACCTGCACCGTGAGCAACATGGGGATGCTCGACGTCGAGTCCTTTACCGCGGTCATCAATCCGCCGCAGGCGGCGATCCTGGCGGTCGGCGCGATCAAGCAGCGGCCGGTCGTGCGGGCAGGCGTCGTCGCCGCCGCGCACACGATGTTCGTCACGGTGTCGTGCGACCATCGCATCGTCGACGGGGTCATGGCGGGACGATTCCTCGAGGAGCTGAAGCGCCTGCTCGAGCAGCCGATCGGGTTGGCGGTCGCATGAGCGACGCCGCGGCCGCCGCGTCGCGGCTGGAGCGCCCGCGCATCGAGGTGTGTCGCCTCGGGCGACGGGACTACGGCGAGGCGCTCGCCGTCCAGGAGGCGGCCCGCGCGCGGGTGCTCGCCGGCGGACCCGAGCAACTCCTGCTCGTGGAGCATCCCCCCGTGATCACGCTCGGCCGCCGCGGCGACGCCCGCCACGTGCTCTTCCCCGTCGCCCCCGTCCTGCGCGTGAATCGCGGCGGCGACGTGACCTACCACGGCCCGGGCCAGCTCGTCGGGTATCCGATCCTCGATCTCGGTCGCCGCGGCCGCGACGTCGACCGCTACCTGCGCGCGCTCGAGGCGGCGCTGATCGCCGTCGCGGCCCGTTTCGGGCTCGCGGCGCGCCGGCGGCGCGGGCTCACCGGCGTGTGGCTCGAGAACGCCAAGCTCGCGGCGATCGGCGTCGGCATCCGGCGCTGGGTCACGATGCACGGCTTCGCGCTCAACGTCGCCGATCTCCGGCGCGAGTTCGCGGCGATCGTGCCGTGCGGCCTCGCCGACGCCGGCGTGACGTCGCTCGAGGAGGCGACCGGCGCTCGTCCGGCGATGGCGGAGGTCGAGGCGTTCGTCGTCGAGGAGACGCTGCGCGTGTTCGGGAGCGTCGCCGGCGGCGAGGCGCGCGCGTGACGATCGCGCGCCGCCATCCCGACTGGATCAAGAGCCGTGCGCCGACGGGGAAGGCGGTCGCGGAGACGCGCGCCACCGTGCGCGCGCTCGGCCTCCACACGGTCTGCGAGGAGGCGCGCTGCCCGAACCTCGGCGAGTGCTGGTCGCACCACACGGCGACCGTGATGCTGCTCGGCGACACCTGCACGCGGGCCTGTCGCTTCTGCGCGGTCGGGCACGGCACGCCGCCGCCGCCGGATCCCGACGAGCCCCGGCGCGTCGCGGAGGCGGTCGCGCGCCTCGGCCTGAAGCACGTCGTCATGACGTCCGTGAACCGGGACGATCTTCCGGACGGCGGGGCGGCGCATTTCGCGGCGGCGGCCGCTGCGGTGAAGGCGCGTGTGCCCGCGTGCGCCATCGAGGTGCTGATTCCCGATTTCCAGGGGGACCGCGCGGCGCTCGCGACGGTCGTCGCGGCGCCGATCGCCATCCTGAACCACAACACGGAGACGGTGCCGCGCCTCTACAAGCGGGTGCGGCCGGGCGCCGCGTACGAGCGCTCGCTCGGGATCCTGCGGGCGACGAAGGCCTTGCGCCCGGACGTGCGCACCAAGACCGGACTCATGCTCGGCCTCGGCGAGCGCCGGGACGAGGTGCTCGCGGTGCTCGCCGACGTGCGCGCGGCCGGCTGCGACGTGCTGACGCTCGGTCAGTATCTGCGGCCGAGCATGGAGGAGCTGCCCGTGGAGCGCTACGTCGCGCCGCAGGAGTTCGCCGAGCTCGGCGAGCAGGCGCGCGGAATGGGATTCGCTTACGTCGAATCGGGGCCGCTCGTGCGCAGCTCGTATCACGCCTGGCGACACCTGCCCTGAGCGGATTCTCTCTCCGCGACGCGCGGAAATCTCGAAGAAACCGACGAAAAAACTGCGCCCTCAGAATTGCGGACGCGCGCCGTTTCCCATAAGGTCACGCGATTCAGAGGGCTGCCGGATGGGCGGTCCGACACACGGTTGGGGCGAGGTGTCCGAATGTTGAAACTGTACGACTTTGCAGAGAGCCCGTTTTGCCAGAAGACCCGGATCGTTCTGGCCGAGAAGGATCTGAGCTTCGAGATCGTGCCGGTGGACCTGAAGGCCGGTGAGCAGAAGCGTCCGGAATTCCTCAAGTTGAACCCCTTCGGCAAGGTGCCGGTGCTGATCGACGACGAAATGATCGTGTACGACTCGACGATCATCAACGAGTACCTCGAGGACGAGTACCCGCACCCTCCGCTCCTGCCCGCCGACTCCTCGGCGCGCGCGCGCGTGCGGACCTTCGAGGACTACGCCGACAACGCCTTCATTCCCGTGACCGGCATCATCATGAACGAGCTCAAGAAGTCCGAGGGCGAGCGCGACGCGGACAAGCTCGCGAACGCCCGCCAGCAGGTGAAACGCATGCTCGCCGTGATCGACGGATCGCTGGCCGGGCGCCAATGGCTGGCGGGGGGAGCGTTCTCGCTCGCCGACGTGGCCTTCGCGCCGCGTGTGGTGATCCTGGGCGCGCTCGGCGTCGAGCTCGACCCCGAATGGAAGAACGTCGCGGGCTGGATCCAGCGGCTCAATCAGCGCGCCAGCATCCACGACCTCGCCGGCCTGGAGGCCTGGCGCAAGTAGCGAACGCTGCGCCCGAGGCGATCGCGCCGGCGGCGCGACGGCGTCAGGCCGTCACGCCGCGCTCGTACTCGACCGTCGCGAACTGCTCCTGGTAGATCCGGATGAACGCGATCGCGATCGCCAGGAGCACCGGCCCGAGGAAGAGGCCGAGCACGCCGTAGACCTGCACCCCGCCGAGGATGCCGAAGAAGAGGAAGAGGGTGGGGAGGCGGGTCTGGCCGCCGATCAGGAGCGGCCGCAGCACGTTGTCGACCATGCTGATCACGACGGAGCCGTAGGCGAGGAGGATCAGCGCGCGGAACACGTCGCCGCTCGCCGCGAGGTAGACGGTGCAGGGGATCCACACGCCCGCCGCGCCGACGAAGGGAACGAGCGACAGCACCCCGGCGGCGACGCCGAGAAACGCCGTGTACGGGAGGCCGAGGGCCCAGAGCGCCACCCAGGTGAGCACGCCTTGCGCGACGGCGGTCGCGACCATGCCCTGGGTCACCGCGGAGAGCGTCTGGTAGAGCACGCTGAAGATCGCGTCCTTGTGGGCGGGGTCCATGGGGATCATGTCGCGGAGCGCGCGGTACATGCGTTCGCCGTCGCGGAAGAGGAAGAAGAGCGTGAACACCATGATCGTGAAGTCGAAGAGGAACACGGCGACGTTCTTCGCGACCGACGTGACCTGCGCCACGATCCGCGCGCCGGCGGTATCGATGCTCGAGCGTGCGACGGCGTTCCAGTCGATCTCGTAGCCTTCGAGGCGGTGCATCCAGCGGCCGAGCCGCGACTGCTGGAGGCGCTCGACGTCGGCGGCGAGCGCTCCCGAGCTCACGTACTCGCTCGTGCGCTGATAGAGCGCGATCGCTTCGCGGGTGATGACGCTCGAGAGGGAGATCGTCGGCAGCAGGACGCCGCCCGTGATCAGCAGCGTCAGCGACAGCGCCGCGACCGTCTCGCGCCCGCCGGACCAGCGGAGCACGACCCGGTAGAGCGGGAAGAACAGCATCGCGAGGATCGCTGCCCAGACGATCGGGACGAGGAAGCCCGAGAAGACGGCGTAGAGCTGCCACAGCAGGAAGATCAGCGCGGCGAAGAAGAAGTAGACGACCAGCTGGCCACGCGCGAGCCCGAGGCTCGCGGTGAAGGTGGAGCGGCGCGGTTCGGGAGGGGGGGCGGACGGCGGGGAGGGCGGTAAGGGCATCCCGCTAGGCTCCCGCGATCGTCATGTGGCCGATCTTCAGCGTGGGCGCGGCCATGGCGCCGCGGAACTCGAGGTCGTCGCCGATCATCTCGACGTCGCGGAACATGTCGAGGAGATTGCCCGCGATCGTGATCTCCTCGACGGGGTGCACGATCTCGCCGTGCTCGATCCAGAGCCCGGCGGCGCCGCGGGAGTAGTCGCCGGTCACGGCGTTCACGCCGAAGCCGATGAGCTCGGTTACGAGGAGCCCGCGCTCGATCGAGGCGACGATCGCCTCGAACGCGTGCGGGCCAGCCTCCAGGTAGAAGTTCGTCGGCGCGGCGCTCGGCGCGTCGCCGATCGCGCGGGCCGCGTTGCCCGTCGACGCCAAGGCGAGGCGCTTCGCGGAGTACGTGTCGAGGAGGTAGCTCTTCAGCACGCCGCGCTCGACGACCACGGTGCGGCGGGTGGGCAGGCCTTCGCCGTCGAACGGCCGCGATCCGTGGCCGCGCGGCATCCGGCCGTCGTCGACCACCGTCAGGCCGGGGGCCGCGATCGCGTCGCCGAGCCGTCCCAGGAGGAACGAGGTGCCACGATAGAGGCTCTGGCCCGTCACCGCCCCGGCCAGGTGCCCGAGGAGCGACACCGCCACCGGCGCCTCGAAGACGACGGGGGCTTCTTGCGTCTTCACGCGCCGGGCGCCGAGCCGGCGCAGCGTGCGTGCGGCGGCTCGCTGCCCGATCGCGACGGGGTCCTCGAGGTGGGCGAGGTGGCGGGAGCGCGCGTACCAGAAGTCGCGCTGCATGCCGCCCTCGTGGCGCGCGACGGGCTCGACGCCGAGATGGAAGCTCGAACGGCGATAGCTACCCGCGAAGCCGAGCGTCGACGCGTAGGCGACGGTCGAGGCGTCCTGCGAGAACTCGGCGCCCTCGGAGTTGGCGAGCCGCGGGTCGACCGCGAGCGCGGCGCGCTCGGCGGTGCGCGCCTGGGCGAGCGCGTGGTCGGGGTTCGGCGCGTCGGCGGCCTCGTCGTAGAGATCGAGGTCGGGGGCCTCGGTCGCGAGCGCGTCCGGGTCGGGGAGGCCCGCGAGCGGGTCGGGCGCGGTCACGCGCGCGAGCCCGACGGTGTCGGCGGCGAAACGCGCGAGCCCGCCCGGCGAGAGGTCGGCGGTGGCCGCGATCGCCACGCTCGCGTCCGCGAAGACGCGGAGACCGAGCCGGCGCTCGCGGGCGTCGGTGAGCTTCTCGATCTCGCCGAGGCGGACGCCGGCTGCGAACGCGGTGCTCTCGACCAAGACGGCGTCGGCGCCGGTCGCGCCGGCGCGGCGCGCGTGCTCGAGCACGCCGCGCAGCGTGGCCTCCATCGCCGCGCCCGCCGCGCGCCGACTCACGCGCGCGTCCCGCCGATCGTGAGCCCGTCGATGCGGACCGTCGGCAGCCCGACCCCGACCGGCACCGATTGACCGTTCTTGCCGCAGGTGCCGATGCCCTCGTCGAGTCGGAGGTCGTGTCCCACCATGCCGATGCGGGTCAGCACGTCCGGACCGTTGCCGATCAGGGTCGCGCCCTTCACCGGCCGCGTCGCCTTGCCGCCCTCGACGAGGTACGCCTCGCTCGCCGAGAACACGAACTTGCCGCTCGTGATGTCGACCTGACCGCCGCCGAAGGACACGGCGAAGAGCCCGCGGTCGACCGAGCGCAGGATCTCCTCCGGGGTCGAGTCACCGGCCAGCATGAACGTGTTGGTCATGCGCGGCATCGGCGCGCTCGCGAAGCTCTCGCGCCGGCCGTTGCCGGTCGGGGCGACCCCCATGAGGCGCGCGTTCAGCCGGTCCTGCAGGTAGCCGCGGAGGATGCCGCGCTCGATGAGCACGGTTCGCTGCGTCGGGGTGCCCTCGTCGTCGACGTTGAGCGAGCCGCGGCGGTTCGCGATCGTGCCGTCGTCGATGACGGTGCAGAGCTCGGAGGCGACGCGCTCTCCGAGCAGGTTGGCGAAGGCCGACGTGCCCTTGCGGTTGAAGTCGCCCTCGAGGCCGTGCCCGATCGCCTCGTGGAGGAGGATGCCGGGCCACCCGGGGCCGAGCACGACCGTCATCTCGCCGGCCGGCGCGTCGACGGCGTCGAGATTCAGCACCGCCTGGCGCGCCGCCGCGCGCGCGAATCCCAGATGGCGGTCGCTCTCGGTGAGGAAGCCGAACGGCTGTCGCCCGCCGCCGCCGTAGGTGCCCTGCTGGCGACCGGTGACGTCCTCGGCGATGCACGTGACGTTCAGGCGGGCGAGCGGCTGGACGTCGCTCACCAGCCGGCCGTCGGCGGTCGCGACCATGACGAGCTTCTGCTCCATCGCGAGGGAGGCGAAGACGTTCTTGATGCGCGGGTCGAAGGCGCGGGCGGCGCGGTCGACGGCCTCGAGCAACGCGATCTTGGCGGCGAGCGGCGTGTCGAGCGGGGAGGCGGGCAGGGCGTAGAGCTCGCGCTCGGGCCGGGTCGAGCGGATCGCGACGGCCTGCACGTCGCCGCTGCCGCTCGCGATGTGCCCGGCGGTGCGGGCCGCCTCCGTGAGCGTCGTGAGCGTGACGTCGTCGGTGTAGGCGTAGCCGGTCTTCTCGCCCGCTACGACGCGGACGCCGACGCCCTGGCTCACGTCCTTGTTCGCTTTCTTGACCTGGCCGTCTTCGAGGCTCAGCGCCTCGGCGGTGCGGAACTCGAAGTAGAGGTCGCCGTCGTCGGCGCGGCGCGCGAGCGCGGAACCGAGCACCCGCTCGAGCGCGTGCGCCGACACGCCGTAGCGTTCGCGGAAGAACTCCTCAGGGACGACCCGATCCGCCATCACACCCCCTGCGATCGCGCGACGCTAGCAGATGGCGGGGGGCGGGCAAAGGCGACCGATCAGTGCAGCGTCGTGTCGGCGACTCGCGCGAGGCGTTCGAGATGGATGCGGATCTCGGCCGCCGTGGCGGCGCCGGGGGCGAGCGCGAGATAGCGCCGGAAGTCGGCGAGCGCCGAAGCGAAGCATTCGAGCTGCTCGTAGAGGAGGCCGCGCAGACGCAGGTACTCGGGCGCGTCCGGGCAGAGGAGCAGCAGGAGCTCGACCGTCGCGAGCGCCTGGTCGTGGGCGTCGCGCGTGCGGTAGATGGCCAGGAGGTTTGCGAGCATGCGGCGCAGGATTTCGAGCGTGCCCGCCGCCTGGAGCGCCTGAGGAAGGGCGCGCTGCAGGTTGCCGCCCGAGGGCGCGTCGCTCGCCGCGTAGAACGCGCGCAGCCGCTCGCGCAGCTCGTCGTAGCCGATGGCTCGGCCGCCGAAGAAGGGGTCGAGCAGATGGTCGTCGCGGCAACCGCTCACCCGCACGAGGAAGTGGCCGGGGAAGCCCACGCCCTCGAGCCGGACGCCGACGCGCGCGCCGATCTCGATCATCACGACGGCGAGCGCGATCGGAATGCCGGTCCGCCGCTCGAGCACGTCGTTCAGGAAGCTGTTCCGTGGGTCGTAGTAGTCGTCACTGTTGCCGTGGAATCCCCGCTCCTCGAACAGGTACCGCGCGAGCACGGCGGCGCGGCGCTCCGGCGGGTCGCTCGCCAGGAGGTGCGGCCGGACGCCGTCGGCGAGGGCGTCGAGCGCCGCCAGGCTCGGCTCGGGCGCGAGCTCGGGGTGGCCGATGCGCGCGACGACGAGCGCGCCCGGCGCGAGGCCGGCCTCGTCGCCGGCCACCGTCGCCCGCGCGAACCGTTCGCGGAGATCCTGGATCGCCGACATCGACCTGCAGCTAGCACGGGCACTTGTGCGCCGCCATGCGGACGGCGCGCCGCGAAGGCGACTTGGACAAGCGCGGAAGCGGCCCCTATAATCCTGCCGTCGTCGCGCGCGACACCGAATGGCGGGTGTGCCTCCGAAAAGTCTGCTCGCCGGTCTCCTCCAGGCCCTGGAGGGTCCGGCGCCGCTGGTGATCCTACCGCACGACAACCCCGATCCCGACGCGCTCGCGAGCGCCGCGGCACTGAAGTTCCTCGTGCAGGAGCTCGTCGGGAAGGATACGGTGATCGCGCAAGGAGGCATCGTCGGTCGCGCCGAGAACCGGGCGATGCTCACGTACCTCAACATCGACGTCGAGCCCGTGGGCGAGCTGTCGTTCGAAGGCGACGTGCACGTCGCGCTGGTCGATACCCAGCCGGGCCGCACCAACAACTCGCTGCCGGTCGGCAAGATCCCGACCGTCGTGATCGATCACCATCCCGCGTACGATCGCTACGAGGGCGTGCCCTTCCTCGATCTGCGCGAGGACTACGGCGCCACCTCCACCATCCTGACGGAGTACATGCGCGAGTCGCGGCTCGAGATCGAGAGCAAGATCGCGACGGCGCTCTTCTACGGCATCATGGCCGAGACCCAGGACCTCGGTCGCGAGTCCACGCGGGCCGACATCGCCGCGGCGCAGTTCCTCTATCCCTACGCGAACAAGCGCCGGCTCGCGAAGATCGAGAACGCGCGGGTGCCGCGCGAGTATTTCGCCGCCTTCCACGAGGCGATCGAGCGCGCGCAGGTCTACGACAACGTCGTCGTCTCGGTGCTTCCCGAGGTGCAGTACCCGGACATGGTCGCGGAGGTCGCCGATTTCCTGTTGCGGCTCGACGAGGTCGAGTGGGCCTGCGCGATCGGACGCTACAAGGACCATCTGCACGTGTCGCTGCGCACGACGGAGCGCGAGGTGAACGCGGGCGACGTCCTCCAGCAGATCCTCGGGAGCCGCTGGGCGGGCGGCCACGACATGATCGCCGGCGGCCGCACGCGCATCGCGGGCGCGGGGCCCGAGGCGCTCGCACACGCGGCGGACCAGGTGCGGACCCGGCTTCTCGCGGCGCTCGCGGTCAAGGCGCCGGCGGGACGCCCGCTCGTCTAGCCGAGGATCGCTCTCCCTTCGGCCGCTCGCGTCGCGGGCGGAGGGCGGAGCGCCGCTGCGCTTCGGCGATCTCCGTGCGTACCGCCGGGTCGGGCTCGCGCGCGGCGCGGGCGGCAAGCGCGTCGCGCGCCTCCGCGCCGCCGATCGCGCCGAGCGCCCAGGCGGCGTGCCGTCGCACCAGCGCCTCGCGGTCGCCGAGCGCGAAGCGCAGCGCGGGGAGGGCCGCCGGGTTCCCGGTGTTGCCGAGGACGACGGCCACGTTGCGGAGCAGGCCGCGCCGGCGCGTCCGGGCGAACGAGGTGTCGGCGAAGCGGCGGCGGAACGCGCTCGGATCGAGCCGCAGGAGGTCGGGGAGGAACGGGAAGAGCCCTTCGGCGTCGGGCGCGCGCGTCGCCGTCGGCGGCGTGTTCCACGGGCACACCTCCTGGCAGACGTCGCAGCCGAAGATCCACGGTCCGAGCGCGGGGCGGAGGTGCAAGGGGATCGCGCCGCGGTGCTCGATCGTCAGGTAGGCGATGCAGCGGCGCGCGTCCATGACGAGCCCGTCGGCCAGCGCCGAGGTCGGACAGGCGTCGAGGCAGCGCGTGCAGCGGCCGCAATGCGCGCCGGCCGGCGTGTCGGGCGCGAGCGCCGCCTCGGTCACGAGCTCCGCCAGGAAGAACCACGAGCCCGTCCGCGTGCCGAGGAGCATGGTGTTCCTGCCGAACCATCCGAGCCCGCCGCGGACGCCCCACTCGCGCTCGAGCAGCGCGCCCGTGTCGACGTAGCGCCGCGTGGCGGCGTCCGGGAAGAGGTGGGCGAGGGCGCGCTCGAGCGCGACCAGGCGCTCCTCGATCGCCGCGTGGTAGTCGGCGCCCCGCGCGTAGGCCGCGACCCGGCCGCGCAACGTCCGCCGCCAGTCGAGCGGAGGCGGGGGCGGCGGCGCGTACGGATACGCCAGCGAGATGACGGTGCGGGCGCGCGGCAGGATGCCGGCCACCGTGAGTCGGCGCTCCGGATGGCGGGCGAGGAAGTGCATGTCGGCGCCGAAGCCGGCCGCGAGCCAGCCGTCGAGGAAGGCGCCGCGGTCGAGCGGTACGGCGGCCGCGAAGCCGCAGGCGGTGAAGCCGAGCGCGGCGGCTTCGGCGCGGACGCGATCCTCGGGGCGCATGGTTCTACCGTAGCGCGCGGGGCAACGAGGGCCGAGCGGCGCGGGGAGCGGCGACGAAGGAAGACGCGCGGGAGCGGAGGGGCATCACGGACGCTTCAGTTCGGGGCGGTGCAGCCGAGATAGACGGTGTCGCCGTCGTCGGCGAGGGCTCCCGTGAGCGTGGTCGCGATGCCGCGGGCGCGGAAGCGCTCCGCCCGGCGCGCGAGGCCGCGGCGCGCGACCACGACCTCGACCGGCGCCGTGCAGTGGTCGGGCGGGGGCAGCGCGAGGGGCGGTGCGAAGGTGAACGCGTTGCCGCTCGCACCGCCGGGCGCGGTGCCCGTCAGTCCCGCGACCGCGCCGACGAGGGCGGCGGCGTTGGCGGCGTCGATCGGATTCGACGACGTCGGCCGCGGGCTCTGCAGCGTGAACGACGTGAGCGCGGCCGCCGCGGGGCAATCGGGCAGATGGTCGTCGGACCCGAGCAGGCAGAAGCCGACGCGGAGATGGCACGCGTCGTCGACCGCGCCGTCGAGATCGCAGGCCGGGTCGCCGTCGGCGCAATCGACGGTCGTCGTCGGCGGCGGCGTCGCGGCGCGGCCGGCCACGGTCCATTCGACCACGCAGTCGGTCGCGCCGATGCCGCCGCCCGGGACGAGGAGGGTCGCGGGCGCGGTCGTCGGCAGGGGCGTCGGGGTGGCGATGCCGGTCGCCGTCGCGCCGCCGGCGGTGGACGTCGGGGTCGCCGTCGGGGAGGGCGCGCCGGACGGGCAGGCGAACGGCTCGCCGAGCGCCACGCCGACGCGGGCCAGCTCCGTATCGACGAGCGGGAGCGCGCGGCGCGTGATCGCCGCCGCGGCGCAACCGTAGGCGGCGCCGAGGCAGGGCGCGAGCGTCGTCGCGTCGGTCGGCGCCGGCGCGCCGAACGCGGCGCACGCGTCGGCGACCGACCCGAAGCCGAGACCCGTGGGGAGCACGAGCTGCTCGGGGGGGACGCCGGCGCAGCCGCGGACGACGCTCGCGGTGAGGCGCGCGCGCACGCCGCCCACCGAGCCGGCGAGCGCGGCGAGCTTCGCGGCGCAGCGCTCGCCTTCGGCCTCGCAGGCCGCCGTGCTCCGTCCGGTCAGCCGGCAGGAGAGGAGCGCGTCGACGCAGCGCCGCGCCACCGCGAGCTGCGTCGCGAGCAGCGCGCGTCCCGCGCCGGCGATCACGCGCGCACAGCGCACCGCCGGACGCGACGGCAGCGGCGGGGTCGGCGCCTCGGCGAGCGGGACGCAGAGCCCGGCGCTCGCGGCGTCGAACACGGTCGGCAGGACCGCGCCGACGCTCGGGAGGGCGATGGCGAGCGCGCGCTCGGCCGCGCAGGTGCCGTGCTCGACGCAGGTGCGGATGGCGCTGGCGGAGGTGAGGCGGAGTCCGACGTCCGCCGCGCACGTGTCGTCGAGGGTCGCGAAGCCGAGGAAGCTCGGCGAGCGCAGCGCCTCGAAGGGGAGCGCGGGAGGATCGCCGGCGCAGGACTTCCCGAAGCTCGCCGCGAACTTCTCGCGCGTGCGGGCGAGCTTCGCGAACCGACTCCCGCAGCGGCGCGCGGCGCGCGCCATGCACGGGGAGCCCTCGCCGGCGCCGGCCGCGCGGCAGGTGAGCGCGTCGAGCGTGCAGGTCTCGAGGAACGCGAGCTGGCCCGCCACGAGCCGGCTCGAGCTCTTGGCGAGGGTCCGTTCGCAGGCGAGCAGGGCGCGCGGCGCGAGCACCGGCGGCGGCGGAGTCGCGGTCGCGGTCGGGGTCGCGGTCGCGGTCGTGGTCGGCGTGCGCGTCGGCGTCGGCGTCCGGGTCGGACCGGTCGCCTGCGTGGTCGGCGTCGGCGACGGCGTGAGGGTCGCGCAGGCGAACCCGAGGCAGTCGCTCCGGCAGCACGGGCCGTCCGCGCCCGCGCCGGGATCGCACGGCTCGCCGGGCTGGCGGATGCCGTCGCCGCAGAGCGGGCACGGGGGCAGGGGCGAGCGCGCGGGCGTCGCGACCGCCGTCGTCAGCTTCGGGATGAACTGGACGCCGCCGGCGATCGACGAGGTCGTCGTCGGCGCGCGCACCAGGAGCGCGCCGCTCGCGGGCTGGGCGAGGAAGCGGGCGCCGGCGCCGATCGTGAGCGTCTCCGCCGCCGCCAGGACGATCGTCGGGTCGGCGAGGT
This sequence comes from Deltaproteobacteria bacterium, assembly GCA_020852955.1. GTDB lineage: Bacteria > Desulfobacterota > Binatia > UTPRO1 > UTPRO1 > UTPRO1. The sequence continues at coordinate 116,127 of JADYZW010000062.1, read as the reverse complement.
TGGCGTTCGATCCGCGCGCATCGACCGTGACGCCGGGCTCGATCGCGAGCCGGCACCCGGCGAGCCGCGCGTCGCCGCCGTCCGAGCCGCTGCCGCCGCTGACGTCGAGGTTCTTCGCGAGCGTCAGCGTCGCGCTGCGCGCGGCGATGCCCGCCTTCAGATCGACGGATCCGCCGCTCGCGCTCGCCACCCGGCCGTTCGCGGTGATCGCGGCGTCGACGCGGAGGTCGGCGCCCGCCGCGAGCTCGACGCCGCCCGCGAACGCGTCGTCGCCGCCGGAGCTGACGTCGATCGCCCCGTGGAGCGCCAGGCTCCGGCCGATCGCGCCGACGATCTCGCCGCCGTCGCCGGTGGCGGCGCCGCGCAGCGTGATCGGCCCGAGGAGCGACACGTCGCCGTCGCGCGCCGTGAGGACGCCCGACGGCGGCGCCTCGCTCGCGATCGTGAGCGTTCCGCCGGCGCCGTCCGGGCTCGCGCCGTTGGCGCGGATCGCGCTCGTGGCGGCGACGACGATCGGGCCGGACGCTTCGAGGACGAGGTCGCCGCCGGCATTGCCGAGGGAGCCGTCGGCGTCGGTGCTGCCGTCGGAGACGAGGTCCGCGGCGACCGTGAGCGTGGCGACGACCTCCGTGCCGGCGAGCGCGCGGTCGCCGGCGCGGAGCAGGATCGCCCCGCCGTCGCCGTCGCGCAGGCTGCGGACGTCGATGCCGCGCTGGACCTGGAGGTCGCCGCCGGCCGCGAGGGAGACCGTGCCGCCGTCGCCGCTCCCGCCGAGCGCCCGGATCGTCCCCGCTTGCGTGAGGGCGGCGGCGGCGCGGAGATCGATCGTGCCGCCGAAGGCCCCGCTCGAGTTCGCGAGCAGCTGCCCGGTCGACTCGACCGCGAGGCCGCACGCCGAGATCAGACGCACGACGCCCGCGACGCCGGCGAACGACGCGTCGATGGTCGAGCGCACGACGAGATCGGCGGCGCCCGCGGCGCAGCTCGCGCCGGTCGTCCGGAGCTCGACGCCGTCCGCCCCGGCCGCGGTGATCTTGGCGTTCACGGCGATGGAGCGGGCGCGGAGCGAGAGCCGTCCGCCGGCGATCGTGACGGCGCCGTCGATCGAAACCGGACGATCGCCGAACTCGAGCGCGCACCCGTCCTCGCCGCCCGGACAGGTTGGTGACGTGTCGACGGTCTGCGCCTGGACGGCGCACGCGGTCGCCGCCGGGGGGCAGACCAGGTTGGCGTTCATCTCCGGGCTCGCCTGATTGCAGCAGAGATCCGCCGCGTGGCCCGCCTTCGCCCGGGGCGCCGCGGCCGCGAGGCACGCGAGCGCGACCGCGAGGCGCGCACGGCGGACGAGGAGACACGGCACGCGACGCATATACGGCGAGCACGCATCGCCCGGCAAACCACGAGTCGCATGCGAAGTGCCCGCGCACCCGCGGACGGGTCTCAGGGCGTCGGCGTGGCGGTCGGGGTGGGGGCCGCGCTCGGCGTCACGGTCGGCGTCGCGGTCGGCAGGGGCGCGTCGAGGCAGGTGAGCAGGAGCGTGTCGCCGTCCTCGATGCCCTTCGTCCCGCCGATCGGCGGCGCCGATGTCGTGTTGGTCCGGAACTTCTCGCTGCGCTCGGCAAGCCCCCGCCGCTCGACGACCACGTCGACCGGCTCGGTGCAGTTGTCCGGCGCCTCGAGCACGAGCGGCGGATCGAACACGAACGTGTTGCCGCTCGTGCCCGACGGGGGCACCGCGCTCAAGCGCCCGAAGGCACCGAGCAGGCGGTTGGCGTTGTCCTTGTCGACCTGCTCGGACGAGTTGGGTCGCGGGCTCACGAGCACGTACTTCGTGATGCCGGGCGGCGCGGTGCACGCCGGCAGGTTCGGATCGGCGTTCTGCATACAGAACGCGACGCGGAAGTGGCAGGCGTCGTCGAGCGCGAGGTCGAGATCGCAGCTCGGGTCGCCGTCGACGCAGCGCTGCTTGAAGCTCGGCAGCCCGTCGGCGCCGAGGAACGGCGTGTTGAAGGGGTTGATGACGGCCCATTCCGCGATGCAATCGACGGTCTGCGTGCCGCCGCCCGGGAGGAGCGTTTCGAAGCGGCAGTCGGCGCCGCAGCCGTCGCCCGGGACGTCGTCGCCGAGGTCGCACTGCTCGCCGAGGTCGACGATCGCGTTCGGGCACGCCGGGGTCGGGGCGCCGGTCGGCGTGCCGGGGCCGGTCGGCGTGGCGCTCGGCGCCGGCGTGCCGGTGGTCGCGGTCGGCGCCGGGCTCGGCGTGGCGGTCGACCCCGCGGTCTCGGTCGCGGTCGCGGGCGGCGTCGCGGTCGGCGCCTGGGTCGCGGTCGCGGTGGGGGTCGGGATGGGCGTCGGCGTGGCGGTTGCGGTCGGCGTCGGCGTCGGGAGGGCGCAGAAGGCGTCGTCGCCGAGCGCCACCCCGACGCGGGCCAGCTCGCGATCCACCAGCGGGAGGCTCTGCCGGACGACCGCCGAGCCGGCGCAGCCGTACGCGCGCGTCACGCACGCGGCCATCGCCGCGGAGTCGTCGGGGGGCGCGGCGCCGAGCGCGGCGCAGCGCTCGTCGGTCGCGGCGTAGCCGATGCCGCTCGCGTCGCGGAGCACGTCGGGAGGCAGCGCGCCGCAGGCGCCGCGGATCGCGGCCAGCATCTTGGCGCGCGCGCCGCTCGAAGGGTCGTCGAGGGTGGCGAGCTTGCGGGCGCACGCGGCGCCGATCTTCTGGCAGGCCTCGCGCGGCTTGCCGCCGAGGCGGCACTTCAGGAGCGAATCGACGCAGGCGCGCGCGACCGAGATCTGCCGCGAGAGGAGCTTCCGCCCGCTCGTCACGACCGCGCGTTGGCAGCGCACGGTCTGCGAGGCTACCGGCAGGCCCGCGAGGCCGTCGCTCGCGCCGAGGGGCGCGGGCAGACAGACGGAGGCGCTCGCGGCGTCGACGCCGAGAAGCCCGAGGAGGTCGCCGATGCGCGGCGCGCCGACGCCGAGGGCGTGCTGCGCCTCGCACGGGCTCACGATCTGCAGGCAACCGAGGATGGCCTCCGGCGAGGTCAGCTCGAGGCCGAAGCACTGGGGCTGGAGGAGCGCGAAGCCGAGGACGTCGGTGCTCCGCATGATCTCGAGCGGCACGCGCGGCGGGTCGCCGCCGCAGGCCGCGAGGAACTGCGAACGGAAGCGGACGTGCTTGGCGGCGAGCGCGCCGAGCTTGGTGTCGCAGCGCTTGCCGGCCGCGGCGAGGCACGCCGTGCGGGGCGCGCCCGCGGCCTTCGTGTGCACGCACTTGAACGCGTCCACGGCGCACGCTTCGAAGGCCTTGAGACCGGCGAGCACGACCGCCGCGTTCGACTTGCCGAGGGTCTGCTCGCACTCGAGCACCGCGCGCGGCTCGATGAGCGGGAGCGCGGTGCTCGTGGGAACCGGCGTCGGGACGACGGTCGTCGTCGCCGTCGGCGTGCGGGTGGGGGTGGGCGTACGGGTGCGGGTCGGCGTCGCGGTCTTGGTGGGGATCGTCGAGGTCGGCGTCAGCGTCGGGGTCGGCGTGACCGTGAGGCACGTGAAGGCGCTGCAATCGGCGGTGCAGCACGCGCCGTCGGCGGCCGCTCCGGGGTCGCAGGTCTCGCCCGCCTGGCGGAGGCCGTCCCCGCAGACGGCGCAGGGGGGGAAGGGGTAGGTGGCGGTCGCGACGTCGGTGTAGGCCGGAGCGAAGGTGACGTTGGTGCCGATCTGGGGCGCGATCCCGGGCAGGTGGAAGAGCGAGATCCGTCCCGGCGGGTCGGCGCGGTAGACGCCGCCGGCGCCGACCGTGAGAGCGCCCGACGACGCCAGATTGATCCTGGGATTGGCGCTCGCGAGCGAGGCCGAGGCGTTGACCGTCAACCCGGGCGCCAGGGCGAGCCCGCAGCCCGCGAGCGTGACGTCGCCCCCGATCGCGTTGGTGTCGGCCGTCACGTCGAGGGAGCGCGTCACCGACAAGGTGCCGAGCGTGCCGAGGCCGGAGCGGATGGTGATCGAGCCGCCGCTCGCGTAGCTCGCGGTGCCCTTCGCGTTGACCGGCGCGTCGAACGACACCGTGCGTCCGCCGTACACGTTGAGGGTGCCACCGCCGTCGCTGCCGGAGAGGTCCATGCCGCCGGTGATCGTGCCGTCGCGGCCGACGAAGACGTCGATGTCCCCGCCGGAGCCGCTGTCGTCGTTCACGATGCTCTGGGCGCCGCGCACGTCGATCGTGCCGGTGAGTGTGAGATCGCCGTCGAGCGCGCTCACGCGGGACAGCAGGTTGTCGCTGCTGTCGACCACGATCCCGCCGCCGCCGCCGCCGGGCGACGCGCCGACCGCGCGCAGCGCCCCCGAGACGATCGCCGGGCCGAAGGCTTGCAGGGTGATGCCGCCCCCGTCCCAGCCGCCGTCGACGTCGCTGCTGCCGTTCGACCTGACGTCGCCGCTCACGGTGAGCGTGCCGCCGACCTTGACGCCGCCGAGGCGGTCCACGCCCGCTCGCACCGTGACGTCGCCGCCGCCGCCGCCGTTCACGCTGCTGACGTCGAGGGTCTTCTCGACGCGGACGTCGTCGCCGGCGAGCACGTCGATGTCGCCGCCGTCACTGACGCCGCCGGTCGCGTCGACGGGCTGGGCGAGGAGCGTGTCGGTGCCGGTCTGGGTCGTGAGGCTGCCGCCGCCGCCCTGGACGCCGCCGCTCACGTCGATGGCGCCCCGGTGGGTGAAGGAGGCGCCGGCGACGACCGAGATGCTGCCGCCGCTCGCACCGTTGGACGTGCCGCTCTCGATGCCCTTCGAGCGCAGGATCCCGCCGGTCGCGAGTTCGATCGCGCCGCCGGCGCGCAAGCGCACGAGGCCGCCGCTGTTGCCCGAGACGTCGATGGTGCCGCTGACGATGATGCCGTCGAGGGCGGTGAGCTCGATCGTGCCGCCGCCCTTGTTGTTGTCGGCGCGCGCCTTGAGCGCCCCGCGCACCTCGATCTGCCCCGCGGTCACCACGAGGGTCGACGCCTTGGCGGTCGGGTGGGAGACGTCGAAGGTGCCCGTGAAGATGACCTTGCGGGCGCCGAAATCCATGATGCAGCCGGCGGGCGCGCTCCCTCCGGGAATGGTGCAGACCGGGGTCGCGGGGCCGCAGGCGGCGAAGAGGATCGGGTTGTTCTCCGGGGTCAGGTTGCAGACGGCGGCGGCGGCGGTCCGCGCGTGGAGGGGCCCGAGGAGGGACGCGATCCACAGGACCGCCCGGAGCCGAGCCGACCACCGCATGAGTTGTCAGGATAGAGGGCATGTCAGTTCGCACGCAACCCATTTTCTGCCGCGCAGCTACGGAGCGTTCCTGGCATTACGCCGATGTGCGGGTGGCCCTGCGGCGCGCCATGGCGCTCGCGCCAGACAGGGGCGGCGCCGCGGACGCTCAGGCCGACCGGCGCCGCGTCCGACGCACCGGCCGCGCCGGCACGCCGACGTACGTGACGCCGGCATCGAGGGCGCGCAACGCGACCCCGCCCGCGCCGAGCACGGCCCCGACGCCGACCGTGAGCCCGGGCAGGACGACTGCGCCCGTGCCGAGCTCGGCGCCGTCGCCGATGCGGACGTTGCCCGCGACGTGTGCGTTCGGATGCAGGGTGGCGTACGTACCGACGATGCCGTCGTGCGCCACCTGGGCGTGCGTGTTGACGGTCGTGAACGCGCCGAGCCGGACGTTCACGGTCACGATCGCGTCCGCGGCGACGTAGCTCCCGGGACCGATCTCCACGTTCGGGCCGATGACGGCGCGCGGGTGCACGACCGTCGTCCAGGCGAGCCCGAGCGACGCGACGCGCGCCGTGAGGCGCATCTTGAGCCCGGGGAGGCCGACCCCGAGGACGAGGCGCGTCTGGCGCCGGTCGGCGTGGTCGGCGATCGCGTCGAGGGGGCCGGCGACCGGCCCGAGGCCCGAGGGCAGGGGGCCCGTGGGGAGGGCGTCGTCGAAGAAGAGGACCTCCGTGCGCTCGCCGCGGAGGCGTTCGTGCTCGACGAGCGACCACGCGACCTCTTGCGCGTGCCCTCCCGCGCCCACCACCAGGTACCGCACGGGGAGGAGCATGCCGGGCCGCCGCCCGCGCCGGCAAGCTCCCGAAACGCCGGATGGTCCGTCAGATTCCTGACCCGCACCGCAACCGCGCGACGCCGCGCGCCCCGCGTCCGACCCCGGCCGCAGGCGCCGTGCGAGCTGCGGCGGCGGGTCGCCAGGCGGGTCCGCACGACGGGCGCAAAGCGTCGCGGGCGCTCAAGTTTCGCGGGGCGGCCGACGATAACGTCCGCGAGTGGGAACGAGCCGGTGAACCGGGCGGGAGGGTCCCCCCGGTGGTCGCTCCCGAAACACCAACGAAGGCCTCGGACACGGACGTCGGGGACCACCAAACCACGGAGGAGTTCCATGGCTCTCAACATCAGCACCAACGTCCCGTCGCTGAACGCGCAGCGACACCTCGAGTCCTCGAGCAACAGTCTCAACAAATCCCTCGAGCGTCTCGCGTCCGGTCTCCGCATCAACAGCGCGGCCGACGACGCCGCCGGTCTCGCCATCGCCGACCGGCTGCGCGCCGACGTCCGCATCGTGTCGCAGGCCATCCGCAACGCGAACGACGGCATCAGCGCCATCAGCATCGGTGAGAAGGCGCTCGGCAAGACCGGCGAGATCCTGGCCCGGCTCTCCGAGCTCTCCTCGCAGTCCGCGACGGGCACCGTCAGCAACTCGCAGCGCAGCGCGCTGCAGGAGGAGTTCACGGCCCTCGTTTCGGAAATCGACCGGGTCTCGAACACCACGACCTTCAACAGCGTGCAGCTGCTCTCGGCCGGCACCACCGTCTCCCTCCAGGTCGGCCTCGACGGCTCCAGCGACAGCCGCATCTCCTTCAACACGGTCGATGGTTCGTCGAGCGGCATCGGCCTCTCGAGCGTCTCCGTCTCGACCGCGGAGGCGGCGCAGTCGGCGCTCGGCGCGATCGGCTCCGCGATCGCGACGGTGGCCAGCCGGCGCGGCTCGCTCGGCTCGATCGAGAGCCGGCTCAACACGGCGATCGCGAACCTGCGCGTCGCGCGTGAGAACTTCGCGGCCGCCGAGTCGCGCATCCGCGACGCCGACGTCGCGGAGGAAACCGCCAATCTGACCCGCACCACGATCCTCCAGCAGGCGGGTGTCTCGGTGTTGGCGCAGGCGAATCAGCAGCCCTCGCTCGCGCTGTCGTTGCTCCGATAGGTCGGTAACACGCATGTCCACGCAGGGCCGCCGGTGCGCACGCACCGGCGGCCATCGTGGGAGACACGAAGATGTCGGTCACGCGAATCGAAGGAGCTCGGGCAGTGGACGCGGCGCAGTCGAAAACCGCGCCGAAGCCGCTGGCGCCCGCGGAAACCAAGAAGCGCGCCGAAGACGATGCGCCGCCGCCGCCGGCCCAGTCCGGGCCGCCGTCGAACTTCCGGCCGTTCTCGCTGTCGTTTCGGTTCGAGAAGGAGCTGAATCGGGTGGTGGTGAAGGTGATCGATCCGGAGACAGGGGAGCTGCTGCGCGAGATCCCGCCCGAGGCGGTGATCGACGCGCTCAAGCAGTTGCGCAAGGCGCCAGGCGCGCTCGTGGACGAGGAGGTCTGAGCGATGGCCACGATCACGATCGGCGGCCTCGCGACCGGCCTCGACACGGACAGCATCGTGACGCAGCTCGTGGCCCTCGAGCGCCAGCGCGGGGTCGGCGTGCTGCAGACGCAGCGGACGGACGCCAACACGCGTCGCATCGCGCTGCAGACGTTCAACACCAAGGTCGCGGCGTTCCTGACCGCCGTGAACAAGCTGAAGAACCCGGACGACGTGCTCGTCCGCAAGGCCGCGTCGAGCGACGAGGCCGTCCTGACGGCGACCGCCGGCTCCGGGGCGCACGCCGGCGCGACCGAAATCACGGTCGAGCAGCTGGCGCGGCCGGCGATCGCGACGTCGGCGAACGGGAAGGCCGCCGCCACGTCCACGGTTGCGACCGGCAGCGGCAGCTTCGCCTTCCGCGTCGGGCCGAGCGGCCCCGTGCAGACCGTCGCGATCGACGCCACGACGACCCTCGCGGACCTCGCCGCCGCCATCGACGCCCTCGACGCCGGCGCGAGCGCGGCGGTGATCAACGTCGGGACGACCGCGAGCCCGGACTACCGGCTGCGCCTCGCTAGCGATGCGACCGGCACCGAGTCGGCCGTGAGCATCGTGACGGACGACACGACGCTCGGTGTCGCCGTCACGCAGAGCGCGCGCGACGCGCAGTTCACGGTGAGCGGCTTCGCCGACCCGTTGACGCGCTCCGGCAACAGCTTCGACGACGTGCTCCCCGGGGTCGCGATCGAACTCCGGGCCGCCGGCGGGCCGGTGACGGTCACGGTGACCGGGGACGACGACGCGATCGCCGCCCAGGTCGACGGCGTCGTGCAGGCGTTCAACGACATCGTGAGGTTCGTGGCCGACGAGAGCACGATCGAGCAGGACACCAGCAGCGACGATCGCACCGTCAGCATCGGACCGCTGGCGCTCGACGCGACCGTGCGCGGCATCCTGCAGTCGCTGCGCGGCATCATCTCGGGCCCGACCACCACGGGGGACGACGGCGCCGATCCCTACACCGTCCTCGCGCAGGTCGGTGTCACGACCGCGCGTGACGGCACGCTCACGTTCGATCAGGCCGCGTTCCGGGCGCAGCTCCAGTCGCGCGGCTCGGACGTCGCGAAGCTCTTCGCGGGCGCGAACGGCGGGAGCGGCGTCGCGGACCGCCTCTCCGAGTACCTGACCGCCGTCACGCAGTCGGGTGGCCTGATCGACGTCCACAACACCGCCGTCGCCGACGAGATCCGCTCCCTGGAGGAACGAATCGCCGCCGGCCAACGCAACCTCGACGCCTTCGAGGAGAACCTCCGCGCTCAGTTCACCAGCCTCGAAGTCCTGGTGCAGAGCCTCAAATCGCAGGGCAGCTTCCTCGCGGGCGCCCTCGGGAGCCAGTCATGATCTCGGCGCAGACCTCCGCCCGGCAGTACCAGCAGGCCCAGTTCCAGACCGTCGACCGGGGCCGGCTCCTCCTCATGATGTTCGACGGCGGCGACCGCTTCCTCGCGGAGGCCGAGCGCCGGCTCGGGAGCGGCGACGTCCCGGGCTTCGCGCAGGCGCTGAGCCGCGCCCAGGCCGTGATCGCCGAGCTCCTCGCCACCCTCGACCACAGGCGCGGCGGCGAGGTTGCCCGCAATCTCGAACGGCTCTACCGCTTCATGCTCGATCATCTGATGGAGGCGAACCTCGCCAAGAGCGCCCGCCACGTGCTCCAGGTCCGCCGCGTGTTCGGGATCATCGGCGGCGCCTACCGGGAGATCCTCCGCGACGGCACGCCCCGGCTCGATGTCGCCTGACCCGGCCGACGCACTCGCCGCCGCCGAGCGCGCCATCGCGCTCTGGAACGAGGTGGCGGCCGCCTACGACGCGATCGAGCGCAAGCTCGGGAGCGGCCGGTGGGACGGCTTCGACGAGGTCGCGTCGCACGTCGCGGACCTCGAGCGCGAGCTCCAACCGCTCCTCGGCGCCATGGCGGCGGTGCGTGCCGCGATGCCGGCGCCGCCGGCCGATCTCGGCGCGCTCTGGCAGGAGCTCGACCGCTTGGTGGAGGCGCTCGCGCGCCGCCAGAAGCAGCTCGAGCGCGCCGCCGTCGGGGCCCGCGACACCACCGCCGCGCGCCTGGTCCGGGCGCGCATCGCCCGCGCGCGCGCGGCCGGCTACACGCCGCTGAATCCGCTCTCGCCGCAGCTGACCTCGAAGCGGGTGTAGGCCGGCACCACGGAGCCAGGCCGGCGAAGCCTCGCCGGTGGCCGCCGCATCCGGCGCGGCGGGCAGCGCGTGAAAACGCTTGGCGGCGCGGCGGTGTCGGCAGTACACTCGGCGACACCGTCGCGCGCGCTGCGCACAGGAGGCTCCATGACCACTCATACCCCGTCCCGACCCGACCCCGCGGATCCCGAGCGCCGCGAGGCGCTCGCCGCCCTCGGCCGCGCGACCGCGGCCGCCATCGTCGCGGCCGCGCTGCCGCGCCTCACGACCGGCACCGCCTTCGCGGCGACCGCGGGCGAGTGGGCGGCGTGGACGAACGCCGCCCGCGGCGCGGTGGCGAGCGGCGTCGATGCCTGGGCCGCCGACAGCACGATCCAGGGCGGAGAGATCAACGGGAGCGCGCTCTTCCTGGCCCCGGGGACACTCGACGGTCCGTCGTTCGCTCCCGCGGTCCAGCAGGCGGTGGTCGCGGCCGGCGCTCCGCCGCAGGTGGCAGACGCGCTCGCGCAAGCGCTCTGGCAGCCGTGGGCCACCTGGAGCCACGACTACACGCTCTTCGTACCGAAGGCGATGAAGGCGTTCGCGGCCGTGGCGGCTTCCGAGGTCGGACCGACGCCGCTCGCGACGCGGCCGCTCAAGAAGGGATCGGCACCCGGCAGGATCGCGCTCACGCCCGACGTGCTGCGCGAGATCGTCCTGCAGCTCGTTCCCGGGATGAACGAGCCGACCGCGGGGGCGGCGCTGGCCGCGCTGGTCGGCTGGTACACGGGCGAGTTCGCCAAATGGTACCGCGGCGCCAAGCTCGCGAACCTCGTCATGAGCCGGGGCCCCGTGCCGACGTTCGCGCCGCCGTACGTGCCCGTCGGGCCGGTGGTCGGCGGCGACGTCATCGGTCTCCGCGTCATCGAGGCGGCGCCATTCGGCGCGTGACGCGCGTCCTGCTCGTCAACCCGCCCTCGCCCGAGGCGCTGGGCGCGCCGCTGCTCGGCCAGCAGTACGTGGCCGCAGCGCTGGTGGCGGCGGGCGTGGAGGTGCGGGTCGTCGATGCGGCGGCGCGCTTCTGCCACGACGGTGCCGCCGCCGTGGCGGAAGCGGTCGACGCCTTCGCGCCGGACGTCGTCGGGGTCGGCTTGTTCACGCGCTGGGTATGGCACGCGTACCGGATGGTCGACGTGCTGCGCACCCGCTTCGGCCGCGCCTCCCCGCTCCTGGTCGCAGGCGGGGCGCACGCGACCGTGCGCCCCGAAGAGACCTTGGCGCGCGGCTTCGACGTCGCCGTGGTCGGTGAAGCCGAGGAGACGATCGTCGAGCTCGTGGAGCACGTGCGCGCCGGCCGTCCGTTCGACGGCGTCGCCGGTATCCGCTACCGCGCACCCGACGGCACGGTCCGCGCGACCGCGCCGCGCGGCTTCGTCGCCGATCTGGACGCGCTCCCGCTTCCGCAGCTCGCGCAGCCGCTCTACGACACGCGGTGGTACTCGACGACCGCGCGGGAGATCATCCCCGGCGGGATGCTCGCGAGCCGCGGCTGTCCGGCGCGCTGCACGTTCTGCGCGAACTACGTCACCGGGCGCGGGTTCCGGTACCGAGCGCCCGCGCGGGTGGTCGCCGAGCTGAACGCGTACCACCGCCGGACGGGTGCGGTCTTCTTCCCGTTCTGGGACGACGCCCTGACCGCGAACCGACCGCACCTGTTGCGCCTCTGCGACGCGCTCGCCCGCGACGTCGAGTTCCCGCTCGCATGGAGCGCCATCACGCGCGCGAGCATGGTGACGCCCGAGGTGCTGCGGGCGATGCGGCGCGCCGGGTGCGTGTCGGTCAACTTCGGCGTCGAGAGCGGCGACGACGCGATCCTGAAGGCGATCCGCAAGGGCATCACCACCGCGAGCGTCGAACGCGCGCTCGCCTGGGCGAAGGCCGAGGGCCTGCACACGGCCTGCAACTTCATGCTCGGCTTTCCGGAAGAGACGCCCGCGCACGTCGAGCGGACGCTCGCTTTCATGCGTCGCATCGCCTCCCGGGTCGATACCTTCAGTACCCTCGGGGTGGTCGTTCCGTTCCCCGCCACGCCGCTCTACGAGGCGCACCACGCGCGTTTCGGCTTCACCGACTGGTGGCTCGACGCGCGCTACGCCCGCTACGATCCGCCGCCCCCCGTGACCGATGCCGCGCGCTGGCGCCGCCATTACGTCGACGATGCCGCCCTCGACCTCGACTTCTTCCGGTACTCGGACGCGATGCGCGCGGCCATCCGCGCCGCGCTGCGCTTCAAGGGCGAGCACAACCTGCGCCGCTCGCGACGAGCGTCGGGCGCGTCGCAGCGCGCGGCGACGTCCTTCCGCCGCGTGCACGAGTGCGCATGACGCCGGCGGCGCCGACCTGGGACGACGCCGAGACGGCGCGCGCCTATCAGGCGTTCACCGCCCGCCACGACCGCTATCGCACGGCGAACGCGGCGCTGGTGCGGGCGGCCCGGATCGCGCCATCCCATCGCGTCCTCGACGTTGGCGCCGGCATCGGCGGCACCGCCGCGGCGGCGCTCGCGCGGCTCGGCGGCTCGGGGCGCGTCGTCTGCGTCGAGCCGAGCGCGGCGATGCGACGGCTCGGCCGCGCCGAGGTCGCCGATCCCCGGGTCGTCTGGCGCGCCCGCGTGCCGCGACCCGCGCCCGCCTTCGACCGCGTGCTCTGCGGTGCCAGCATCTGGCTCATGGGCGCGCTCGACGCGACGATTGCGCGCCTCGCGGCGCGCCTGGCGCCGGGCGGCGCGCTCGCGTTCGACGTCCCCGCCGCGTACGTCGGCGTTCCCGATACGCCGCGCGTCGATCCGCTCGGCGCCATCGCGGCATGGCTCGCCGGCGCGCGCATGCTCGCGCCCGCGCCGCTGCCGCCGGCGGTCGCGCTTCCGGACCCCGCCGGGGTCGAGCGCCTGCTCGCCGCGGCGGGCCTCCGCGCCCGACGGTGGAGCATGCGCGCTCGCCTCACGCAGGCCGCCTACCGGGACTGGCTCGCGATCCCGGTGGTGTCCGCAGGCATGCTCGGCGGGGTCGATGCGGCGGAACGGGCCCGCCGGCTCGACGCCGCGCTCGCGCACGTCGATGCGGCGGCGTGGCGCCGCGAGACCTGGATCGGATGGACGGCCTGGAAATCCTGACGCCGCGTCCGTTCGACGACGCGAGCGCGCTCCTCGACGATCCGCCGGCGCTCCGCCGCGTCGCCGGCGCGCGCGGGTATCTGTTCCTGCCCGGCCTCCTCGATCCCCGCCGCGTGCGATCGCTCCGGCGCGGCGCGCTCGCCGCGTGCGCCGCGCTCGGGCTCGTGGGCGCGCGCGGCCGCGCCTGGCCCGGCGTGCGGCTCGTCCCGAACGACTCTCCGGCGTGGCTCGAGCTCCAGGCGCGCGTCGCGCCGAGACCGGCCTTCCAGGCCCTGGCGCGCGATCGGCGGCTCATGGCCGTGCTCGCGGCGCTCTTCGACGCCGATCCCGCCGGCGGCCGGGGCGACGTGTGCCGGGTCTTCCTTCCGGGCGCGCCCGAGCACACCACGCCGCCGCACCAGGATTACTTCTTTCTACGCGCGAACGGCTTCGCCGCCAGCGATCGAACCTGGGCCGCGTGGATCCCGCTCGGCGACTGCCCGCGCGCCGTCGGCGGCCTCGCCGTGATCCCGGGGTCGCACCGCGACGGGCTGCTGCCGCACGTCGCACGCGACCGGCGCGGTCCCGAGGTTGCAGTGCCGGCGGACGCCTGCTGGGCTTCGTCGCCGATGCGCGCCGGCGACGTGGTGCTGGTCGACTGCTTCACCATCCATTGCGGCCTTCCGAACGCGACCCGCGATCGCGTCCGGTTGTCGGTCGACTTCCGGTACCAGCCGTCCACGGGCGCCGAGGCGCACCGCTCCGGGCCGCGCGCGGCGTCTCCGGGCGACGGCTCCTTTAGGGGAAGCACGGGAAGGTCCTAGCCCGCCGCGGGATCGCGATCGATTCGCTCAGCGTGCGCCGCCAGCCTCGGAGCGTCCGATGCCGAGCGCCGAAGCCGCCTTCCGGCGCCAGCGTCGCAGCCGGTCGCCCCGGACCATGCGGGCGAGGTCCGCCCGGCGCCGCGCCTGCGCGACCGGCCCGCCCGCGGCCGCCGCCTCGGCGATCGCGGAGAAGGGCGAAACCGCATTCGCCGCGGCCGCCCACGCCCGCATCGCGTGCGCGGCGCGTGCGCCAAAGGAGGCGCGGAGCTCCGGCTCGGCCGCAAGGCGCCGCATCCAGCGCACGGCCTCGTCCATGTCCGGCTCCGCCCAGACCTGCTCCGTCCGGGAACGTTCCGCCTGGTAGGCCGGGTGAACCGCGCGCACGCGCTCCAGCGTGTAGCCGACCAGGCAGGCATTCTCCCGCGACATGAAGTCCATGTTGCCCGACCAGCCGGTCGCGATCACCGGCTTGCCGAGCGTCATGGCCTCCATCGGCTGCAGGCCGCATCCCTCGGAGCGATGCAGCGAGACCATCGCGTCCACGCTCGCGTACAGCGAGAGCGCGTCCGTGTACGGCAGATCCTCGTCGATCACGCGTATCCGGCGGTCGCACTCCATGGCCGCGCGCAGGCTCGGGAACCCGTCGTCCAGGCGATCCCACCCGGTGTGGCCGCTGCGATTGAGCTTGACCACCAGCGCAACGCGCTCCCCGGACCGGAAGGCCCGCTGGAAGGCCGTGACCGCGCCCACGGGGTTCTTCCTGGCCATGTCGCTCAGCGGGTCGAACGCGAGCAGGAAGGTCACCGCTCCGTCGGCGATGCCCCAGCGCTCCCGGTCGGCCCGCACCCCCGCGGGAACGAACACGGCCTGCGGGTAGCTGAGCACCGGCACCGTGGGTAAGCCCTGCTCGATCGCGGTCCGGATGTATCGGGACGGCGCCAGCACCGCGTCCATCGCGCGCAGGATCGGCAGCCAGTTCCGGGGAAGGTGCGGCAGCTCCCAGAAGGGCACGCACACGTTGTTCGGCCGCAGGGAAACCCGCCGCGCCCAATGCTGCGAGGAGCGCACGATCTCGACCGGGTTCAGGTGGAAGAGGTTGACCGCCTGCGGGTGCGGCGCGGCTCGTTCGAGCGAAACGTAGGTCAGGTCTCGCCGCGCCCGGCCGAGTCCGGGATCGACGTCCACCACGGAGACGGGATGCCCCCAGCCGAGCAGCCGCGCCACGGTCGAACGCGCTGCGACCCCCAGACCCAGGTTCCCGGATACGTACCCGATCACGGTGATGCCCGGCGGGCTCGGCGCTGGCGCGGCGTGCATGGGGAGCCTTCCGTGGCGAACGGCGATTCGGGGAACGGTCCGACAGCGGCTCGTGGATGTCAACCGGCGCGGAGAACCCGCGGAGTCGTCGCTTCGTCGACATCGTCCTGGCCGGACTTCGATCGGATGGGGACCGCTCCGGAGCACGGGCGCGGTGGCGACGTACGAATCCGGTTCATGTCGGACCTCCTACCCGTCGATCGTGAGCTCCGGGCACAAGCTGCCGCTTGCGAGCGCCCGTTCGGCGACGCTCTTCAGTCGCGCGTCCTGGTTCCGTGACAGGGCGCGCACGGCGCGGCGGCTGCGCCGGGCGGCCGCAGCGACGAACAGCCGCGCGCAGTCGAGGTCGGGCGCGGCCTTCGCCTCGTCGCCGGCGGCCGTCTCGAGGGCGGCGCTCGCGCGCGCGAGGGTGCAGACGGACAGATAGATGTCGATCGCGGCGTTGGCCAGTCGCTCCTGGTGGAACTGCTTCTCGATGATCTCCTTGCCGTGGGCCATCAGGAGGCTTTCCACCGCGAGCGCGAGCGCGTGGATGACCTCGGCCACCTGCTCGGCCTCGTTCCGGAGCGCGGGATGCACCGTGGTGAACTCGGGCTTCACGAGCTGCCGCTTGGCGCGCCCGGCGATGTACGAGCCGATCGCGCCGAGGGACTGCAGGGGGTTCTTGAACGCCTCGCCGAGGGCCTTGAGCCGCTCGCCGGGCTGCTGCAGCGCCGAGAGGGCCACGAGCGCGCGCAGGATCTCGTTGGTTCCCTCGAAGATCATGTTGATGCGCGCGTCGCGCACGAACTGCTCGTACGGGTACTCCTTGGAGTAGCCGATGCCGCCGGCGATCTGCAGGGTGTCCTGCGCGGTCCGGCTGGCGAGCTCCGAGGCGAAGATCTTGCAACACGCCGTTTCGAGCGAGAAGTCGATCCCGCCGCGATCGACCATCGCAGCCGTCACCATCCACGCGGCATCCGACGCGTAGCAGTCGATCGCCGCCGCCGCGACCTTGCGCTGGATCATCTCGAACGATCCGATCGGGCGCCCGAACTGCTTGCGTTGCCTGGCGTGCTCGAGGGCGTGCCGCATCATGATGCGGGTGCCGCGCGTCGAAGCGGCGGCGAGGCCGAGGCGTCCGGAGTTCAGGATCTCGAGCGCGATCTTGAACCCGCTACCCACGTCGCCGAGGCGATCCCCGATCGGAACCCTCACGTTCTCGAACGTCACCGTGCGCGTGTCGGACGCCTTGATGCCCATCTTCCGCTCGATCTGGCCGAGCGAGACCCCCGGAGCGTGCGCATCGACGATGAACGCCGTCACCCGCTGCTTGGTCTTGCCGTCCACCTCCACCGGCGCCTTGGCGAAAACGGTGAACAGTCCGGCATAGCCCGCGTTGGAGATCCAGATCTTCTCGCCGTTCAGCACGTAGTGCGATCCGTCGGCGGCGGGAACCGCGGTGGAGCGCATGGCCTGCGCGTCGGACCCCGAGCCAGGTTCGGTGAGGCAGAAGGCGGCGATCGTCTCGCCGCTCGCGCACTTGGGGAGGTGCGTCCGCTTCTGCGCCTCGGTGCCGAAGAGCGTGATGCCCTTGCAGCCGATCGACTGATGCGCGCCGAAGTAGACGGCGAGGGCGGGATCGGTGGCGCCGACCTCGGCAAAGACGCGGTTGAACACCCGCGCGCTCGCGCCGAAGCCGCCGTACGCCTCGGGGATGTTGAGCCCCATCAGCCCGAGCGCCGCCATCCCCGCTCGTGTCTCGTCGGTGAACTTGCCGTCGTGGTCGTGCTTGCGCGCATCGACGGTGTCCTTCGCCCAGCTGCGGAAGGAGTCGAGGATGGCCCTCGCCGCCTCCTTGTCGGCCGCAGGCGGCTCGGGGAAAGGGAAGATCAGGTCTTCGCGGATGTCTCCGGAGAAGATCGCCTTGGTGAACGACGGATTGTGATCGGGATCCGCGAGGTGAGGAGCATCGGACATGGTGCCTCCCTTTTTTTGGCGGGCGATGAGCCGGGTCTGGGACGTGCACCCACCGATCCCCGAACACGTTTCGATCTATCGCGACCCGTACGAGCGCGTCTACCTGCGCGCCTCCGAGCGGTGGCTGCCTCTGTACAAGGAGATTCAGGCAATCACGGGGATCCCGCACGGTAGCCGGCCGCCGCGGGAGGAGGCTCCGGGGGCTGCCCGATGTCATGCGGAAGACGGCGTGTTCTCCTGTCCTCGGGCGAGCCATGGGTCCAAGGGGCTGGTCTGGGCAGCGGCTTCGCGTGATGGCGACGGGCGGCCGAGGCGGCCGTCCGGTGGCGTGCGCGCCACGGAAAGGAGGAGGAGCATGCGGATCTCGGCGATTGCGGCGGCGTTCGGCGCCGCGCTCATGATGGTGCCGGGCGGGGTGGAGGCTCAGGGGGTCGCGGCCGGCAAGCTGGATCACCTCGTCTGTTACGAGATGAAGGACAGTCTCACGGTGGAGGCGCTGGTCGATCTCAAGGCCGAGCTGCAGCCCGAGTTCGACCAGGCCAGGTGCCGCGTGGTCAAGCCCACGAAGTTCTGCGTCCCGACCACGAAGATCCTGCTGCAGCCGGGCCCCGGACCGGACATCGTCGGTCAGCCCCTGCGAGACGACTACGTCTGCTACCTGGTGAAGTGTCCGCGCGGCGCCCTGCCGCCGATTCCCGCCAAGCTCGTGGGCGACCAGTTCGGACGGCACCGGCAGACGAAGTACAAGCCCGTCGAGTTGTGCGTGCCGGCGCGCAAGGCCGCGGTGCCGTGTGCGCGCATCGGCACCGGCAAGCAGTGCGGCGGGGCATGCCCGGTGGATGCCCTCGGCAACTCGACCGCGTGCCGCCTCGACGAGGCGTCGCGCGAGTGCCGGTGCCAACCCGAGACCTGCGGCGGCCGCCCCGACCAGAACGGCCAATGCGGCGGCATCTGCGCCCAGCAGGGCGACGTCTGCCGGCCCGGTGTCGACCCGGCGGGACGGGCGAGTTGCCTCTGTCAGCCGCCCCCGACGCCGGAGTGCGGGCCGAACGTCGCGAGCGGGACGTGCGGCGGCGCCTGCCCGAACCCGGCCGACCAATGCGTCGGGATCACGACGGCGGCCGGCATCGAATGCAAGTGCCAGCCTCCCGAGCCCGGGTGCCAGCTCGTCCCGGGCGAAGGGCAGTGCGCAGGGCAGTGTCCGACCGGCCTGGAATGCGTCCTGAGCTCGGTCATCAACGACTGCCGGTGCGAGCCGACGCCGCGCGAATGCGGGTCGAATCCGCTCACCGGACAGTGCGGAGGGCTCTGCCAGCCCGGCAGCGTCTGCCGGTTCGTGAACGATCCGGCGGCGCCGGTCTGCGCCTGCATGACGGACTGAGTCCTCGGCATGCCGCCGCGCCCGGCGTCACGCGCCGGCCGGCGGCATGCCCGGGAGCGTCGCACGGAGGCGGTGTGGCTCCCGACGACCTCAGGCGTGCGCGGCCGTCGCCGCGTCGGCGAGGCCGAGGAGCTTCCGCAACCGCTCCACCCAGCGCGCGACCGCGGTGTCCGCCGGCCAGTCGCAGCGGGCGGTCAGCATCTCGTGGAGGGTCGCGGCGTCGTCGGCGCGGAGCGCCCGCTGCAGGCGCGCCACCGCCTCCCAGCGCCGCTGCTCCTCGGCGTCGCGGATGGTTGCGAGGAGCTTCTTCTGGTCGTCGCGGCCGGCGTCGCGGACGCACCAGCCCGCCGGGACGAGCACCGCGTCCTCGTCGCCGAGGTGGTGCCACTGCGCGATCCAGCGCTCGAGGAAGCGCTTGACGTTCGCGTCGTCGTGGGCCTTGCGGCCCGGGGTCTGGCTCTCGAGATGGTAGAGCGTGCTCGCGGGCTGATAGATCACCCGCCCGCCGCGCGTCCGCACGCGCAGGCAGAAGTCGACGTCCTCGAAGCCGTTCCGGTAGCCCTCGTCGAAGCCGCCGAGCGCGAGAAACGCGTCGCGCCTGACGGCCATGCAGGCGCCGGTCACGCTCTGCATCTCGCGCCGCTCGTTCACGGCGGGGAGCGTGCCGGGGGTGTGGGCGAACGCGTGATAGGGGAGCGGGACCTCGCGGCCGAAGATGACCCCCGCGTGCTGCACGGTGCCGTCGGCGAAGAGCAGCTTGCTGCCGACCACCTGTACCGTCGGGTCGGCGTCGAGCTCGCGGGCGAGCGGCGCGAGCCAGCCGTCGAGCGGGATCGTATCGTTGTTGAGGAAGACGACGTAGCGGCCGCGGGCGGCGCGCGCGCCCTGATTGCAGGCGGCGGCGAAGCCGAGGTTCTCGGCGTTCACGAGGATCTGCACGTCGCCGCCGAGCGCGGCGCAGAGCTCGGGCGTCCGGTCGGTCGACGCGTTGTCGACGACGATGACCTCGAAGGTGACGCCGGCGGTCACGGCCGCGAGGGCGACGAGGCACTGCTCGGTCAGCTCGGCGCGATTGAAGACCGGGATGACGATCGAGCAGTCGAACGCCGCGGCGCCGTCGGCGGCGGTCGCGGCGCCGAACCCGGCCGAGCGCGCCTCGCCGGCCGCGCCGATCTGGGCGCGGAGCTCGGCGAGGAAGCGCGCTCGCGCTTCTTGCAGGTCGGCTCGACCGGCGACGTCGGCGGCCGTGCGTGCGTAGATGATCTCGGCGGTGCGCAGGAAGTCGGGGCGTATGCCGCTGGTCATCGAGGAGCCGTCGAGGCGGTGCGTGAAGTCGGCGGTGATGCTGGCGACGTGCTGGAACGGGAAGCGCGCCGAGAGGCGGAGCCAGAAGTCCCAGTCCTCGTGCGAGGTGAGCGACTCGTCGAAGCCGCCGACCGCCGCCCAGCCGTCGCGGGCGTGCATCACGCACAGGACGGGGAACTGGTTGCGCACGAGCAGGCGGAAGCGATCGAAGTCGTTCGAGTAGGGCCGATCGCGCGCCACGGTGCGGTGGCCGGTCGCGTCCCGCACCTGCACGACGCGGAGCGCGTCGGTGTAGAAGACGGCGTCGGGCCGCTGCTCCAGCAGCGGGACCAGGGTCTCGAGGTGCTCGGGGTAGAAGACGTCGTCGTCGTCGAGGTAGGCGACGAAGCGGCCGCGCGCGACGCCGAGCCCGGTATTGCGCGCGGCGGCGAGGCCGCGGTTCACGGCGTGACGCACGGCACTGATGCGGCCCTGGTGGTCGAGCCCATCGATCACGTGCTGGACGTCGACGCCGCAGTCGTTCACGACGACGATCTCGAAGTCGCGATAGGTCTGGGCGAGGATGCTCCCGAGCGCGCCGCGCAGCATGTCCGGACGATCGTGGGTCGGCACGATCACGGACACGGTCGGGCGGCGGACGCCGCCCGCGTGGTCACGGTGGGACGCGCGCGGCCGGACCGCGGCGGGTGCCGGCGCCGGGGGCGCGGCGTCCGGCGCGCTCGCCGCCGGCGCGGCGGCGGTGCGGTCGCCCGCTGCGTGCGCGGCCGCGCCCGACGGCGCCGGACGCGGAGGCGCGGACGGCGCGACGGTGGCGGCGCGTTCCGGGTCGGTGAGCGAGAAGACGCGCCGCGCGGCGCGCTCGCGCTCGAAGAGCTCGACGCCGGTCGTGTCGATGCCGAAGGGCGCGAGCGCCATCGCGAGGTCGCTGCGCTCGGCGTGCGCGGCGGCGTCGAGGGCGACGACGAGGCGCCGCACGTCGGTGTGGGCGACGCCGCGCAGGTGCTCGAGGCAGCGCCGCACCTCGGCAAACCGTCCGAGGCGCGCGCAGGCGATCGCGTAGTTCGCGACCGCGGCGGGCTCGGGTCGCACCGAGCAGGCGGCGTCGAGGAAGGCGGCCGCGAGCTCGAGCGGCGCCCACGGCGACTGGAGGAGCGCGGTGCCGAAGTCGGCGCACGCGTAGAGCTCGGCTTCGCCGCGATCGCGGCAGGCCGCGAGGGTCGGGAAGAGCTCCTCGATGTCGAGCCGGCCGCGCCGCGCGATCGCGTTCCGCACCACCTGGCGGCTCGCCGCGGCGACCCGCTCGCGGTGCTTCACCGTCATGCTGTCGGCGTGGAGGCGGTAGTAGTAGAGGATCTCGGGCACGTAGACTGCCGGGAAGCGCTCGACGATGCGGAGCCACATGTCCCAGTCCTCGGCGCCGTCGAGGGCCGGGTCGTACTCGCCGACCGCGTCGCGGCAGGCGCGCCGGTAGAGGAACGCGGCGATCCCGGGGTTCTGCTTCAGGAGCGAGCGCACCGTGACCTCTTGGTCCCGATGGATGCCCGTGATGCGGCTCTCGTCGTCGATCCACGCGAAGGCCGCGTAGGCGAAGCCGGCCTCGGGGAAGCGGTCGAGGGCGCCGACCAGCGCCTCCAGGAAGAGCGGCGCGCAGTGGTTGTCGGCCGAGGTCCAGGTGAGGAGCTCGCCGCACGCGCGCGCGAAGCCGGTGTTCAGCGCGCCCGGCAGGCGGCGGTTCTCCTGGTGGACGACCACGATGCGGGGATCTGCGAGCGTGTCGAGGTACTCCCGCGTGCCGTCGGTCGAGCCGTCGTTCACGATCACGAGCTCGAAGTCCGTGTAGGTCTGGGCGAGGACGCTCCCGATCGCCTCGGGGAGGAAGCGGAGGTGGTTGTAGACCGGCAGCACGACCGAGACGCGCGGCGCGCCGCGCCCGCGGTCCGGGCCGGCGCCGTGCCGGGGCGGGGCTGCGGCGGTGGCGCGGCTCGGCGTGGAGGCGCCGCTCGGCGGCGGCGCGGCGAGCGGCGCGCCCCGCGCCGGCGACGCGGCGGGCGCCGCCGCGAGGAGCTTCGCCGGCAGCGGCAGGCGCGACAGCACGACGATCGGGCGCGCGTAGTCGGCGCTCTGGCCGAGCACCTCGCCGTACGGCATCGCGAGGCCGCGCGCGATGCGCTCGAGCTCCGACTCCCACGAGCGGCCCTCGTAGCACTCGGGTTGACTCGCCATCTCGAGCATCACGTACGACGGTCCGAGGGCCGCGAGGTCGGCGAGGAAGCGCTCCTTGTTCCGGATGTGGTGATAGACCGAGTAGATGGTCACGAGGTCGACGCGACGGCCGCCGAGGCGCTCGACGAGCGAGTCTTCGCCGGCGACCGCGCAGTGGAACTCGGCGTGCTCCGCACGGGAGAGGAACGCCAGCACCTTGGCGAGCTCGACGTACCGGTCGTAGGCCTCGACCCCGATCGACCGCGCCACCTCCGGGCGGCGCGCCATCGCGATGGCGAACATCCCGATGTTCGCGCCGACGTCGAGGTGCGTGTAGGGCCGGTCGAAGAGCCTGGCGCCGACCGCCGCGATCACCGGCACGCGCGGGTCGTCGGCGGGGCGCTGTCCCGCGATCGTGAGGCCGGGCACCTGGATCGTCTGGTAGACGCGCTCGTCGCGGCCGTGGTCGAGAGTCGCGAGGAAGGGGCACGACGAGTCGAAGTTGCACGACTGGATCAGGGTCTCGAGCTGCGGCCGCACGAGCTCCGCGACGACCGCGTGCAGCCGGTCGAGGCAGGTGAGTCCGCCGATCCGCCCCGGGCCTTCGGGCATCGCGCCGACGTCGCCCTGGTCGGTGCGGCCGACGACGTCGAGCGAGCGCTCGAAGGGCACGGGCTGCGCGAGTTCGCGCGCCTCCTCGAAGTCGACGAGCACGGGCGTCGCGCCGCGGAACATCAGATTCTTCTCGTGCAGGTCGGTGTGGACGACCCCGGCCTCGTAGAGCGTCCGCACCGCCGCCGTCACGGCGCCGAAGGCGTCGGCGAGCGCGGCGGCGCCGAGCGTCGCCGCGACCGCCTCGAAGGGCGTCAGCCACTCGAGCAGCAGAAACGCGTGGTCGCCGTCCTCGGCGTAGCCGTGCACGACGGGCGCGAAGGGGGCGCCGGCGAAGCGTCGGAGCAGTCGCTGTTCGTTGCGCAGCGAGGGTTCCGGCGAGAACGCGGCCTCGCACTCGAGCTTGCTTTCGACGGTGACGGCGAGGTGCTTCACCTTGAGGAAGTAGGCCGCGGCGGCCGTCGTCACCCGGTAGAGCGACGCGCCGCCGCCGGGCTCCCACGGTCGCGCGAGCGGGGTCAGCTCGTAGGGCGCGTCGGAGAGGAGGGCGCGCAGCACGCGCGCGAGGCGCGCCGGATCGGCGTGGATGGCGTCGAGGTGCGACCGCTTCTGCTCGAGGGCGACGGGATTGAACTCCATGGACGGATCCTCGCTAGCGCGCGGCGCCGGCCGCGGCGTCGTGGGACGCGGAGAGGCCGGCGGCGCGCGGCTTGCGCGCCGTCCAGCAGAGGAAGAGACCGTCGGCCTCGCGGCCGTCGTAGCCGACGTGCGCGGTCTCCACGTCGAGGCCGAGCGAGCGTAGCAGCGCCGTCAGCTCCCCGGCGTCGAACCAGCGCTCCCAGCTCGGCATCGCGAGGGCGCCGAGCTTCGCCTCGTTCTTGTCGATGACGACGAGCGTGCCGCCCGGCGCGAGCACCCGGACGAGCTCGCGAAGCGCCTCGGGGATGCGGACCGCGTGCTCCAGGGCCTCGACGCAGAGCACGGCGTCGAAGCGGCCGTCGGGGAAGGGCATGTCGAGGAGGCTGTGCTGGACGGTCGCGATGCCGGGCGGCACGTGGCGCAGCATCTCCGCCGAGACGTCGAGGGCGGTGACCTCGGCGCGCGGGTGCGCGCGCTTCAGGAGCGCGGCGTAGCGTCCCTTGCCGGCGCCCGCGTCGAGGACGCGCCTGGCGTCGAGGTCGCCGAAGGCGGCGAGCACGGCGCGCACCCGGCCGTCGTCTTCGGGGATGTCGGAGCGGTAGTCCGCGGCGGTCGCGTCGAAGTGGCTCGCGATCCGGCGCTGCTCGGCTTCGATCGCGTACTTCACCCCCCACGAAGGCTCCTGGTCGGGGAAGTAGGCGGCGCCGACGCCGTAGGATCCGAAGAAGCCGCCGCCGGGGTTCTGCAGCGCCGCGAGGAAGGCGAGGGCGCGCTCGGCGCGCGTGGGCTCGGCGAGCCGGAACCACACCTGCGCGAGCTGCGCGATGCCGGTCGCGCACACCCACGGCACGTCGCTGTACGCGGGGACGGCGCCGTTCTCCTGTTGCCAGCGCGCGACGTCGGCCATGCCGCGGCGCGCCTCGTCGTGGCAGCCGAGCTCGACCAGCGCCTCCTGCACGTAGGCGTAGAAGTGCGTGAGGTGGTTCGGCGCGTCGAAGCGCGTACACGCGACGTGCCGCAGGTGCCAGTCGCGGCCGCGCTCCGCGAAGCGGCGATAGCGCGCCTCGCCGAGGAGGTCGCCGGCGGCCGCGAGCGGGGCGAGCGCGTAGAGGTGGATGGCCTCCGACACCTCGCCGCGCGCTCCGAGGCTCCACGCGCCGCCCGGCGCCGGCGTTGCGAGCCGGCCGGTGGCGGCGTCGCCCGTGGCGACGAGCCAGTCGCACGCGCGGCGGAGCGGGGCGTCGAGCCCGGGGTGCGTCGGCAGCATCGCGACCCAGCCCCGCACCACCTGGCCCGTGTCGAAGGCGAAGCGCTCGTCCGTGCCCGGACCGCCGAAGGACCCGTCGTCGCGCTGCACGGTGACGAGCCAGTCGGCGAAGGCGCGCGCGAGGTCGCGCTCGCCGATCGCGAGCAGCGTCGGCACGTAGTAGCCGGTCACCTCGGGGTACGTGACGCGCTGCTTCGACGAGACGGCGATGCCGCCGCTCGCGAGCGCGTGCCGTCGGATCCATCGTATCGCCCCCTCGAGCATGCCCCCTCCTCGCCGCCGACCCGGTCGACGCACGTTGCCGCGGCGATGGGCAGCAACGGATGTGCCATGCCGCCCGACGTCCGGGGCGGCGTCGCGCGTGCGCGCGCCGATCGGGTAGCGCGCGGCGGGTCAGGAACCTGACCCGGATCCCGCGTCCGGCACATTTTTCCGCCACCGCGTTCCGCCGGGCCGCACGCCTCCGCCCGCGAGGCGCGCGGCGGATCGCGCCGGCGACCCGCGCCGGGTCGGTGGCACCGGGCTTGCTCTCCGCCGCGAGGTCTCCGCGGGGGCGGAGGCCGTATGCGGTGGGGAGGCGATGACGTGGGGGGGTGGAAGGGGAGAACCGGATCGTCGCTCGCTCGGCCACGAGGCGGGGCGGGCGGCGGTCGGTCCGCGCCCGCCGGCATGACGGGAACGGATGGTCGCAAGGGAGGGGCGTGAGCGGGCTCCGCAGCGAGAACCTGACGATCGTGACGGCCCGGTGGCCCGCGCTCGCCCGGCGCCTCGCCGCGACCGCGGCGTCGGCGACGCACGTCGTCGGCGCGACGCCGAAGGGCGCGCCGACCCTCACGGTCGCCGGTGCGCCGTTGCAGCATCTCGTCGACCCCGTCGCCGACGGCGAGCGCTGGGCGCGCGGCATCGTGGATCGGCTCGAGGCCGTCGCCGCGACGCGCGTGGTGGTCGTCGGCTGCGGGCTCGGCTACCACGTCGAAGCGCTCGCCGCGCGCTTCACGGGCGGCATCGTCGTCGTCGAGCCCGACCTCGCGGTCCTGCGCGCAGCGCTCGCGACGCGCGACCTCGCGGGGCTTCTCGGGCGCGTCGAACTCGCGGTCGACGACGATGACGGGGCCGCCGCGGCCGCGGGCGAGCGGACGCTGGTCGTCGCGCACGCGCCGGCCCTGCTGGTGCCGGACGGAGCGCCCGTCTCCGGCGCCGCGTATCGGCGCGCGCTCCAGGCCTGGCAGGCGCGGGCGGCGCGCACTGGCCTGCGCTTGAAGGTGCTGGTCGTGACGCCGCTCTACGGGGGCTCGTGGCCGATCGCCGGGTACGCCGCGCGCGCGCTCGGCGCGCTCGGCCATGACACCCATCTGCTCGATCTCGCGCCGTTCCACGACGCGTTCCTGGGCCTCGAGCGCTTCGGCGCGCGGCGCGCGCAGCGGCGCGTGCTCGAAGCGGGCTTCTGCGACGTGATGGCCGCCGGCGTCGCGGCGGCCGTCGACGCGCTCGAGCCGGATCTCGTCCTGGCGCTCGCGCAGGCGCCGCTCAACGCCGCCGCCCTCGACGCGATCGGCAGGCGCGGCGTGCTGCGCGCGCTCTGGTTCGTCGAGGACTATCGCGTCATGACCTCCTGGCGCGAGCTTGCGCCCCACTACGATCACGTCTTCACGATCCAGACCGACGGCTGCCTCGAGGCGATGGCGGAGGTCACCGACGCCCGGCTCGCCTATCTGCCCTGCGGCTTCGATCCGCGCGTGCACCGGCCGCTCGCGCTCGACGCGGCCGAGCGGGCCGAACTCGGCAGCGACGTCTCGTTCGTCGGGGCGGGGTATCGCAACCGCCGCCTCGCGTTCCGCCGCTTCCTCGACCTCGATTTCAGGATCTGGGGCAGCGACTGGGGCGGCGCCTCCGACCTCGCGCGCGTCGTGCAGCGGAGCGGCGCCCGCGTCGTCACCGAAGACGCGGTCCGGATCTTCAACGCCAGCACGATCAACCTGAACCTGCACTCGTCGACCTACCACGAGGGGGTCGATCCGCGGGGCGACTTCGTGAACCCGCGCACGTTCGAGCTCGCCGGCGCCGGCGCGTTCCAGCTCGTCGACCGCCGCGCGCTCCTGCCGCCGCTGTTCGCGGCGGGCCGCGAGCTCGCGGTCGTCGACAGCGTGGCCGAGCTCCGCGAGGCGGCCGGCTACTACCTCGCGCACGAGGACGAGCGGCTCGCGCTCGCCGGCCGCGCCCGACAGCGGGCGCTCGCCGAGCACACCTACGCGCGCCGCATGGAGGACCTCCTCGCCGCGGTGATCGGTCCGGCGCAGGAGCGCCTGCTCGGGAAGCGCCGGACGGTAACGGTCGGCGACGTGGCGCGCGGCGGCGCGGCGGGCCTCGCGGAGTTCCTCGGCCGCTTCGATCCTCACACGCCCTTCACGATCGATCGGTTGGCCGCGAGCCTCGCGACGCGCGAGGGCGCGCTCAGCGAGCCCGAGGCGATCTTTCTCTTCCTCCACCAGTTCGACGAGCTCTACCTCCGGGAGCAGCGCCTGTGAGCGCGCCTGCCCGCCGGGGGAGCGTCACCCGTATCCTCATCGTCAATCTGACCCGCTTCGGCGATCTCCTGCAGACGTCGCCGGCGATTGCGGCGCTCCGCGGGCGGCATCCCGAGGCCGCGATCACCCTCATGGCGGAGAAGAACTTCGCCGACGTCTGCGACGACATCCCCGGCATCGACCGGGTGTATCGCGTCGAGCTCGACCGGCTCGGGAATCTCATGCTCGAGGGCGGGGAGCGCCTCCTCGAGGCGTACCGCTACGTCGAGCAGGTGGTCGGCGAGCTCCGCGCGGAACGCTTCGACCTCGCGCTGAACTACTCGAGTTCGCGCATGAGCGCCGTGTTCCTGGGGCTCCTGCGCATTCCCGACGTGCGCGGCTGGTCGATGACCGCGGACGGGCTGCGCGTCATCCGCCACCCGTGGGCACGGCTCTTCGCGACGATGTGCCTGAACCGGCGCGTCGCGGCCTTCAATCTCGTCGACTACTACTGCGCGATGACGGGCCGGGACGCGGACGTCCGGGGCCTGCGCTACGAGGTGCGGCCGGCGGCCGACACGAAGGCGGCCGCGCTGCTCGCCGAGCACGGCGTCGGTGCCGCGGACCGGTTCGTGGCGCTCCAGCTCGGCGCGAGCCGGGCGATCCGGCAATGGCCCGAGGCATCGTTCGTGGCGCTCGGCCGCGCCCTCGCGGCGACGGGCCTGCGCGTCGTCGCGATCGGCGGCGGCGGCGACCGCGCCCTCGGCGACCGCGTCGTCGCGGCGATCGGCGCGGCCGCGATCAACACCTGCGGGCGGACGGGCGTCGGCGAGCTCGGCGGCCTGCTGCGGCGCGCCTCGGCTCTGGTCACGGGCGACACCGGGCCCATGCACATGGCGGTCGCGGTCGGGACGCCGGTCGTGGGGCTCTTCTTCGGACCGGCGTCGCCGTTCGACACGGGCCCGTACGCCGCCGACCACGTCGTCGTCCACACCGGGGCGCTCTGCGCGCCCTGCGACCACAACGTCACCTGTCTCGAGCCCTTCTGCCGCGACGAGCTTCCGCCGGAGGCGATCGCTGCGGTCGTGCTGGCGCGGATCGGCGAGGACTGGCCCGCGCTGGAGGCGCTCGCGGCGGATCTGCGTCCGGCGCGCGTCTACCGCACCGGATTCGACGGGACGGGCCGCTTCGAGGCGACGCCGCTCGGCGCGCCGCCCCGGCGGCGCGAGGACGCGCTCCGCGCGGCGTACCGGGCGACCTTCCTGCACGTGATCGAGGGCGTGCCGCTGCCGGCGGCGGCCCCGGCGCCGGTCGATCTCGGCCCGTTCGCCGCGCTCGCGACGCTCGCGCGGGACGGACTCGCGCAGGCGGGGATCCTCGCCGGACTGGCGCGCGCCAGGCCGCCGCGCCTCGCGGAGCTCGAGCGGATCGGCCGCGAGCTCGAGGTGCTGGACCGCGCGATCAAGGAGCACGGAGCCACGCACCCGGACACGACCGTCCTCACGCAGATGTTCGTCTTCGGCAAGGAGAACCTCGAGGGCGACGACGTCGCGACCCTGGCGGTCGAGACGGCGCGCCTCTATCACGACCTGGCCCGCAGCGCGGAGGCCATGACGGCGCTCCTCGGCGGCGCCGCGATCAAGGAGCACACGGATGATGCACGTCTTCATCAATGAGCGGGAGATCCCGGGCGGCGTCGCATCCGGCGCGACCGTCGGCGAGATCGTCGAGGCGAGCCGCATGCACGTCGATCCGGCGGAGATGGTGACCACGATCGAGCTCGACGGGGTGGCGTTCCACGCCGGCGACGAGCAGCAGTACGCGCGCCGGGCCGCGAAGGGCGTCGAGCGCTTGCGGATCTCGACGCAATCCCCGGCGGCGTTCGCGACCGAGAAGCGCCGGAGCCTCGCCGAGACGCTCGACGGGGTCGCGGCGCGGAGCCGCATGGTCTCGACGCTGCTCCGCGAATCGGAGACGCGTTCGGCGAACGGCCTCCTGGCGTGCTTGATGGAGGAGCTCCGCCTGACGCTGCTCCTCGACTACCAGCTGGCGCTCCTCGCCGCGGACGAGCCGTCGACGGCGCGGGAGGACATTGCGACGCTCGCCCCGCAGCTCCTCGCGGCGGAGGAGGGGCGCGCCTGGGAGACGCTGGCGTCGCTCCTCGACGGATCGCTCGCGCCGGTACTCGAGCGCTGGGCCGCCGCGACGCGCGCGCGGGTGGGCGTCGCGGGGTAGCCGCGCTTCCGCCGCGGCCGCCGGGCGACCCGCCGCCTCCCGGCCGGGACCGATCCCCGGGTTGCGTCGAGGCGAAAAGAAGGCGAAACTGGGTGCGTGCCGTTCGGAGCCGCGCATCGTCCCCGTCCCGAGACCCGCCGGCAGGAAGAGGCGTTCGCCGTACTCGACGCCGTCCTCGACCGCGGATTCCCGGAGGGAGGCGTCGCCCAGGTCTTCGGTGGTCCGTCGTCGGGAAAGACGACCTTGGCGCATCGCATCGTGTCGTCGTTCGTGCGGCGGGGCGAGTGTGCCGCCTGGGTCGATCTCCCCGACGCCTTCGATCCCGACGGTGCGCGGGATGCGGGAGTCGATCTCGATCGGGTCCTGTGGGTGGCTCCCCGCGACCCCGTTATGGCCGTGCGCGCGGTCGAGCTGGTGCTCGGCGCCGGCGGCTTTCGCGTCGTCGTCCTCGATCTCGGAGGCTCCCTCGCCGGGAGGCTCCGCTTGCCCGCGGCGGCATGGCTCCGGGTGAGCCGCGCGGCGACCGTTCGCCGCGCCACGCTCGTCGTGCTCGCCGCGACGTGCGTGGCGGGAACGTTCGCGACGCTCGTGCTGGAAGCCTCCGTATCCCGTCCCGTATTTTCTCCGCCGGAGGCTTCCCGCTCGTTCTTCGAGGGGACGGTGAGCGCGCTGCGTGTCCGGAAGTGCAGAGGCGGACCGCCGGTCGACCGTCCGCTGCGCTTCTTCGCGTCTCCCACGAGGTGACCGTGCCGAGGATCGCCTGTCTCTGGGTTCCGGAGATGCTGCTGGCCGCGCATCTCCGGTTCGAGCCGGAATTGGCCGAGACGCCCCTCGCGCTGACGGAGGGCGAGGCGGCGCGACAGCGCATCCTCGCGGTCTCGCGGCGCGCCCGGGAGGCAGGGGTCGAAGCGGGAATGAGCGTGGCGCAGGCGCGCGCGCGATACGCGCCCCTGGTCGTGCGGAGGATCGTCGATGCGGCCGTGGCGTCGGCCGCGGCCGCGCTCGCGGACGTGGCGCGTACGGTGGGACCGCGCATCGAGAGCAACGGGCGCGACCGGGTGTTCCTGGAATGTGAAGGGACCCGGACCCTCGCGGGCGCCGAGCCCTCGTTGGCGACGGCGCTCGCCGCCCGCGCCGCGCGGTGCGGCGTGCCGGCATGGGTCGGGATCGCCGACGCCAAGCTCGCGGCGTATCTCGCGGCGCGTGAGGGTGGCGGAGTATGCATCCTCCCGCCGGGAGGCGCCCGTGCGTTCATGGCGCCGCTTCCCGTGGACCTGCTGGAACCCGATCCGGCAACGGCTTCGACGTTGGTGGACTGGGGGATCCGCACGATCGGGGATCTCCTCGCGCTGCCCTCCGGAGCGCTCGCACACCGGCTCGGCGCGCGCGGCGCGGCGCTGGTTCGCCGCGCGCGGGGGGAGGACGCTCCGTTCGTGCCGCAGGAGCCTCCCGCCGTCTTCGAGGAACGGATGGAGCTCGAGTACGCGGTCGATCACCTCGAGCCCCTGATGTTCGTGCTGCACCGACTCCTCGCGTGCGTCACCGCCCGGATGGCGGTGTCCGGGGTCGGATGCCGGGAGCTCGATCTCCTCGTCGGGTTCGAAGACGGCGGGCAAGAACGGCGGAACGTTCCGGTCGCCGCTCCGACCGTCGACGCGAAGACGTTGCTGACGCTCGCGCGAACGCACCTCGAGTCGCGTCCGCCCCGGCGAGCGGTCGGGCGGCTCCGGGTCGCCGGCGTCGCGGCGCGGATGCGCCCCACGCAGCTCGATTTCCTCGAACCCGTCGGGCCCGCGCCGGCGGCGCTCGCGGCGACGCTTGCCCGCCTGGCGGCGCTCTGCGGCCCCGAGCGGGTCGGCGTGCTGCGCCCCGTGGATTCGCATCGTCCGGGCGCCGTGAAGGTCGAGGTCTTCGGCGGCGCGGTGTCCCGGCCATCGTCGACGGCGGCCGTCGCCGCGGCGGACGTCCCGCTCCGGATCGTCCGGCTGGCGCTCCGCGCGTTTCGCCCCGCCGTCGATGTGGAGGTCCTCGGCGCTCCGGGATCCCTCGCGTACGTTCGCGGATCGGGATTCGGCGGACGCGTCGTTCGTTGGGCGGGTCCCTGGCGTCTGCGGGGGGACTGGTGGACCTCCGAGCCGTACGCGCGGGAGTATTACGACGTCGCGCTGAGTGACGGCGGCGTCTATCGCGTCTATCGCGATGCGCGCTCCGGGCGGTGGTCGACGGACGGCGTCTATGATTGACGCCGAGGTCTACGTCGAGCTCCGCGCGCGCAGCGCGTTCAGCTTCCTTGCGGGCGCGTCCCTTCCGGAGGACCTCGTCGCGCGGGCGGCGTCTCTCGGCCTCGACACGATCGCGCTCCTCGATCGCGACGGAGTGTACGGCGCGCCGCGCGCATCGCGGGCGGCGCGCGCGTCCGGCGTGCGGGCGCTGGTCGGCGCCGACGTCGCGATCGCCGGGCGCCGGTTCGGACTGCTCGCCGCGGAGCGCGCCGGGTACCGCAACCTCTGCCGGCTGATCACGCGCGGAAAGTCGCGGGCGCCGAAGGGCGGGTGCGCACTCGAGTGGAACGATCTCGAAGAGCACGCCGGGGGGATGATCGCGCTCGTGCCGGGCGGCGACGGCGGGATGCTTGCGGGCGACGATCGCCTCGCGCGGGCGCGGCTCGATCGCCTGCGGGCGCTGCTCGGCGCCGAGCACGTGTACGTCGAGATCCGGCGCCACCTGGATCGCTCCGAGGAACGGGAGACGCGTCGATCGATCGCCCTCGCCGACGCGGCGCAGGCGCCGATCGTCGCGACGAACGACGTGCGGCACGCGAAGCCGGAGGACCGGCGCGTGCTCGACGTGCTCACCTGCGTGCGGGCCGGGAACACGCTCGACGGGGCAGGCCGCCGGTTGCTTCCCAACGCCGAGCGCCATCTCAAATCCGCTCGCGAGATGCTCGCGCTCTTCCGCGACGTTCCCGAGGCCGTGCGCAACTCGCGCCGCATCGCCGAGCGCTGTACGTTCACGCTCGCGGAGCTCGGGTACCGGTTTCCTGGCATTCCGCTTCCGCCCGACGCCACCGCCATCGGGCATCTGCGCGCCCTGGTCGAGCGCGGCGCGCGCCGACGCTACGGCGCGCTCTCCGCGCGCGTCCGCGCGCAGCTGGAGCACGAGCTCGGGATCATCGGAAGGCTCGATCTCGCGGGGTACTTCTTGATCGTCTGGGACATCGTCGAGTTCTGCCGCCAGCAGGGCATCCTCGCCCAGGGGCGCGGATCGGCGGCGAACAGCGCCGTCTGCTTTGCGCTCGGCATCACCGCCGTCGATCCCGTCGGCATGGATCTGCTCTTCGAGCGATTCTTGTCCGAAGAGCGCGGGGAATGGCCCGACATCGACATCGATCTTCCGAGCGGCGACCGTCGAGAGGCCGTCATCCGCTACGTTTACCGGCGCTACGGGACGCACGGGGCGGCCATGACGGCCAACGTCGTCACGTACCGGCCGCGCAGCGCGGTGCGCGAGGTCGGCAAGGTGCTCGGGCTCGACGCCGAGCGCCTGGCGCGCCTGGCGTCGTCGCTGCGGGCCTTCGAGTTTCGTGATCCCGACGACGAAGTGCCGGGCCGGATCGCGGCCGCCGGCCTCGACCCCCGCGCGCCGCGCGTGCGGTTGCTGGTCGAGCTGGTCCGGCGCATGGAGAACCTGCCGCGCCACCTCGGGCAGCACTCGGGAGGCATGGTGCTCGCCGCCGGTCGGCTCGACGAGGTCGTGCCGCTCGAGCCGGCGTCCATGCCGAACCGCGTCGTGATCCAATGGGACAAGGACGACTGCGCCGACCTCGGCATCATCAAGGTCGATCTGCTCGGCCTCGGCATGATGGCCGTGCTGGAGGACGCGATTCCGCTCGTGCGTGAGCACGACGGTGTCGAGCTCGATCTCGCCCGCCTGCCGCAGAACGATCCGGCGGTCTACGACCTGCTGCAGCGCGCCGACACCATCGGCGTCTTCCAGGTCGAGAGCCGGGCGCAGATGGCGATCCTGCCGAGGCTCAAGCCCGCCTGCTTCTACGATCTCGTCGTCGAAGTGGCGATCGTCCGCCCGGGGCCGATCGTCGGGCGGATGGTGCACCCCTATCTGCGCCGGCGCGCGCGGCGAGAGCCGGTCACGTATCCCCATCCCTCCCTGCGGCCGATCCTCGAACGCACGCTCGGCGTGCCGTTGTTCCAGGAGCAGCTGCTGCGCATGGCCATGACCGTCGCCGGGTTCTCGGGTGGCGAGGCGGAGGAGCTGCGGCGCGCCATGGGTTTCAAGCGCTCGGCGGAGCGCATGGCGCAGATCGAAACGCGCCTGCGGTCCGGCATGGCCGAGCGGGGCATCGTCGGCGAGTCCGCGGAGGCGATCGTCCGCTCCATCACGTCGTTCGCGCTCTATGGATTCCCGGAATCGCACAGCGCGAGCTTCGCGCTGATCGCGTACGCCTCGGCCTACCTGAAGGCGCATCACCCCGCGGCGTTCTACTGCGCCATGCTCAACAACTGGCCGATGGGCTTCTATCATCCCGCGACGCTCGTGAAGGACGCCGAGCGGCGCGGGGTCGAGCTTCGGCCGATCGACGTCTCGCGTTCGGCCTGGCCGTGCACGATCGAGTGCGGCGCCGTGCGCATGGGCCTGCGCTACGTGCGCGGCCTGCGCGAAGCCGCCGGCCGCCGCATCGAGCGCGAACGGCGGCACGCCCCGTTCGACGGGCTCGCCGACCTGGTCGAGCGCGCGGGGCTGCGGGAGGACGAGCGTACGCGCCTCGCGCAGGCCGGCGCGTGCGCCGCGTACGGGATGCGCCGCCGCGACGTCCTCTGGCAGCTCGCGGCGCTCGAGCGACGTCCGGGGACGCTCGTCGCGCGGGCGCGCGCGGAACGGGCGCCGAGGGGGACGTCGCCGCTCCCCGCCATGACGCCGCTCGAGGAGACGCTCGCGGACTACGCGAGCACGGGACTCACGACGGGTCCGCACGTGATGGCGCATCTGCGCTCCGCGTTGAAGGCGCGGCGCATCCTGACGAGCGCCGACGTGCGCTCCGCCACGCATGGCCGGTACGTGCGGGTCGCGGGGCACGTCATCGTGCGCCAGCGGCCCGGGACCGCGAAGGGGATGGTGTTCCTCACGCTGGAGGACGAGACGGGAACCTGCAACGTCGCCGTGCGGCCGGAGGTGTTCCGGGCGCATCGCGGGCTCCTGCACGCGGTCCGGATGCTGTGTGTCGAGGGGCCGGTCCAGAGCGTAGACGGCGTGGTCCACGTGCTCGGCCGCGCGTTCGAGGAGGTCGCGCTCGCGGGGACGGCGCCTCCGTCCCACGACTTTTACTGAGCGCGGCCCGGACGATCGGCGCGGAGCGGACAACTCTCTGACGCGCCCGTGGCCAACGCTCTGGCCCGCCCGTGTCCCGCGGGCCGACGTCGCCGGGAATCGCGAGCAAGGACGCGGCGGGCGTCGCGGCACACCCGTTGCTGAACCCGGCAAGAATTGCCGAGTCCGGTCATGCGCCCGACACGCCCGATCCTCCTCGCGACGGTGCTCGTCGCGTTCGCCGCGAGCCGCGCCGGCGCCGCGCCCATCTTCGCGTCGCCGCCGCACGTCATTGCCGACCGTGACGGCGCGTGCATCGTCCTCTTCCTGAACGAGCCGGTGAGCGGTGCGCTCGCGGCGCGCGCCGGCGACGGCTTCGAGGTCCGCGTGCCGCGGAGCGAGGTGGCGCCGGCCATCCAGGGGCAGGACTTCGGGGCCGACGGCTGGGGCAACGGCGGCGACGCCGTGCGGCACCTCGTCCTCACGGCCGGGGAGAAGGGCGATACCAGCATCCGCATCCAGCCGAGCGGCGCCGTCCACGGGATCGACGCGCGCTCGGTCGACGATCCGCCGCGCCTGGTGATCGAGCTGCTCGCGGCGGGGCCGACGAAGACCGTGGCGCCGACGCCGAAGCCGACGCGCACGCCCGGCGCCGCGCCGACCGCTGCCGCTGCGCCGGGACGTCCGGCGGCGAAGCCGACCGCGTCCGCCGCGCCCGTGCGGCCCGCGCCGAAAGCGACCGCCGCGAAGGCGCCGGCGACGCGCGCGTCCGCGCGGCCGGCGCCGACCGCGACCCCCGCGTCGTCCGCCCATGAACCGGTCGCCGTCGCGGAGGTCGACCGCGAGGTGCGCACCAACGACCCGGCGTTGCGGGCCGCGGCCGCGCACGAGCCGCCGGGTGCGGCCGCGGCGCCGCGCGCGACCGTGCTCACCGCGCTCGCGGCGAGCGGGGAGCACGCGGCCGGGAAGGACGGGGGATCCGCGCTGGCGTCGCCGGCTCCCGCGGCCCCGACGTACGGGCTCCGCTGTCTGTGGCGGCGCTTCGGCGGCATCGCCGTCTGCGTCGCCGATCCGAAGGCCGCGCCCTATGTCGGCGACCACACGATCACGGCGCTCGTCGGGGCGCTCGCGCGCGGCAAGCTTCCCGAGGCCGAGGACACGCCGGCGGTCGTGACGCCGGCCTCGAGGTTCCTCGCGGCGGACGTGCTCTTCGCGACCCGCGCTCCCGAGGGCAAGCTCCTGCCCGTGGTCGATGCGTACCGGCGCGCGCTCCGCGCCCATCCCGATTTTCCCGAGGCCTGGCGCGCGCGGCTCAACATCGCGCTCGCCTACCGTGCCATGGAGTTCCTGACCGAGCTGCAGACCGCCGCCGTCGAGGCGGCGGTCGACCCGACCGGCGGGCTCGTTCGCGGCCTCGCCGGCGATCTCGCGCTGCTCGCCGGCAAGGCGTCGGTCGCGCGCGACGACTATCGGCGCGCGAGCGACATGGGCGGGCTCGGCGCGTGCCTCGCGGCGCGCGGCCGCGCGCGCCTGGCGCTCGCCGACAGCAGCGCCGCGGCCGCCGCCGCCGAGCTCGCGGCCCTCGGCGCGCTCTGCCCCCCCGAGCTCGCAGCCGACGCGGAGACCGTCTGGGTGCGCGGCCGCCTCGCGCTCGCGGAGGGCGATGTCGCCGCCGCCAGGACGCTGCTCGGCGAGGCGGAGAAGGCCCTTGGGGCCTCGGACCGGGGTGCGGTGCTGGTCGATCTCGGCGCGGCCGCCGAAGCGGCCGGCGATCCGAAGGAGGCCCGCCGGATCTACGACCGCCTCGTCGGGGGCGCGCACGGCGCGCGCGCCGCGCGGCAGGCGACCGTGCGCCTCGCCCTCCTCGACGGGGTCGGCGGCGACGTCAGCGCGGGCTTGAAGCGCCTCGATCGTCTCACGCCCGAGGCGTCGGACCCGGCGCGACGCACGCTCGTGATGCAGTCGGTGCGGCGCGCGCTCGCGCGCGGCGCCGTCGCCGAGGCGCTCGCGACGCTGCACGAGGCCCACGTCGACGCGGCGGCGCTCGGTCTCGACGACCAGATCCTCGTAGCCGACGCGTATCGCGGCCTCGGGCTCTCCGGCGAAGCGGAGCGCGTTCTCGCCGCGGCGCAGGCCAATGCCGGGGCGGCGGCGCCGGACGCGCTCTTCGCGGCGCGCGGCGGCGTCGCGCTCGACCGGGGCGACGGGTCCGGAGCGCTCGCG
Organism: Deltaproteobacteria bacterium; assembly: GCA_020852955.1. Taxonomy (GTDB): domain Bacteria; phylum Desulfobacterota; class Binatia; order UTPRO1; family UTPRO1; genus UTPRO1. The sequence goes on along the minus strand of JADYZW010000062.1, from coordinate 79,391 downwards.
ATCGCCGACGAATGGATCCGGGGACACGGCCGGAGCGCGGGAGCGCTCGCGCTCCGGGCGCGCGCGCTGGCGCTCGCCGGCGACGGGGCCGCGGCGCACGCGGCGGTCGCCGCCGCCATCATCGAGGACGGCGACGTCACGCGGCCGCTCTCGCTCGGCGTCGCCGAGCTCCTGCGCGAGTGCGCGCCGGCGGTGGCGCTGGCGCTCGCCCGGCAGGCGCTCGAGCCCGGCGCGACGGCGGAGCTGCCGCCGGCGCGGCACGCGGCCGGGCTCGCGCTCGTCGGCGGGCTCGCCGAGGAGGCGGGCGACGACGACACCGCGCTCGCCGCGTTCACGACGCTCGCGGCGCGGTATGCCCAAGAGCCGGTCGCGGCCGACGCGGCCTACCGCGCGGCGCGCATCGCGGCGCGCCGTCTGCCGGGCGGCGACGCGGCGGCATTCGACGAGGCCGCCAAGGCGAAGGACCCGCTCGCACGCCGGATGGCCGGGGCGGCGCGCGAGTACGAGGCCATCGTCAAGCCGCTCGGGGGCGCGGGAGGCGCGCGATGATCGACGCCGCACCCGCCGCCGATCGCCTCGCCGAGCTCCAGGCCGCGTTCGAGGTCTTCACCGGGGCGACCTCGATGCTGGAGGCCCAGTATCGCGCGCTGCAAGCGCACGTCGAGGCGCTGCGCACCGAGCTCGACGAGAAGCAGCGCGCGCTCACGGCCTCGATCGAGCGCCAGCGGTGCCTGGAGGCGCAGGCGCTCCGCCACAGCCGCCTCGCCGCGATGGGCGAGATGGCGGCGACGCTCGCCCACGAGGTGCGGAATCCGCTCGGCGCGATGGAGCTCTTCACCGGGATGCTGGCGGAGGAAGTGGCGGACCGTCCGGCGGCGGCGCGGCTCACCGGCCAGATCGCGAGCTGCATCGCCGACCTGAACCACCTCGTCACCAACATCCTCGACTACACCCGGCTGCCCGCGCCGCGCCGCGCGCACGTCGCGCTCGACGCGCTCGTCGACGACGCGCTCCTCGCGAGCGGACCGTCGCTCGGCTCCGGCGTCCGGGTGGAGCGGCGCGGCGCCGTCGGGGCGACCTGCGCGCTCGATCGTGGCCTCGTGCTCCAGACGCTCTCGAACCTCTTCCGCAACGCCGGCGAGGCGATGGCGGGCGCGGGGATCCTGACCGTCGCGGTCGAGCCGGCGGGCCGCTGGGTGCGGGTGGCCGTCGCCGACACGGGCCCCGGGGTCCCTCCCGGCTGCGAGGAGACGATCTTCGCGCCCTTCTTCACGACCAAGGAGCGCGGTACGGGCCTCGGGCTCGCGGTCGCGCGCGCGGCGATCGCCGCGCACGGCGGGACGCTCGCGATCCGGCCGCGGCCGAGCGCCGCCGCCGCCGGCGCCGTCTTCGTCCTCACGTTGCCGCGGGACGCGGCGCTCGAAGGAGAAAGCTGATGGAACGGATCCTGGTGGTCGACGACGAGCGCGCGATGCGACTCGGCGTCACGGAGGTGTTGGAGCGCCACGGCTTCGCGGTGACCGCGGTGGACTCGGGGGCGGCGGCGCTCGCGGCGCTCGGCGACGGCGCCTTCGGGCTCGTCGTCTCGGACATGCGGATGCCGATCATGACCGGCGCCGAGCTGCTCGCGGCCGTCCAGGAGCGCCACCCCGGCGTGCCGGTGGTCATGATGACGGCGTACGGCACCGTCGAGGACGCGGTCGCCGCGATGAAGGCGGGCGCCCGCGACTTTCTGACCAAGCCCTTCGCGCCCGGCGACCTCGTCCACCTGGTGCGGAACGTGCTGCGCGACCCCGCGGCCGCGCGCGGCGCCGGCGGCTCCGGCAGCCGCGGACCGGGAGAGCGACGCATCGTGACGCGTGCGCCGGTCCTGCAGCGCGTGCTCGCGGTCGCGGCCGGCGTCGCCGGGAGCCGCGCGCCGATCCTGCTCGAGGGCGAGAGCGGCACCGGCAAGGAGCTCGTCGCACGCTACGTCCACCAGGCGGGCCCGCGCCGCGATCAGCCGTTCGTCGCGGTGAACTGCGCGGCGCTGCCGCGCGAGCTCCTCGAGAGCGAGCTCTTCGGGCACGAGCGCGGCGCCTTCACGGGGGCGACCGCGCGGAAGCTCGGCAAGTTCGAGCTCGCGCACGGCGGCACGCTGCTCCTCGACGAGGTGAGCGAGATGGAGCCGCTCCTGCAGGCGAAGCTCCTGCGCGTGCTGCAGGAGCACGAGGTCGACCGGGTCGGCGGTGCGCGGCCGATCGCCATCGACACGCGCGTCATCGCGACCACCAACCGGCCGCTGCGCGCTCTGGTCGCGTCGGGCGCGTTCCGGCGGGACCTCTACTACCGGCTGAACGTGCTCCCGCTCACCTTGCCTCCGTTGCGGAGTCGACGCGAGGACATCGACGATCTCATCGACCACTTCTGCCGGCGCTTCGCGACGGACACGCGGCTCACGGTCGACGCGGCGGCGCGCGCGTATCTGAAACGCCAGCCGTTTCCGGGCAACGTGCGCGAGCTCGAGCACGTGATTGAGCGCGCCGCGCTCCTCGCCGCCGGCGGCGTCATCACGGCGGCCGACGTCCAGATCGACGAGGAGCCGATCGCGGAGCCGAGCGCGGCGGGATCGCTCGCCGGCCTGACCGTCCACGAGGTGGAGCGCCGCCTGATCATGGAGACGCTCAAGCGCACCAACAACAACCGCAGCCGCGCCGCCGAGATGCTCGGCATCAGCGTGCGGACGCTGCGCAACAAGCTCGCCGAGTACCGAATGGGCGGGAGCGAGGCGGTCGGCGCGGCATGAGCGGGCGTGCGGCTTGCGCGTGCGCGCGGCCACGAATCTGGCCGGCGGCAGATTCTGCCGGTCAGGGATCTGACGCGGTCGAGGGGCGGGCGCGCCGCGACACGCCGGCCGGCGCGCGGAACCGGGGGGCGCGCCATGCGAGGCGCGCTGGAACGCGGTTTGCTCTCCGCACGCGTCAGGAGACATCGCCATGCAGCTCTTCGGAACGTTGACGGAAGGTCTCGGCGCCGCCCTGGAGATCTACCAGGCCCGGCACCAGGTCCTTGCCGAGAACATCGCGAACTCGGAGACCCCGGGCTACCGGGCCCGCGACCTCCAGTTCGCCGACCAGCTGACCTCCGCGCTCGCGCCTCCCGCGCCCGGAGCCAAGACGCCGGAGGGCGCGAAGGCGCCGTCCGAGCCGCTCCGGGTCGAGCCGACGATCGACCGCGACGCGGCGCTCAAGCCCGACGGCAACTCCGTCGCGCTCGACGTGCAGGTCGGACGCCTCGCGGAGAACGCGTTCAAGATCCAGGCGCTGACGCAGATCCTATCGGGACGCTACGCGAGCCTGAAGCGCGTCATCGAAGGAGGGAAGGGCTGATGGACGTCACCGCGAGCCTCGCGATCAGCTCGAGCGCGCTGCAAGCGCAGCGTCTGCGCATGGACGTCATCGCCGCGAACCTGGCGAACGCCCAGAGCACGCGCACGCCGGAAGGCGGACCCTACACGCGCCGCGACGTGGTGCTGGAGGCCCTGCCGGGAGGCAGCTTCGACGACGTCCTCGGCGCGCAGCCGGGGGGCGCCGTCCGCGTCGCCCGCGTCGAGGAGGACGATGCGCCGCCGCGCGTCGTGTTCGATCCGGGCCACCCGGACGCCGACGCCCAGGGCTACGTCGCGTACCCGAACGTGAACCCGATCACCGAGATGGTCGACCTGATGGCGGCGACCCGCGCCTACGAGGCGAACGTCGCGGCGGTGAACGCCACCAAGCGCGTGCTCGAAGCCGCGCTCTCGATCGGCCGATAGGGGCGCGCGAGGAGCACGATGGAGATCAAGGACATCACGAACTTCCCGGCCATCGCGGGGCTCGGCGGTCCCGAGGGGACGGGCAAGAGCGGGGCGGCTCCGGCCGGCGAGGGCTCGTTCGCGTCGGCGCTGAAGCGGTCGCTCACCGAGGTGAACGCCCTGCAGCAGAAGGCCGACGCGGCCATCACCGCGCTCGCGACCGGCGGGAAGGTGAGCCTCCACGAGACGATGATCGCGATGGAGCAGGCCGACGTGTCGTTCCGGATGATGATGCAGGTCCGCAACAAGATCGTCGAGGCGTACCAGGAAATCCTCCGGATGCAGGTCTGACGCGAGGGGCTGAGGCGGACGCATGGATCGGCTGAACGGACTCCTGGAGCAGATCAAGAACTTCTTCCTCGGCTTGCCGCCGGCGCGGCGGGTCACGTTCGTGGCGCTGACGGCCGGCATCCTGGTCGGCACCGGCGCGCTCGCCTGGTGGGTGCAACAGCCGCAGTACCGGGTGCTCTACGGCGGCCTCGGCGGCTCCGATGCGGCCGCCGTCATCGAGTACCTGAAGACCGAGAAGATCCCCTACCGGGTGAGCGACAGCGGCGGGAACATCGAGGTCGCCGCGGGGCGGCTCTACGAGACCCGCATGGCGCTCGCCGGTCGCGGCATCCCGCAGGGCGGCGGCGTCGGCTTCGAGATCTTCGACAAACAGACGCTCGGCATGACCGACTTCGTGCAGCGCCTGAACTACCAGCGCGCGCTCCAGGGGGAGCTGGCGCGCTCGATCGCCGAGCTCGATACGGTCGAGTCGGCGCGCGTGCATCTGGCGATGCCGGAGCGCTCGCTCTTCGTGTCGGAGGAGCGGCGGCCGTCGGCGTCGGTGGTGCTGAAGCTGCGCCCGGGGCGGACGCTCGCCTCCGAGCAGATCGCGGGCGTCGTGCACCTCGTCGCGGCGAGCGTCGAGGGCCTGCGCCCGAACGACGTCACGGTCGTCGACGTGAACGGCCAGGTGCTGACCCGGGACCAGGCGGAGGAGGATGCGCGCAGCCCGGGCAAGGGCCTCATCACGTTCCAGCGCGAGATGGAGCAGGGCTACACGGAGAGCATCGAGAGCATGCTCGCGCGGGTCCTCGGCCCCGGGCACGCGCTCGCGCGCGTCACGGTCGCGCTCGACCTCGCGCAGGTCGAGAAGACCGAGGAGAGCTTCGATCCCGACCGCGTCGCCGTCCGCAACGAGAAGCGCTCCAAGGAGACGAGCGCGCAGGGCGGGAGCGGCGGCGCGGCGAGCGGCGAGAACATCACCAACGAGCCGGCCGCCGCGACGAGCGGGCCGACGTCCGAGCGCGAAGACACGAACCTCAACTACGAGATCAGCAAGGTCGTGAGCCGGCGCATCGAGCAGATGGGCGCCGTGAAGAAGCTCTCGGTCGCCGTGCTCGTCGACGGGACCTGGACGGGCGAGGGCGACGCGCGCACTTTCGTGCCGCGGCCGCAGGAGGAGATCGACCGCTACCGCGAGCTCATCAAGCGCGCCGTCGGCTTCAACGAGGAGCGCGGCGACCAGATCGAAGTCGCGAGCGCGCCGTTCCAGGCGCCGGCCGCGGTCGAGGCGCCGGAGGCTCCGGGGATGCTGGCGAAGGTCGGACGGTTCTCCGAGGTCCTGTGGCGCCTCGCGGGCATCGTCGTCGCGCTCGTCGTGCTCGTGACGGTGGTCCGCCCGTTCCTGCTCGCCATGGCGAGCCGGGCGCCGGTCGCCGCCGAGGCGCCGTACATCCCGCCGCCGACCGCGCGCGCGAGCGTCGCCACGGCGGGCGCCGATCTGCCGGTCCCGGCCGGCATGCTGCAGATGGCGCGGCAGAACCCCGAGCACACGGCCGAAGTCATCCGCCAGTGGCTGGCGCAGAAATGAGCGCCGCGCTCGCCGACGGCGCCGGTGCGCGGGAGCGGCGCTAGCGATGGCCGACGAGTTGACGGGCGTCGAGAAGGCCGCGGTGCTGCTGCTTTCCCTCGGGGAGGAGGTGGCGACCGAGGTCTTCCGCCATCTGGAGGACGGCGAGGTGCGGGTCGTGACGAAGGCGCTCGCCCGCATGCGGACGGTGCCGGCCGAGCACCTGCGGGCGGTCGAGCAGGACTATCGCAAGCGTGTGGGCGGCGCGCACGGCCTGCGCGTCGACGGGCTGCTCTTCGCCCGCTCACTGGTGAGCCAGACGCTCACCGACGGCGCGCCGGCGATGGCGATGAGCCGCGACGAGATCCTGGCCGAGCTCGACCAGCTCCCGGCGGGCGACGCGACCGGCCTGGCGCGCGCGCTCGACGGCGTTCCGGCGGACGGCCTGGCGCGGCTCCTCGAGACCGAGCACCCGCAGATCGCGACCCTCATCCTCGCGCACATGGCGCCGGCGCAGGCGATGCTCGTCCTGCGCGGGCTTCCGGAGGCGCTGCAGACGGAGCTCCTGGAGCGCCTCGCGCGCCTCGACGCCGCGATCCCGCCGTCGGTGGTGCAGGAGGTCGGCGCGATCCTGCGCGAGCAGGTGAAGGGACTCGCGCGCGAGACCGCCAAGGCGCCGGGAGGGCCGAAGGTCGTCGCCGAGATGATGAAGCACGCCGACAAGACCACCGAGGGCCGGATCTTCGAGGAGCTCGAGCAGCGCGATCCCGAGCTCGCCGGCGCGATCCGGGCGATGCTCTTCACGTTCGAGGACTGCCTGCAGTTCGACAACCGCAGCATGCAGACGCTGCTCAAGGAGGTGGCGCGCGAGGACCTTCTCCTGGCGCTCAAGACGGCGAGCCCCGCGCTCTCGGAGAAGATCTTCGCCAACGTCTCGAGCCGCGCCGCCGAGATCCTGCGCGAGGACCTGGGTTCGTCGGGGCCGGCGCGCCTGAAGGACGTCGAGGCCGCGCAGCAGCGCATCGTCGCCACGGTGCGCGAGCTCGAGGCGGACGGCAAGCTCGTGGTCGCCGGCGGAGCGTCGGACGATGTCCTCGTTTGAGCGGCTGAAGCCCGGGGCCGCGGCGCCGGGCGGCATGGCGCCGCCGCGGGGCGTGCTCGGCAAGATGTCGCTCGGCGCGCGCGTCGCGGGGCCGAGCCCGTTCCGCGACTTCGGCGGCGGCGATGCGCCGGCCCCGCCCGCGGCGGACGCCGGCGAGGCGGCGCCGGTGGTCGACGAGGTCCAGCAGGCGGCCGAGGCCGCGTACGTCGACGGTGTCGCGGCCGGCCGCGAGGCCGCCACCCGCGAGCTCGTGGCCGAGGGCGAGACCTTCGCCCGCGCGATCATGGAGCTCGAGCGCTTCCGCGCCGGCCTCCTCGAGCGCTCGCAGAGCGAGCTCCTCGCGCTCGCGCTCGGTATCGCCCGCAAGGTCGTGCAGCGCGAGCTCGCCGAGCACCCCGAGCACTGGCTCGGGATGATTCGCGAGGCGGTGCGCCACGCGCTCGACCGCGAGAAGATCCGCATCCGCGTCGGGACGGTGCTGCACAAGTTCCTGGTGGACCATCTGCCGACGCTGCGTCCGATGCTCGAGGACGTGAAGGAGCTCGAGCTCGTCGAGGACGCCGCGCTCGCCGAGAACGGTTGCATCCTTGAGAGCCAGTTCGGCGACCTCGACCTCGGCGTCGACAGCCAGATCGGCGCCATCCGCGCGGCGCTCACGCAGGCGGGCTGAGTGGCGGCCGGCGAGCGCGACGACGCGGCGGCGGAGCTCGACGAGATCGCCGATCGGAGCGGCGCCGTCGCCCGCCACCTCGCGCACGCGGTCGAGCAGCTGCGGCACGTGAACCCGGTGCGCGTGAGCGGGCGGGTGACGGACGTCATCGGACTCGTGATCGAGGGCACCGGGCCCGGGCTCCCGATCGGCGGCGTATGCCGGATCGAGCGCCGCGACGGCGGTCCGGCCATCGCGGCCGAGGTCGTGGGCTTCCGGCAGAACCGTGTGCTCCTCATGCCGCTCGGCGAGGTGAGCGGCATCGAGCCCGGGAATCGCATCGTGGTGGCGCGCGAGCGGCCGACGATCGGGGTCGGTCCGGGCCTCCGCGGTCGCGTGCTCGACGGGCTCGGCGCGCCGCTCGACGGCGACGGCCCGATCGCGGTCGAGCGCGAGGTCGCCCTCTACGGGCCCCACATCAATCCGCTGGAGCGCCCGCCCATCCGGGAGCCGCTCGACCTCGGTGTCCGCGCGATGAACACGCTGCTCACCTGCGGGCGCGGGCAGCGGCTCGGCATCTTCGCCGGCTCGGGGGTGGGCAAGAGTGCGCTCCTCGGCATGATCGCGCGCTCCACGCGGGCGCAGGTGAACGTCATCGCGCTGATCGGCGAGCGCGGACGCGAGGTGCGCGAGTTCGTCGAGCGCGACCTCGGGCCGGAGGGGCTCGCGCGCTCGGTGGTGGTCGTCGCGACCTCCGACCAGCCGCCGCTCGTCCGCATCCGCGGCGCCTTCCTCGCCACGGCGATCGCCGAGTACTTCCGCGACGCCGGCCTCGACGTGATGCTGATGATGGACTCGCTGACGCGGCTCGCGATGGCGCAGCGCGAGGTCGGACTGTCGATCGGCGAGCCGCCGTCGGCGCGCGGCTACACCCCGTCGGTGTTCGCGATCCTCCCGCGGCTGCTCGAGCGCGCCGGCGCCGGTGCGCGCTCGGCCATCACCGGCCTGTACACGGTCCTGGTCGAAGGCGACGACATGAACGAGCCCGTCGCCGACACCGCGCGGAGCCTGCTCGATGGCCACGTCGTCCTGTCGCGCGCCCTCGCCAACCAAGGGCACTATCCGGCGATCGACGTGCTGCGCAGCATCTCGCGCCTCATGCACGACATCGTTCCCGAAGCGCACGCGAAGCGCGCCACCCGGATCCGCGGCTGGCTCGCCACGTACCGCGACGCCGAGGACCTCATCAACATCGGCGCGTACACCGCCGGGAGCAACCCCCGGATCGACGAAGCCGTCGGGAAGATCGAGGCGATCCAGACCTTCCTCCGGCAGGGGCTGAACGAGCGGAGCTCGCTCGAGGAAGGCGCGGCGGCGCTCGCCGCGCTCGCGGGGTGCTGATGCGGGGCGGACGATCGGATGCGGCGGACGCGCCGAGGCGGGGCGGGAGGCGTCGCTGATGGCCGCGCCGTTCCGGCTGGCGCGCGTCCTGCGCCTGCGCGAGCAGATGCGGCGTCTGCGCGGCCACGAGGCCGAAGCGATCGCGGCGCGGCTCGGCACGGCGCGGCGCGACGTCGCGCGGATCGCCGCCGAGCGCGAGCGGTGCGCCGAGGAGGAAGCGCGGGCCGCCCGCGCCGGGGTGCTGACGCCGGAGACGCTGCAGGTCGGACGGGCCTACGACGCCGCGCTCGCCGCGGCCGAGGTCGCCGAGACGCAGGAGGCGGCGCGGCTCGCGCGGGCGCTCGAAGCGAAGCGCGCCGAGCTCCTGCGCGCGCGGCAGGAAGAGGAGAAGTACGTGCGGCTCGCGGCGGCGCACCGCCAGCGGGTGCTCGAGGAGGAGGCGCGCGAGGTGGACCGCGTGCTCGACGAGGTCGCCGTCGACCGCCACCGCCGCCGCCGGAAGGAGCAGGGACATGAGGCCGTCTGAGACGAAGGCTGGAGGATGGATCGGGCGCGGGCTCCGCGTCGCGGTGGCGGTGGCGCTCGGCGGGAAGCTCGCGCTGCTCGTCCTCGCGCCGGGCGAGGGCCGCGCGCTCGCGAGCGGCGCCGCCGCCAGGGCCGAGGGCGGCGCCGCGGCCGCGCCGGCCGGCGCCGCAGGCGCGAGTATCAGTACGCGCGGCGACGTCCGCACGCTCCTCGACGCGCTCGAGAAGCGACAGGCCGAGCTCGACGCCCGCGAGCGCGAGGTCGCGAGCAAGGAGGAGCGCCTCGCGCTCTACGAGCAGGACGTGATCGCCAAGGTCGCGAGCCTCGAGGAGATCGAGAAGCGCCTCTCGCCGCGTGCCAAGGCGGCGAGCCAGGCCGGCGACGCGTCGGCGGAGTCGCTCGCCAAGATCTACGGCGCGATGAAGCCCGAGGCCGCCGCTCCGATCCTCGACCGCCTCGACGATCCGACGGTCCTCACCATCTTCCGCCGGATGAAGGAGAAGCAGGTGGGCGAGATCCTCCCGCGCATGAGCCGGGAGCGGGCCATCGCGCTCACGCAGGCGCTGGCGGAGCGGTGAGGGGCAGGGGCCGACGGCGGAGACGTCACGACGCTGGCAGTGCTACACCAAGCCAGGAGTCCCCCCGCTTTGCCGGGGGATCATTATTGATGCCTGCGTAAGCAACTGGACAGTGCCGCGTTTTCGGGTGAGCGGCTACGCCGCGCGCGGTTGAGCGACGGGTGTTCGGGGCCGGAAGAGGTGCTCGCGGAGGAATTTCGCGAGGACGCGATTCCCAGGTCCGACCCGGAGAAAATCCGGGAGGCTCGTGCGGAGGGCGTGCGCCACGACGAGCTCGGACGGCGGCCGCGTGGGGTCCATCGTGCGGAGCCAACTGCGGAAGAGCTGCCAGACGGTCGAGCCGCAGGTGAGGGCGAGGTACTGCAGGAGGCCCTGGGCAATGCAGCCGAGCTGCACGTAGCGGTGCTACGCCGCGAGCTCGCGACGCACCTGCTGGCGGTACCGTTCGGTGCGGTGATGCATGAATTGGTTGCCGCCGGTGCGGCGTAGCGGCTCCATCGCCATCATCCAGAAGTGGTACGCGTAGCTGCCGAGGACATGCACGGCCTGGCGAAAGCCGAGTTCGATCTTGAACCGGTAGGCGTAGCGGACGATCACGTCGAGCGGGTCCCAGGAGACATCGGTGGCGAGCAGCATGAGCGGGCCGTAGGTCGGGTGCTGGACGAGGACGAAGCGGACGAGGCCGCCGACCGGCCGCCAGAGGAGATCGACGCAGCGATAGGCGAGGATGACGGTGGTCTCCCCGTAGATCGGGCTCGGCACGGCGGTGAACGCGGCGGTGCCGGCGAACAGGTCGCGTAACCGGACGCGGGGGCCGTAGAGTCGGGGGCGGCCACGCCGCGGCTGGGGCGGCCGGGGCAGGGTTGGCGTTGCCGCCGTTGTTGTCGTTGAGGACGTTGTTCCCGTAGCCCGCCTTGCTGTTCCCGCCGTCGTCGAGACACAGACCCGAGGCGTTGAAGATCGCCGTGTTGCCGACAACCGTTGACGAGGAGGGGTCCTGGATGCCGCAGCCGCCGTTGGAGGCGACGGTGTTGCCGGTGATCGTGCAGCCGAGGCACGTGATGCCGTGATACTGGTTTCCCTCCATCACGTTGTCACGGACTACAGCGTAGCTCGCGGAGATGGCAGAGCTGCCGAAGCTCGACCCGTTGCGGGCCGCCGTGCAGCCGATGATCGTGGATCCGCTCCCCGCTACGGTGTGCGCGCGGTGTGGATCCTCGCGCCGGGGCGCGGACGGCAGGCGGGCTTCCTCGTCGGTGCCCGTGAACGTCGCCGTCGTCCGGTACGCGCCGGGCGAGCGCGCGGCGGATCCGGGCAGGGCCCGAGGTCGCTGGACCTAACGGTGCGGTCCGGTATCGTACCGTGCATCTCGCCACTCAGCGGAGGGCCCGCTTCGGCGCGGCCCGTCGTTCCCTCGCCGCCTGGACGAGACCACAGCGATCGCCGAGGTAGCGTAATGGCCTTGAATCTCGAGAGCGCCGCACCCCAATCGAACCGCGCCGCGGGTCCCGCGACGGCCGCGCCGGGCGTCCGCGACCCGCGGCGGCGTCTGGCCTGGGCGCTCGCGGTGCTCGCATCGCTGCTGTTGGTCGGCGGTCTGGCCGCCGTCAAGATCATGCAGGTGAGGGCGGCGATCGCGTATGGCAAGAGCTTTCCCGAACCGTCGGAGGCCGTGATCGAGGCCGTCGCCGAGCGTCGATCGATCACGCCGACCGCGACGGCGATCGGCGAGCTCCAGGCGACGAACATCGTCGAACTGCGCATCGAGCGCGCCGGCGTGCTCCGGACCGTCGCTTTTCGATCCGGCGACGAGGTGGCTGCCGGCGCCGTGCTCGTCGAAGTGGACGTCGCCGAGGAGCGCGCCGACCTCGCCGCGGCCCGCGTCGAGGCCGGCCGCGCGGAGCGCGAGGCCCGGAGACAGGCGAGCCTCCGGGCCGAGGGGATCGCCGCGCAGCGCGAGCTGGACGACGTCGAAGCGCAAGCCGCGGCGGCGCGCGCCCGCGTCGCGGCGCTCGAGACCGCGATCCGGCGCAAGACGATCCGCGCGCCGTTCGACGGACGGGTCGGCATCACGGATCTCAAGCCGGGGCAGTACGTCTCCGAGGGCGACCTCGTCACGCGCCTGGTCGGAGCCGACGACGAGATGTACGTCGACTTCGCGCTCCCCCAGGAGGCGGCGCTCGACTTCGACGCACGGGTGCCCGTGAGCGTCACGATCGGCCGGGAGACGATCGAGGCGCACGTCGTCGCGCGCGAGTCGGCGATCGACGCCGCGTCGCGGAGCCTCTCCTTCCGCGCGGTGATCCGGAGATCCGGGCGGGAGTTTCCGGCCGGCAGCCTGGTCACGGTCACCGCGCCGATCGGCGCGCCGCGCGAGGAGGTCGTCATTCCGCGCACGGCGGTCGTGCGGAGCCCGTACGGCGATACCGTCTACCGGATCGAAGACGCTGGCGGTGAGACGCGCGCGCGGGCCGTGATCGTGGCGGTCGGCGACATCGTCGGATCCGGAGACGTCGTCGTCCGATCGGGGCTCGAGCCCGGCGTCCGGATCGCGGCCGACGGCGTCTTCAAGCTGCGCGACGGCGCGCTCGTCACGGCCGTCGCGGGCGGAGCGCGCGCCGAGGCCGCGACGGTCGGCCGATGAGCGTGCCGCCGACGACGCACCGCCGTCTCGCCGAGGAAGGCGCGGCGTCGATGGCGCGGTCGCCGGTCGACGTTTTCGTCCGCCGCCCGGTGCTCGCGAGCGTGCTCAGCTTGTTCATTCTGCTGCTCGGCCTCCGAGCGGCGTTCGATCTTCCGGTCCAGCAGTATCCACGCATCGACGCCTCGAGCCTCGTCATCCGGACCGTGTTCGTCGGCGCGTCGGCCGCCGACGTGAAGGGGTTCGTGACGGAGCCGATCGAGCGCGCCGTCTCCGCCGTACCCGACATCGATTACGTCGACAGCACGACCACCGCCGGCGTCTCCGTCGTCACCGTCTGGCTGGAGTACGACGCCGACTCCGCGCAGGCGCTCGCACAGGCCTCTGCGCAGCTCGACGCCATTGCGGCCGATCTCCCTGAGGAAGCCGAGCCGCCCGCGATCGAGGTGCGGCGGGCCGATCGCCCGCAGGCGACCTTCTACCTGGCCGTGACCTCCAGCGCGCGGAGCCTCGCCGAGATCTCCGAGTACCTCGCCCGCGAGGTGCAGCCGGCGCTCTCGTCGCTCCCCGGGGTCCAGCGGATCGGGATCGAAGGCGCTCGGCCGCCGGCCATGCGCGTCTGGCTCGACCCGATCAAGCTTGCCGGGTTCAATCTGGGCGCCCGCGACATCGCGGCCGCGCTCACGCGCAACAACCTGGTGGCGCCGATCGGCTCGGCCGAGAACGCCGACGTCGAGACGGACCTCCGCGCCGACACCGTGCTGCAACGGCCCGAGGAGTTCGAGCGCATCGTGCTCACGCGCGACCGGGGCGCCACCGTGCGCCTCTCCGACGTGGCGCGCGTCGAGCTCGGGGAGGAGGAGGTCGACTACGATGTGCGGCTCGACACGACGGAGGCGGTCTATCTCTCCGTCTGGCCCGCGGTCGGCGCGAACGAGATCGAGCTCGCCGCCGCCCTCTACGCGGCGCTGGACGCGGCGCGCGCTGCGGCGCCGCGCGACATCAAGATCGAGACGGCGTACGACGGCACGCTCTACACGAAAGACGCGCTCGCCGAGATCGCGAAGACCCTCGGCGAGACGATCCTCATCGTCGGCGCGGTCGTCGTGCTGTTCCTCGGCTCCGTCCGCACCGCACTCGTTCCCCTCGTCGCGATCCCGATCTCGCTCCTCGGCGCCGTGGCCGCCATGGCCGTCATGGGCTTCTCGCTGAACCTCCTCACGATCCTCGCGGTCGTATTGGCGGTCGGCCTGGTCGTGGACGACGCGATCGTCGTCGTGGAGAACACGATCCGCCACGTGCGCGAGGGCAAGCCCAGGACCGAAGCGGCGCTCCTGACCGTCCGGCAGCTCTTCTTCCCGATCATCTCGATGACGGTGACGCTCGCCGCGGTGTACGCGCCGATCGGGGTCCTCGGCGGGCTCACCGGCGCCCTCTTCAAGGAGTTCGCCTTCACGCTCGCCATGGCCGTGTTGGTGTCGGGCGTGGTCGCGCTGACGCTGTCGCCGGCCATGAGCGCGGCGCTCGCGACGACGGAGGACCGCGGGGCGGTCGCCAAGGCGTCGACGCGGATGTTCGAGCGTATCCGGAGCGCCTACGGCCCGGCGCTCGACGCCGCGCTCGCGCATCGCGGACCGGTGCTGTTCTTCGCCGCCGTCACGATGGCGCTGACGCCGCTCCTCTACGGATTCTCGCTCCGCGAGCTGGCGCCGGTCGAGGACCATGGCTCGATCAACGTCGTACTGCAGTCGGCGCCCGACGCCTCGCTCGAGTACACGGTGAAGTACGCCAACGAGACGGTCGAGCGGCTCCGCGCGACCGAGGGCAGGGACTACGTGTGGTCGGTGAGAACGCCCGACGGGGGGTTCGGGGGCCTCGAGCTGGTGCCGTGGAAGCAGCGCGACGTCACCGCGCCGAGCCTGCTGCACGAGGTGTTTCTCGCCGTCGGCGCGCAGCCCGGCATCCGCGTCTTCCCGATTCTGCCCTCGGCGCTCCCCAACGCCGGCAACTACGACGTCGAGCTCGTCGTCCTCTCCACCGCGAGCCCGGAGCGCATGCTGACGTACGCGCAGGAGCTGGTGCGGGAGGCGAACGCGAGCGGCAACTTCATCTTCGCCGATACCGACCTCAAGATCGACCGCGGCGGGAGCCGCCTCGAGATCGATCGGGACCGCGTGGCCGATCTCGGGATGACGCCGGAAGACGTCGCCAGCCAGCTCGGCATCTTCCTCTCGGGCGCCCACGTGAGCCGGTTCGAGTACCAAGGACGGTCCTACAAGGTGATCCCGCAGCTCGAGGACGCGCTCCGGCTGTCGCCGGCGACGCTCGATCTCATCCGGATCCGGACGCCGTCGGGGAAGCTGCTGCCGCTGGCGTCGATGGCGCGCCTGCGCGACGAAACGACGCCGCGCGCCCTCGGCCGCTTCCAGCAGCTCAATGCCTTCCGGGTGTTCGGCGGGCTCGTGCCCGGCACGACGAAGGAGACCGGGCTCCAGACGATCGAAGAGGCTGCCGCCCGCATCCTGCCGGGCAACTATTCGATCGACTACGCGGGCGAGTCGCGCCAGCTCCGGCGGGAGGGCCAGACCCTCGCGGGCGTGCTCGCGATCTCGATCCTGTCCGTGTACCTGCTGCTCGTGGCGCAGTTCCAGAGCTTTCGCGACCCGCTGGTGGTGCTCTTCGGCTCCGTGCCGCTCGCTCTCTCGGGCGCCTTGATCTTCACCTTCACGAATTTCGCCACCATCAACGTCTTCACGCAGATCGGCTTGATCACGCTCGTCGGGCTGGTGGCCAAGAACGGCATCCTGATCGTCGAGTTCGCCAACGATCTCCAGGAGCGGGGGCTCGGCCGCGTCGACGCGGCGCGCGAAGCCGCGATGGTGCGCCTCCGCCCGGTCCTGATGACGACCATCGCGACCGTCGTCGGGCACCTTCCGCTCGTGCTCGTCTCCGGACCGGGCGCCGGCGCGCGCAACTCGATCGGGTTCGTACTGGTCGGCGGCATGATCATCGGCACGCTGTTCACGCTCGCCGCTGTGCCCGTCCTCTACTCGCTGTTCGCGAGCGAGAAGCAGGAGAGCCGGAGCGCCGCGGCCGGCGCCGTGCCGGCGTCAGCCGCGGCGGCGGCGCGCTGACCGCGACCGCGGTACGCGCGGGCGGCGACGCGGGCCCCGGGGGCGGCGCCGTCAGCGCAGCTTCACGCCCAGCCGCTCCCCGCGCGCGTCGATCACGATGCGCGCGAACCGCGACGGGAGCTGCCGGGCGGCGCCGAGCATCGTCAGGCCGGTGCCCGACGGCAGCAGGAGGTTCATCCCGAGGATGCCGTCGAGCGTGACCTTCGCGCCGTCCGCGCGGGTCGTGGTGACGTCGTGGACGACGACGGCGGGGCGCTCGAAGACGAGGGCGCGGTCGCCGTCGGCGGCGATCGTCAGGCGGTCGAGGCGGAAGCCCGGGAGGCTCGTGTGGCCGCCGCCGATGCCGCCGACGGGGAGCGTGAAGTCCGGGCGGCGCGTCGGCGCTCCGGCGGAGTCGACGAGGCCGAGCGCGCGAGCGGTCGACGTCGAGATCATGCTGCACACCGCGCCGGTGTCGAGGAGCCAGGCCCCGGCGGCGTCGGCGGCCCCGCGCTCGACCCGGACGTCCTCGACGAGCGGGTTCTCGGCGAGCGAGGGCACGGGCCCGCGGTTCCTGGGATCGCGGCGGTTGAAGTCGGTGAGGGCGAGCGGGATCCAGGCGTCGACGCCGAGCCCGGCCGCGCTCGGGTGGAGACGGACCGCGACCGCGCCCGCGTCGTCGTCGCCGGGAACGATCTCGACGACGCGCTCGCGGATGAGGGGCATGCCGACGACGTCCACCATGGCGCCCGGCGAGAGGAGGAGGGCACCCGGATCGGCGGGCGCGTCGTTCAGGAGGACGCGCTGCGAGGCGAGGCGATACGTGGCGGGGCTGGAACGGCGTCCGCGGGATGCGCCGTCATCGGCGGGATCGAGATCGGTCGCGGTGAGGGTGAGGGCGCGCGAGACCTCCATCGCGTGGTCGCCGCTCATGCCGGCCTCGACGTAGCGCGAGCCGGGCTCGGCCTCGACTCCGAAGCGGATCGCGCTGCCGTGCGAGAGCACGTGGCCGCTGGCGCCGGTGTCGAGGATCGCGACGGCGGGGAGATCGATGCCGAGATCCTCGAGGGGATTCTTCGAGGGCCCGGACGACCCGGCGGGCCGGCCGCCGATGCCGAGTACGATCATCGGCGGCTGGAGGGCGGCCTCGCCGGTCGTGGCGACGACGAGGTCGCGCGCGTGGGCGCCGTCGGGAGCGGCGAGGAGGAGGAGAAGCACGAGGCCGCCGGAGCGGAGCGGTCGGCGGCGGCGAGAGTCCAGCACTCCGCAAAAACTGCCGCGCGTGCGGCGCCGGCGATAGCTCGCATCGGAGGGCCGGGGACGGGCGGCCGGTCCGTCGCCGACCGGCTCGCGCGGTCCCGCCCGGGCGCACGCCGGTGCGGCAGTTTCTGCCGTCCCCCGCGGCGGAAACTGCCCCCGGCGCGCGCCGGACGCGCGAAAGGCGGGCGCGCCGCCGCTGGCACCGTCGTTGCTGATCCGCTCCCGCGACATGGAGCTCACACGGGTGCGGAGCGGAGGAACGGAGCAGGCCGCGGGGGCCGCGGCGGCGCGAGGAGACACCGATCTCCTGGCGCTCCTGCTCGGAGGGGATCCGCCCTCCGGGTTCCCGGCAACGCTGGAGGCGGCGCTCGCCGGCGGCGAGCTCGCGGCGGAGCCGATCGCCGCCGGTGAGGCGGACGGCGAGGGGGCCGAAGCGGCTGACGGCGCGCCGGGCGCGGTCGACCTCGCGGTCGCGGCGGCGTCGACGCTCGGCGCGGCGCTCGCGGGCGCCGGGGATCCGGCGGCGGCGAGCGCGCCGGCGGATGCGGGCGCGGCGGCGGACGCGAAGGCGGCGAGCGGCGCGGCGGCGGGCCCGATCGGCGGCGCCGTGAGCGACGCCGAGGCGGTGCTCGTGTCCCGCGGGACGGCGGGCGGCGGCGCGGTGGCCGCGCCGAGCGCGGCCACCGTGCCGGCGCCCGCGGGCAACACGGCGGCGAGCCCGGCGGCCCCGGAACCCGCGCCCCGGCCGGAGCCCATCGAGGCGGTGGCCGCCGCGGCGGCGGGCGCGGACGCGGACGCCGCGCGGCTCGGCGCCGGCCCGGTAACGGCCGTCGGCGCCGAGGCGCCGGAGCGGGCCGGCGACGGCGCGCGGCTGGGCGCGGCGCGCGCCGGGAAGCCCGTCGACGGGGCGCCGGCGGAGCACGGCGCCGGGGCGGGGATCGCGCACGCCGAGGCGCCGTCGTTCGCGAGCGGCGCGTCCGCGCGCCACGGACTCGACCTCGGCTCGTCGGATCGCCACGGGGCGACGCCGGCGCCCGAGCGGGCGACGCCGCGTGCGGCCGCGCCGGCCGGGGCACCGGCCGTTCCCGAGGCTCGGGCGGCGCTCTCGGTCCCGGCGGCCGACGGCGGGTCGGCTTCGACGGTGACGAGCGGCGTCGCCGCCTCGGCGCCGACGGCCGGTCACGATGCCGGCGTCGGGCGCGCCGAGCACGCCGCCCGCCATCCCGGCGGGATCGAGCCGCGTTGGGGCGAGCGTGTCGCCGACGCGGTCCGGCTGTCGGCCGTGCGCGGCGGCGGCGAGATCCGCCTCCAGCTCGAGCCCGAGGGCCTCGGCCACATCGACGTCCGGCTGCACGTGCAGGGGGACGGCGTGCGAGCGGTGATCGTCGCCGAGCACGAGGCGACGCGCGCGCTCCTCACCAGCCAGCAGCAGGTCCTGCACGAGGCGTTGCAGCGGAGCGACCTCCGCCTCTCCGGCTTCTCGGTGGACGTCGGGTCGGGCGGCGGCGCGGCGAGCTTCGCCCGCTCGGAGGAGCATGGTCGGAGCGGCGGCGCGCCGGGCGCGCCGCCCTCGGCGTCCGCCAGCGGCGCGCCGGCGGACGCCGACGCGGCCGCCGCGCCGCTCGCGAACGGGCGCGTGAGCGTGAGGGTCTGAGACGATGATTCCTCCCTCCCTGGCGATCTCGGCCGCGACCTCCGCGTACGGCCTGATCTCGTCGATCGCGTCGAACGCGACCAGCAAGGCCGACGGCGCCGCGAGCGGCACGAACGGTGCGGGCGCGACGAGCGGCGCCCCCGGCGCGACCGCCGCCTCCGGCGCGAGCGCGGGCAAGGGGCGCGAGAACGACGTCGTGAACCAGGCGGAGTTCATGAAGCTCCTGATCGCGCAACTGCAGAACCAGGACCCGCTGAATCCGCTCGACAGCGCCAACTTCTCGGCGCAGCTCGCGCAGTTCTCGAGCCTCGAGCAGCTGACCCAGATCAACGACAAGCTCGCCGGGCTCGGCGGCGACAAGGTCGGCCGGTTCGACGCGGTCGGTTTCATCGGCCGCGAGGTGACCGGGGCGAGCGCGGGCATCGCGGTGCAGGACGGCGTCGCGACGACGCTCGATTTCACGCTCCAGAGCGGCGGCGCCGTCCAGGCGAAGATCGTGGACGCGAGCGGCCGGCAGGTCGCGACGGTCGATCTCCAGGGGCTCGGCGCGGGGCGGCAGACGTTCGATCTCTCGGCGGTGAGCGGCGCGCCGCGCCTCGACGACGGGAGCTACGCGGTCGTGCTGTCGCAGGCCGACCCGGCCGGCGGCGCGCCGCGGCAGATCGCCACGTTCGTCACCGGCAGGGTCACCGGCGTCGATCTCACCAGCAGCACGCCGACGCTCCTCCTCGGGGAGCGCCGGCTCGTCCTCGCGGACGTGACGGAAATCCAGGAAGCAGCGACGGAGTAGGGAAGGAGAGGACATGGCCATCTTCGGAGCACTCGGAACGGCACGCAGCGGCCTGGTCGCGACCGGCGCCGCGCTCAGCGTGATCGGCAACAACATCGCGAACGTCAACACCATCGGCTTCAAGGGCAGCCGCACCGACTTCGCCGACCTGCTGTCGGCGCAGGGGGGCGGCGGCAGCGCGGGCAAGATCGGCCTCGGGACCCGCATCGGGCGCATCAGCGCCTCGTTCACGCAGGGCAACATCGAGAGCACCGGCCGCCCGACCGATCTCGCGATCGAGGGCAACGGCTTCTTCGTGGTCGGCACCCGGGACGGGAATCTCTTCACGCGCGCTGGAAACTTCCGGCTCGACGCGGACGGCAACCTCGTCACGAACCAGGGACTGGCCGTGCAGGGGTTCGCGTTGAACGACCTCGAGGCGCCCGTCGGCGCCCCGACCAACATCACCGTGACGGGCTCCAGCAGCCAGCCGGTGCCCACCACGGCGATCGAGATGAAGGCGAATCTCCGCGCGGACGTCGAGCTGATTCCGAGCGGCTTCGACGGCACGACCTTCGACACCGCCTACGCGACCTCGAACTTCACGACGTCGATCAACGTGTTCGACTCGCTCGGCGCGAAGCACACGCTGAACCTCTTCTTCACCCGGACGGGCGCGAACACCTGGGACTACAACGTCGGCGTCGATGCGGGGGACACGGGCGGCACGCCGGGCGAGCTGACCCTCCTCGGCAACGGCCAGCTGGTGTTCAACCCGGACGGCTCGCTGAACTCGGCCCCCTCGCCGGCGACGGCGACGGTGACGTTCACGGGCGCGTCGGCGCAGACCATCGACCTCGACTTCGGCACGCCGAACCCCGACCCGATCACCAATCCCGGCCTGGGCATCGACGGCATCACGCAGTTCGCCGGTCCCTCGGCGGTCGGCTTCCAGTCGCAGAACGGCTATGGCGCGGGCCAGCTGCTCTCGCTCGAGTTCAGCGAGGCGGGCATCGTGACCGGCGTCTTCGACAACGGCCAGACCCGCCCGCTCTTCCAGCTGGCGCTGGCGAACTTCACCGCGCCCGACGCCCTGACGCCGCTCGGTAACGGCCTGTATCGCGAGTCCGTCGACTCCGGCTCGCCGGCGATCGGCACTCCGGGGTCGGGCGGCCTCGGCGCGATCGTGGCGGGCGCCGTCGAGCTCTCGAACGTCGCCATCGCGCAGGAGTTCATCGACCTCATCTCGACCCAGAGGAGCTTCCAGGCGAACGCCCGGGTCATCACGTCGAGCGACACCCTGCTGAACGACCTCATCAACATCGTCCGCTGATTCCGGCGGACGTCGGGTCGGGGCGCGCGCCGCGAGGCCGTTCCGCGGCGCGCGCCCCGCGCCCGTCCGCCCGCGGGGCGGAACGCGCCGCCGCCCGCCGCCGCGCCGGGCGCGCTCCATGACGGCTTCCCCGACACCACGCTCGCCAGAATTCTGACCCCGCCGCGTCGTTCCGGCGCCGGCCATCCCGGGACGCGAGGAAAACCCTCGGCCCGGCGGGCGTCAGCGCGTCTCCCGCGACGCGACGGGCGGGGCATGGGCCTTGCATTTTCGGTCCGCGACCACGGGCTCGCCCCGGAGTCGGACATCGGACCGTCACATCGCAAGGAGCGCTCATGTCGGAAGAAGCCGCGAAGCCAGCCGAGGAAGCGCCGAAGAAGTCGAAGCTCGTTCCGATGATCGGGAGCGGGGTCGTGGTGCTCGCGGGCGCCCTCGCGGCGCTCTGGTACCTCGGCGTCGGCCCGTTCGCGGGCGGCGCGCCGAAGCACGGCGAGGCGACCGCCGCCGTCGAGGACGGCGGCCATGGCGGCGGCGGCGAGCACGGCGGCGAGGCCGCGGAGGGCCACGGCGGGGGCGGGGGCGGGACGGGCGGGCTCCTCTCCCTCGAGCCCTTCATCGCGAATCTCGCCGACGACGGCGGGCGGCGGTACCTGAAGGCCACGTTCCAGATCGATTTCGGCGGCGCCGAGATCCCGGCGGCGATGCAGGCGCGCCTGCCGCAGACCCGCGACCTCCTGCTGACGCTCTTCACCAGCAAGACCTTCGAGGAGATCCGCACGCCCGAGGGCAAGCAGCAGCTCCGCGAGGAGATCATCGCTCGGGTGAACCAGGTGCTCGATCGCGATCTCGCGAAGGCCGTCTACTTCACCGAGTTCATCGTCCAGTGAGCGCGTTCCCGATCCCGACCACGGACCCACGACTGGCATGAGCGAGACCCTCTCCCAGGACGAAGTCAGCGCGCTGCTCCGCGGCCTCGCCGACGGGGACGTGCCCGCCGAAGGGGCGGCCGCCGAGCCCGGCGTGACGCGCGACTACGACCTCCTCGGCGAGGATCGCATCGTCGGCCGGCGCTTCCAGGCGCTCGACCTCGTGCGCGAACGGCTGGTGCGCCGCCTGAAGGCCTCGCTCGCGAGCGTCCTCGGCGCGCCGCCCGAGGTGGAGGCGAAGCCCGTCGAGCTCCTCAAGTTCGCGACCTTCCGGAACCGGCTCGAGACGCCGGCCAATCTGCACCTGTTCACGATGGCGCCGCTGCGCGGGCAGGCGCTGGCCGTCGTCTCGTCCACGCTCGCCTACGGCCTCGTGGACAAGGTGTTCGGCGGGATCGGCCGCGCGCCGACGAGCGGGGCCCGCCGCGAGTGCTCGGCGATCGAGATGCAGACCGTGCAGCGGGTCGTCGCGCTGGCGCTCGCGGACTTCAGCGACGCGCTGGCGCCGATCCACCCGATCGCGTGCGCGTTCGCGCGCTCGGAGACCAATCCGATCTCGGTCGCGCTCTGCGCGCCGACCGACCAGATTCTCGTGCTGCCGTTCCACTGCGACCTCGGCAGCGGCCCGGCGCCGCTCGCGCTCGCGATTCCGTTCGCGATGCTGGAGCCGATCCGGGCGAAGCTCGGCGAGCCGGAAGCCGCCGAACGCGGGCCGGACGCGACCTGGCTCGCGGCGCTGCGGACGGCGATCGAGGCGACCGACGTCACGATGAGCGTGGAGCTCGGCGCCGCCGATCTGACGGCGCGCGAGATCCTGCGGCTCAAGGTGGGCGATCTCGTCGCCATCGAGACCCGAGCGGACGACCCGCTCGCGATGGCGGTGGAGGGCGTCCGATTGCTTACCGGCGTGCCGGGGGTGAGCCGGGGCAACAACGCCGTCCGCGTGGTCGCGACGGCGGTGTGAGGCGGCGGAGCGAGGAGAAGGAGCGGAATCGATGGCGGACGAAGGACAGGCGGTGGCGCAGGCGGCGAGCGAGATCGGGAACGGAAACCTCGAGCTGATCCTCGACGTGCCGCTCGGCGTGAGCGTGGAGCTCGGGCGCGTGCGAATGCCCGTGCGGCAGCTCTTGTCGCTGACGGCGGGCTCGGTGATCGAGCTCGCGAAGCTCGCCGGCGAGCCGCTCGACGTCCTCATCAACGGCCGCGCGGTCGCGCGCGGCGAGGCCGTCATGGTGAACGACAAGTTCGGCGTTCGGCTCACCGAGATCGTGAGCCAGAGCGAGCGCGTCGAGCGGATGCGATGAATCCCCTCGCGCCTTCGGGCCCGCCCGAGATCGCCTGGCCCGCGATCGCCGCCGTCGCCGCGCTCACGGTCGTCGCGACCGTGGCGCTCTGGTGGCTCCGCGGCCGCGGCCTCCTCCCGGCCGCCGCGCACCCGATCAGGGTGGTCGCGATGCGCTCGCTCGGCGGCAGGAAGTCGGTCGCGGTGGTGGAGGTGGAGGACCAGCGCTTCCTCCTGGGACTCA
The DNA here is from genome assembly GCA_020852955.1 of Deltaproteobacteria bacterium. GTDB lineage: Bacteria > Desulfobacterota > Binatia > UTPRO1 > UTPRO1 > UTPRO1. The sequence goes on along the minus strand of JADYZW010000062.1, from coordinate 56,242 downwards.
GCGACGAGGCCGTGTCCCTGCTGAGCCCGTTGCCGAGCGAAGCGAAGGCGTCCGGCGGCGGCGCGGTCGCGGCGCGCTCCCTCGGAGTCGCTCGATGATCGCGCCGGGGCGCCGGCGGTATCGGCGGGCGGCGATCGCCGCGGTGGGCGTCGCGGCAGCCTGGGGTCCCTCGGCAACGGCGCTCGCCGCCCCGGCGCTGTCGCTCGAGGTGGGCGGCGCGGCGCAGGACGGCCTCTCGACGAGCTTGCAGCTCCTGCTCCTGTTCACGCTGCTCTCGTTCGCGCCGGCGATCATGATCGGCGTGACGGCGTTCGTGCGCATCGTGATCGTCCTCGCCTTCATGCGCCAGGCGGTCGGCACGCAGCAGATGCCGCCGAACCAGGTGATCGTCGCGCTGGCGCTCTTCCTGACCTTCTTCGTCATGATGCCGACCATCCGCGAGGTGAACGAGCACGCCGTGCAGCCGTACCTGAAGGACGAGGCGGCGGCGCTGGACACCCTCGAGCGCGGCTTCCAGCCGCTGCGCTCCTTCATGCTGCGGCAGACGCGCGAGAAGGACCTGGCGCTCTTCCTCGGCATCAGCGGCCGGCCGCGCCCGGAGACGCCCGCCGACGTGCCGCCCGAGGTGGTGGTGCCGGCGTTCATGATCTCCGAGCTCAAGACCGCCTTCACGATCAGCTTCATGATCTACATCCCGTTCCTCGTCCTCGACATGGTGGTCGCGTCGATCCTGACGTCGATGGGCATGATCACCCTGCCGCCGGTCCTGATCTCGCTGCCGTTCAAGCTGATGATCTTCGTGCTGGTCGACGGCTGGAACCTGCTCATCAGCTCGCTCGTGCGGAGCTTCCAGTGACGCAGGAGACCGTGCTCCAGCTCGGGCGAAACGCGCTCGAGATGTGCCTCATCCTCTCGGGGCCGGTGCTGGTGTTCGGCCTGGTGGCGGGCCTCGTCGTCGCCGTCTTCCAGGCGCTGACCCAGATCCACGAGATGACGCTCACGTTCATCCCGAAGATCGGGGCGACCATCCTGGCGCTCGTCCTCTTCGGGCCGTGGATGCTGCAGAAGATGCTCAACTACACGATCGCGCTCTTCGAGGCGGTTCCCGGGCTGGTGCGCTGAGCCATGGGCGTCGTCGGCGATCTCCTCGCGCTCGGTCAGGACCGCGTCGCGGTGCTGGTGCTCGCGCTGGCGCGGGTCGCGGGACTCTTCCTCATGGCGCCGATCTTCGCCTCGCGAACCGCGCCGGTGCGCGTGCGGGCCGCCCTGGTGTTCTTCGTGACCCTCGCGATGCTGCCGCTCCTCGGGCGGACGCCGCCGGCGCTCGCCGCCGACGCGGGGGCGGTGGTCGTCCTCGGGATGCTCGCGTTCGAGACGATGATCGGCTTCGTCCTCGGCCTCGTGGCGCAGCTCACCTTCGGGGCGGTGCAGATGGCGGGGCAGCTCGCGGGCATCCAGATGGGCATCGGCCTCGCCAACCTCATCGATCCGCAGACCCAGGAGCACGTCACGTCGTTGGCGCAGTGGCAGAATCTGGTGGCGCTGCTCATCTTCCTCTCGATCGACGGGCATCACGTGCTGATCCGCGCCGTCGCGGACAGCTTCGCGGTGCTCCCGCTCGGCGGCGGACTGCCGGCGGCGGCGGGCTTCGGCGTCGCGATGGAGCTCGCCGGCGGGCTCTTCGTGATCGCGCTCAAGATCGCGGCGCCGGTCCTCGTGCTTCTGCTCCTCGTGAACGCGGCGATGGGCGTCCTCGCCAAGCTCATCCCGCAGCTGAACGTCTTCATCGTCGGCTTTCCTCTGAACGTCGCGGCCGGGCTCTTCGTGCTCGCGGCGTCGCAACCCTTCACCGTGCGGCTGCTCGAAACGAGCTTCGGCGAGCTGCAGGGCTCGCTCGCGCACCTGGTGCGGGCGCTCGGATAGGCGGGCGGGGCGATGGCCGAGGACGCCGCGAACCGTACCGAGGAGCCCACACCGAAGCGCCGCGAGGAGGCGCGCGCCGACGGCCGCATCCCGCAGTCCGCCGAGATCACGGCGGCGACGGTGCTGCTCGCCGCGCTGCTCGCCGCCTGGCGGAGCGGCGACGCGGCGATCGGGAGTCTACGCGAGGCGATGCGGCGGAGCCTGGTCGCGGTGAGCAAGCTCGACCTGACCCCGGCGCAGCTCGGCGACGTGCTGCACGGCATGCTGCAGGACGTCGCGGCGGTGGTGGTGCCGATCCTCGCGGCGACGGCGGTCGCCGGGGTCGCGGCGACCGTCGCGCAGATCGGGTTCCAGCTCCACGGCAAGCGGCTGCTGCCGGACCCGAGCAAGGTCTCGCCCGCGAGCGGCTTCCAGCGCATCTTCTCGTCGAAGGGACTCTTCGACCTCGCGAAGGCGATCGTGAAGATCGCCCTGATCGGCTGGCTCGCGTGGAAGCTGATCCGCGCGGCCGAGGGCACGATCGTGGCTCTTTCGGGCGCGGCGCCCCGCGAGATGCTGTCGATCGCCGGCCTCGAGGTGGCGCGGCTCGTCGGCTGGGCGACCGCCATCCTGGTGGTGCTCGCCGCCGCCGACTACGCCTGGCAGCGCCGCCAGCACCACCAGAGCCTCCGCATGACCCGAAGCGAGGTGAAGGACGAGGTCCGGCAGGCGGAAGGCGATCCCAAGATCAAGGGGCGCTTGCGGCGCGCCTACCAGGAGATCGCGAAGGCGCGGAGCGTCGCCGACGTGCCGACGGCGGACGTGGTGATCACCAATCCCGTCCACCTGGCGGTCGCCCTCAAGTACCTGCCGGGCCAGATGGGCGCGCCGAAGGTCGTGGCCAAGGGGGCGGAAGGCATGGCGCAGCGGATCAAGGAAGTCGCGCGCCAGCACGGCGTCCCGATCATGGAACGCCGCTCGCTCGCCCGCGCGCTCTTCCGCAGCGTCCCGGTCGGCGGCGAGATCCCGGCCACGCTCTATCGCGCGATCGCCGAGATCCTCGCGTACGTCTACGGGCTCCGGCAGCGGCGCGCCGCCGGCGGAGGCGTCGGCTGATGGCGGCGGCCCCGAAGCAGCCGCCCGCGAAGGGCTTCATGGGGCGCGTGCTCGCCGGCGGCGAGCTCGTGATCCCGCTCACCTTCGTGGTGGTGGTGATCGTCATGATCATCCCGCTGCCGACGATGCTGCTCGACCTGCTGCTGACGGTGAACATCGCGGTGTCGCTGATCATCCTGCTGGTGGCGATGTACACCCTCAAGCCGCTCGAGTTCTCGACCTTCCCGTCGGTGCTGCTGGTCACGACGCTTCTGCGGCTCTCGCTGAACGTCGCCTCCACCCGGCTCATCCTGCTGCACGGGAAGGACGGCGCATCGGCGGCCGGCCACGTCATCCAGGCCTTCGGCAGCTTCGTCGTCGGCGGCAGCTACGTCGTCGGCCTCGTCATCTTCCTGATCCTGGTGGTCATCAACTTCGTCGTCATCACCAAGGGCGCGGGCCGCATCGCCGAGGTCGCGGCGCGCTTCACCCTGGACGCGATGCCCGGCAAGCAGCTCGCGGTCGACGCCGAGCTGAACGCCGGGGGGATCACCGAGCGCGAGGCGCGCGAGCGCCGGCGGGCGATCGAGGCGGAAGCGGACTTCTACGGCGCGATGGACGGCGCCTCGAAGTTCGTGCGCGGCGACGCGGTCGCCGGGCTCATGATCGCGGGGATCAACATCGTCGGCGGCCTCTTCATCGGCGTCGTGCAGGGGGGCCTCGACGTCAAGAGCGCGGCCGAGATCTACACCATCCTGACCATCGGCGACGGGCTCGTGTCGCAGCTACCGGCGCTGCTCATCTCCACGGCCGCGGGTATCGTCGTTACGCGCGCGGCGTCGGGGACCGATCTCGGCAGCGAGGTCACGTCGCAGATGCTCCTCAATCCGCGCGTGCTCGCGATGGTGAGCGGCATCCTCGCGGCGCTGGCACTCCTGCCGGGACTGCCGTTCCTCCCGTTCGTGGCGCTCGCGGGCGCGCTCGGCGGGCTCTCCTACGCCGGGCGCGAGCACCGGGCGGCGGAGATCGCGCAGGCCGCGCTCGAGGCGCGGACCGAAGCGCCGAAGGAGGAGAGGTCCGACGTTCCGGCGCCGCTCGACCTCCTCGAGCTCGAGGTCGGCTACGAGCTCGTGCCGCTCGTCGACGCCGCCCAGCGCGGCGAGCTGATCGAGCGCATCAAGACGCTCCGGCGGCAGCTCGCCGAGGAGATGGGCTTCGTGGTGCCGCCCGTCCACATCCGCGACAACCTGCAGCTCAAGCCCGGCGAGTACGCCATCCTCCTCAAAGGCGTGGAGATCCAGCGCGCCGAGATCCGCATCGGACAGTACCTGGCGATCAATCCGGGCGGCGCCGACCCCGGCTTCCGGGGCGTGCCCACGAAGGAGCCGGCGTTCGGGCTCGACGCGCTCTGGGTGCTGGCGACCGACCGCGAGCAGGCCCAGCTCGCCGGCTACACGGTCGTCGACGCGGCGACCGTGGTGGTGACCCACCTCACCGAGGTCATCCGCCGCCACGCCCACGAGCTGCTGGGGCGGCAGGAGATCCAGGGGCTGCTCGACGCGCTCGCGAAGACGCATCCGAAGGTCGTCGAGGAGCTCGTGCCGCAGCAGCTCTCGCTCGGTCAGGTGCAGAAGGTGCTGCAGAACCTGCTCCGCGAGCACGTCGGCATCCGCGACTTCCTGTCGATCATCGAGACCCTCGCGGACTACGCGCCGCAGACCAAGGACGCGCACCAGCTCACCGAGCACGTGCGTGCGGCGCTGTCGCGCGCGATCGTGAACCGCTTCCTCACGTCTGACCGGACGCTGCCGCTGGTGACGCTGGCGCCGCGCCTCGAGCGCACGATCGCCGAATCGGTGCATCGGAGCGAGGACGGCACGTATCTCGCGCTCGAGCCCGCGACCGCGCAGCGCCTGCTCGGGAAGCTCGCGACGTGGGCGGAGCAGTTCGCGCTCCACGGCCATCAGCCGCTCGTCCTGTGCTCCACCAATGTGCGCGGCCACCTGCGCCGACTCGCGGAGCGCTTCCTGCCGAGTCTCGCGGTCGTGGCGCCGGGGGAGATCCCGGCGAACGTCAAGATCCACTCGCTCGGCGTCGTGAGCCTGGACGAGGAGCACGAGGCGGCGGCGCGGCTGCAGGTGCCGCGCCCGACCGCGACCGCCACGGTCGCGGCGGCGGGAGCGGTCGCCTGATGCGCCTGCGGGGCTTCACGGCCCGCTCGGCGCGCGAGGCGCTCGCCGCGGTGAAGGCGGCGCTCGGCCCCGAGGCGGTGATCCTCGCGACCCGTCCGCTCGCGGACGGCGGCGTCGAGATCACGGCGGCGGTCGATCCCGATCCGGCGCGCGGCGCGAAGGCGCCCTCGGCGCCGGGTGTAGTGGGAGAATCGGAGCTCGGGGCGCTGCGGCGCGAGCTCGGCGCGCTGGCCGGCCGGGTCGCCCGGGTCGATCGGGCGCTGCGGGCCGGCCGGGGGGTGATCGGCGGACTCGACGAGGAGGCGCAGGCGCTCGCCGAGCGGCTGGCCCTCCAGGGCACGGCGCCCGCGCTGGCGGAGACCGTGGCGCGGAGCTTCGCGCGGCTGCGGGCGCAGGGTGCGCCCGCGGCCGCGGCGCTCGCCGCGAGCGTCGAGCGGCACCTGCTCGTGGCGGTGCCGGCGGCACCGGAGCCGCCGGTCACGGTGTTCGTCGGGCCGACCGGGGTCGGCAAGACGACGACGATCGCGAAGCGTGCCGCCCGCGCCGTCGCGCGCGGCGCCTCGGTCGGGATCGTCATGGCGGATACGCGGCGGATCGGCGCGGCGGAGCAGCTCGGATGCTACGCGCGGCTTCTCGGCGTGCCGCTCGCTCCGGCGGCGGACGCCGACGACCTCGTCCGCGCGCTCGCCGGGTTCGAGCGCCGCGACGTCGTCTACGTCGACACGGCGGGACTCGGCGGCGACGCGGAGGACGCGGCGGAGGTGGCGCGCCTGCTCGCGCCGGTCCGGACGGTCGTCACGACCGCCGCGGTCGTCGCGGCCGGCGCGTCGGAGCCGGCGCTCCGGGCGGCGTGGGGGCGGGTCGCGGCGCTCCAACCGACGACCTGCGTGGTGACGAAGGTGGACGAAGGGGGCGGGCTCGGCACGGCCTGCGGGTGGCTCGCCGAGGTCGGTGTGCCGCTCGATTGGCTCGGGACGGGCACGCGGGTGCCCGACGATCTCGTGGCGGCGGACGGAGGCGCGGTCGCCGCGTGGCTCGGCGCGGCCTGACGGACGGAGGACGAACGTGGAGCAGAGGGAAGGCGTGACGATGGAAACGGCGGACGGGGACGCGGGCATGCAGGTCATCGCGGTCGCGAGCGGCAAGGGCGGAGTCGGCAAGACGAACGTGGTCGCCAATCTCGCGATCGCGCTCCAGCGGCGCGGCAAGCGCGTGGTGGTGATCGACGCCGATCTCGGGCTCGCGAACCTCGACACGCTGCTCGGGCTGAACCCGCACGCCACGCTCCGCCAGGTGCTGCGCGGCGAGTGCGCGATCCGCGACGTGCTCGTCGACGGCCCCTCGGGGATCCGCATCGTGCCGGCGTCGAGCGGCTACGAGGACCTGACGCAGCTCTCCGACGGCCAGCGTCTGACGCTCCTCGAGCAGGTCGACAGCCTCGACGGCAAATTCGACGTGCTCCTCATCGACACCGGCGCCGGCATCTCGGCGAACGTCACGTTCTTCGCGACGGCGGCGCAGGAGACCCTGGTCGTGGTGACGCCCGAGCCGACCGCGCTCACCGACGCGTACGCGCTCGTCAAGGTCCTGGCGACGCGCTACGCCGAGGACAGCTTCGCGGTGCTCGTGAACATGGCGCGGAGTGAGCTCGAAGCCCGCAAGACCTTCACGCAGCTGACGCGCGTCACCGAGCGCTTCCTGCACGTGAGCCTGCGCTTCGCGGGCTGGGTGCCGTGGGACAGCGAGGTGCCCGAGGCGGTGCGGCGGCAGCAGCCCGTGGTCGACCATGCCCCGGCGACGCCGGCGACGCGCGCGATCGACGGGCTCGCCGAGCGCCTGTGCGCGACGCCCTCCCACGCCAAGGCGAAAGGGGGGTTGCAGTTCTTCTTCCGCCGACTGCTCGCGGCCGAGGGGGCGCGCGCGACGATGGGGGCCGCGCGCTGACGATGCCGACGGTCGCAGGCAGATCGCGGTCGGCGCCGCGCCCGCGCATAGCGCCGCCCGTGCATGTCGACGGGACGCCGCCCCCCGACGAGGCGGTGCGCGCCTACCTGCCGCTCGTGCGCTGGCTGGTCCAGCGGCTCGCCGTGCGGAAGCCGCCGCAGGTCGAGCTCGACGAGATGGTGAGCTGGGGCATCGAGGGTCTCCTCGACGCCATGAAGAAGTACGACCCGACCAAGCAGGCCGCCTTCGCGACCTACGCCCAGTTCCGCATCCGCGGCGCGATCCTCGACCGCCTCCGGGCCATGGACTGGGTGTCGCGCAGCGTCCGTCAGAAGGCGAGCCTGCTCGAGAAGACGTACCACACGCTCGAAGGGCAGCTCGGCCGGCCGGCGACCGAGGAGGAGGTCGCGGATGCGCTCGGCCTCGCGCTGCCGGAGCTCCACGCGATGCTCTCCGAGGTCGGGCAGATGTCGCTGTTCAGCTTGGAGGACCTCGGGGTCGACGCGGGATCGGACCGCTGGCAGATCGAGAAGCTCCTCGACGACGGCGGCACCGACCCGATGCAGGCGATGCTGTCGCGCGAGCGCGTCGACCTCGTGGCGGAGGCGATCGCGACCTTGCCCGAGAAGGAGCGGACGGTGATCGCGCTCTACTACCACGAGGGCATCACCATGAAGGAGGCGGGCGCGATCCTCGGGCTCACCGAGTCGCGGGTCTCGCAACTCCACGCCCAGGCGCTGCTGCGGCTGCGCGGGCTCCTGCACGAGCATTTCGGCGACGCGGCAGAGGGCGCCGCGACGGAGGAACGATGACGGAGACGGTGATGGCGTGGGTGGGTCCGGGCTTCGACGGCGCCGTCGTCGTCCTCCTCGGCGCGCTGCTCTGGCGCCTTCGGGGCGATGCCGGGGCCGCGTGGCGGGAGCGCGAGGCGCGGCTGCGGGCGATCTTCGACGAGCTGCGTGCGCTCGTGGCGCAGAGCGAAGGACTCGCCCGCGATCTCGACGCGAAGCTCGCGGATCGCGAGACGCGCCTGCGCGCGGTGCTCGACGACGCGCGGGTGGCATTGGGCGGCGTCGAGTCGGCGTCGGCGCGCCCGGCGCGCGCCGCGCACGGGGAGACGACGGCGAGGCCCACGCCCGTCGCGGGCCCGGCGGCGGCCGCGCCGTCGACGACGCCCGCGGACGCCGAGGAAACCGCGCGACGCATCGAAACGCTCGCGGAGGCGGGGACGACGGTCGAGGAGATCGCGCGCCGGGTGGGGGCCGCGCCCGCGGAGGTGCGGCTCGTGATCGGCCTCAAGGCGGCGCGGGCGGCGCGTCGGCGGGCGGCGACCGCGGAGGCGCGCGCGCATGCGTGAGCGCCGTCGGCAAGACCGACCCGGCAGATTCTGCCGGTCGGCAACGGCTGCCGCGGCCGGCCGCGCACCCGGTGCGTGGCACGTGCGTTGCTCGTCTGCGGCGATGCGAGGAGCATGAATGGACGCGGGAATCTTCTCGGCGATGTCGGGCAGCCTGGCGGCGCAGACGCGGCTCGACGCGCTCGCCAACAACCTCGCCAACGCCAACACCGTCGGCTTCAAGGCCGAGCGCGTCCTGCAGCGCGCCGAGAAGGCGGGGAACGTCGTGCCGCCGCCGACGGTGGTGCCGACGCCGATCACCCGCGACTGGGTGGAGACCGACTTCGGTCAGGGCTCGGTCGTGAAGAGCGGCAACCCGCTCGATGTCGCGCTCGCGGGCGAGGGCTTCTTCGTCGTCAAGACCGAGCGCGGCGAGCGCCTGACGCGCAGCGGCGACTTCGCGATTGACGCCGCGGGCTATCTGGCGACGAGCGACGGCAGCCGGGTGCAGGGGACGAGCGGCGACATCAGCATCCCGAAGGGGCCGGTCGTGTTCGGCGTCGACGGCAGCGTGCGCGCCGGCGACCAGAGCGTCGGGCAGCTGCGCATCGTCACGGTCGAGCACCCCGGGAAGCTGGTGCGCGAGAGCGGCACGCGCTTCGCCGCGGGAGGCCTGGCGCTCGCGGACGCGGCGCGCGGCAGCGTCCAGATCATCCAGGGCGCCACCGAGGGCGCGAACCTCTCGCCGGTCGAGGGGCTGGTCGCGATGATCGAGACGGTGCGGGGATTCGAGACCTACATGCGAGCCGCCGAGCGGCTCGACCAGATGACGTCGAAGGCGATCAACGAAGTGGGCCGCGTCTAGGCGCGGACGAGGGAGAGGCGAGCATGATCCGAGCGCTCTACACCGCTGCTACGGGCCTCGAAGCCCAGCAGCTCAACATCGACGTCATCGCGAACAACCTCGCGAACGTCAGCACGAGCGGCTTCAAGAAGAGCCGCGCGGACTTCCAGGACCTGCTGTACCAGACCTCGCGCGAGCCGGGCGGGCCGGCCACCAGCACCACCCAGACGTCGACCGGCATCCAGGTCGGTCTCGGCGTCCGACCCGCCGCCGTGCAGCGCATCAACGCGCAGGGCGACTTCAACCAGACGACCAACCCGCTCGACGTGGCGATCGGCGGCGACGGCTACTTCCAGGTGACGCTGCCCGACGGCTCGACCGCGTTCACCCGCGCCGGCGCCTTCAAGCTCGACTCGACCGGCTCGGTCGTGACGTCATCGGGCGACCCGCTGTCGCCGCAGATCAACATCCCGGACGGCGCCGAATCGATCGCGGTCGGCGACGACGGCACCGTGAGCGTGACGCTCGCCGGGCAGTCGGCGCCGAGCCAGGTCGGCCAGATCCAGACGGCGCGCTTCGCGAACCCGTCCGGCCTCCGCGCCGAGGGCGCCAACATCTTCAAGGAGACCGACAGCTCCGGTCCGCCGCAGCTCGGCACGCCCGGCCAGGACGGCCTCGGCCAGCTGACCCAGGGCTTCCTCGAAGGCTCGAACGTGAGCGTCGTCGAAGAGCTGGTGGCGATGATCTCCGGCCAGCGGGCCTACGAGATCAACTCGCGGGCCATCTCCGCCGCCGACGAGATGCTGCGGACCGCGGCGTCGATCGGACGGTGATGCCGATGGGGCGGCGGATGCGGACGGCAGTCGCGCGCGGAGGGCTCCTGCTCGCGCTCCCGATCGTGGCGGCCGTTGCCGGTTCGGCGGGCGCCGCCGAGCCGGGGAGGATCACGGTCAGGCGCGCCGCGGTCGTGTCCGGGCCGACCATCACGCTCGGGGACCTCGCGGCGCTCGAGGGTGGCGCCGTCGCCCTCGCGGACGTGGACCTCGGCCCGGCGCCGACGGCGAGCGCGCCCCGTCGGCTCGACGGCGAGGCGATCCTGCGGCGATTGGAGGAGGCGGGGATGGACGCCAGCGCCACCCGCTACGTCATCCCAGCCACCGTGCGCGTCGAGCGCGAGGCGCGTGAGGTGAGCGTCGACGAGATCCGTACGGCCGTCATGAACGTCGCGCGCGACGCGCTTCCTCCCGGCGAGACCATCCGCGACCTCGAGGTCGCGGGGCCGGTGCGCATTCCCGCCGGAGCCTACGAGGCGCGGGTCTCGACCTCGTCGCACGGGCGCGCGGGGCGGCGACGCTTCGACGTGCAGCTCGTGAACGACGGCGTCGTGCTCGCGACCGTGCCGGTGACGGCGCGGACCGACGCGCGCGGGACCGTGGTCGTCGCCAGACAGCCGCTGCCGCGCGGCACGGTGCTCGGCCCGGGCGACCTCGCGGTGGTCGAACGCGACCGCCGCGACGTGCCGGACGACGCGCTCACGGAGCTCGGGGAGGCGATCGGGATGGAGACCAAGATGGCGCTCGCGGCCGATGCGCCCCTGACGCGGACGACGCTCGCGCCGCCGGTGGTGGTGAAGAAGGGCGATCTGGTGACGTTGATCGTGGAGACCGCGGCGATGAAGCTCACGGTGGCCGGCGAGGCGCTCGAGCCGGGGGCGGTCGGCGTGGGCATCAAGGTGATGAATCGCGCGTCCAAGCAGACGGTGGCGGGAAGGGTGATCGAGCATGGCGTGGTCCTGGTCGAACGCTGAGCGCGGCGGCGCCGCGCGCCGCGCGGCGGTCGCGCTCGTCGCCGCCGCGGCGTCGCTCGCAAGCGGCTGCGTACAGATGTACCTCAAGAAGGATCCGCTCCCGACCGAGCCGCCGCCGGCGCCGTCGGCGCTGCAACGGACGACCGGTTCGCTCTGGCGCGACGACGTGAGCGCCAACTATCTCTTCGCCGACGTGAAGGCGCGCTTCGCGGGCGACCTCCTGACGATCGTCATCACGGAGGACGCCGCCGGCTCGAAGGCGGCCGAGACCTCGACCTCCACGGAGAGCGAGGTGTTCGCGAACCTCGAGCAGTTCTTCGGGTTCCCGCAGGCGCTGCAGGAGAACAATCCGAGCATCGATCCACAGCAGCTCCTCAAGGCGTCGACGGCGCGCACCTTCGACGGCGAGGGATCGACGAACCGCAAGGGGCGACTCACGGCGCGCATGACGGCGGTCGTGAAGGCGGTGTCGCCGACCGGGAATCTCTGGGTGCAAGGCGACAAGATCGTCGCCGTCAACAAGGAGGACCAGCACATCGTGGTCCAGGGCTGGGTCCGCCCCGAGGACATCGATTCGCAGAACCAGGTGCTCTCGACCCGCCTCGCCGACGCGCGCATCGACTACTACGGCGTCGGAACGCTCGGCGTGAAGCAGAGCCCGGGCTGGGGCTACTGGCTGCTCGACGTGGTGTGGCCGTTCTGATGCGCCGCCGTGTCGTCATCGCTGCGCTCGCGGCGCTGGTCGTCGGGCTCGTGCCCGCGCGTTCCGCCGAGGCCGCCCGCATCAAGGACATCGCCAGCGTCGAAGGCGTCCGCGGGAACCAACTCACGGGCTACGGCGTGGTCGTCGGCCTCGACGGCACCGGCGACGGCCAGCAGTCGATCTTCACGGTCCAGAGCATCCTGAGCATGCTGCGCCGGCGCGGCGTCCAGGTCACGGTGGATCCGCGCCAGGTGCGAGTGAAGAACGCGGCGGCGGTCGTGGTGACGGCGACCCTGCCGCCGTTCGCGCGCTCGGGGAGCCGGGTCGACGTGCAGATCTCGTCGATCGGCGACGCCAAGTCGCTGCGCGGCGGCACGCTCGTCATGACGCCGCTGTTCGGCGGCGATCAGCAGGTGTACGCGGTCGCGCAGGGCGGCGTGTCGCTCGGCGGCGGGTACAGCGCGTCGGCCCCCGGGGCCGAGGCGCAGAGCGGGCATCCGACGGTCGGCGTCATCACGGGCGGCGCTCTCGTCGAGCGCGAGGTGCCGGTGATGCTCGGCGCCGACGGCCTCGTCCGCTTGAGCTTGCACGAGGCCGATGTCACCACCGCGATGCGGGTCGCCTCGGTGGTCAACGGCTTCCTCGGGAACGGCGCCGCCAGCACGCGCGATCCCGGCACGGTCGAGGTCCGCCTCGAGCCGACCGCGAGCCAGGAGCAGGTGATGGCGCTGCTCGCCGGGATCGAGACGTTGAACGTGCAGCCGGACCGGCGGGCGCGGGTGATCGTGAACGAGCGGACGGGCACCGTGATCATGGGCGAGGACGTCCGCATCGCGCCGGTCGGCATCGCGCACGGCGCCCTCCAGGTGACGGTCAAGGTGGATCTCGGCGTGTCGCAACCGGCTCCGTTCTCGGAAGGACAGACGGTGGTGGTCCCCGACAGCACGGTGCAGGTGCAGGAAGGCGCGGCGGAGCGGCTGAACCTCTTCAAGGGCGGCGTCAGCCTGCGTGACCTCGTGAACGGACTGAACGCGCTCGGGATCACGCCGCAGGATCTCATCGCGGTGTTGCAGGCGATCAAGTCCGCGGGCGCATTGGACGCCGACCTGGAGATCATGTGAGCGGCCGGGGAATCGCCGGAGAGGAGGACGCGTAATGGCGGAACCGATCTCCGCGGCTTCGATGTTCGTGCCGACGGTGCCGTCGGGGGACGAGACGCGGCGGCGGCTCGCGGGGAAGCGGCCGGACGAGGTGGCGAAGGAGTTCGAGGCGGTCCTGCTCGCGCAGGTGATCAGCGCGATGCGGAAGACGGTGCCGGAGTCGGGGATGCTGCAGGCGTCGGCGAACCGGAAGATGCTCGACGGCGCGTTCGACCAGGAAGTGGCGCGGAGCCTCGCGGCGAAGGGGGGGCTCGGGATCGCGGAGCAGATCGTCGCGCAGATCGAGCGGCAGCACCCCGGGACGATCGTCGCCGCGAAGGCGGACGGGACGGTAGCTGCGGCCGCGCGCGCGGCGCGTCCGCTCGGGCGGACGGCGTCCGCGGCGCCGGGGGCCCCGGCCGGCGCGGCGGCGCCGCCCGCCGCGGCGACGTCGCCGCTGGCGGGCGCGATCAGCTCGCCGTTCGGCATGCGCAGCGACCCCTTCACCGGGGAGCGCCGGTTCCACGCCGGGGTCGACGTCGCCGCGCCGCGGGGCGCGGAGATCCGGAGCGTGGCCGACGGCGAGGTGGTCTTCAGCGGCTGGCGGCGCGGCGGCGCGGGGCGGATGGTCGAGGTGCGCCATGCGGATGGTCTGGTCACCAGCTATGCGCACGCGGAGCGGACGCTCGTCCGTGCGGGTCAACATGTTGTCGCGGGCGAGGTGGTCGCGACGGTGGGCTCGAGCGGCCGGGCGAGCGGGCCGCATCTGCACTTCGCGGCGAGTCGCGACGGTCAAGCCGTCGATCCGACGGCGCTTCTCGGCGGGGGCGGGCCGGTGCTCGGCGCCGCGGCGCCGGCCGCGGGGGTGACGTGACGCCGGCCGACCGCCGCGGATCCAGGATTCAAGTCCGGACGGTCCCCGGACGATATCCTGACCGAGCCCGCTCGAACGGGGCCCGGGAGATCCCATGAGAGTCACGCGCAGACCGACGACGATTCCCGGGGTGGGCGAGATCCCCGGAGCGGCCGAGGGCGCCGAGGTGGCGACGTCCGCCTCCGGCGGCGGCGTCGCCGATCGGGTGGAGCTTTCGGAGGCGGCGCGCCTGCGGCAGCGCCTCAAGGCCGAGGTCGGCGACGCGTCGGCGATCGACGTGGACAGGGTGAGGGCGCTGCGCGAGCGGAGTGTGGCCGGAACGTACGCGCCGGATCCCCGGGCCGTGGCCGAGCGTCTCCTCGGGGAACTCGCGCGCGATCTCCTCGGGTGAGACATGCCTGACGCCGCCCCGTCGACCGTCGCGAGCCTCCTCGCCGCCGAGCGCGCGTGCTGCCGGCGGCTGGCGCCGCTCCTCGACGCCGAGCGCACGGCGGCTGCGGCCTACGACCATGCCGCGCTGCTCGCGTGCCTGCGCGAGCGCGAGATCCTGCAGGCGGACTGGGAGCGCGCGGCGGCGCAGCGCCGCCGCCATCTCGAGGCGGCCGGGCGTACGCTCGCCGAGCTCGCGGCCGCGGACCCGGCGCTCGCCCGCGAGATCGACGCGACCGCCCGCGACGCCGAGGCGGTCAGGCGCGCGCAAGGCATCAACGAGGGGATCGTCCGCGCGGCGCTCGCGCAGGTCACGGACCTCCTCGCCGTCATGCGGCGCGAGCGCTCCGACAGCCGCTACGACGGCCGCGCCGCGCTCACGGGCCAGGCGCTGTCGTCGGCCGGCGCGCGGTGGAGCGCTTGAGATGGCGATCTTCGCGCCCCTCACGATCGGGAAGCAGGGACTGCTCGCCAACCAGCGCGGCGTCGGCGTCACCGGCCACAACATCGCCAACGTCAACACGCCGGGCTACAGCCGGCAGACGCCGGTGATGCACGCCAGCCGGCCGGACGATCGCGGCTTCGGTACGGGGGTGGTGGTCGAGTCGGTCCTGCGGTCCGTCGACGGCTTTCTCGATGCCCGCATCCTCGGGGCGGCGTCCGCGCTCGGCGGCGCCGCCACGGGACGGGAAATGCTCGACCGGGTCCAGGCGCTCTTTCCGGTCGGCGACGAGGGCGTCGGCAACGCCCTCGCGGCCTTCTTCGCCGCCGCCAACGCGGTCGCGGACAGTCCGCAGGACCTCGCCGCCCGCAACGAGCTCATCGAGGCCGGCACGGCGCTCGCCGGACAGCTCCGCAACGCCGCCGGCGGCCTCCAGGCGTTGCAGCGCGAAGCCGACGACCGGCTCGGCCAGGCAGCGTCGGACGCCAACGGGGTCCTGCGGACCATCGCGCAGCTGAACCGCGAGATCGTCGCGGCCGACCGCTCGGGTCGCGAGAGCAACGACCTGCGCGATCAGCGGCAGACGGCGCTCGGCGCCCTCGCCAAGCAGCTCGCGATCCAGGTGGTCGAGGTCGAGGACGGCGGCGTGAACGTGTTCGCCGCTTCGGGGCAGGGGCTGGTGATCGGCGCCGATGCGGCGACCCTCACGACGGAGCGCGATCTGGCGGCGCCCGGCCTCGACGGCAATCCGCTGTCGCGGATCGGCATCGCGGCGCGCGACGGCAGCGTGATCAAGCTCTCGGGGGAGATCGGCGGCGCGATCGGCACGGCGCTCGCGCTCCGCGACCAGACGATCGTGGACGACGCGGGGCGACTCGACCTCCTCGCGACGACGCTCCGCGACGCGGTGAACGCGGTGCAAACGAACGTTGCCGGCCGCGACCTCGACGGCAACGTCGGCGCGGCGTTCTTCTCCGGGACCGGCGCCGCCGACCTGCGCGTCGCGGTGATGGACCCGCGGACCATCGCGGCGGCGCAGGGCGCGAACCTCGCGGACAACGCCAACGCGCTGGCGCTCGCCGCCGTCGCGCAGCAGACGTTTCCCGCGTTCGACGGCAGCACTCTCGGCGACTACTTCGGGACGCTGCACGCGCGGGTCGGACAGGACGCGCGGCGGGCCGACCAGCAGGCCACGATCGAGGAGAACGTCTCCGCGGCGCTCGGCGCGCAGCGCGAGGCCGTCTCGGGGGTGAGCCTCGACGAGGAGTTCGCGAATCTCATCCGGTTCCAGCGCGGCTACCAGGCGTCGGCGCAGCTCATCAACGTCAGCAATCAGATGCTCGACGATCTCCTCGGGCTGGTGTCCTGATGGTCGGCCGCGTCACCGAGCGTACGCTGCTCGCCGACTTCACGTACTCCGTGAGCCGCCTGCGTCGGCAGCAGGCGGACGCGCAGAACGCCTTGAGCTCGCAGAAGCGGCTCCGCGAGGCGAGCGACGATCCCGTCGGCGCGGCGCGCTCGACCAGCCTGCGCGGCGAGGCGAAGGAGCTCGATGCCTATCGCGGCAGCGTCGCGCTCGCGACGACGACGCTCGGCGCGGAGGACGGCGTCCTCGGCCAGGTCCACGACGTCCTGATCCGGGCGCGTGAGATCGCGGCCGGCCTGAGCAGCGGCCTCGTGACCCCGGAGGCGCGCCAGACGGCCGCCGAGGAGGTCGAGGAGCTCGAGCGCGGCCTCGTGTCGCTCGCCAATACGACGGTCGCGGGGCGCTACATCTTCGGCGGCCTCTCGACGTCGGGGCCTCCCTTCGCGAGCTACGACGCGCCGGGATTCTCGCCGGCGACGGCGTACACGGGCCCGGCGGATCCCTTCGCGGTGCGGACGGCGCGCGACGAGACGGTGCGCATCACGACGAACGGAGGCGACGTGTTCGGCTCGACGCTCGCGGCGCTCGACGACCTGCGGCAGACGCTCGAAAGCGGCGCCGAGCCGAGCGCGCAGCTTTCCGCGCTCGTGAGCGCGGCGGAGGACATCCGCCAGGAGCGCGCGAGCGTCGGCGGGCGGCTGGCGCGACTCCAGACGCGCAACGCGGAGATCGGCGCGGCGATCGCCACCAACAAGACGTTGATCGGCGGCGTGGAGGACGCGGATCTCACCGCGACGATCACCGAGCTCGCGCAGGTGCAGAACGCGCTGCAGGCGACGCTCAGCGCGGGGGCCTCGCTGCTGCAGACGTCGATCCTCGACTTCCTGCGGCTGTAGGCCGGGCGGCGGACGGGACGAGGCAGGGAGGGCGCCATGCTGGTGCTGACACGGAAGGTCGGCGAACGGATCCGGATCGGAGACGAGGTGACGGTGCAGGTGCTGGAGGTGCGCGGCGGTCAGGTGCGCCTGGGCGTCGCGGCGCCGTCGGACGTGCGAATCTTTCGCGAGGAGGTATTCCTCGCCATCGAGAGTCAGAACCGCGAGGCGCGCTTGCCGGATCCGGATCGGCTCGGGCACGCCGTACGTGCATGGGAGGCATATGCCGATGGTAAGCGTGGCTGAGGAGATGGTCTCGGTGCGGCCGGCGCCCGGGCCCGACGCGATCCACGTCCGGTCCTCGCGGTTCGGCGAGCTCGACGTGCCCGTCGATCGGGTGCTGCACTTCCCGCAGGGCCTGATCGGCTTCCCGAGGGCGCGGCGCTTCGTGATCCTCGATCATCGGCCGGGTTCGCCGTTCAGATGGCTGCTCTGCCTCGACGAGCCGGACGTCGCGTTCGCCGTCGCCGAGCCGGCGCGTCTCGTGCCGGACTACCAGCCGCCGCTGGAGCTCGCGGCGCGCGTGCTCGGGACCGACGCGGCGGACGTCGCCCTCTTCGTCATCGTCACCATTCCGCCGGACCCGCTCGCGATGACGGTCAATCTGATGGCTCCGGTCGTGGTGGGCGTCCGCACGCGTCGGGCGCGGCAGCTGGTCCTCGAAGACGGACGCTGCGATCCTTCCTACCGCGTCTGCGCGCCGCCTCCCGCCGCCGCGGCGGAAAGCTGACCGCCGACCCTCGCGACCGCCGAAAATCGAACGGAGCGCGACAAAACTGTACGCGTTCCGCTCGACCTCGACCCGTCGCCTCCTCCGGGAGGTGTCAGGGTTCCGTCTCGTTTCCGCTGTGAATCCGATGATCTCGCGGGATTTCTGCTCTCCGGAGGCGGCGGTTCAAGTTTCTGGCACCAGGTTTGCTCAAGCGTCTGACCGCGCGCAGGTGGTCGCGCCGACAACTCGCAACGCCTGGGAGGGCACATGGACGCACGGGACGGGGAGCGGACGGGGGTGGCGGTGGAGGAGGAAGCGCGAGGCGAGGCCGCCGAGGTGACCGGCTTCGCCGGCATCATCGGCAGGCATCCGCGCATGCAGGCGATCTTCGAGGTGATCCGGCGCGTGGCACCGACCGGAGTGACCGTGCTCATCACCGGCGAGAGCGGAACAGGTAAGGAGTTGGTGGCGCAGGCGATCCATTCGCAGAGCCGCCGCCACGCGCAGCGCCTCGTGCCCGTGCATTGCGGCGCGATTCCCGAGGAGCTGCTCGAGAGCGAGATGTTCGGCCACGAGCGCGGAGCCTTCACGGGCGCGGTGACCTCGCGAGTGGGCCGCTTCAAACTCGCCGACGGCGGGACCATCTTCCTCGACGAGGTCGGCGACATGAGCACCAAGCTGCAGGTGAAGCTCCTGCGCGTCCTCGAGAACGGCCAGTTCGAGCCGGTCGGCGGCGTGAGCACCCAGCAGGTCGACGTGCGGGTCGTCGCGGCGACGAACCGGAACCTCGAGGAAGCGGTCGGGGATCGGCAGTTCCGCGAGGACCTCTACTATCGCCTGCGGGTCGTGCCGATCGAGGTGCCGCCGCTGCGCGCGCGCCGCGAAGACGTTCCGCTTCTCGTCGACTGGTTCCTGAACCAGATGCACACCGCGAAGGGGCTGCCGCGCTTCGAGATCTCGCCCGCGGCGATGGAGGTGCTGACGGCCTATCAGTGGCCGGGTAACGTGCGCGAGCTCAAGAACCTGCTCGAACAACTCGTGGTCCTCGGGCCGACCGACGGCGTCATCCGTCCGGAGAACCTGCCTCCGAAGCTCCACGGCCGCATGGCGGGTGACGGCGCGACGAGCGGCTGGACGACGCCGCCGTGGGACTTCGACGGTCGCGGCATCGACTTCTATCGCGAGATGGAGTCGATCGAGGACCGCATCATCGCCCGCGCGCTCGACATCAGCCGCGGCAACAAGAAGGAGGCGGCGCGGCTGCTGCAGCTGAACCGTACGACCCTCCTCGAGAAGCTGAAGCGCAAACGCGAGTCGCGGACCGCGCTCGGGCTCGGCGAGGGCGGCGAGCGCCTCGGACCGATGCCCATCGCGGTGGAGCCGCAGGGGACGCCGATCGGCGACTTCCTCGGGTTGGCGGGGGGGCAGGCGCTGCGCGCCTGAACGGCGGGTGGACGGGCGGGGGCGCTGGCGCGTTCTCGCCCGTCGAATTGACTCGCTCCGAGGTCGCGTTTACGGTGCCTGCCATGAGCGAAACGACCACGTTCGAGCCGATCGTCCTGACCGAGCACGCCGTCCAGAAGGTGCGCGCCGCCATGCAGAAGGAGGGCGCAGGCCCCGAGAAGGCGCTCCGTCTCGGCGTCGTGGGAGGCGGCTGCTCCGGCTTCTCCTACACGATGGGCTTCGACGAGCCGAAGGACGACGACGCGATCTTCACCTTCGAGGACGTGCGGGTGGTGATCGATCCGGCATCCCGCGAGTACCTGGACGGCACCATCATCGACTACGTGACGGGGCTGCACGGATCGGGATTCAAGTTCGAGAACCCCAAGGCCTCGCGGACCTGCGGTTGCGGGTCGTCCTTTTCGGCGTGAGCGCGGCGCCGCGGACGGCCGGCCACGACGACTGAGCTGGCGTGGCCTCGACGCTGGCGTTTCGGCACGTCGTCCTCGATCTCGACGGCACGCTCGTCGACACCAAGGACGACCTGGCGGCGGCGGTCAACGTGGCGCTCGGCGCGCTCGGGCTCCCGCCGCAGGATCCGCGGACGCTCCTCGGCTACGTCGGCAACGGCGCGCGCGTCCTGCTCGAGCGCGCGCTCGGCGCGGCGCACGGCGACCGCATCGACGCGGGCCTCGACGTCTTCATGCCGTGGTATCGCGCGCACCTCCTCGACCACGCGGTCGTCTACGCGGGGCTCCGCGCCGCGCTCGAACGCCTGGCGGCGGAGGGCGCGGTATTCTCGGTGCTCACCAACAAGCCGGCCGACATGAGCGCGAAGATCCTGGCCGGGCTCGATCTCGAAGCGCTCTGTCCGCGGTTGATCGCGGGCGACACGCTGCCGGTCCGGAAGCCGGATCCCGCGGGCCTCGTGCAGCTCGTCGTCGCGGCCGGCGTGCCGCCGACGGCGACGCTCATGGTCGGCGACTCCGCGGTCGACGTCGCGACCGGACGGAACGCCGCGATCGCCACCTGCGCGGTGCTGTGGGGCTTCAACGGCGCGGCGGTGCGCGGCGCGGGCGCCGACGCCGAGATCGCGACCCCCGCGGAGCTCGTCGCCCTCTGCCGCGACGGCCTCCGGTAGCATCGCGCGCCGGGCGCTGGCGCGCGGGCGTTCACCGCAGCAGGGCGAGCCACCGCTGGAGCTCCGTGCCCACGTGCTTCTGGCGGTGGAGGACGGTGTAGAAGCGGCGGCGGAAGTCGCGGTGCGGGACGGGGCACGGCTTCAACGTCTTGGCGCGGAAGGCGTCCGCGAGCGCGAGCCGCGACACGCAGCCGAGCCCGAGTCCGGCCTCCACCGCCCGCTTGATGACTTCGGTGTGCGGGAGCTCGAGCGCGATGCGGAGTTCGGAGAGGATGCCGGTCATGGCGCGCTCGAAGGCCTGACGCGTGCCCGAGCCGTGCTCCCGAACGATCCATGCCGCGCCCACGAGGTCGGCGTCGTCGAGGAGGCGCTTCTTCGCGAGCGGATGGGTCGGTGCGGAGAAGACGACCAGCTCGTCGTCGCGGAACGGCGTGACGACCAGGTCCGCGTGCGCGAGCTCGCCTTCGATCAGGCCGACGTCGATCTCGAAGTTCGCCACGCGGCGGGCGATCTCCTCGGTGTTGGCGATGTCGAGGCGTACGAGCGCTCCAGGCTTCTCGCGCATGAAGCGCGCCATGAGCGGCACCGCCACGTAGTTGCCGATGGTGAGGGTGGCGCCGACGCGCAGGCTGCCGCCGTCGGCGTGCCGAACGAGCGCCGTCTCGAGCTCGCGCGCGGCGTCCTGGACGCTTTCGGCGCGGGCGCGGAGGGCGCGGCCGACGTCGCTCAAGCGGAGGCGCTTGCCGATGCGGTCGAAGAGCCGGACGTCGAATTGACGCTCGAGGTCGGCGAGCGCGCCGCTCACCGCCGACTGCGACATCGCGAGCTCGTCGCCCGCCCGGGTGACGCTGCCGGTGCGGGCGACTGCGAGAAAGACCTCGAGTTGGCGCAGGGTGTAGCGCATATCGGAACGTCCGGAGACGATCATCGGAATATCCCGTTTCCCCGATGACGTACAGCCGCGTACAGTCGGTGCCATGAGCCATCTCAGTCAGGAGCGCGTCTTGCGCGTGCACCATTGGAACGAGCGGCTGTTCAGCTTCACGACCACCCGCGACCCGGGGCTTCGCTTTCGGAGTGGACACTTCCTCATGATGGGCCTGGAAGTGGGGGGGCGGCCGCTGCTGCGCGCCTACAGCGTGGCGAGCGCGCACTACGAGGACCATCTCGAGTTCTACAGCATCAAGGTGCCGAACGGTCCGCTGACGTCGCGGCTGGCGCACATCCGCCCCGGTGACGCGGTGTACGTGGGCCGCAAGCCGACCGGTACGCTCGTCCTGACGAACCTCTTGCCGGGGCGGCGGCTCTATCTGCTCGGCACGGGCACCGGGCTCGCGCCTTTCATGAGCCTGATCCGCGACCCCGAAGTCTACGAGCGCTTCGAGGAGGTCGTCGTGGTGCACGGCGTCCGTACGGTGTCGGAGCTCGGCTACTCCGACTACATCCGCGACGAGCTCCCGGCGAACCCGCTGATCGGCGAGGAGGTGCGCGCGAAGCTACGGTACTACCCGACGGTCACGCGCGAGGCGTTCGAGCACCAGGGGAGAATCACGCACCTCATCGAGAGCGGGAGGCTCTCCGCCGATCTCGGAATGCCCGCGCTCGCTCCCGACGACGACCGGGTGATGATCTGCGGCAGCACGGCGATGCTGCGCGACACGGCCGCGATCCTCGAGAGCCGCGGCTTCCGCGAGGGATCGAGCAGCGACGCCGGACACTACGTGATCGAGCGCGCGTTCGTCTCCTAGCCCGCGAGCGCGGCGAGGAGCGCGTCGATCTCGGTGCGGGCGCTCTCGCGCGTCGCGCGCGCGCCGCGGAGGCCGCTGCTCGCGAGCGTGGCCGGGGTTGCGGCGGCCGGCGCGCGGTCCGCCGGCGCTTCGGCGGCGCCGGGAATCCTCCGGTCGCGCGTCGTATTGTACGGGATGAAGGTGCGCATACCTTGCCCCGTGGCGGTGTCGAAGTGCCCGGTCTCCGGGATCGCCGCCGCGGCCTCGGTATAGTCCCAGCGCCCGGTGTCGGAGAGCACGCCGGAGGGGTGGAGCGGAATCCCCGCCTCACGGGCGTCCACCGCTCGGGCGCGGAAATGCTCGGCATGCGCGGTGTCGCCGCGTTCGGCCGCGACGGCCGCGAAGAGGCGGTACGTGGCCGCCGAGAGCTCGGGCTTCCGGCCCCCGCTGCTGCTCGCGTCGTCGCCGCCTTCCACTGCCGACGCCAGGGCGCCGGCGAAGCCGTGGCCGGTCTGCGGCGCGGCGACGCGGCGACGGGTCTCGGTTGCGGACGAGCACGAATGATCGAATCCAATGCGCACGGTCGAGTCCTCCCGCGAGCACGGACAGCAAGACCCGGGCCGTTCGCCAGATCGCCGTGCGGGCGGGGATCGCGGCGGCGAGCGGCAGAAACTGCCGGATCGATTCGACCGCCCGGGGATCAGCGGCCGGCGGCAGCGTCGTGGTAGAGGTCGAGGTAGGCGAGGGCGGCCCGCCGCCACGAGTGATCACGTCGCATGCCTTCCCGCATGATGCGTCGCCACACGGCGGGATCGGCGTAACGGACGAGGGCGCGGCGCACCGCGTCGATCAACGCGTCGGCGGAATACTCGACGAACTTGAAGCCGGTGCCACGCTCGGGGACGGCGTCCACGTCGTCGATCGTGTCGTCGAGGCCGCCGGTGGCGCGGACGATGGGCACCGTGCCGTACCGGAGGCTGTACATCTGGTTCAGGCCGCAGGGCTCGTAGCGCGAGGGCATGAGGAAGACGTCGGCGCCGGCCTCCACGCGATGGGAGAGTTCCTCGTCGAAGGCGAGGCGTACGGCGAGGCGCGTCGGGTCACGCCGACCGGCGTCGGCGAGCCAGCGTTCGTAGCGTTCGTCGCCGCGACCGAGGACGATGATCTGAAGGTCTTCCGCGAGGAGGGTCGGTAGGGCGGCAGCGAGGATGTCGAGCCCCTTCTGCTCCGCGAGGCGGGTGACCATGCCGAGGAGCGGCACGCGAGTGCGGATCGGCAGGTCGAAGTCACGCTGCAGCCGCGCCTTGCATTCGGCCTTGCCTGCGAGGTTGTCCGCGTCGTAGGTCGCGGCCAGGAAGGGATCGTGCGCGGGATCCCAGCGGGTCGTATCGATCCCGTTCAGGATCCCGCGCAGGACGGAGCGGCGCGCGCGCAGCACGCCGTCGAGTCCGTGGCCGTGCTCGGGCGTCTGGATCTCCTCCGCGTAGCGCGGGCTCACGGTCGTAAGGCGATCGGCGAAGACGAGGCCCGCCTTCAGGAAATTGACGAGACCGTGGAACTCGAGATACGCCGCATCGAAGAAGCGGCGATCGAGGCCGAGGAACGGCCACGCCTCGGCGCCGAAGATCCCCTGGTAGCCGAGGTTGTGGATGGTGAAGACGGTCGGAAGCCGTGCCAGTCGCGGATCCTCCGACGTGCGCAGGAGGGCGGGTACGAGCCCGGCCTGCCAATCGTGGCAGTGCACGACGTCGGGCGGCGGGTCGAGCCGCGCCGCGAGCGCCGCCACGGCGTGCGCGTAGAACGCGAAGCGCGCGGGGTTGTCGCCGAAATCGCCGCGGGCTCCGCCGTAGAGGCCGTCGCGCGCGAAGAGGTCGTCCGCGACCACGAAGGACACGGCGACGTCGCGGTGCCGGAGTGTGCGGAGCGCGGCCTCGCGCGCGCCGCTGGGGCCCGGCACCAGCAGGCTCGCGTAGGTGGACGCATGCGCGCCGTCGATCGTCGCCGTACGATACGCGGGCAGGACGACATGCACCCGCGCGCCGAGCGCGGCGAGCGCGGGCGGCAGCGCGCCGAGGACGTCGCCGAGCCCGCCGGTCGCGGCGAACGGCGTCATCTCGGACGCCGCCATCAGGATGCGCGGCGTCGAGGTCAGAGACTAGCCGCGCGCGCCGGCTCGGCGTCGTCGACCGCGCCGGCCGGCTCGAGCGCGAAGTCGAGCGCCTCGGCGATCGTGTCGACGAACTGGAACTGCATTTCACGCCGCACGCTTTCCGGGATGTCTTCGAGATCCTTCTGGTTGAGGCGCGGGAGGACGACCGTGGTGATACCGGCGCGTCTGGCGGCGAGCACCTTCTCCTTGATGCCGCCGACCGGCATGACCTTGCCGCGCAGCGTGATCTCGCCGGTCATGGCGAGCGCGTGCTTCACGGGTCGTCCCGTCAGGAGCGATGCCAGCGAGGTCGCGATCGTGACGCCCGCGGAGGGGCCGTCCTTCGGCACCGCGCCGGCCGGCACGTGGATGTGGAGATCGCAGTTTTCGAAGAAGTCGGGGACGATGCCCAGACGGTCGGCGCGGGCGCGGATGTAACTCAGCGCCGCCTGCGCCGACTCCTTCATCACCTCGCCGAGATGGCCGGTGAGGGTGAGCCCCTTCTTGCCGCCCATCTTGGTCGACTCGATGAAGAGGATGTCGCCGCCGTTCGGCGTGTAGGCGAGGCCGGTCGCGACGCCGGGCTCGCCGCTGCGCTCGGCGACCTCGGCGAAGAAGCGCTCCGGCCCGAGGAACTCCCGGACCTTTTCGGGCGAGATCGTGACACGCTCCGTCTGGCCCTCGGTGACCGCGCGCGCGACCTTGCGGCAGACCCGGCCGATCTCGCGCTCGAGGTTCCGCAGGCCCGCCTCGCGCGTGTAGCCGCGGATGATCTTGAGGAGGCCGTGCTCCGTGAAGGCGATGTTGGCGTCGGTGAGTCCGTTCTCGCGGATCTGCTTCGGGATGAGGTGGCGCCAGGAGATCTCCAGCTTCTCCTCTTCGATGTAGCCCGAGAGCTCGAGCACCTCCATGCGGTCGAGCAGGGCGGGCGGGATCGGGTCCAGGTAGTTGGCGGTGGTCACCCACATCACCTTCGAGAGATCGACGGGCACGTCGAGATAATGGTCGACGAACGCGTGGTTCTGCTCGGGATCGAGCACTTCGAGGAGCGCCGAGGCGGGGTCGCCGCGGAAGTCGCCGCCGAGCTTGTCGATCTCGTCGAGCATGATCATCGGGTTGTTCGATCCCGCGGTCCGGAGACTCTGGATGATGCGCCCGGGCAGCGAGCCGATGTAGGTCCGGCGGTGGCCGCGGATCTCCGCTTCATCGCGTACGCCGCCGAGCGAGATCCGGACGAACTTCCGCTCCATGGCCTTCGCGATCGACCGGCCGAGCGAGGTCTTCCCGACCCCGGGAGGCCCGGCGAAGCAGAGGATCGGCCCCTTCGGATCCTTCCGCAGCTTCCGCACCGCGAGGTACTCGAGGATGCGGTCCTTCACCTTCTCGAGATCGAAATGGTCCTCGTCGAGGACGCTGCGGGCGTGCGGGATGTCGAGATTGTCCTCGGTGGAGGTCGCCCACGGCATGTTGACGAGCCATTCGAGGTAGGTGCGGACGACCGTGTGCTCCGCCGACTCCGGCGGAATGATGCGCAGGCGATCGAGCTCGTTCTCGGCGGCCTTGCGCGCTTCCTCCGGCATGCTGGCGTCGGCGATCTTCTGGCGCAGCTCGTCGATCTCCGCGCTCCGCGAGTCGCCCTCGCCGAGCTCGCGCTGGATCGCCTTCATCTGCTGGCGCAGGTAGAACTCCTTCTGATTCTTGTTGAGCTCGGTCTGCACCTGCGACTGGATCTTGTGGCCGAGCTCGAGGAGCTCGATCTCGCGATTGAGAATCGCCCCGAGCTTCTCGACGCGCGCGCGCAGATCGAGCGTGTTCAGGAGATCCTGCTTCTCCTCCAGCGAAATGTTGAGGTTCGACGCGATGAGGTCCGTGACCTTGCTTGGGTCCTTGATGTTGGTGACGACCACCTGCAGCTCGTCGGGCAGGTAGGGGATCATCGACACGAACTTCGAGAACTGCTGGACCATGTGGGCCTGCGCGCCCTCGATCTCGGCCGAGGCCTCGGCGACCTCGCTGAGGAGCCGGACCTGCGCGGCGAAGTAGGGCTCGCGGCGCGTATAGTGCTGGATCTCCATGCGTCGGAGCCCCTGGACGAGGATGCGGACGCTGCCATCGGGGTACTTCAGCATCTTGAGGATGCGGCCGGCGGTGCCGCGGGAGTAGAGGCCGTCCGTGGCCGGGGCCTCGCTCTCGGCGTTCTTCTGGGCGACGAGGCCGAGGATGCGGTCGCCGTTCAGCGCGTCCTCGACGAGCTTCAGCGAGGCGCCGCGCGAGATCAGGAGCGGGGCGATCGCCGAGGGGAACACCACGACGCCGCGCAAGGGAAGAATGGGGAGCTCGCCCGGGACGTGGATGCCGCTCACGTCCTCCTCGAATCCGAAGAATTTCTGCTCTCCCGACTCCTGCGTCGACTTTTCGGGGTCGAACTCTTCGCCGCTCGCCATTGCCTCCCCCCTCGATTCCGAACGCACCCGCTGCCGTCGAGCGCGCAGCGTAGTACACGCCCTCTACCCGGACAACCCCGAACCGTGCGGAACATCGGGATAATCTCGACGCGCTCCGGAAACTGGTCTAGAGGACGAGCGTGCCGGCACGGTGGTTCACGCTCGACGAGGCGAACGCATTGATTCCGCGGCTCGAGATGCTCATGGAGCGGCTCCAGCGTACGGTGCGGATGGCGCGGGGCGCGGCGAGCGAGGCGGCGCCGGAGCCGGCCGCGCGTGCGACGGTCGACGTCTTGCGGGTCCGCCAGGATCCCGGGCCGTACGTTTCGGAGATCGAGCGCATCGTCGGGGAGATCGAGAGCCTCGGGTGCGAGTTCAAGGATGCCGCGCTCGGCCTGGTGGATTTCCCGGCGATGGTCGAAGGGAGGCCGGCGCTGCTCTGTTGGCAATACGGCGAGAAGTCCCTCGGCTTCTGGCACGCGCAGGACGAGGGGTTCGCCGGCCGCCGCGCGCTCGCGTCCGGGCGGACGCCGTCGTTGCAATGACGCCGATGCCGACGCTCGCGAAGGTCGCCTTGCAGCTGGCCCTGTCGCTCTGGCTCGGCGCCCTGGTCGCGGTGTCGTTGGTGGTGGCGCCGGCCGTGTTCCGCGCCGTGCCGGGCGAGACGGCCGGCACGGTGATGGGGCACGTCTTCCCGCTCTACTACGCCTTCACGATGGCCGCCGGTCTCGTGGCGCTCGCGGCCGCGACCTGGCTGTGGCGGCGCTCTGTGAGCGCGCGGCTCTGGCGCGCGCTCGTGCCAATGCTCGTGGTGATGCTGGCTGCGACCGCGTATGCCGGCGCCGTGGTGAGCCCGCGTGCCCGTGCGCTCCGCCCCGCGCTCCATCACGAACCCGTCGACCCGGCGATCCGCGCGGAGTTCGACCGCCTGCACCGTCGCGCGATGCAGCTGAACGGCCTCGTCCTGCTGCTGGGGTTCGTGGCCGTGGCCGGGACGGCGGCCGTGGTGCGCTGGCCTGGCGAGTGCTGAGCGGCCGTTGCCGCCCGCAGCGCTACAGGCGGCGGGAGGGAGCGTCCGGCGAGCTCTGCTTCAGGCGCTTGCCAAGCGACGGGATGGCGGCGATGCGCGCCGTCTTGAGAAGGTCCCAGTAGACGCCGCGCGGGCGGGGAAAGGCGGGGCGCGTCGCGACCACCTCGAAGGGAGTGACGAGGAAATCGAGAGGGATGTCGTGCGCCAGCATCGCGACCTTCTCGGTGACGATCTGTAGCGGGTGGATCGTGGTGACGATCGGCGTCGTCTCCTTGAGCTTCCCCTCCTCGCGGAGGAGCGCGTACTCGAGATCGACGAAGCCGCCGCCCTTGCCGACCCGCGTGCCGTCGCGCCGGACGGCGACGGATCCGCAGACCACGAGATCGATGGCGCGGACCTCGCGGGCGCTGACGGCGCGGCCGTGCTTCGCGGCGCCGAGCAGGCTCGCCGCCATCGGCACCCGCCGGCCGAGGCGCTTCGGATCGAGCTCGATGAAGCACTTCTCGGTGCGGAGCGCTGGAACCGCGAGATAGACGACCTTGCCGTCCAGGAGCGCTTGGCGACGCACCGCGAGCTGCGGAGCGTCTGAGCTCATCTTGATGGTGCGCGCCTTCTTCCAAACGGCGAGGTCGCCGAGGCGCGCCGCTGCGCGCTCCGAGCCGACGAAGTTGGGTATGCGTCCGTGGGCGCCCGGGAACCGCTGCACCACATTCTGTTCCAGCAGCTGCCAGACCTTCCGGCGAAGATCTTCCTTGGTCATCCCGTCGCCCTCACGCGCGCATCGCGACTCGCCGCGGACGCTACACCAGCGGCCGAAATGATGTCAACGAAATCGGGGCGTCAGGCGCCCGGTGCGGCGTCGTGCGGCGTCGCGGCGAGCCGACGCGCAAAGACGAGGAAGCCGCTGTGCGCGACCATGCGATGCTCGGGCCGGACGCTGCGGTCCTTCACGTGCCATCCGCGTTGGAGCGACTCGAGCGCCTCGATGGCTGCGAACGGTCCGGCCCGCAGCTCGTCGACGAGTTGCTTCATCTGCAGCACGGTCGGGGTGAACCCGGCGAAGACGCCGCCGGGCCGGAGCGCGCGTGCGGCGTGCGGGACCACGCGCCACGGCTCGGAGAGATCGACCACCATGCGGTCCACGTCGGTCTCGTCGAAGCCCTCGTACGCGTCGCGGAGCTTGATCGTCCATTGCGGCGCCGGGCCGTGGAAGCGCGTGACGTTGTTGCGCGCCATCGCCGCGAACTCCTCGCGGAGCTCGTAGGTCGTGAGCGTTCCGGCCGGTCCGATGGCGCGCAGGATCGCGATCGCGGTGGCCCCGGGGCCCACGCCGACCTCGACGACGCGCGCGCCCGGATGGATGTCGCCCCACATCACGATCGTGCCGACGTCTTTCGGGTAGATGACCTGGGCCTGGCGGGGCAGGTTCGGGATCAGCTGCGCGTAGGTCGGCCGGAAGATCTGGAGGTACTCGCCGGTGGAGCTCCGGACGACCGTGCCTTCCGGCATGCCGATCAGCGCCTCGGAGGCGAAAGCCGCGCCGCGGACGTTGACGGGCTTGCCGGCGCGCAGCGTCCGGAGGTACTGCCGCGCCTTCCGGTCGATGAACAGGACGGAGTCGCCTTCGCGCAGGAGCGCGCGGCCCGGGCCTGCGGCGATCTCCTCCTGCGGCGTTCCGGTCGCTTCAGGAATGCGCCACCGCCTGCGCGCGCCTGCGGCCGACCTCGGCGACCAGGCGGCAGTAGCCGCAGATCGCGCCCGCCGACGGCATGCCGCAACGTTCGCACTCGCCGAGGTCGGCGACTTCCGGAGCGGCCGCGAAGAGCGGAAGCCCGCGACTCAGAAAATCGCCGACGAAGGCGAGCTTGCTGCCCGGCATCGTGTGCTCGAGCCGGTTCAGCAGGTCCTTGTACACGAGCTGCGTCGCGCCGTGGCTGTTCGGGCACTCCTCGACGACGTAGTCGATGCCGCGCAGGAAGGCGTAGGTCGCGCTCTCGAACTCGCTGGTCCGGTAGAGCGGCCGGACCTTGCGCACGAAACGGGGATGCGTCGGCGCCAGCACCGGCCGTTGCTTGGCGAGATAGGGAAGCTGCCAATGCATGACGTTGCCGAGGAGACGCGCGGCTTCGTCGTCGAGGTTGTGTCCGGTCGCGAGCACGGGGAAGCCGCCGGCCAGGGCGGCGCGATCGAAGTGATGGCGCTTGAAGGTGCCGCACGCCGAGCAGGGCGGCCGGCGCGTCGCGGCCGCCACCGACGGGATGGCGAGGCCGTCTTCGGCCTCGTCGAGCGCGACGATCCGTAGTCGGAGGCCGCGGCGCTCGGCGAACGCGCGCGCCTTCCGTTCGGAGGCGTGCGAATAGCCGCCGATGCCGAGGCCCAGGTACAGGCCTTCGGTGTCGTAGCCGAGATCCGCCAGCGCGTCCCAGAGCGCGAGGCTATCCTTGCCGCCGGAGACGGCGACGAGGACGCGTTCCTCGTGGGTGAACATCGTCTCGCGCGTAATCGCCCGCTCGATGCCGCGCTGGAAGAAGAAGACGAAGCACGGCTTGCAGAAGGCCGTATTGTGGCTGCGGAGCTGAACGATCGCCTTCTCGGCGCACCGTTTGCACTTCACGCGAGCCCCCCGGAGATCACGGCGCGCAGCTCGATCGTGTCGGCGTCGTCGACGAATTCGTCGTCGGTCAGGAGGGCGTCACCCCGGATGACCATGACGGTCCCGGCGAGGATCCCGAGCGACTGAACCAGGTCGCCGACGCGTCGGCGACCCGAGACGGTGAGCTGCGTGCCCTGCGGTTCGAGACGGACTTGCATCGCGGCGGGTGCCCGAAATCGCGGAACGCTACCACCGGGTCGCGGGAGCGACAAGCCGCGCTCGTCGGGAGCCGCGGCTACATGCGCGAAGCGGCGCCGGCGCATTGACCATGGTGAGACGCTGGTGTACTTCCGCGCGAGGAGAACGCGCCACGGGTCCGGCTGATAGCGTCGCTGTCGCCGGATTTTTTGTTGGCGCCCCGGAGGGCAATCGGGTCATGGCCAAGAAGGTCAAGAAGGAGAAGTCGAAGAAGGGCTTCAACATCTTCGACGAGGACGACAGCACGGTCGCGTCCAGTGAAGAAGAGCTCCCCAAGGACGAAGCGGGCCGACGCAAGATCAAACGACAGTACGAAGATCTTCTCGGCATCCGAATCCAGAAGCTGCGCGGTCGCATCCTGAATCGGGAGCGCATCAACAAGACGATCGAAGGCATCTATTTCATCTGCGCCGAGTGCGCGAAGGTCTGCCACAACGTGGACGACGGATTGCTCGAAGATCCGGACAACGTGCGCAACCTGTGCGGTCCGTGCAGCACCAAGCCGCCGACGAACAAGGACGGCAAGGACAAGAGCTCCAAGGGTCGCCAAGCGGCGGCCTGAGCGACGGAGGCGCCTCAGTCGATCGGCGGCGTCCAGCCGCGCGCGGAGAGGAGCAGGCTCCAGTGCGCGGGAAGGGGCGCGGCAAGCGGCGGGCCGAGTTCGTCGTCGTCGAAGGCGAGGGCTCGGGCATGGAGGAAGTGCCAGTCCGGGAGTTCGATGCCGAGCGCGCCGCGCTCCGGCGCCGCGACGGCGCCGCCGTAGCGCGTGTCGCCGACGATCGGATGGCCGAGGGCGGCGAGGTGCACGCGCAACTGATGCGTGACGCCGGTTCGCATGTACAGCCGGACGAGGGTGAAGCGCGCGTCGCCGTGGATCGGCACGACCGTGGTCGCGGCCGACCAGGCGCGCGCGGCGCCGCGGGCGATCACCATGCGGCGACGGCTGCGGGGATGGCGCGCAAGCGGGCGGTCGATGGTCGTCGGCGCCTCGAGGCGGCCGCTCACGATCGCGAGGTACTCCTTGGCGACGCGCTTCGCGGCGAACGCGGCGCGCAGGCGAGCGTAGCGGTCGAGCGAGCGCGCCGCGACGAGGAGTCCCGAGGTGCCGGTGTCGAGTCGATGGGCCAGCCCGGCGTGACGCGCGTCGATGCCGGCCATCTCGGGGAAGCGGGCGCAGAGCGCCGCCGCGAGGCTCGGGGCCGTCGCCGCTCCGCGTGTCGTCGCGAGGCCGGGAGGCTTGTCTAGGGCGATGAGCGCGTCATCGAGGTGGAGGATCACGAGCGCCGGCCCGCCCGCGGCCGTGGCGACCGCCGAGTCGAACTCCGCGACGGTCACGACGTCGCCGGCGCGGACCGTCGTGCCCTTGCGCGCGCGCCGGCCGTTCACGCGCACGAGGCCGCGCGCCACGATCGCGGCGAGGTCGCGCCGCCCGCGCCCCGCGAGCGGGCCGTGCAGGGCGAGGAAGCGGTCGAGCCGCATTTCGTCGCCCGTCACGGTGAGCTGGGCGGCGTCAGTTATCGGAGAGACCCGTGCGCATCCAGCCCTCCACGTCCTTCAGGAACTGCGCGAAGGGGCGCTGGTCTCCTGATCGGACGAAGTGCGCCTTGCGCATGTAGTCGAGCGCGCCGGAGTAGTCCTCGAAGTTCTTCGCGAGCTGCTCGAAGAGCAGGAAGCCGGTCCGGAAGAGCGAGAGGTCGAGCTCGGAGACGTCGCGGTACGAGCGCTGGCCTTCCTCGACGTAGTAGTCGAGCGCGCCGCGGCTCGCGACGTGGGTCCGGAACAGGCCCGTCATGAACAGGCTGTAGTCGCCGATGTACTTGCGGGCGGCGCGCGCCCGCATGGCCCCGGTGGGATCGGCGGCGCGTCGCATGTCGGCGACGCTGTCGACCGCGCGCCCGCGGCGGGTCCGCAACACGTAGAGACGATCGCTCCGCGCGAACTCGGTCAGGACCGCCGCGACGTAGGCGATCACGGTGTCGTCGCCGACGGCGAGCTCGTGGAAGCAGCGCCGCGTGAGGCCGAGGAAGAACTGGTGGAGGGCGGGGATCGCGAGCGGCGGCGGCTTCTCCATGACGTGGGAGTGTAGCATAGTACGCCGCCGGCCATGGCAATTTTCTCCTCGACGAGCGGCGCGCTCGGCCGCGATCAGTTTCCGGTGACCGCGGCATGCGTATACTTCGACCATGCGGGCGTCGCCCCGATCTCCCGCTGCGTGGCGGACGCCGTCGCGGCGTTCGTGGCGGACGCTCGGGACTTTGCCCGGTTGCGCTATCCGGCGTGGGAGGCGCGCGCCGAGGCGGTGCGGGCGGGTGCGGCGCGGCTGATCGGGGCGTCGCCCGAGGAGATCGCCTTCGTCGCCAGCACCTCGGACGGCCTTTCCGGCATCGCGACCGCCCTGGACTGGCGGGCCGGTGAATCGGTGGTGGCGGTCGACGGCGAGTTTCCCGCCAACGTCTACCCGTGGTGGGCGCTGCGCCGGATCGGCGTCGAGACGCGGCTCGCCCCGACGGTCGACGGCCGACTGAGCGTCGATGCGATCGCCGCGCTCGTCGACGACACGACCCGGGTCGTCAGCGTGAGCGCCGTCGACTTCGCGACCGGGCATCGCCGACCGTTGGCGGCCATCGCCGAGCTCTGCCGACGGCGCGGCCTGCTCTTCTGCGTCGACGCGATTCAGGCGCTGGGCGCGGTGCGCATCGACGTCGAGCGCGAAGGAATCGACGCGCTCGCGGCCGACGGGCACAAGTGGCTCTGCGCGCCCGAGGGCTGCGGCCTGTTGTACGTGTCGCGGCGATGGCTGGACCGCCTCGTGCCGCAGCGGATCGGTTGGAAGAGCGTCGTCGACGCGGGCCGGTACCTGCCGTACCACTTCGATCTCAAGGCGGAGGCGCAGAAGTTCGAGTGCGGCAGCTCCAACTTCCTCGCGATCCACGCGCTCGGCGCGGCCATCGACCTGATGTTCGAGCTCGGGATCGACGCCGTCGAGCGGCGCGTGGCGGCCGTGACGACGACGCTGCGTGCCGCGCTCGCGGAGCGCGGGTTTCGGCTGATGAGCCCGGATGGCGCGCACGAGCGCGCCGGTATCACGACCGTCGCCGTCGGCGACACGCCGGAGGCGGTCGTGCGGAGGCTGCGCGCGGCAGGTGTGCTCGCGAGTCCGCGCGGCGGCGGCGTGCGCCTGTCGCCGCATTGCTACTGCGACGACGACGACATCGCGCGGTGCCTCGCCGCGCTCGGCGCGCCGCGCTGAGCGCGCGGACGCTACGCGAGCTGTCGTCTTGCTTTTCCGAAACGCGGTGCCTAAATCGAGCCGATGTCTCGATCGTCGGTGCCGCGGGTTCCTCGTCGCGTCGATCGGTGGGCGGTGGTCATGGCCGGCGGAAGCGGCACGCGATTCTGGCCGCGGAGCCGGCAGCGCGTGCCGAAGCAGCTGCTGCCGGTGCTCGGGTCGCGCAGCCTTCTGCAGGAGACCGTGGCGCGCCTGCGCGGCATCGTGCCGCCGTCGCAGATCCTGATCGTCACGCATCGCGATCATGCCGCGGCGGTCGTGCGGCAGCTTCCGGAGCTGCCGCGTCGGAACGTTCTCAGCGAGCCGATCGCGCGCAACACGGCGCCGTGTTGCGCGCTCGCGGCGCTCGAGATCGAGCGTCGCGCCGCGGGCGCCGTCTTCGTGACGGTGCCGGCCGATCACGCGATCGCGAACCCGCGCGCGTTCCGCGCGACGGTGCTCGAAGCGCTCGCCTGGGCGGGGGCGAGGCCGGTGGCGGTCACGATCGGCATCCGGCCGAGCGCGCCCGAGACAGGGTACGGCTACATCGAGCTCGGGGAGGGCGTAGGCGGGCGGACGGCGCGGGTGCGCGCGTTCGTCGAGAAGCCGGACGCGGTGCGCGCCCGCCGCTTCGTCGCGACGGGACGATATCTGTGGAACAGCGGCATGTTCGCCTGGCGGACGACCACGCTCCTCGGGCTGATGGACGAGCTGCTGCCGGAGGTGGCGCGGCCGTTGCGGGCGGCGGCGGCGCAGCCGGCCGCCCGGCGCGCGCGGGCCGTCGCGCGGGCGTATCGGGGGGTGCCGGCGATCTCCATCGACTACGGGGTCATGGAGCGCGCCCGCGGCGCGCTCGTCGTCGCTGGCGACGTCGGGTGGAGCGACGTCGGGAGCTGGACGGCGCTGGCGGCGCTCGACGGCGCCGGCGCGTCGCGGCACGTCGTGTCCGTGGATGCCGAGCGGACCGTCGTCTTCGGCGACGGACGGCTGGTGGCCGTCGTCGGGCTCGACGACGTCATCGTCGTCGATACGCCGGACGCGATCCTGGTCTGCCATCGCGCGCGCGCGCAGGACGTCCGCCGCGTCGTCGACGAGCTGAAGCGCCGCAGGCTCGAACGCTACACGTGAGGATCGAGCGCGGGTGATGCGCCAACCGACGATGGCGCCCGGAGGCGCGCCTGCGGACGTCGCCCACGAGGACGAGGGACCGCACCGATCGGCGATGTGCCGGCAGTTCGGCTTCTTCGCGAGCGTGTTCGCGCGGCAGGCCTTCCGTCATCTGCACGCCGATCCCGAGGACATCGCGCGTCTGCGCCGGCTCGCCGAGCAGGGCACGCTCGTCTACGTGATGCGGTATCGGTCGCTCGTCGACTATTTCCTCGTGAACCATCTCCTCCTGCGCGAGGGCCTGCCGCTGCCGCGGTTCGCCAACGACATCTCCTCTGTATGGCTGCGCCGGCTCGGCGACGTCCTGCGCGGGGCGTGGCGACGATTGCGATCCCTCGGGAGCGCTCCGCGCGACCGCGAGGCGCGCGAGCGCAACCTGGCGGCGCGCTTGACGGCGAGCGGGCGCTCGGTGCTGCTCTTCATCCGCAGCAGCCGCGGGGCCGCCGGAACGCGCGGGCGGGGCGTGCGCGTGGCGCGCGAGACGCGCCGCGGGGCCGACTACCTCAGGGAGATCGTGCACGGCCTGTGGGGGAAGGAGCAGCCGGTGTTCCTCGTGCCGCTGGCCATCTTCCGCGGGTCGGGATTGCGCCGGAAGGGGTCGCGTCTGGCGAGTTTCGTGTACAGCGTGCACGAGGCGCCGAGCGATCTCAAGAAACTCGTGACCTACTACTGGAATGCGCGCGGCCTCAGCATTTCGGTCGGCGCGGAGATTCCGCTGAATGCGTTCATGGCGGAGTATCGCGAGGAGGGAGACGATCGCATCGTGCGGCGCTTGACGCGCGCCCTGCAGATCTTCCTGTACCGCGAAGAGCGTCTCGTGTGGGGACCGACCTTGCGCTCGAAGCGGCAGGTGCGGGAGATGGTCCTGGATTCCGACGACGTCCAGGAAGCCGTGCGCGGCATCGCCGCCGAGCGCAAGACGTCGGTCGAGAAGGTGGCCCGGGAGGCGCGAGGCTACTTCGACGAGATCGCGGCCAATTTTCACGGCTACTATTTCGCGGTGCTGGCCTTCTTCTTCCACCGCGCCTGGTACCGGATGTTCAGCGGCCTCGAGGTGCGCGGGCTCGAACGGGTCGTCGATACCGTGAAGCAGCATCCGATCGTGCTGGTTCCGTGTCATCGCAGCCACTTCGACTACTTGATCCTGTCCTACATCTTTCACGAGAACGCCCTGTCGCCGCCGCACATCGCCGCGGGGATCAACATGGCGTTCTGGCCCCTCGGGCCGTTCTTTCGCGGCGCCGGCGCGTACTTCATCCGTCGCACCTTCGAGGGAAACCCGCTCTACAAGACCGTCTTCCGGAAGTACCTCGAGTACTTGATCCGCGAGGGGTACACGCAGGAGTTCTTCATCGAGGGCGGCCGCAGCCGAACCGGCAAGATCTTGACGCCGAAGCTCGGCATGCTCTCGGCGGTCGTGAATGTGTTCGTGGACGGCGTGCGCCGCGATCTCTACCTCGTGCCCGTCTCCATCCACTACGGGCGCATCGTGGAGGAGGAGGCGTACAAACAGGAGTTGCTGGGCGGGCAGAAGGAGCGGGAGTCCTTCGGCGCGCTGCTGAAGGCGCGGAGCGTCCTGCGTCAGAAGTACGGTACGGTCTACGTCACGTTCGCGGAGCCGATCTCGCTCGATGCGGTCCTCGGGAGCCGGCGCGGCCGCTTCCAGCGCGCCGTCGCGGACCCCGCGATCGAGGAGGAGAAGCGGCATTTCATCCAGAAGCTCGGGTTTCGCATCCTGCGATCGGTCAACGAGGTCGCCGTCGCCGGGGCGACCTCGGTGTCGTCGACGGTGCTCCTCTCGGCGCCCGAAGCGGCGATCCGCTACGGCGAGTTCGCGATCGCGGCACGGGCGTTGACGGAGCTGCTCCTGCACAAGGGCGTGGCGCTCACCGCATCGCTGCAGCGCAACATCGCGAATTTCTACGAGAGCCTGAACTTTCTCCAGAACGGGAAGCTGATCGAGTGGATGAAGGACCGTGACGGCGACATCATCCATGCGCCGCCGGAGAAGCGGCTGATCCTCGATTTCTACAAGAACAACACCATTCATTTCTTTCTGATTCCTTCCCTGGTCGCGCATGCGCTGCGTCGGGGCGTCGCGCGCTCCGAGTTGCGTGAGGCCGTGTGGTGGTGGCTGGAGCTGTTCCGCTGGGAGTTCGCCTTGCCGGAGCGCGAGGCGGTGGCCGCGGAGATCGAGGACACGCTGGCGTACTTCGCGGCGCAGGGCGCCGTCGAGGGCGCGTACGTCAACGTGGCGCACGTGCTGATGGTCTTCGGCGACGGGATCCTCGACGGCTTCCGCGAAGCGTACTGGATCGTGGCGAAGACACTGCTCGACCTCGACGCCGAAGGGCTCACGCAGAAGGCGGCGATCGCGCGCATGCAGAAGAGCTTCGTCATGCACCAGTTGCTCGGGCAGACGCGGCGTCCCGAGGGGAACTCGGCGGTGACGTTCGCCAACGCGCTGAATCGCTTCGCCGAGATCGGGTGCGTGACGCTGGCTCGCCGCGGTCGCGCCGGCCGCGAGCGGGTGATTCTGCCGGGAGTCTCGGCGCACGAACTCGTCGCGCTCGAGCGGCGCCTCGCGGACAGCCGGCGCCTCGAGGGGGTTGGACGGCTCACCTTGCCGCTGCCCCCGTCGTCCGCGGAGCATCCGTCGGCGGCGTTGTCGGGCTGAGGCCGGACCGGGAGCGGCATCCGGTCGACACCGCGCGTCCGCGATGCTGCGAGATTGCATCGCGCGGAGTGAAGCCGCCGAATTGCACGATTCGGGCGTCCGAGGCCGAGGCGCGGGGTGCTATGTGGACCGCGTGGTTCCTCGCCCGGTCGTGGAAGGTCGGCGACGCCGCAACTCGGCGCTCCTCCTGGCGAAAGCGATGCGTTACGCGTGCGACGCGCGCGTGCGTCGCACGCGCCGGACGCGATCGACGGATGGCATCCTTCTTGGACATTCGCGGGTCCACCCACCCCTCCGAAGGAGCCTCCGCATGATCATCGATCGCGAAACGTTCACCGACATCGCCAAGCACCTCGAATCCGCCTCCGAAGGGCTGTTGCGCGCCGCCACCGGCGTCGCGACGCTCTGTCCGGAGATGGATCCCGGAGAGCCGGCCTCCCTGCGCTGGCTGGCGCTGATCGAGAGCATGGTATCGGTCAACGGCGAGATCACCGCGCTCGAGACGGTGCTGCGAGCCGTGCTCGACGCCAATCGCGAGGAAGTCGCCGCCGCGCGGACCGGCGCGGCGCGCGAACCGTCGTCCTGACCCCGCCGTGCCGGAGATAGTGCGCTCCGACCCACCGTCGTCGCGGCGCACCGGCGCTCGACCCTTCCGCCTCAGCGGAAGAGGTCGAGCGCCGCAGGTCGAACGAGGTCGCGGCCGCGGCCCGTCGTGCGCTCCCACCCGAGCCCTCGCACCACCACCGCCGGGATACCGGCGCCCTTCACCATGAGGAGCCCTGCTGCTGCGGCGATCGCGTCGGCCTGCGCGATCAGGGTGTGATGCAGCTCGCGGCCGCCCATGTCGGTCGCGCCGCGGTAGTCCAGGACGGCGCCGATGCCTGCGACGCCAAGGGCGACGTCGACGAGGCCGTCGCGCCACGGCCGGCCGAAGGTGTCCGTCACGACCACCCCGACCGGCGCGCCGTCCGCCTCCGCCGACAAGCGGACGCGCAGCGCTTCGGCGGAGGCATCGGCATCGTGGGGCAGGAGCGTGACGGAGTCCAGACGCTCCGCGTTGGACTCGTCGACGCCGGCGTTGGCGCAGATCCACCCGGGGCCGGTTTCGCAGATCAGGTGGCCGTCCGCCATCTTCACGATGCGCGTCGACTCGCGCAGGATCACCTCGACGACGCGCGCGTCCTTGCCCGTGCTCGCCGCGATGCGGGTCGCGAAGGCGGACGGCGTGATGCCGGCGAGATCGACGATGCGGCCTTCGGCTTTGGAGACGATCTTCTGGCAGACCGCGACGACGTCGTAGGGGGCGAGCGCGACGCCGGTGGTCCGGATGGCGCGCGCGAGCAGCGCCGGGAGATCGTCTCCCGGATGCACGAGCGGAAGGGTCTCGATCGCGTGGCACTCGATCGCGGCGCGGCGGACGGTCACGCGAGCTCCAGCGCGGCGAGCAGCGCCCGCGCCGTCCGCGCCGCGCGCCGCGGGGTGGAGAAGATCGTGTCGGCGAGGACCGCGCGGCAGCCTTCGCGCTCGAGCGCGAAGGCATCGCGCCCGTCCCGGCGATCGATCACGAGGAGGTCGAGAAAGGGCCGGTAGCAGCGCGCGATGCCGACGGACGAGACCGGATGGCCGAAACGGCGCAGGAGCCGAGCCAGCGGACCGGTCACGGCGCGGCCGCGTACGAGCGGCGACACCGCGGCGACCGGGCGGCGCCGCGCAGACAGGGCGCTGCGGATTCCGGGGACCGCGAGCATCGGACCGATGCTGAGGAAGGGATTGCTCGGCGCGATGATCACGGCGTCGGCATCGCGGATCGCTCGCACCACGCCCGGCGCCGGCCTGGCCGCCGAGGCGCCACGATAGCGGATGCCGCGCACGCTCGGGCGGGTGCGGCGCTCGACCAGATAGCGCTGGAACGACAAGTGACCGTCGTCGGTGTCGAGGACGGTGCGGACGGGGTGATCGGTCATCGGCAGCACGCGTGCCGCGACGCCGAACGCCGCGCCGAGCTCGGCGGTCACGGCGCTCAACGAGGCCCCCGCGGCGAGGCGGTCGGTCCGGTAGATGTGCGTCGCGAGGTCGCGGTCGCCGAGCCGGAACCACCCGGCGTCGTCGTAGAGGAGGCCGAGGGCTTCGAGGCAACGAAAGCGATCACCCGCGAGGCCCCACCCGCGACGCCGGGAAGCCATCCCGGCGAGCGTGTAGATGATGGTGTCGAGGTCCGGCGAGACCGCGAGGCCGAAGAAGCGATCGTCATCCGCCGTGTTGACGACGATGGTGAGGGATGCCGGATCAGTGGATTGGATGAGGCCGCGCAGGAACTTCGCGGCTCCGACTCCGCCCGCCAGCACCGTCAGCTGCGGTGGTGCTCCCACGCGTCGTGCTCTCCTCCGTCGGCTCGAGCTTCCGGTACAGCGTCGTGCGTTCGACCGGGCGGCGGCCGACGCTCCGCACCAGGCGGTGGATCTCCTCGACCGACGTGTACTCTCCGGCATCCGCGCCCGCTTCCCGAGAGATGCTCTCCTCCATGAGCGTGCCGCCGAAGTCGTTGCATCCGGCGTTCAGCGAGAGCTGCGCGAGTTGGTGGTTGATCTTCACCCAGGAGGTCTGGAGGTTGTCGATCGCTCCCCGCAGCAGGAGGCGGCTGCAGGCGTACATGCGAAGATCGTACATGCCCTTCGGCGGCGGTTCGTTCACCAGTCCGTCGCGATGCATGTCGGTATTGGTATGGATGAAGCGCAAGGGAACGAATTCGGTGAAGCCGCCCGTGGCGCTCTGCAGGTCGCGGAGCAGGCGCAGGTGCGCCGCCACGTGCCGCGGCGTCTCGACGTGGCCGTACATGATCGTCGCCGTGCTCGGAATGCCGAGGCGATGAGCGGTGGTGACGATATCGACCCAGGTCCGGACGTCCACCTTCTTGTGGCTCAGGATCTCGCGAACCTCGTCGTCGAGGATCTCAGCCGCCGTGCCGGGAATCGTTCCGAGCCCGTGGCTCTTCAGCATGGCGAGATAGTCGGCGTAGGTCATTCCCGTCCGCCGCGCGCCGTACATGATCTCCATCGGAGAGAACGCGTGCATGTGGATCGTCGGAAACGCCTGCTTGATGGCGGTCAATATGTCCCGATACGTGAAGGCCGGCATCTCCGGATTGATGCCGCCCTGCATGCAGATTTCGGTCGCGCCGAGGTCGACGGCCTCCTGGACCTTGGCGAGGAGGGTCTCGACCGACTGGTTGTAGGCCTCCGGCTCCCAGCGATGGCGCTTGAAGGCGCAGAAGCGGCAGCCGACGAAGCAGACGTTCGTGAAGTTGAGGTTGCGGTTGACGACGTAGGTCACGTCGTCGCCCACGTCGGCTTTGCGGACGGCGTCCGCGGCCGCGATGAGCGCGAGCACGTCGTCGCCGTCGCTTTCCAGGAGCGTGACGGAATCGTCGAGGTCGAGAACCTCGCCGTCGAGGACGCGATCGACGAGGCGGCGAACCGCCGTCGATGCCCGCGCCATGCGTCGGTCCAACGGAACATCGTCGTACAGGGCTTCAATGTGCGGCAGCGACATGGGTGTCCTTCCTGGCGATGAGGCCGCCGAGCCGTTCGACGGATGCCGAGAGCCCCGGATCGAGAAAGTCGGGCCGCGCGTATTCCGGGTAGATCGCGAGCCGCTCGCTCAGCGTGAATCCTTCGGCGCGGCACGTGTCGGCGAGCGCCGGGATCTGCGGCCAGGCCGCCTCGGGGTTCACGTAGTCGCGCGTGACCGGCGAGATGCCGCCCCAGTCGTTGACGCCGGCCCGCAGCAGCACGCGCAGGTCGTCGGGATTCAGGTTGGGCGGCGCCTGCACGTTCATCTCGCCTCCGAGCACGAGGCGGGCGACGGCGATCGTGCGCGCGAGGTCGCCGGCGTTCGGGTCCGGTACGCTCGCCATGGGGATGTCGTCCTTGGCGCGGAAGTTCTGGACGATGACCTCCTGGACGTGGCCGTAACGGGCATGCAGGTCGGCGATCGCGAGCAGCGCATCGGCGCGTTCTTCGGGCGTCTCGCCGATCCCGATGAGGACGCCGGTCGTGAAGGGAATGCGGAGCCGCCCGGCTTCGGCGATCATCGCGAGGCGGCGGGCCGGCTCCTTGTCGGGCGCGTGATGGTGCGGCATGCCGCGGGCCCGCAGACGCGGGCTCAGGCTCTCGAGCATCAGGCCGAGGCTCACGTTCACTGGCCGCAGGCGCTCCATCTCCTCGCGCGACAGCACCCCGGCGTTCGTGTGGGGCAGGAGGTCCGCGGCGAGCGCCATCTCGCAGGCTTCCCGCACGTAGCCGATGGTCGACTCGTGGCCGAGCTCCGCGAGGGTCGCACGGTACGTCGGGAACGCCGTCTCCGGCGTGTCGCCGAGGCACATCAGGGCTTCCTTGCAGCCTTGCGCGCGCGCGTGGGCGAGCCAGTCGAGGATCTCGTCGCGGCGCATGGTCCACGCGCCGGGGTCTCCGGGGTCCTTGCGAAAGGTGCAGTAGCCGCAGCGGTCGCGGCAGAGGTTGGTGATCGGCAGGAAGACCTTTCGCGAGTAGGTGACGTGGCGGCCCTTGTGCCGGTCACGCAGCCCCCCGGCGGCGCCGAGCAGATCCGGCAGAGCGTCGTCGCGGCAACGAATCAGCGCGTAGACGTCTTCGAGCGCAGCCTGCGCGCCCTGCTCGACTACGCGCCTCAGGGCGTCGTTGAACGACGGCACCGACGGCGGACCCACGGTGCGGCGGTCCTGGTCGAGGGACATAGGGTGCGATCCGAATAAATTCCGGGAGATGGCAAGTCAAGGCGAATGCGGCGGATGACGGCCGGACGCGCGAGGATCGGCGCATGGGCGCGGCGAGCCTCGCGCCGCGGCGCCGTCAGACGGGGCGCACGTCGGGGCTCGCCCTCTCCGATCCCTCGACCGGCTCGATCGTGATGCGGCGGGCGATCTCGCGCTCCAGGCGGTCCATGGCGGCACCTTCCTCTTCGTACAGGAATGCGGCGACGGACGGGCTCACGCGCACCACGATACGGGTCGCTTCGGGCGCCGTGCGGGCGACCTCCCGGATGCGCCGGATGGTTTCGTAGGCGATCGTCGCCACCGACACGACGCGTCCGCGGCCGTCGCAGGTCGGGCAGGGCTCGGTCAGGAGCTGTGGCAAGCTCGGGCGCGTGCGCTTGCGCGTCATCTCCACCAGGCCGAGCTCGGAGATCTTCAAGATGTTGCTGCGCATCTTGTCCTGCTTGAGCGCGACATCGAACGCATCCATGACGCGTTGTCGATTGGCGGGATCCATCATGTCGATGAAGTCGACGATGATGATGCCCCCGATGTTGCGGAGGCGGAGCTGATCGACGATCTCGCGCGCGGCCTCGAGGTTGGTCTGGAGGACCGTGTCTTCGTGATTGTGCTTGCCGACGTAGCGCCCCGTGTTCACGTCGATCGTGGTCAGTGCTTCGGTCTGGTCGATCACGATGTAGCCGCCCGACTTGAGCCATACCCGCCGCTCGAGCGCGCGGTTGATGGCCTGCTCGATGCCGTAGCGGTCGAACAGGGGCTCGGTGGCTTCGTGCAGCTCGATGCGCGAGGTGAGCGCGGGTGCGAAGGAGGCTACGAAGTCGAGGATGCGTCGGTGGTCGACCTGGCGATCGACGACGACCTTCTCGATGTCGGGCGTAAAGAGGTCGCGGATGCTGCGCAGCGTGATGTCCATGTCATCGTGCAGCTGGCAGGGGACCGCCGCGCCGTCGCTGCGCGTCAGGATGCGATTCCAGAGCTCGATGAGGAACCGCATATCGGCCTGGAGCTCGCTCCGGCTGAGGCCGACGCAGACCGTACGGACGATGAAGCCCGCGCCGGCGGGCTTCATCGCCAGGACGATGTCGCGCAGGCGCTGGCGCTCCTCCTCGTCCTCGATGCGGCGGGAGACCCCGAGATGGTTCGTCGTGGGCAGGTACACCAGGTGGCGGCCGGGAAGCGAGATGTGCGAGGTGATGCGGGCGCCCTTCGAGCCGAGGGGCTCCTTGGCGACCTGGACGAGGATCTCGTCGCCGCGACTCAGGCGCTTCTCGATCGGTTCGTGATGCGGCGCGAACGGCGAGGTCGCATCGGTCGGGACGGGTTCGGCCGCGGTGGCCGCCGCGAGCGCAGGCGGCTCGGCGACGGGGGCGGCGTCGGGTTCCGGGAGTTCGGCGTCGACGAGCGGCAATTCGTCGACGCCGGGATGGAAATCCGAGACGTGGAGGAAGCCCGCCTTCGCGAGGCCGAGGTCGACGAAGGCGGCCTGCATGCCGGGGAGCACGCGTACGACCCTGCCCTTGTAGATGTTGCCGACGATGCCGCGTTCGCGAGCACGCTCGAACTGGATCTCGGCGAGGGTCTGGTTCTCCACGAGTGCGACGCGAGTTTCTTCGGGGGTCGAATTGATGAGAATGAGCTTGGACACGGATCGCTCAGGCCGTTGCCGACGCGGGATGCGTCGTGGCGGTCTCCCCTGCGGTGGGAGGTGGCGGCGCGAGCACCGTCCCGACCTTGGTCACGGACAGGAG
This sequence comes from Deltaproteobacteria bacterium, assembly GCA_020852955.1. GTDB lineage: Bacteria > Desulfobacterota > Binatia > UTPRO1 > UTPRO1 > UTPRO1. The sequence continues at coordinate 12,088 of JADYZW010000062.1, read as the reverse complement.
CTGGGTCTCGAAGTCGTCGAGGCCGAGGACCGCCGCCACGACGTGGTGCGGTTTCAGTGTGCCGCTCCGGGCGAGCGTTGTCTGCACCAGCAACGTGCGGGCGCCGGTTCTCGCGATCGTCACCGTCGCGCGCGCGTCGATCGGGCGGTCGCGGCCCTTGATGCACTTGACGATCGGGAATCTTTCGGAGGCCGAGAACGCGGCGAGGCGCGCCGTCACGACGTCGTCCGGCAGGCGACCGACGGGCAGGCACTCCAGCGAGACGCTGTACGTGAACGCGGCCAGGTCGCGGTCGATCGCCGGTAGCTCCGGTCCGTGGGTGGCGGCTTCCACGATCACGAGGCCGTCTGGCAGCTCGCGATTCAAGGCGTCCATCACCTGCCGGCCGTCGCGCCAGGCGTGCAGATCGAGGTCCAGGTACTCGCCGAGACTCGCGAATCCGAGGGACAAGGCCGGGCCGAAGCTCATCCGAGGGAGGGGGTGGTGCCCCGCGGAGAATGCGAGCGGGAGGCCGGCGCGGCGACACGCTCGCATGAAGACGATCGTGAGCTCGCGGTTGCCGAGGAATCGCGCGCGATCGAGCTTCTGATAGACGAGACGCACCCGGCTCGCCGGTGGTGCGCCGGCGTCGATCGCCGGCTCCATGCCGTGACGCTCGGAGGCGAGCCATTCCTCCGCGTTCCCCTCGCCATGCGTGAACGCGGGCGCAGGCCGGGAGCCGTCGGAGCCGGATTCGGCGCGGGGTGTCTCCGTGCGCGTGTCGGCGAGCGATCCGGCCGGTCGCCCGCCGTCGACGAGCCGTTTCCAGTTGCGGGTCGGCCACGGGATCGCGTTTGGCATCACGCCGCTCGCCCAGGCGTCGACCGACGGGCCGCGGCTCTCGCCGCCCTTCGCGCCGCGTGGGTGGAAGGTCACGTTGCGGATGCGGGTGAAGTCGCACGCGCCGCAGTAGGTGCACCGTTCGATGCTGCAGTCCGGCGTCAGCGTGCGCGCGAATGCGGCGGCGAGCTCGCGTCGGAGGTAGGACGTCCTGACCCCGCTGTCGAGATGGCTCCAGGGGAGGGTCTCGTCGAGCGTGCGCCGGCGCAGGTACCAGTCGGGATCGGTGCCCGTTGCCGCAAAGGCCCGTTGCCAGAGATCCCAGCGGCAGCGATCGCTCCACCCGTCGAACCGGCATCCGAGCCGATGCGCCGCGAGCAGGACCGAGCCGAGGCGCCGATCTCCGCGCGAAAACACGCCTTCGAGATACGAGAGCTGCGCGTCGTGCCACTTGAACCCGAGTCGATGACGACCAAGCTCACGACGGAGGAGCGTCTGTCGGGCCACGGTCTCCGCGACGGTCACCTGCGGCGCCCATTGGAATGGCGTATGGGGCTTCGGGACGAAGGTGGAGACGCTTGCGGTGACCGGATGCCGATGCTCGGCGGTCGCCGAGACCCGACGCGCGAGCGCGACGATGCCGCGCAGATCCTCCTCCGTTTCGGTTGGCAAGCCGAGCATAAAGTAGAGCTTCAGGCTTCGCCAGCCGAGCGAGAAGACGAGGTCGGCCGCCCGGACGAGTTCGTCCTCGCGGTATTCCTTCTGGATGAGGTCGCGCAGGCGCTGCGTACCGGCTTCGGGTGCGAGCGTGAAGCCGGTCTTCCTGACGCGCTTGATCTCGTTCAGCAAGTGCGGATCGAGCGCGTCGACGCGCGTCGACGGGAGGGACAGCGCGATCCTCTGCGGCGCGACCCGATCCATGAGCTCGGCCAACAGGGGGTTGATGCAGCTGTAGTCGCCGGTGCTGAGCGACAACAGCGACACCTCCTCGTAGCCGCTCTCCTTGAGCAGCTGCTCGGTGTGCGCGAGGAGCGCTCGCGGATCGCGCTCGCGCAGCGGTCGGTAAATGTAGCCGGCCTGACAGAAGCGACAGCCCTTCACGCACCCGCGCATCACCTCGAGCGCGACACGATCGTGGACGATGTCCATCGTCGGCACGAGCTGGCGCCCGAGGAGCGGAATCGTGTTGAGGTCGCGAACCACCCGCTTGCGGACGACCGGCCGCGCGGGGTCCTCGGGGACGATGGCGGCGATGCGCCCATCCGAGCGATAGGTGGGCGTGAAGCGCGACGGCACGTAGACGCCTTCGATCCGCGCCAGGGCCGCGAGGAGGTCGCGGCGGTCGCGGCGATTCCACGCGAGGTAGGCGTCGACGAGATCGTGCACGAGCTCTTCCCCGTCGCCGAGCGCGACGGCGTCGAGGAAGTCGGCGAGCGGCTCCGGGTTGAACGCGCACGGGCCGCCGGCGACGATCAGCGGGTGACCGGCCGCGCGGTCGCGCGCCAACAGCGGTACGCGGCCGAGATCCAGCATCGTGAGGATGTTCGTGTAGGTGAGTTCGTACTGCAGGCTGAAGCCGACGATCTGGAACCGATCGAGCGGCGTGCGCGTTTCGAGCGATGCGAGGGGAAGGTCGTGGCGTCGAAGCTGCGCCTCCATGTCCACCCAGGGCGCGTAGACGCGCTCGCAGTACACGTCCGTTCGGCGATTCAGGAGGTCGTAGAGGATCTGTAGCCCGAGGTGTGATTGGGCGATCTCGTAGACCTCGGGAAACGCCAGCGCGAAGCGCAGGGCGACCGCGTGCGGATCCTTCCGAACGGCACCGCGTTCGTTGCCGATGTACCGCCCCGGCTTTTCGACGAACCGCAGCAGTCCTTCGTGGTCGATGCGCACTCGGGCCTCTATAGGAGCGGGGCTCGATCAGCGCAAGTACGCGTCCTTACAGCAGAAGATTCTTGACACCGCGTAGGGTCGCGTACTACCGTCACGCGACGCGACGTCGCGCCATGTCGATGCTGAACACGAAGGTCCTGGTCCTCAACCGATCGTACCTTCCCGTGCACGTCACGTCGGTGCGGCGCGCGTTCATCCTGCTGTACCAGGACATCGCGCGCGCGGTCGACGAGCAGTACCGCACGTTCGACTTTGCGAGTTGGAGCGCGCTCTCCGTGAGCGTCGAGCACGACTCGGTCGGGCTCGTCAGCCGAGTGGTGAGGGTCCCGCGCGTGATCCTGCTGCTCACGTACGACCGCGTGCCGAAACGACACGTGCGGTTCAGCCGCTACAACATCTACGCGCGGGACGAGAATATCTGTCAGTACTGCGGGCAGCGGTTCGCCCGGATCGACCTGAATCTCGACCATGTGGTTCCCCGATCGCAGGGCGGGCTCGCCTCGTGGGAGAACGTGGTCTGTTCCTGTCATCGCTGTAACCGACGCAAAGGCGGGCGGACTCCGGAGCAGGCGGGGATGCGTCTGCTGAAGCGCCCGACGAGGCCACACTGGACACCCTTCATCACGGCGGCATTCAACCTGCGTCGCTACCGGGAGTGGGGTCCGTTCCTGAATCCCGTCGACGTGTCCTACTGGAACACGGAGCTCGAGCCCTGACCATCCCTCGCCCCAACATCTAGGGGCAGGAGCTTTTCCGTCGGCTGGATGTTGGGGTTTTTGGTTGACACCCCGGCGGCCGTGTGCGAAAGCTCCTCCTCGGTGCCTGCGGCTCGACCGTTGCACTCAGGTGAGGAGGGGTTGTGGCGATTCCACCGCAGGAGATCTCCGCCGAACGGGCACGCGTTTCGTGGTCCGACGGTGACGCAGAGCCCGAGGAGTCGGTCGGTACGGCACCCACCGTGAGCGCCGCGGCGCTGCGGATTCGGCAGATCGAGCTCGTCGGTTTCAAGTCGTTTCGCGATCGAACGGTCCTGCGGTTTCCCTCGCGCACGACCGGCGTCGTCGGTCCGAACGGCTGCGGCAAGTCGAACGTCGTCGATGCCATTCGCTGGGTCCTCGGCGAGCAGAGCGCGAAGCGCCTTCGTGGCGAAGGTATGGAGGACGTTATTTTCGGCGGCAACGATCGTCATGCGCCGCTCGGGATGGCGCAGGTTTCGATCGTCTTCGAGACCGACGGATTGCCGCTGGATCAGTTCGCCATGCTCAAGGAGGGCGGCTCGCCCCTGACCTCGACCGGTCCGGCGGAGATCATGGTGACCCGTCGGTACTTCCGCTCCGGCGAGTCCGAATACCTGATGAACGGGGTGACGTGCCGCCTTCGCGACATCACCGAGTTGTTCCTCGGAACGGGACTCGGCGGCAAAGCCTACGCGATCATCGAGCAGGGTCGCGTCGAGGCGCTGATCGGGGCGAAACCCGAAGACCTCCGCCTCTTCATCGAAGAGGCGGCGGGAACGACGCTCTATCGCAGCCGACGCCAGATGGCCGAACGCAAGATGGAGCGTACGCGCGACAATCTTCTACGGGTGCAGGACATCTTGCGGGAGGTCGAGCGCCAGCTCGGCAGTCTGCGCCGGCAAGCGAAGCGCGCCGAACAGTATCGCAGCTTGATGGCGGAGATCACCGAGCTCGACCTCGCCCTGTCGGCGTGGGCTCGAACGAAGCATCTCGCGGAGATTGCGGAGTTGGCGTCGCAGCGCGAAGTGCTCAGCCGGCGGGAAGCGGAGCTTGCGACCCTGCTCGAAGCGTTGGAGTCCGAACGCCGGACCGCTCGTGAGCAGGAGATCATGACGCAGCAGGGCGTACGCGATGCTCAGGCCGCCGCCTACCAGGCCCGCGCCACCCTGGACGCGTCGCGGAACGAAGTGGCACGCTTGCAGGCCAAGGCCGAGGAGCTGCAGGCGCAGGACGCGACGACCGCCGCCGACCTCGAAGAGGCCGTCAAGCAGCGCGCGGCGGTCGAGGATGAACGAGGAGCGACGACGGGGCAGCTTCAGAGGCTCGTGCAGTCGATCACGGACGCGGAGAAGGATCTGACCGCGAACGAGGAGGAGCTGGCCCGCGCCAGCGAGGCTCTTCTGACCGAGGTGCGCGCGCTCGATGCCGCACGCGCGGCTCTCGTCGCGTCCACCGCAGCGCTGGCGGATGTCCAGGGCTCGCTCGGCGTGAGCCAGGAGCGTTGCGCGCAAGAGGGAGCGAGGCGGGAGAGGCTTGAGGCCTCGGTGTGTGCGCTCGCGCTGCGAGAATCGGAGGCGGCGGAGCGGTCGAACGCCGCCGAGCGGCTCGTGATGGAGCAGCAGGCCAGGCTCGCGCAGCTCGAGGGCGCGAAGCGCGAACGAGCGGAGCATCTACGGACGGCGCTTTCCGAGCGGACGAGCTGGGAGCAGGCCGTCGACGGCATGAAGGACGGTCTCGCGCGTGCCCAGTCGCGGCGGGACTCGCTGCGCGAGCTGCAAGAGACGCGCGCCGGCTATACCGAAGGCGTGCGTGCGGTCTTGGCGGCGTCGGCGCGCGAGGAGGCGCTGGCGCTCGTCGCCGAGATCCTGGAGATCCCCGCGGAGCATGAGCGGGCGGTCGCGGCGGTTCTGGGAGAGCAGATCCAGGCGGTCATCATGCGTGATTCGGCTGCGGCCCGGAACGCCGTGCAGGCTTTGCGCCTCGCGGGGGCTGGGCGCGTCACCTGCCTGACGCTGGCCGGCCCGCACGGCCCGCTCTACCCGGCGACCGGAGCGTCCATGCGGTGCCTGATGGACCTCGTGCGGGTCCGGTCGGGCTTCGAGTCCGTTGCGCGGTCTCTCTTGGGAAACGCGTATCTCGTTGACGATCTCGATGCTGCGCTCGCGGTCTGGGGAGACGGGCAGAGCGGATGGACGCTGGTGACGCCGGCTGGTGAGACGTTGAGCCCCGCGGGCGCGATCGCGGGAGGCAGTGAACGCTCGGAGGAGACCCTGCTCGCTCAGCGGCGGGAGCTTCGCACGCTCGATGGTGAGGTGGAGCGGCGGGAGACCGAGCTGGCCGGGGCTCGGGTGCGCTACGACGAGCTGACCGGAGTGGTCGAGGCGAGGGAGTCGGCGCTGCGGGACGTCGATGCCGAGCTCGGTCATGTCGCCGTTTCGGTCGTCGGCGCCGAAAAGGACGTGCAGCGGACGCGACAGGAGATCCATGAGCTGCGGGATCAAGCCCGGGCGGTGACTCGGGAGCTCGAAGAGGTCGATGTCCAGCTGGCTGCGCGACGGGCGGACGTCGTGCGGTTCGAGGAGGCGCGAGGAGAGGCTGGTCGGATGCGCGCCGCTTCCGAAGGGCTGCTTGTGGACGCGGAGCGGATCGTGGCCGATCGCCGGAGGGCTGCCGATGAACTCCAGTACGTGCAGACCGCGCGTCGGATCGCCCTTGCGGACCGCCAGGCACGCCGCGATGCGCTGATGTCGGCGATCGAGCGATTGGGTCGGCTAGACGACGACACGCAGCGACGCGCGACGGCGTTGGCGGAGCGACAGCGGGCGGATCGGATCGCGCTCGAACAGACCCGCGCGATGGTCGGAGAAGCCGCGGGACGCATCGGCGATCTCGAGGACGCGGCGACGGGCGCCGGCACCGCGCTCGCCGAGTCGGAGCGCGGCCTTGCAGCCTTGCGGGAGACCACGGAGGCCGTCGAGCGTCGCATGGGGGAGTCGCAGAGCGAAATCGATGCGACGAGGAGTCGGGCCGCGACCATGGATCTCCAGGCTGCGGAGCAGCGCATGGCGCTCGCGCATCTGGAGCAGACCATCCGAGAACGGTACCAACGCGAGCTGGCCGACCTCGATGTACCGGTCGCGGAGCCGCTCGGAGGAGAGGAGATTCAGCTGGCCCGCCTGCGCGAGCGTGTTGCGGGCATGGGCGAGGTGAACGTCGGGGCGCTCGCCGAGATCGCCGAGCTCGAAGATCGCCAGAAGTTCCTCGGCCAGCAACGCGACGACCTCGAGCGTGCGCTCGAGGATTTGCGGAAAACGATCGGACGCCTGAATCGCGCATCGAAGGTGCGTTTCCGGGAGACCTTCGATCGCGTCAACGAAACATTCCAGCAGGTCATGCCGAAATTGTTCGGAGGCGGGAAGGCGGAGCTTCGGCTCCTGAACGAAGAGCAGATTCTCGACAGCGGCGTCGAGGTGATCGTTCAGCCCCCCGGCAAACGCATCGGCCCCCTCGACCTGTTGTCGGGTGGCGAGAAGGCGCTCACGGCGGTCAGCTTGATCTTCTCTCTCTTCTTGATCCGCCCGAGTCCCTTCTGCTTCCTCGACGAGGTGGATGCGCCCTTGGACGACGCCAACATCGGCCGTTTCAATGCCATGGTGCGAGAGATGAGCGCGCACTCGCAATTCATCCTCATCACCCACAACAAGCGGACGATGGAGGTCGCGGAGACGCTCTACGGTGTCACGATGGAGGAGCCGGGGGTCTCGAAGGTGGTCTCGGTGCGCTTGCCCCAGTAAGCTCCTCATCGGTGATGCAGGCGTGGCAGAGGTACGCTGACGGGCTCGGGTGGGCGACGATCGCTGGTGTTCTGGCGATCGTCATCGTCCTCGTGGGCGCGGTGGTGGCCGTGCTCGCACGGCGGCGTCGGGCGGCGGTCGGCGTCCCGGACTCGTCGGGGCCGGCGGTCGCTCGGGACCTTCCCGGCCTACGCCAGGGCCTCGCGAAGACCCGCGCCGGAATGTTCCAGCGGATCCTGCCGCTCCTCGGGCGGCAGCGACTGGACGCCGAGGCGCTCGGGGAGATCGAAGCGGCTCTCCTGGCGGCTGACGTGGGGATCGAGACGACCCAGCGGCTCCTCGCCTGCGTGCAACGGCGCGACCGTGCCGGAGCCGCACCGCGCGTTGCGTTGGAGGAGGAGATCGTCGCGATCCTCGATGCCGCCAAGCGTGCAGGCGACGCTGGGCGCGTTACGCCGGCCGATGGGACACCGCTCGTACTGATGGTCGTCGGCGTGAACGGAGTGGGTAAGACCACGTCCATCGGCAAGCTCGCGGCGCGATTCGTCCGGAATGGGCATCGCACGCTGCTCGTCGCGGCGGATACGTTCCGGGCTGCCGCGATCGAGCAATTGACGGTGTGGGCGGAGCGGAGCGGCGCGGACCTCGTACGGCAGGAGCATGGCGGCGACCCCGGTGCCGTCGCGTTCGACGGCATGCGCGCGGGCATGGCGCGCAAGGCGGGCGTGGTGATCGTCGACACGGCGGGGCGATTGCACACCAAGAGCAACCTCCTGGAGGAACTCCGGAAGGTGCGGCGTGTGATCGCCCGCGAGATCCCCGGGGCGCCTCATGAGACGCTCCTGGTTGTGGACGCGGTGACAGGGCAGAACGGTCTCGTCCAGGCTCGCGCCTTCCTCGATCAGATCGACATAACCGGGGTCATTCTCACCAAGCTCGACGGTACGGCGCGTGGAGGCATCGTTCTCGCGATCGCCGGTGGGTTGAATCTGCCGATACGTTATATCGGGGTCGGTGAGGGTATCGACGACCTGCGGGAGTTCGATGCCAGGGAGTTTGCGTCGGCCCTGCTCGCACCGACGGAAGAGCCCGGTTCTCCTTGACATGCGGGGCGCTCGATTCCTAGAGTCGCCGTCCGTCGTTGGTGCGGGGGGTGTCATCCTCCCGCCGAGGCGACCGATGGCGGGTTCGGATCTGCTCGCGAGCATCTGCGAGTGACCTGAGGCCAGGTCAGCGGCGATTCGCCCGGGACGACGGGATGCATCCGGGCCCATGACAGAGTCGAAGACCGAATGGCGGCGGCGGCTTCTGGCGCTACGGGCGGCGATTCCCGAGGACGAGCGGCGTCTCGCCAGCGCGGCGGTCGTTGCCCGAGTTCGAGCTTTGCGGTGCTTACAGGAAGCTCGAACGGTTCTCGGATATGTTGCCCTCGGCTCGGAAGTGCAGCCCAGGGCGCTGTTCGAGGGAGGTATCCCCGCGGGAGCGTGCGTGCGGATGCCTTCGGCGCTCTCGGAAGGGGAGCGACCGACATGGGTACCAGCTACGGATCTGTCGGGCCGTGGGGCGAGCGGTCTCGGCGCGCAGCGGTTGGTCTTTCCCGTCGTCGCGATCGTTCCCGGCGTAGGCTTCGATCGCCGGGGGACTCGTCTCGGCAGAGGCGGGGGCTTCTACGATCGCGCCCTCGCGGACCTCCGGGCCCTCGGCGCCGTCACGGCCATCGGGCTGGCATATGAGGTGCAGATCGTCGAAGCGTTGCCGCGTGATGTCTGGGACGAAGGTGTCGACATCGTAGTGTCGGAGGATCGCACCGTCCTTCCGGAGCCCGAAACGGAGAGCCTGCGAGGAGGTCGAGGATGCCGGTGACGGTACGCGCTTGGCCAATCGCTGGCCGCACCATCGCGCGCCATCGAGGCGGCGTTGACACGTGAGGTCGAAGACGCCCATGACGGTGATCGGTGAGGATCTCCTACGTACGTACGGAGAGTCGTCCGGGAATACGACCGCGGCCCATCGCGACGAGAGGAGCGGGGAAGCCCGCGTGACGTCCCTCGTCGGTGCAGCCGAGATGGCTTCCGGCGCTCGTCCGCGACCCAGGCCCGAGGTGCCGGACATGGGCGTGAGGCGATGCGGGGGATCCGCGGCGAACCGGCAGTTCCTCGGCGGCGTCACTGCCCTCGGGCCGATCGACGTGATCGGCAGTCGTGAGCTTCGTGCCGGCGGCGACGCGCGGTGATCGTCTTCCCGGTCCCATGCGACTAGCGTTCTTCGGAGACATCGTCGGAAAACCTGGGCGCCGCGCCGTCGGACGGATCCTCCCTGCGCTCCGTTCCGCCGAGGGCATCGATTTTGTCGTTGGGAATGCGGAGAACGCCGCCGGAGGGGTCGGAGTCGATCCTGGGAGCGCACGGGAATTGTTCGCTGCGGGCTTCAACGTTCTGACGTCCGGCAATCATGTCTGGGCCAAGCGTCAGATCGTCGAGTACATTGCCGACAGCGATGTTCTGCTGCGTCCGGCGAACTTCGCGCCCGGCGTCCCTGGATGGGGCTATACCGTGAAGGCCGGGCCCGGTGGCGAGTCGGTGGCTGTCGTCAACCTGATCGGCCGCGTCTTCATGGGGGCCTACGAATGCCCGTTTCGGGCGGCCGATGCCGCGTTGGCGGCGGTTCGCGATCGAGCGCGGGTTGTCGTCGTCGACATGCATGCTGAGGCGACGTCGGAGAAGGTCGCGATGGGTTGGTATCTGGATGGCAGAGCGTCTGCCGTGGTGGGCAGCCACACGCACGTCCAAACGGCCGACGAGAGGATCCTTCCCGGCGGAACGGCGTATGTCACCGATGTCGGAATGTGCGGGCCGATGGATTCGGTGATCGGTGTCAACCGGGAGCAGGCGCTGCGGCGATTCCTGACGCAGATGCCGACTCGGTTCGAGGTGGCCGACGGACGCGTGCTCGTGCAGGGCGTCATCGTCGACGTGGACGGAGCGAGCGGTACGGCGATCGCGATTCGCCGCATCCGGGAGGTGGTGGAGGCATGAATCCGTCGAAGATCGTGGAGGATCTGTTGCGAGGGGTCGTCGATGTCCTTCCCGAAGGGGGACTGCTCGATCGTATCGAGTCGGCCGCGCAGGAGGATCGGCCCCTCCGAGTGAAGCTCGGTGCGGATCCGAGCGCGCCCGACTTGCATCTCGGTCATACGGTCGTCCTGAGGAAGCTGAGGCAGTTCCAGGATTTTGGTCACGTCGTCATCTTCCTCATCGGAGACTTCACGGCCCGGATCGGCGATCCGTCCGGAAGATCGGAGACGCGTCGTCCGCTGGATGCGGAAACGGTAGCGGAGAACGCCCGGACGTATACCGAGCAAGTCTTCAAGGTGCTCGATCGGACGCGTACGGAGGTTCGATTCAACTCGGAGTGGATGAGCGCAATGAGTGCGGACGACGTCGTGCGATTGTGCGCCCACTATACGGTCGCGAGGATTCTCGAGCGAGACGACTTCAGCAAACGAATGAAGGACGGCCGCCCGATCGGTATCCACGAATTCTTGTATCCGCTGGTGCAAGGCTACGACTCGGTAGCGCTGAAGGCGGACATCGAGCTCGGGGGGACGGACCAGAGGTTCAATCTGCTGGTCGGGAGGGAGCTACAGAAGGCATTCGGGGTTGCGCCTCAGGTCGTCATGACTTTGCCGCTGCTGGAGGGGACGGACGGCGTTCAGAAAATGAGCAAGTCGTTGAACAACTATGTCGGTTTGACGGAGGCGCCCGACGAGATGTTCGGCAAGATCATGTCGATCTCCGATATGCTCATGTCGCGGTGGTACTCGGTGCTTGAGCCGGAGATCGCTGCGGAGGTCGCTGCGGACCTTCAGGCCGGGCGCCGCCATCCGCGTGAGACGAAGGCGCTGCTCGCCGAGCGACAGGTCGCCCGCTTCTGGAACCCGACGGCCGCGGCCGAGGCGCGAAGGCGGTTTGACGAGAGGTTTGCGAAGCGATCACTGGCAGACGATCTCATTCCCGAGGAGGCGCGCCCTGGCCCGCTTCCTGCCGAGATCGCCCTTCCCGGGTTCCTGGCGGACGCGGGCCTCGCGAAATCGAACAGCGAGGCGCGCAGGTTGATCAGCCAGGGCGCTGTCAGAATCAATGGCGTGAGAGTGTCAAGTGAGCGATATAGCTGGAAGTCTAGCGATCGTGCGGAGGGTGGTGCGGACAGGGTGCTCGTGGTCGAGGTAGGCAAGAGGCGGGTGCGGAAGTTCAGGTTCCTCGATGGCTGAGGGGGCGGGCGCTGTTGACACTGCGACAGCTTTCTGACTATAAGGCGCGTTCACGCCAGTACGGGTTTGGTCTTTGAAAGCCGAATAGCAGCACACCTTGCCTCGATTCGTCATCGAGAGAAGGTGGCACAGTGAACCGCATACTCAATTCGCAAGTGGAGCTTTCATTCTGCAAGTACGGCGAGAGGCTATGTTCTCTCGTCCTCCAGAACTAACTGGAGAGTTTGATCCTGGCTCAGAACGAACGCTGGCGGCGTGCCTAACACATGCAAGTCGAGGGAGAAAAGGAGCTTCGGCTCCCCAGTAAACCGGCGCACGGGTGAGTAACACGTAGGTAACGTACCCTGGAGCCCGGGATAACCAGTCGAAAGGCTGGCTAATACCGGATACGGCTACGGCGACTTCGGTCGTCGTAGTGAAAGATGGCCTCTGTTTACAAGCTATCACTCCTGGATCGGCCTGCGCACCATTAGCTAGTTGGTGAGGTAATGGCTCACCAAGGCTGAGATGGTTAGCTGGTCTGAGAGGATGGCCAGCCACACTGGGACTGAGACACGGCCCAGACTCCTACGGGA
>JADYZW010000061.1 GCA_020852955.1 Deltaproteobacteria bacterium | reverse complement strand
GCGACAGGTTCTCGCCGCCGCGCACGATCACGTCGTCGATGCGGCCCTCGAGGAAGAGATACCCCTCGGCGTCGAGCGCGCCCGCGTCGCGGGTCGGGAACCAGCCGTCCTTCGTCATGCGCGACGCAAGGCCGAGGTACTCGCCCGAGACCTGCTCGCCGCGCACGTGGATCTCGCCGGAGACGCCGACGGCGCACGGCCGGCCTTCCTCGTCGCGCACCTCGAGCTCGACGCTCGGGAGGGCGCGCCCCACGGACACGAGCCGCCGCCGCACCGCCGCATCGTCGCTCGCGGCCGCGGCCCGGTGGTCCTCCGGCCCGAGCACCGTGATGGTCGAGCTCGTCTCGGTCAGACCGTACGCGTTGGTGAAGGCGGTCGCCGGCATGAGCTCCATGGCGCGCTCGATCACGGGCTGCGGCATCTTGCCGCCGCCGTACGAGACGGCGCGGAGGTGCGGCAGCGTCGCGCCGTCGCGTACGAGCGCGTCGACGATCCGGGTCAGCATGGTCGGCACGACGAAGGCGTGCGTCACACGCTCGGCGCGCGCCGTCGCGATCCAGGTATCGGCGTCGAAGCTCGCGAGCTGCACCACGCGCCGCCCGCAATACACCGAGCTCAGGATCGCCGCCATGCCGGCGATGTGGTAGGGCGGCACGCTCACGAGGGCCGCGTCGGTCTCGTCGGCGGCGCCGAACTCGACCGAGCCGAAAATGTAGGAGACGAGGTGCTTCTGGCGGAGCACTGCCGCCTTCGGCGCGCCGGTCGTGCCGCTGGTGAAGAGCAGGATGCCGATCGCGTCGGCGTCCATCGACCACTCGGGCGCGCGCGCCGCGCTCGCGCGCGCCGCGGCCAGGAAGCCCTCGCGGTCGCTGACCGCGCGCGCCGCGCTGGCGAGCGCCCCGGCTCGTTCCCGGTCCGTCACCAGGTACGCCGGCGCGATCGAGCCGAGCAGCGCGTCGAGCTCCTTTCCCGTCAAGCGGTAGTTGAGCGGCACGAACGGCACGCCCGCCCACGCCGCGGCGAAGAGGCCGACCGGCACCGCGAGGCTGTTGACGTCGAGCACCGCGAGGCGCTCGGCTCCGCTGCCGGCGACGGCGTGCGCCGCCGCGCCCGCAGCCTTGAACAGCTCGGCGTAGGTGAGCCGCTCGCCGGCGTTCTGGAGGGCGATCCGATCGCCGAAGCCCTCGGTCGCCATCTCGAGCAACATCATCAGGTTCATGGAAGGGATCCCGCGGCGCGCCGGCGGCGCGCCGTTCAGTCGGAGGACGGGAGCGGCTTCGCTTCCTTGAGCACGAGCGGCGCGCCCGCCACGGCGAGCGAGCCCTTGCCGGGCTTGGTGCAGAGGAGCTCGAGGTCGCCGCTCGCGCTCACGTAGCGCTTGCCGAGGGTGGTTCCCCCGGCGGCGGCGGCGGCGAGCGCGACGCCCTCGGGCGCCTGCTCGCCGGCCGCAAGCATCGCGGCGCCGCCGCATTGCACGTCGGCGTCGCCGGACGGCGCCGCGATCACGATCACTTCGGTCGCACAGACGGCGCTCTTCAGACGGGCGCCCGCTTTCAATTGAGCCATGCGGCCTCTTAACCAACCGGCGCGGGGCTTTCAATCGTCGAGCGCCCGCGCGAGCGTCCGCCACGGCAGCAGCGCGCACGCGACGCGCGCCGGGTGCCGATACACGTCGGCGAAGCCCGCGAGCGGCCCGAGCGCGTCGGCGTCGCCGCGGCCCTCGGCGCAGAACGCCTCCATCGCGACCGCGAGCCGCCGCGCCTCGGCCACGCGCGCGCCGCGCAGGATCTCGGTCATGAGCGACGCCGACGCGGTGGCGAGGATGCAGCCCTCGCCGGCGAACGCGAGCGCCACGAGCACGTCGCCGCGCCGCTCCACCTCGACCCGCAGGGCGTCGCCGCAGAGCGGATTGTCGCCCTCGGCCGCGTGGGTCGCGCCGCCGAGCGCACCCACGTTGCGCGGGCGCTTCCCGTGCTCGAGCACGACGCTCCGATAGAGGTCCGCGCGTCCGCTCATGGATCGAAGGTGCGGCGCACGACGGCGAGCCCCGCGATCAGTCGGTCGACGTCGGCCCGGCGATTGTAGAGGCCGAACGACGCCCGCACCGTCGCTCCGACGCCGAACCGCCGCAGGATCGGCTGCGCGCAGTGGTGCCCGGCGCGCACCGCGACGCCCTCGCCGTCGAGCACGGCGGCGACGTCGTGCGGGTGGACGCCCGCGAGCACGAACGAGTGCCCGCCGATCTTGTCCGGCGCCTCCCCGATCATGCGCAGGCCCGGCACCGTCGCGAGCCCGTCCGCCGCGTAGGCGAGCAGATCGCGCTCGTGCGCCGCCAGCGCCGCCCGATCGAACCCTTCGAGGTACGCGATCGCGGCCGCCAGGCCCACCGCCGCCGCGATCGGCGGCGTGCCCGCCTCGAACCGGTACGGCGCGGGCTCGTACGCGACCTCGTCCCACCCGACCGAGCGCACCATCTCGCCGCCTCCCTGCCACGGCGGCATCGCCGCGAGCAGCGCCGCCCGGCCCCAGAGCGCGCCGACGCCCGTCGGCCCGTAGAGCTTGTGCCCGGAGAACGCGTAGAAGTCGCAGCCGAGCGCGGCGACGTCGACCGGCGCGTGCGCGACGGCCTGCGCGCCGTCCACCACCACGATCGCGCCGTGCGCCCGGGCGCGCACGGCGAGCGCGGCGATCGGGTTCCGCGTCCCGAGCGCGTTCGAGACGTGCGCGAGCGCGACGATCTTCGTGCGCGCTCCGAGGAGCGCCGCGAACGCCGCCTCGTCGAGCACGCCGCGCGCGTCGACGGGCGCGACCCGCAGCGTCGCGCCCACGGCCCGGCAGAGCATCTGCCAGGGCACGATGTTGGCGTGGTGCTCCATCTCGGAGACGACGACCTCGTCGCCGGCGCCGACGTGCGCGCGCCCGAAGCTCTGCGCGACGAGGTTCAGCGCCTCGGTGGCGCCGCGGGTGAAGACGATCTCCCCGGCGTTGGCCGCCCCGACGAAGTGCGCGACCGCCGCGCGCGCCCCCTCGTACGCGGCGGTCGCGCGTTCGCCGAGGAGGTGCACGCCGCGCCGGACGTTGGCGTTGTCCCGCACGTAGTGACGCCGGAGGGCCGCCAGCACGGCGCGCGGCTTCTGCGTCGTGGCCGCGTTGTCGAGATAGACGAGCGGCCGGCCGTGCACGCGCTGGCGAAGCGCCGGAAAGTCGGCGCGCGCCGCATCGACGTCGAAGGCGCCGGACCCGGCCGAGCGCGCCGGCCCGGCGAGAAATCGCGCTCGCGGCGCCACACGCGGGTTCTCGGCCACGCTCCCCGGGTTGTCAACGTGATCCGGCGTCGCGCCGCGAGGTTGCGACCGCCGTCGCCGCCGACGTACACGGATCCCCATGTCGACCGCCCCCACCATTCCCGCACTCGTCGCCGCCGCCGCCGCACGCTTCGCCGATCGACCGGCCATCGAGGACGGTGGCGTCACGCTCGGCTTCCGCGATCTCGCCGCCGCGGCGGAGCGCGCGGCGCGCGGCTTCCTCGCCGCGGGCGTCGTGCCCGGCGACCGCGTCGGCGTCTGGGCGCCCAACATGCACGAGTGGGTGATCGCCGCGCTCGGCCTGCAGAGCGTCGGCGGCGTGCTCGTGCCGCTCAACACCCGCATGAAGGGACGCGAGGTCGGCTACATCCTCGCGAAGAGCCGCGCGCGGCTGCTCTGCACCGTCGACGAGTTCCTCGGCAACCGCTACGTCGATCTCCTCCACGACGGCTGCGGCGCGCCGGCGGCGCGCCGGCCCGTCGCCGATCTCGCCGATCTCGAGCGCGTCGTGCTGTTGCGGGGCGCGGCCGCGGGCTGCGAAACGTGGGGCGACTTCCTCGCCCGCGGGGACGCGGTCGCCGCGGCGGAGGTCGCCGCCCGCGCCGGCGCCGTCCGTCCGGACGATCTCGCCGACATCCTCTTCACGTCGGGCACGACCGGGAAGCCGAAGGGCGTCATGTGCACCCACGCCCAGAACCTCCGCTGTTTCGAGGCGTGGAGCGACGTCGTGGGGCTCCGCGCCGACGACCGCTACCTGATCGTGAACCCCTACTTCCACAGCTTCGGCTACAAGGCCGGCTGGCTCGCGTGCCTGCTGCGCGGAGCGACCAACCTCCCCCACCCGGTCTTCGACGTGCCGCAGGTGCTGGCGCGCATCGCGCGCGACCGTGTGAGCGTGCTGCCCGGACCGCCGACCCTCTATCAGATGATCCTGGCGCACCCGGAGCGCGACCGCTTCGATCTCTCGACCTTGCGGCTCGCCGTCACCGGCGCGGCGTCGATTCCCGTCGAGCTCATCCACCGCATGCGGCGCGAGCTCAGCCTCGAGACGATCGTCACCGCCTACGGGCTCACCGAGGCGACCGGCGTCGTCACGATGTGCCGCCCCGAGGACGACCCCGAGACTATCGCCACCACGTCGGGACGGGCGATCCCCGACGTGGAGGTCCGCTGCGTGGACCGTGACGGCCGCGAGGTCGCGCCCGGCACCGCCGGCGAGATCGCCGTCCGCGGCTACAACGTGATGCGCGGCTATTTCGACGATCCCGCGGCGACCGCCGAAGCGATCGACGCCGACGGCTGGCTGCACACCGGAGACGTCGGCATCCTGGACGCGCGCGGCTACCTCCGCATCACGGATCGGCTGAAGGACATGTTCATCACCGGTGGCTTCAACTGCTACCCGGCCGAGATCGAGAGCATCCTGCTCGGGTGTCCCGGAATCGCGCAGGTCGCCGTGATCGGCATCCCCGACGACCGTCTCGGCGAAGTCGCGATGGCCTTCGTGGTGCCCGCCGCCGGCGCAGCGCCGACGTCCGAGACGATCGTGGCGTGGAGCCGCGAGAACATGGCGAACTACAAGGTTCCGCGGCGCATCGCGATCGTCGATGCGCTGCCCCTGAACGCGACCGGCAAGGTCACGAAGTTCGTGCTCCGCGAGCACCCCGCCGCACGCTGAGCGCCCGGGCGCTCGGATCACGCGCGGCGAGCGATCGCCGCGCCCGCTGGCCGCCGCAACTTTCCGAGCGTATCGTGGGTTGGAGCCGGCTTGGCGCGCCCGACGGCGCGCGCGGCAAGGAGACGGACCATGCACCGACCCCCTCTGGCGGCAGCGGCAGCGGTAGCGCTCGCGGTCTGCGTCGCGAGCGCGCCCGACGCCCTCGCACAGCGCGGGCCCGGGGGCCCACGCGGCGGCGGCGGCGGCTTCCATGGCGGCGGCGCGGGGGTGCGCGGCGGCGCGAGCGGCTTCCAGGGTGGCTCGCGCGGGATGAGCGCGCCGCGCGGCGGTACCCCGAGCGGCGGCGGCTGGCGTAGCGGCGGCGGCGGGAGCCCCCACGGCGGCGGCGGCTGGCGTAGCGGCAGCGGCGGGAGCCCCCACGGCGGCGGCAGTCGGCACGGCGGCGGCGGCGGGTACGGCGGCCACGGCGGCGGCAGTCGGCACGGCGGCGGTGGCTGGTACGGCGGCCACGGCCACCACGGCTGGCACGACCACGGCGGCGGCACCGTCTACTTCGGCGCGAGCCCCTGGTGGTGGGGCTGGGGAACCTACCCGTACTGGAGCGCCTATCCGTACTGGCCGTACCCCTCCTACTCCTACTCGTATTCCTACCCCTATCCGGCCTACCCGTATCCCGCGTACCCGCCCGCCTCTTCGGGCCAGGAGCAGGTGTGGGTCGAGCGCTCCGACGAGGGCGGCGAGCGGCCGCAGGGCTACTGGTACTACTGCGAGAGCAAGCGCGGCTACTACCCGCGCGTCGCCGAGTGTCCCGAGGACTGGATCAAGGTGCCGCCCGCGGGAGACGACCGATGAGCGCGCGGCGCCCGCGCGGACGCCGCGCGCTGCTGGCGTGCGTTCCCGTCCTGACGCTCGCCGCCTGCGTCCACGTTCCTCCAGGACCCAACGTCATGGTGATGCCCGGACGCGCCAAGACCTTCGAGGCCTTCGACTACGACGACCAGGAGTGCCGGGCGTTCGCCGCCGCGCGCGTCGCGCCCGACACGCGCAGCGCCAACGACCGCTCCGCCGCCGGCGTCGTCGCCGGCACCGCGGTCGGCGCCGCTGCGGGCGCCGCGATCGGCGCCGCCGCCGGCGACCCGGGCACGGGCGCCGCGGTCGGCGCCGGCGTCGGGCTCCTCGGCGGCAGCGCGATCGCCGCCGGCGAGACCAGCGCCCGCACCTGGTCGATCCAGCAGCGCTACGACGCCGCGTACGTCCAGTGCATGTACGCGCGCGGCAACCGCGTGCCCGTGCCCGCGAGCTCGCGCGCGGCGCAGGCCTATCGCACGCCGCCGCCGCGCCACCTCCCGCCGCCGCCCCGCGGCCGTCCGCCCGCCCCACCCCCCGGCGCCGACGACTGACGACGCACGCACCGCACCCACACGGGGGGAGCACGCGCACCCGGCCACGCGCGTGGGGTGGTCGGTCGCTGTGCGGCGACAGACAGCTCGCGTGTGCCCAACCCGTCGTGGCGCCGACGAGTAGTAGGCGCTGGGCTCCAGCGACCGGGAGCCGCACAGCGACCGACCACCCCACGCGCGTCGCTGCCGCGCGCGCGTTGCATCGCCGAACCGATTCCTGCATAGTGCGCGCGCTTCTTAGAACATGTTTCATTTTTAGCGCCCGCCGCGCAGGCACGACGAGACCACCGAGCGATGCATCTCGATTTCACTCCGGAGCAACACGCGCTCCGCCGCCGGATCCGCGACTACTACCAGACGCTCTTCACGCCCGAGCTCCGCGCCGCGCTCGACGCCGAGATCCAGGACTGCGGAGGTCCCGTCTACCGCGAGGTGGTCCGGCGCATGGGCGCCGACGGCTGGCTCGGCATCGGCTGGCCGGAGGAGTACGGCGGCCAGGGCCGCACTCCGCTCGAGCAGTTCATCTTCTGGGACGAGACCTACCGCGCGCGCGCGCCGCTGCCGGTGATCGCGATCAACACGATCGGCCCCACCATCATGCAGTTCGGCAGCCAGGCCCAGAAGCGCGACCTCCTGCCCCGCATCCTGAAGGGCGAGCTGCACTTCGGCGTCGGCTACACGGAGCCCGGCGCCGGCACCGATCTGGCGTCGCTCACCACGCGCGCCGTCCGCGACGGCGACGACTACGTGATCGACGGCCAGAAGATCTTCACCACCCACGCGCAGGACGCCGACTACATCTGGCTGGCCGCCCGCACCGATCCCGACGCCCCGAAGCACAAGGGCATCTCGATCATCCTGGTTCCGACCTCCACGCCGGGCTTCTCGGTGACGCCGATCCACACACTCGGCGGCGAGCGCACCAACGCGACCTACTACGAGAGCGTGCGGGTGCCGATCGCGAACCGCGTCGGCCCCGAACACGAGGGCTGGCGCCTCGTGACCTCGCAGTTGAACCACGAGCGGATCACCCTCGCGACGCCCGGCATCGCCGACCGCCTGCTCGACGAGGTGTGGAGCTGGGCCGACGGGACCGCGTCGCCGGACGGCGGCCGCATGCTCGACGTCCCGTGGGTGCAGCAGAACCTGGCCCGCGCCTACGCCAAACTCGAGGCCCTGAAGCTCCTCAACTGGCGCTCGGCGTGGGCGATCACGGCCGGCGTTCCCACCATGGCGGAGGCCTCGGCCGTGAAGGTCATGGGCACGGAGTTCTTCGTCGAGTGTTACCGGCTCCTGCTCGAGATCGTCGGCGCCGCGGGTCTCGTGCCCGAAGGCGAGCCTGGCGCGCTCTTCGGGGGCATGCTGGAGCACGCGTATCGCAGCGCGACCACCCTCACCTTCGGCGGCGGCGTGAACGAAGTGCAGCGCGACATCATCGCCATGGCCGGCCTCGGCCTCCCACGCGCGCAGCGCCGCTGATCCCGGCCCCTTGGAGAGCACACGATGAGCAGCGACCCCAAGCAGGAGCTCGAACGGAAGCTCAAGGCCTACGTCGGCGTCGAGACCGGACCGCCGACGCCCGCGCCCGAGCCCGTCAACGAGTCGATGATCCGCCATTGGTGCGAGGCCATGGGCGACGAGAACCCGGCGTACATCGACGCGGCGGCCGCCGCCGGCACCGTCCACGGCGGCATCGTCGCGCCCCCCACCATGCTGCAGGGCTGGACGCTCATGGGCATCGAGATGGCCGACCCGGCCAAGATGCGGAAGAACAAGCAGACCGAGCTGCACGAGCTGCTGAGCTCCTACGGCTACACGTCGGTGGTCGCGACCAACTGCGACCAGACCTACGTCCGCTACCTCCGTCCGGGCGATCGCCTCACGGCCACCACGGTCATCGAGTCGATCTCCGAGGAGAAGGCGACGGCGCTCGGCATCGGCTACTTCATCAACACCCGCGACGTGTACCGCGACCAGGACGGCGCCGAGGTCGGCTCGATGCTCTTCCGGGTGCTGAAGTTCAAGCCCGCCCAGCAACCGCAGGCCGCGCCGAGCGCGACGAGCGGCGGCGCGCCCGCGAAGCCGACCCGCCTCAAGCCGCCGCGCGGCCACGACAACGCCTGGTGGTGGGACGCGCTCGCCACAGGGGCCCTGCCGATCCAGCGCTGCAAGGCCTGCGGCGTGCTCCGGCATCCGCCGCGCCCGATGTGCGGCGCCTGCCAGTCGGTCGCGTGGGACCACGTGTTCGCCAAGGGCGGCGGCACGGTCTACAGCTACACGGTCCTGCACCACCCGAAGTTCCCGGGCTACGACTATCCCCTGGTCTGCGCCGTCATCGAGCTCGACGAGGGGACGCGCATCGTCTCCAACGTCGTCGGCTGCGCGCCCGCCGACGTGACGATCGGCATGCGCGTCGCGCTCAGCGTCGCGCCGGTCGACGGCGGCATGACGTTGCCCTTCTTCCGCCCCGCCGGGAGCTGACCGCGATGGACTTCGAGCTCAGCGACGACCAGAAGGCGGTCCGCGACCTCGCCCGCGGCATCCTCGAGAAGGAGGTCACGGTCGAGCGCCTGAAGCAGCTCGAGCGCGACGGCGCGTGGCGCGATCCCGCGCTCGTCGCGACCCTCGCCGATGCGGGACTCCTCGGCCTCGTCGTCCCCGCCGCGCACGGCGGCATGGGGCTCGGCCTCCCCGAGGCGTGCCTGCTCCTCCAGGAACTCGGCCGCGTCGCCGCGCCGGGCGCGTTCCTCTCGACCCTCGTCGGGGCGCTCGCCCTCGCGCGCGACGGCACCGAGGCGCAGCAGCGCGAGTGGCTCCCGCCGATCGCGGCCGGCGACGCGGAGTTCGGCGTCGCCCTCGTCGACGCGGGCACGAGCGACCCGGCGGCTCCCGCCGCGAACGCCGAGCGCAACGGGAGCGCCTGGATCCTCACCGGCGAGAAGCGCTGGGTGGCGGGCGCGGATCGCGCGCGCCGCCTCCTCGTCCCGGCGCGAGCGGGCGGCGAGACGCGCGTCTTCCTCGTCGATCCGCAGGCCGCGGGCGTGCGTCTCGCGCCGCACCGGCTCTCGACCGGCGAGCCGGTCTTCACCGTCACGCTCGCGGGCGCCGCGGTTCCCGACGCCGACGCGCTCGCCGCGGCCGACGCCGCGGCGCGCCTCCACGCGTCGACGCTGGCCGCGATCTGCGCCACGCAGCTCGGGGTCTCGGAGCGCGCGCTCGACCTGACGGCGCGCTACGCCCGCGAGCGCATCCAGTTCGGCGTGCCGATCGGCTCCTTCCAGGCGGTGCAGCATCGTCTCGCCGACTGCTACATCGACCTCGAGGCGATGCGCTGGACGACGTGGCGCGCCGTCGAGCACGTCGCCGAAGGCCGGCCGGCCGCACGCGCGTGCGCGGTCGCGAAGTTCTGGGCCGCCGACGGCGGCGCCCGCATCGCCGCCGCCTGCCAGCACCTCCACGGCGGGATCGGCGTCGATCTCGACTACCCGATCCACCGCTACTTCCTGCATTCGAAATCCCTCGAGCTGGCGCTCGGCGGCGCGACGCCGCAGCTGGTCCGGCTCGGGCGCGACCTGGCCGCGAGCGGCCCGGCGGAGCTCCCATGACGACCACTCTCGCTTTCGACGACGTCGGTGTCGGCACGACCCTGCCGGAGCTGCCGATCCCGATCACGACGACCCTCGTGGTGGCGGGGGCGCTCGCCTCGCGCGACTTCACCGCGCTCCACCACGACAAGGCGGCGGCGCAGGCCGGGGGCATGCAGGACGTCTTCATGAACATCCTCACGACCAACGGGCTCGTCGGCCGCTACGTCACCGACTGGGCCGGGCCGAACGCGGTCGTGAAGCGGGTCGCCATCAAGCTCGGAGCGCCGAACCTTCCCGGCGACACCATGAAGATCACGGGCGTCGTGAAGAAGAAGGACGCCGCCGCCGGCACGGTCGACGTCGACGTCGCCGGCCGCAACTCCTGGGGCGACCACGTGACCGGCACGGTTGTCGTGGCGCTGCCGCGCGCGAAGGACTGACCACATGCCGACCACGCTCACCAACGAAGCCGCCATCGTCGGCATCGGCCAGACGGAGTTCTCCAAGAACTCCGGCCGCTCGGAGCTGCAGCTCACGGCGGAGGCGATCAAAGCCGCGCTCGACGATTGCGGCCTCACGCCGTCGGACGTCGACGGCATGACGACCTTCACGCTCGACACGACCGACGAAATCGAGGCGGCTCGCGCCGTCGGCATCGGCGACCTCACCTTCTTCAACCGCATTCCGCACGGCGGCGGCGCGGCGATCGGCGTCGTGCAGCATGCGGTCATGGCGGTCGCGACCGGCGTCGCCGACGTGGTCGTCTGCTATCGCGGCCTGAATGGCCGCTCCGGCCAGCGTTACAGCGCCGGCGTCGCCGAGGGCGTGGCCACCTCCGACCTGATCCACTGGAGCTGGTACATGCCCTACGGGCTGATGACGCCGGCGAGTTGGGTCGCGATGTTCACGCAGCGCTACATGCACGAGTACGGCGCGACCGCCGACGACCTCGCCGAGGTCGCGATCGCGACGCGCGAGCACGCCGTCACCAACCCCGCCGCCTTCTTTTATCAGCGCCCGCTTTCGAAGCAGGAGTACTACGAGGCGCGCTGGATCGCGGAGCCGCTCCGCCTCTACGACTGCTGCCAGGAGACCGACGGCGCCTGCGCCGCGATCGTGACCAGCGTCGAGCGCGCCCGGGACCTGAAGCAGAAGCCGGCGATCGTCCGGGGCGTGGCGCAGGCCGCCGGCGCCGACCAGGAGTCGATGACGAGCTTCTATCGGCCGAGCATCTCCTGCCTGCCCGAGATGGACCTCGTGGCCAAGCAGATCTACGCGCAGTCCGGACTCGGACCGCAGGACCTCGACGCCGCCGTCATCTACGACGCCTTCACGTCGATCGTGCTCTGGCAGATCGAGTCGTTCGGCTTGTGCGGCCGCGGCGAGGCCAAGGACTTCCTCAAGGGCGGCACGCTGCGCCGGGAGGGACGCCTGCCCACCAATACCCACGGCGGCCAGCTCAGCGAGGCGTACATCCACGGCATGAACGGCGTGAACGAAGGCGTGCGCCTCGTCCGCGGCACGTCGGTCAACCAGCCGAAGAAGAACGACCACGTGCTGGTGACCGCCGGCGTCGGCGTTCCCACGAGCGCCATGATCCTCGGGAAGGAGTGAGCACCACCATGCGAGAAGCCGTCATCGTCGAAGCGCTGCGGACCCCGATCGGCAAGGGCAAGTTCGGATCGAAGGGCGCCCTCTCCGCGTTCCACGCCACGCATCTCCTGGCCAAGGTCCAGGAGGCCGTCGTCGAGCGCGCCGGGATCGACCCCGCCGAGGTCGAGCAAATCATCGGCGGCTGCGTGACCCAGGCGGGCGAGCAGTCCAACAACGTCGCCCGCAACGCCTGGCTGACGCGCGGCAAGCAGTACAACGTCGCCGGCACGACCGTCGACACCCAGTGCGGATCGAGTCAGCAGGCGAACAACCTCGTGCACGCGCTCGTACGCTCGGGCGACATCGACGTCGGCATCGCCTGCGGGGTCGAGGTCATGAGCCACGTCGGCCTCGGCGCCAACGTCATGCACGGCCCTGGCTTCTTCCAACCCGCCGATTGGCCGTGGGACTCGACGCTCGACCAGTTCCAATCCGCCGAGCGCATCGCCAAGAAGCGCGGGATCACGCGCGCGGAATGCGACGCGCTCGCCCTCCGCTCGCAGCAGCTGGCGATGCGGGCGACCGAGGAGGGGCGCTTCACGCGCGAGATCCTGCCGATCGAGGCCCCCGTCCTGAACGACGACGGGACGCCGACCGGCGCCACGCGCACCATCGTCGCCGACCAGGGCATCCGCGCCAGCACGGCCGAGGGCCTGGCGTCCCTCCCGACCCTCGTCGAAGGCGGCGTCCACACGGCGGGCAGCGCCTCCCAGATCTCGGACGGCGCCTCGGCCATCCTGTGGATGAGCGCCGAGCGCGCCACGCAGCTCGGCCTGAAGCCGCGCGCCCGCATCCTCCACGAGGTCGTGGTCGGCAGCGATCCCTACTACCTCCTCGACGGGCCGATCGACGCGACCGAGCGCATGATGAAGAAGTGGGGCATGAAGCTCTCCGACATCGACCTCTACGAGATCAACGAGGCGTTCGCGGCCGTCGTGCTGTCCTGGGTCAAGGTCTTCGGCGCCGACATGGACAAGCTGAACGTGAACGGCGGCGCGATCGCCCTCGGCCACCCGGTCGGCGCGACCGGCTGCCGCCTGCTGGTCACCGCGCTCCACGAGCTCGAGCGCCGCGACAAGACCACCGCCTACATCAGCATGTGCTGCGGCTCGTCCATCGGGACGGGCACCATCCTGGAGCGCCTCTGACATGAGCCCATCCACGAGCACTCCCCTCGAAGGCAAGGTCGCCGTGGTCACCGGCGCCGCGCGCGGCCTCGGCCGCGTCGAAGCGCTGGAGCTGGCACGCCTCGGCGCGCGCGTCGTCGTCAACGACCTCGGCACCGCGGGCGACGGCTCCGGCCGCGACGAGGGCCCCGCCCGCGCGGTCGTCGACGAAATCAAGGCGCTCGGCGGCGAGGCCGTCCCGCACTTCGGGGACGTCGCCGTCTGGAACGACTCGAAGGCCATGATCGGCACCGCCATCGAGGCATTCGGCGACCTCAACATCCTGGTCAACAACGCCGGCTTCTGCCGCGACCGCATGATCTTCAACATGAGCGAGGACGAGTTCGACAGCGTGATCCGCGTGCACCTGAAGGGGCACTTCTGCGGGATGCGCTTCGCGAGCGAGTACTGGCGGAACCACGCCAAGGAAACCGGCGGCGCGGTGTACGGCCGCATCATCAACACCTCCTCCGAGGCGTTCATCTTCGGCTCGGCCGGACAGCCGAACTACGCCGCCGCCAAGGCCGGCATCGTCGCCATGACCATGTCGGCGGCCCAGGTGCTCGAGAAGTACGGGATCACGGCCAACGCCATCATGCCGCGCGCCCGCACCCGCATGAACGACTCCGGCACGCTGGCCGCGATGTTCGCGAAGCCCGAGACGGGCTTCGACTACTACGCCCCGGAACACGTGGCGCCGCTCGTCGGATTCCTCGCCTCCCCGGACGCCGCCAACGTCTCCGGCCACGTGCTCGTCGTCTACGGCCGCGACATCACGCTCGTCCGCGCGCCGAAGCTCGAGCCCTCGTTCTCCACCGAGGACCACTGGACGACCGAGGAGGTGACGCGGAAGCTCGCCCCCTGGTTCGCGGCGCACCGCCCGATCACCGACGGCTTCACCGTGATGCCCTAGTACTACTGCACCGATCGCGTCCGAGCGAGAAGGTCGAGCCGCCGAGAGCGCAAGGCGCGGAGCGCGACGGCGTCTCCGGATGATCCGCCGAGCGCTCCGCGCCGCCGTCGCTCGCGGATGGATCGGCCTTCGCAGCCGGGCGGGATCTGTGCAGAGCTTCCCTGGGGCGTACCCCGCGACCCGCAACGACGACGGTCCGGAGCACCGCGTGCCCCGGACCGTCGTGCCTCACGGTTGCGCGCCGCCTAGGGGGTCGGGTTCAGGATCTGCGTCGGAACGCAGAGCTCGCGCGGACCGAACACCCTGAACGCCGCCGAGCCGAACTGGTTCGTCGTGAAGATGCCTCCCGCCGGGCCGCGGAACCGCGGTCCGGACGCCTGGCGCACGTGGTAGCAGGTCAGGTTGGCCGACGGGTCGACGATGCCCTCCCCGTTCTTGTCGGCCGCCGCGCAGAAGCGCACCGGACGCTTGATGTCGACGTTCAAGGTGCCGAACTGATCATCCACCTTGATGTCCGAGGCGCGGAACCGCGAGCGCTCGATCGTGTAGCACTTGAAGTGGTTGATCGCGGGCGGCAGCAACGGCGGCGTCGCGGTCAGATCCTTCGCCGACGGCACCATCATGTAGTCCGGACGCGCGAGGGTGATCACCGCGTCCTGGAACTGGTTCACGACGTGGAGGCCCTTCACCGGGACGAAGCCCGCCTGCGAGATCTCGTAGCTCAGCAAGTGGTTGACGTCGCTCGGCGCGTCGGGATCCTCGTCCCGCTTGTCCGCCGGATTGCAGATCCGCTTGGCGCGCCCCACCGTGACCGTCCCGTCACTGAAGAGATCCGCGAGCGTCACCTGCCGGCGGTTCTGCGGCCCCTGGTGCACCTCGTAGCACTGGTAGTGCCGGCCGGGCGGCGGCGTCGAGGCGGTCGGGGTGGGCGTCGGCGTCTGCGTCCGGGTCGCGGTCGGCGTCTCGGTCGGCGTGACCGTGATCGTCGCCGTCGGCGTCTCCGTGGGCGTCGCGGTCTCCGTCGGTGTCGGCGTGGCCGTCTCGGTCGCGGTCGGAGTGGCGGTCTCCGTGGCGGTCGGGGTCGGCGTCGGGGTCACGGTCACGGTCGGGGTCGCGGTCTCCGTGGCCGTCGGGGTCGGGGTCGGCGTCTCGGTCGCCGTCGGCGTCGGCGTGGCCGTGACCGTGGCGGTCGGCGTCGGCGTCGCCGTCGGCTGCGGCAGGAAGAGGTTGCTGCTGCCCTGCGCGCCGCCGGTCGCGACCGCGCTGCAATTCGCGTCGGTCGTCACGATCGAATTGCCCGACGTGTCGGCGCGCGTGCCGAACTGCCCGCAGGGATTTGCCATCGAGAACGGCACTTCCGCGGTCGCCTTGGCGCGAATCGTCGCGATCGGGAAATTGAGCGCCCCCGCCGCGAGCGGGACGCCGCTCGCGTCCACCCGGATGTCGACCGTGTTGCCGGTCGGATCGTCGAGATTGAGCGAGCAGCTCACCACGTTGGGATGGTTGCTCACGCAGCCGTTCGCGTTCACCGGCACGAAGGTGAGGACGCCCGGCAGCTCCGCCGCGCACGTTGTATCGGTGCACGCGAGCGTGTAGACGACCGCGGCCCCGCACACGAGGCTGTTGCAGTCGGTCGACTGCGTACACGCGGCGCCGTTGTTGGTCCCCCCGACGCAGACGTTCGCGAGCTTCGCGGGCACGTTCGTACCGGGCGGAACCGACGAGGAACTGTTGGTCGCGGTCACGAGGATGTCGATCTCGTCGTTCAGGTGCAGCGCGTTCGGGCAATCCGTCCCGTCGCTCGGGAAGATCGGCAGCGAGCCGCTCGCCTGGCAGCCGAAGCCGCGGGCTTCCGGAACCCACGCGAATCCCAGAGCGACGACGAGGAGAAGACCGATGGAGAGGATCCCTTTGATGCGCATGATGCCTCCTTGCGACGGGTTGGGTGGGCCGGACGCGACCGCACGTCCATCTCGTGCGGCCAGCGCCGTGCCCTGGCGTTTAGCAGCGCGCCCGCTGTGTCGCAAGAAAGTTTCTCAGGGATCCCCCGCGGAACTCCGCGAGAAATCTGATCGATCGGGCCCCGGCGCGGGCGCCGGCGCGGCGCCCGCGACCGGCGTCGGCGTCGATCCACGCTCAGTTGGCGTAGAGATCGACGATCGCGATGCCCGCGGCCGCGTCCGCGACGAACGCGGCGCCGCTGCCCGGGGCGACGTCGTTCGCGGCGCCGACCGTGTACCCGCTGCCGAGCTGGGTCGGGGCGCTCGGCGTCGCGAGGCCGTACACGCGGACGCGCTGGCCCGCGTTCGCGACGAACGCGCGGCCGCCCGCGAGCGCGAGCCCCTTGATGCCTCCCGCCGCGTCGACGGCCACGCTGCCGAGCACGACGGGCGCGGCGGGCACGCCGACGTCGATGACGTCGAGGTACGCCGTCGAGTCCGCGGAGGACATCACGACCCGACCGCCCTCGACCGCGACGCCGTACGCATAGCGACCGAGCGTGACGGCGCCGAGCTGATGGGGCGCCGCCGGTGCGGCGACGTCGATCGTCACGAGGCGTCCCATCTGATCGGCGAGATACGCGACGCCTCCCTGCACCGCGACGTCGCGCTGGATGCCGCTCACCGCGAGGCTCCCCACCTGCGCGGGGGCGTTCGGCGTCGCCAGGCTCACGACCTTGAGGCCGCCGCCGCCGTCCGCCACGTAGACGACGCCGCCGCTCGCGTCGAACGCGACCGCGAACGCCGTCCCCGTCGTATCGAAGGTGCCGATCCGCACCGGCGTCGTCGGGTCGCGGAGATCGACGACCCAAATCCCGCTCGCGCCCATCGCCGTCACCGCGAGGCTCCCCGCGTGATTCACGGCGACGTCGAGGATGCCCGCGGGAGTCACCGTGGTGGGCAACTCGCCGAGTACGACCGGCAGCGTCGGATTCTCCGTGTCGATCACCTGCAGCCGCGCCGTGTTGCTCGCGAGGTGCGCTCCGGTCAGCACCGCGAGCGTATCGGTGGCGGCGACGCGCGTCGCGGTGAACGCGTCCTTCATGGTCCCTCGGATCGCCGGGACGGCCCCGAGGTCGTAGATCTTGAGACCGGCGCCGCCGTTGGCCACGTACGCCCGGCCGCCGCCGAGCGCGACCCCCTTGATGCCGCCCGCCGCGTCGACCGCGACGCTCCCGAGGCTCGCGGGATCGGTCGGCGAGGTGACGTCGACCGCGTCGAGGTACGCGACCGAATCCGCGCTGTGGAGGACCGCCCGCGTTCCCTCCACGGCCACATTGAAGACGTACCGCCCGAGCGCCAGCGCTCCGAGCTGCACCGGCGCGCTCGGATTCGCGACGTCCACCGTCACGAGGCGCCCCATCTGGTCCGCGAGATAGACGACGGCGCCCTGGAGCGCGACGTCGCGCTGGATGCCGCTCACCGCGAGGCTCGCGACCTGCGCCGGCGCGCTCGGGTTCGCGAGACTCAGGATCTTGAGGCCGCCGCTGCCGTCCGCGACGTAGGCGAGCGATCCCGTGCCGTTCAGCGCCACGGCGAAGGCGACGCCCGCCGTGTCGAACGTGCCGCGCCGGACGGGCGCGGCGGGATTCGCGAGATCGACGACCCAGACCCCGCTCGCGCCGAGGGCGATCACGGCAACGGTGCCCGCGGGGTTCACGGCGACGTCGAGGATCGACGGCGCGGTCGTAGCGAGGTCGCCCACCATGCGGACGCCCGTCGAAAGGTCGAGGACGCGCACGTGCGCGAGCCCCGCCTCGACGGTGGTGACGATCGCGCGGCTGCCGGCGACCGCGACGTGCGCGCCCGCCAGGGGCACGTCGGAGGTCGCATCGACCACGGGCGCCCCCGGCGTGGCCACGTCGATGCTCGTCAGCGCGAACGCATCCGACGCGACATACGCGGTCGCGCCGCTCACCGCGACATCCATCGCCGCCCCGACGCCGGGAAGAAAGCCGACGAGCAGCGGATCGAAGGCCGCGGTCGCGGTCGGCGCCGGGGTCGCGGTGCGGGTCGGCGTCGGCGTCGCGCTGCGCGTCGCGGTCGGCGCAGCGGTCGCCGTGCGCGCCGGCGTCTGCGTCGAAACGGGCGTCGGCGTCGCGGTGCGCGTCGGCGTCGCGGTGCGCGTCGCAGTGCGCGTCGGCGTCGGCGTGGCGGTGCGCGTCGCGGTCGGCGCGCTGGTCGCCGTGCGCGCCGGCGTCTGCGTCACGGTCGCGATCGGCGTCGCGGTCCGGGTCGCGGTCGGCACGGACGTCGCCGTGCGGGTGGCGCTCGCCGTCGGCAGGGCGGTGGTCGTCGGTCGCGGCGTCGCGGTCCGGGTCGCGGTCGCCGCGCTCGCGAGATCCGTGGTCGCGCTCACGACCGCCGAGCGGCGCGAGTATCTCGATCCCGTCTTGGCGCGCACGCGGTAGTAGTACGTGGTCGCCGCCAGCAGGCCGCCGTCCTGGTAGGTCCGCGTATTCCCGGGGAGGATCGCGATCCTCCGAAACCCGCTCGTCTTCTTCAGGCTCCGCTCGAGGTAGAAGCTCCCGACGTCCGCGTTGGCGTCCAGCCACGACACGCGGATACCGCTGGCCGACGTGGCGGCCGCGCTCGCGGTCGGCGTCGACATCGCCGCCTCGACTCCGGGAGCGGGGCCCACGATCAGCAGCGCGACGACGAGCGCGCCGGCGATCAGCGCGAACCGAGCGTGCATGACGAATCCCCCTCGCGGCGAAATCGCGACCGGCGGCGGAGAGGATTCGGAACGCGGACTCGTGGCGGTGCGGTCACGGAACGGTAGCGGATGCAGAAAGCGCGCCGCACGGCGGGCGCCATCGCGAAGCCCAGGCTTTTCGCGCCCCTGCTCGCTCGCCGCACGCGCCGCGACCCCCAGCTGCGCAGTACAAAACCGGCGATCGTCACGGTTCTTCGCGCGGACGCCGAGGTCCTTGCGCACGCAAGTCTCACTCATCGATCGTGTGGAGGAGACGCGAAGAACTCGGCTCGGCTGACCCACCACCACCCCGCTTCCGCCGCCGCCGCGGCGACAACCCGTCCCGACCCGGTACAGGAACCCATCCGGGCCGGCAAGCGCTCGGACTCGGCGCCATCCGACGCGGACCACCAAGCACGCGCCGTGCCGCGGAATCCCTAGGGGAGCCCATGGCGTCCGCCCTGGAATCCACGGGTGAAGCGGCGTGGAATCGCGGCGTTGCGAACGGCCGGCGGGCGCGGATCCCGGCCGTGCGCGCGTCGCGCCGTCACGGCATCGTGCAGTCCTGTGACACCCGGCGGCGGAGGCGGCGAACGACCCGCCGTCGCTACGCCGCGGCGGGGGCGATCTCCCAGCGCATCGGGGCCCGCTTGATCCCGCCGACGAAGCTCGAGCGGACCCGTTCGATCCGGCCGCGCGCCTCACAGCGCACGAGCCGTTCGCGCAGCTGCGCGAACGCGTGCCGGAGCTCGAGCCGCGCGAGGTGCGCTCCGAGGCAGACGTGCTCCCCCATCCCGAAACCGACGTGCGGGTTCGGATCGCGATCGACGCGGAACACGAACGGATCGGGGAACACCTCCTCGTCCCGGTTGCCCGACGCGTAGAAGAGGCACACCGCCTGCCCCTTGCGGATCGTCTTGCCGCGGAGCGCGTAGTCCTCGGTCGCGGTCCGGCAGAACTGGATGACGGGCGTCGTCCAGCGCACGATCTCCTCGACGGCGCGATCGACCAGCCGCGCGTCCGCCCGCAGCTTGCGCCATTCCTCGGGGTGCTCGAGAAGCGCCAGCATGCCCCCGGTCATGGCGTTGCGCGTCGTCTCGTTGCCGGCGACGACCAGGAGGAAGAAATACGACAGCAGCTCGACGGGCGGCAGCGCCGCCCCGTTCACCTGGCCGTTCGCGACCACGCTCACGATGTCGTCGGCGGGCGCCGCGCGCCGCCGCTTGGCGAGATCGTCGAAGTAGCCGAAGAGCTCGAGGCGCGCCTGCTCGATCGTGGCCTCCGCCGTCGCGCCGTGCTGGAACTCCGGGTCCTGCGGCGCGATGATCTCGTTGGTCCACCGGAAGAGCTTGTCCCAGTCGACGCGCGGCACGCCGAGCATCTCGGCGATGACCGCGATGGTGATCTTCGCCGAGACGTCCCGCACGAAATCGGGCTCGTCGACCCCGGCGGCCGCGTCGAGGACCTCGCGCGTGACGCGGGCGACCTTGGCGTCCATGCCGCGAACGGCGCGGGGCGTGAACCAGTGGCTCGTGACCTTGCGATACTTGCCGTGGTCGGGAGGGTCCATGTTCAGGAGGTGCCGGGACGTCCCTTCCTCCGGCGGCGGCAGATCGTGCGTGAACACGGCCATCCGCGGTGCGTTCAGGAAGCGCTCGGGCTGCTTGCCGAGCGTGACGATGTCGGCGTGCTTCGTGATCGCCCAGAACGGATCGACGTTGGCGCGCTCGTACCAGAAGACCGGGTCGTGGCGTCGCATCCACGTCCACTCGGCATGGGGATACCCGTGCCGCTCGTAGTGCTCGGGGCTCGCGACGTCGAGCGTCGCCGGGTCGATGGTGGTCACGTCGGCCTCCTCCTGGAGTCGTCCCCCGCCGGGGCGGCCGGACCCTAGCGGGTCCGCCGACGTCTCGCCATGGGATCAGCCGGCGGCGAGCGCGGCGCGTTTCGCCGACTCGTAATCCGGCTTGCCGTTCGGCGCCCGCCCCACCTCGGGAACGATCACGAGGCCCTTCGGGAGCTTGTAGTCCGCGAGGTGGGGCGCGCAATGCGCCCGCAGCTCCTCGAGCGTCGGCGCGGCGTGGCCGGGCACGAGCGCCATGACGGCGGTCACCTGCTGCCCCCAGCGCTCGTTCGGGATGCCGACCACGAGCGCATCGTACACCGCCGGGTGGCTCTTCACGATGCGCTCGACCTCCTCGGCGTAGATCTTCTCCCCGCCGCTGTTGATGCACGAGGAGTCGCGCCCGAGAAAGAGCACCCGTCCGTCGGGCAGGAAGCGCCCGCGGTCTCCGCCGATCGCGTAACGCTTGCCGTCGATGATCTGAAAGGTGGCGCGCGTCTTCTCCTCGTCGCCCAGATACCCGAGGCAAAGATCGCCGGTGCTCGTGATCCAGCCGGTCTCGTCGGTCCCGGGCGCGAGCTCGCCGCTCCGATCCTGCTTCAGGAGCACCGTGCTCTCGCGGAGCTGGTAGGCCGGAACGCCCTTCTGGCCCGACTCGGTGTCGTTGGCCATCGCCTGCATGCCGAGCTCGGACGCCCCGATGCTCTCGATCACCATGACGGGCGGCAGCTCGGCCAGCAGCTCCTGCTTCACCGTGGGCGACAAGACCGCTGCCGTGCTCACCAGCACGCGCAGCGACGAGAGATCGTACGCGCCCTCGCGTTGCGCCGTGATGAGCGGCCGCGCGAAGGCGTCCCCGACGATGCCGATCTGATCGCACCCGTACCGCGCGACCGCGCGCCAGACCGCGTGCGCATCGAGCCGCTTCGTCTCGTCGGGGAGTACGATCGCGCCGCCGCGGTGGAACGCATTGAACGCGTTCCACTGTCCCGCGCCGTGCATGAACGGCAGGCAGATGAGCGCCCGCCCGCCGATCCCCATCGTGATGTGGCTACGGAGCTTCTCCTCGGTGTCGAGGCGACCGAAGTGCGGAAGATTGCCGCCGAGCCCGTTGAAGAACACGTCCTCGTGACGCCAGAGCACCCCCTTCGGGATGCCGGTCGTACCGCCGGTGTAAAGCACGTACAGGTCGTCCGGACTGAACGGCAGGTCCAGCATCGTCGCCGGCTCCGCGGCGAGCGCCGCTTCGTAGTCGACCGCGCCCGGCAGGAGCGCGTTCCCGGACTCGTCGGGAATCTGAAAGAGGTGCTCGAGCGCCGGCAGCCGGTCGCGCACCTCGGCGAGCAGCGGTGCGAACACGGCGTGGTACACGATCGCGCGCGCGCGCGAGTTGTCGAGCAGGTAGTGCAGCTCGTCGGCCTTGTAGCGGTAGTTGATGTTCACCGCCGCCGCGCGCGCCTTGTAGCTGCCGTACATCGCCTCGAGGTACTCGGGGCAGTTGTAGAGGTAGACGGCGACGTGATCGTGGCCGGACTCCCAGGGCGAAAGCGCCGCACGTTCCTTCCGGCAGCCGAGACCGCGGGCGGCGAGCGCGCGCGCGAAACGCCGACTGCGCTCGGCGAGATCGCGGTGCGTGAGCACGCGCTCCCTGGCGACGATCGCTTCGTGGTCGGGAAGCAGCTCGGCGACGAGCTCCTGGAGCAGACCGAGATGGATCTTCATCACGTTCCTTGGAAGACGGGGGGGCGCTTCTCCTTGAAGGCGCGCGTCCCCTCTTTGGCGTCCTGCGACATCGACACGGGTATCCCGAGCTGCTGCTCCAGATCGAGGGCCTCGGCCGTCGGTCGGCCGAGCCCCGCGAGGACGGAGCGCTTCACGGCCTGTACGGCGAGCGGGCCGTTGCGCGCGATGACCTCGGCCGAGCGCCGCGCCTCGGCCATCACCTCGCCCGCCGGGACGACGCGGTTCACGAGCCCGATGCGAAGCGCGTCGGCCGCCGAGAACTGCTCGCCCATCAGGAGGATCTCCATGGCGTGACAGAACGGAACCTGTCGCGCGAGGCGCACGGTCGATCCGCCCATCGGAAAGAGCCCGTGTTTCACCTCGGCGATCGCGAACCGGGCGTCGTCGGCGGCGATCCGGATGTCCGTGGTCTGCAGGATCTCGCTGCCGCCGGCGACGCAGAACCCCTTCACGGCCGCGACGATGGGCTTGAAGACCTCGTAGTTCCGCAACAGTCCTTTGTAGATGATGGGCACGTCCGCGATGATCCGCCGGTCGTAGTCGGTCTCGGGCGGGCGCTGCCCCTGCATCATCCGGACGAGCCGGTCGAGGTCCGCGCCGGCGCAGAACGCCTGCTCCCCCGCTCCCGTCAGGATGGCGACGCGGATCCGGGGGTCGTCGTTGACGTCCTGCCACGCATCGGCGAGGCGGCAGAGCATCTCGGCGTTCAAGGCGTTGCGCACCTCGGGCCGGTTCATCGTGAGGGTCGCGACGTGCCCCTCCTTCTCGTAGATCAGCGCGGGCTCCGACATGACGCGGCTCACCCGACCGACCGGCTGCCGCCGAACGTGTCACTGCGACGAATCTTCACGAGGGCTCCTTCTCCTTCCAGCCCGCTCGGAGGGGCGGGCGCGCCGTGCGCCCGGCTCATCCGATCTTGGCGATCACGTCGTTCGCGTAGGTCTCGAGGTAGCGTCGCTTCTCGTCCATGGTCGCCTGGGGACCGAGGGTGAACGTGAGCGGCCAGCTCACCAGCGACGTAACGCCCGCGTCCTCGAAGCGCCGCAGATCGTCGAGCCCGGCCGGCGCGCTCAGGACCAGGATGGCGTCGAAGGGCGCGCGCTCGCGGCCGGCCTCGCGCCGGAGCTCCTGCAACCGCCGCATCACCTCCAGCACCTGCTCCGGCGCGTGTCCCGAGCCGACCCAGCCGTCGCCGAGGCGCGCCGCGCGCTTGAACGCCGCCTCGCTCTGCCCGCCGATCAGGATCGGCGGCGCCGTCCGCGGCGCCGGCGACAGCTGCAGGCGCGGGAAGGCGTAGTGCGCCCCGTGGTGCTCGACCATGCCGCCCGCCCACACCTTTCTGAGGATGGCGATCTGCTCGTCCATGCGCTTGCCGCGTCCCGCGAATGCGCGGCCGAGAACGTCGAACTCCTCCCGCATCCAGCCGGCGCCGACGCCGAGCCCGACCCGATCCCCCGAGAGCAGCGCCACGCTCGCCACCGTCTTCGCCACCTCGAGCGGGTGGCGGAGCGGCAGGATGTACACGCCCGTCACGAATCTCAGGGTGCGGGTCACGGCCGCCATCGCCGCGATCTGCACCCACGGATCGAGCCACGGCGTCTCGGCGGTGAAGAGCGGGGCGCCGTCCGGCGAGTACGGGTACTTGGAAGCGAGCCGCTCCGGGAAGAAGACGTGCTCGGAGCAGAAGACGCCGTGGAAGCCGACCCGCTCCGCGATCCGCGCGAGTTCGAGCACCTCGTCGGGCGCCGCGAACGCCACGGACTGCCAGAACCTCACGGCCGCGCGCTCCCGACGATCCACATCGCGAAGAACTGCGAGCCGCCGCCGTAGGCGTGGCCGAGCGCGCGTTTGGCGCCTGGCACCTGATGCTCCCCGGCGAGTCCGCGCACCTGCAGCGCCGCCTCGGCGAACCGGATCATGCCCGAGGCGCCGATCGGGTTCGACGAGAGCACGCCGCCCGACGCGTTGATCGGCATGTCGCCGCCGAGCGCGGTTGCGCCCTCCTGCGTCATCTTCCAGCCCTCGCCCTCGGGCGCGAACCCGAGGTTCTCCATCCACATCGGCTCGAACCAGCTGAACGGCACGTAGACCTCGGCGCAGTCGAGCTCCTTGCGGGGATTGGCGATGCCCGCCTTCCGGTAGAGCTCGGCGGCGCAATCGCGGCCGGCGCGCGGATTCACGAGATCGCGGCCGGCGAACATCGTCGGTTCGCTCCGCATGGCGGTGCCGTGCACCCACGCCGGCGCGTGCCTGGCCTTCTTCGCTGCCGCGTCGCTCGCGAGCACCATCGCGCAAGCGCCGTCCGACGACGGGCACGTCTCCATGTAGCGGATCGGATCCCAGAGCATGGGCGACCCTTCGATCATCTCGTAGGTGACGTCGGGGAAGACCAGGTGCGAGTACGGGTTCTTCGGCGCGTTCTGCCGGTCCTTGAGGGCCACCCGGACGCCCGTGTCCTCGGGCGCCCCCGAGCGTCGCATGTAGGCGCGGATGAGCGGGGCGAAGTACCCGCCCGCCCCCGCGACGATCGCCTGCTGGAACGGGATGCGCACGGTGAGCGCCCACATCGCGTTTCCTTCGCTCTGCTTCTCGTAGGCGACCGTCAGCACGCGCTCGTGGATGCCCGCCTGGACGAGCTGCGCCGCGACGATCGCGGTCGAGCCGCCGACGCTGCCCGCCGTGTGTACGCGCAGCATCGGCTTCCCCGCCGCGCCGAGCGCGTCGGCGAGGTAGAGCTCGGGCATCATCGTGCCCTCGAACATGTCGGGCGCCTTGCCGATCACGACCGCGTCGATGTCGCGCCAGCCGACGCCCGCGTCGGCGAAGGCGCGATCGACCGCCTCGCGCAGGAGTCCGGGAAGCGACACGTCGGTGCGCTTCACGTCGTGCTTCGTCTGACCGATGCCGATGACGGCGCAACGCTCTGCCATTAGTCCCG
Organism: Deltaproteobacteria bacterium; assembly: GCA_020852955.1. Taxonomy (GTDB): domain Bacteria; phylum Desulfobacterota; class Binatia; order UTPRO1; family UTPRO1; genus UTPRO1. The sequence goes on along the minus strand of JADYZW010000061.1, from coordinate 8,579 downwards.
CTCCAGGACGCAGACGAGATTCTGCTGGAGGCACGGCCCGGAGGTCGCATGCGCGACGGCCCGCCTCCCGGCGCCCCCGGCGAGACGCGCCGCCGCCTCGCCGATGCGGAGCAGTCCCGCCACCATCATCGGATTCGCGGCGAGCGCGCCCCCCGACGGGTTCACGTCCACGTCCGCGCCGAGGCCGAGCGCCGCGCGCAGGATCAGCTCCTGGTGCGTGAAGGGCGCGTGCAGCTCGGCGAGGTCGATCCGCCCCGTGCCGACGCCCGCCTTCTCGCCGGCGAGCCTCGTCGACGGCGATGCCGCGAGGTCGCGGACACCGAGCGCATGCGCCTCGATGCGATGGTCGATGCCGCGGATCCAGACCGGCGTCGCCGCGCTCTTCTTCACGGCGGCGCCGCAGGCGAGCACGATCGCGGCGCAGCCGTCGGAGATGGGCGGACAGTCGTGGGTGCGGAGCGGCGAGGCCAGATACGGCGTCGCGAGCAGCGCGTCGACGTCGGCCGACGCCCGCACCTGCGCCATGGGGTTCGCCGCGGCGGCGCGCCGGCTCCGGACGGCCACCGCGGCGAGGTCCCGCTCGCTCGTGCCGGTCTTCTCGAGATACGCCCGCGCCTGGAGCGCCGCGAGCGAGACCGCGTCGGGCCAGAGCGGCGCCGTCGTGTACGGATCGAGCTGGATCGTCAGCACCTCGGGGAGGTCGCCCATCGAGGACTTCCCGAAGGCGTAGACGAGCGCCGCGTCCGCCTCGCCCGTCTGCAGCTTCACCCAGGCCTCGTAGAGGGCCCACGCGCCGTCCATCTCCACGTGCGACTCCACGATCGGCGGCCAGGCACCGACCGCGTCGAGCGCGCTCACGAAGGCGAACGGCTGTCCGGCGAGGTAGTCGCAGCTTCCGGACACGGTGACGCCGATGTCCGACCCGCGCAGGCCCGCCTGCCGTTTCGCCTCCCGCAGGACCGGCATCAACATCTCGACCTCGTTCTTCGAGCTCTCGCGCCGCACGCTCGCCGACTGCGCGAATCCCACGATCGCCACATCGCGCAACGGCATCAGAGGTGCTCCTTGTAGCTCTCGTACGGCGCGTCGGGCTCGGCGATCGGCCGGAAGTAGCGGATGCTCTCGAAGGTCGCGGCCAGCTCCGCCTTCGGCGCCCACACCGCTTCGACGCGCATGCCCATGCGCACCTTGTCGAACTCGCACTCCTGGATGAGCGCGAAGAACGGCAAGTCGGCGCCGTCGAGCAGCACGTGCGCGCACGTGAAGGGCGGCGGCACCGACAGCACGTCGGACGGGATGCGGACGATGCAAAAGGTCGTGACGGTGCCCTTCCCCGTCACCTCGACCTCGTCGGTCGTCGGCACGCCGCACTTCGGGCACGCGCCGCGCGGCGGCACGTAGACCTTCGCGCACTCCGGACAGCGCTGGCCGAGGATGCGCCCTTCCGCCATGCCGAGCAGGAAGCGCTGCGTCGCGTGTCCGGCGGTGTACGTGTAGTCGAGGCGGATCGGCGTCGTGATGCTGGTGATCTCGCTCATGGGGTCTCCGGGTCCGTTCCGCGAGCCTCCGGCTCGAAGCACACGATGTCATGGATGTTCCCTTCGGGCTCGGCCTTCCAGCGCGGCCGCACCCGCATGCCCGTCCGCATTCCGGCAGCGCTCCCCGCGTCGACGGCGTGGAGCATGGCGCTGCCGGCGCCGTCGAGCCGGACGAGCGCCCACGCGAACGGTCGATCGAGCGGATGCTTCGGGCGCGGCTTCTCCACCCACGCCCACGTCGTGACGACGCCGCCGGGTCCGACCTCGACCATCTCGCCGATCGCCTCGCCGCTCTCCGGGTCGTACTCCACGGGCGGCACCAGGACGCGGCCGTCGCGGGCGCGCACTCCGACCAGGCGACGCTCGGTCAAGCCCGTGAAGAAGGCGCCCAGCACCGGTCCGACGGAGCGGCGATAGGGATACTCGAGCACGTGCGCCGCGGTCAGGCGCGTCGACGTCGTCTCTGCCATGCGTTCAGTCCTCGATGGAGTTGGCGTGCATGAGCGCGGCGGCGATCCGCACGCGGTCGGAAACGTCCCGCACGGGGTGCAAACCGCCGGCCCATCCGACCAGCGACGCGAACCACACGTTCTGCAGCATGAAGGCCACCTGCCGCTCGCGCTCGGTGCTGCTCACCGACGAGAGGTCGCGGCTGAGATCCACGGGTGTGCCCCGGAGCGCCGCCACGATGAGCCGCGTCATCCGCGAATGGAATCCGGCCACCTTCGACGCGACGTGCACGTCGCCCGACGCCATCGCGCGCAGCATCGCGCGCGCGAACTGCGGCCGGTACGTCATGCCGCGCGTCGCCCGCTCGAAGAAGCGCGTCACCCGCGCCAGCCCGGACTTCCCGTCGACGGGATGCGCGGCCATCGTGTGCTCGAGCTTCTCGAGCTCCTCGGTCAGCGCGAAGAGGAGGATGTCCTCCTTGCTGTGGAAGTACTTGTAGAGCGTGCCGAGCGCGACCTCGGACACCTCGGCCACGTCGCGCAGCCGCACGCCGTCGAAGCCGCCCTTCTCCGCCAGCTCGACCACGGCCTCCACGATGCGCCGATGGCGGCGCAGCTGGCTCGCGGCGAGGCGGGCCTTCGGGACGCCGGCGTCGGTCCGCAAGCGCGAGACGTCGAGGCGCGGCCGCGAGCCCATGCGGCCGGATTTGAAACATGTTTCAATTCCGTTGTCCAGCGTCGGCCGCGTCCGGCTGGTGTCTCAGTTCGTGATAATGCACGGAGTCTCGATCGGCGTCGCCGGCTTCGTTCGAATGGATGCAGCAAGCAGGCGGGTCGGGAATGGCTTCGGGGAGCCGTCCCGTAGAAGCCGTTCCCGACCCGCCTGCTTGCTGCCACCGATCGCTCCCCCGCATGCGAATCAAACCGAGACACTACCCGCGTCCGCCGGCGATTGCCGGGACGCCCGCGTTTCACTAGTTCTGGTTCCTCATGGCCTACACGCTCGCCGACCTGAACGAAGCCATCGCCGATGCCGTTCCCGGGCGCGACGCGATCGTCACCGCGACGCACCGCCTCACCTGGCGCGAGCTCCGCGATCGCTCCCGCCGCCTCGCGCACCTCCTCCTGCGGACCGGACTCGGCTGCCGCCGCGAGCGCGACGGCCTGGCGCCGTGGGAATCCGGGCAGGACCACGTCGCGCTCTATCTCTACAACGGCCACGAGTACCTCGAGGCCATGATCGGCTGCGCGAAGGCGCGCGCCGTGCCCTTCAACGTCAACTATCGCTACGTCGAGGACGAGCTCGTCTACTTGCTGCGCGACGCGGAGGCCCGCGCGATCGTCTACCACGCGAGCTTCGCCCCGATGCTGGCGCGCGTGCTCCCGAAGCTCCCCCCGATGACGCTCATGCTCCAGGTGGCCGACGACAGCGGGCTGCCGCTCCTGCCGGGTGCGCGGGACTACGAGGAGGCGCTCGCGGCGAGCTCCGCCGAGCCCGTCGCCGTCGCGACCACCGACGACGACCTCTACATCGTCTACACCGGGGGCACGACCGGCATGCCGAAGGGGGTCCTGTGGCGGCAGGCCGACATCTTCTTCTCGGCGATGGGCGGCCGCATCCCCGGCCAGGAGCCCGTGACGAGCCTCGCGGACGTCGTAGCGCGCACCGCCTGGGGAGAGATGAACCGCACCCTTCCCGCGCCTCCCTTCATGCACGGCGCCGGCCACTGGACCGCCTTCATGACGCTCCACCAGGGCGGTACGGTGATCGTGCAGCGCGAGATCCGGCGCCTCGACGCCGACGACGTCTGGCGGACGATCGAGCGCGAGCGCGCCGGGTCGCTCACCATCGTCGGCGACGCGTTCGCCCGCCCGCTCCTCGACCAGCTGCACGCGGGCTCATACGACCTCGAGTGCCTGCGCGTGATCGGCTCGGGCGGCGCCGTCTTCTCGGCGGCGCTCAAGCACGCGCTCCTCGAGCGCCTGCCCGGCATCATGATCGCCGACGGCTTCGGCGCCTCCGAGACCGGCGCGCAGGGGGCGAGCTTCATGTCGGCCGGCAATACGAGCGGCGGCGGCTTCACGATGGACCGGGAGCACACCTTCGTCGTCGACGAGGCGCTGTCGCGCCGCCTGTCCGCCGACGACCGCAGCATCGGATGGCTCGCGCGCAGCGGCCACATCCCGCTCGGCTACCTCGGCGACGAGGCGAAGACCCGGCGCACGTATCCGACGATCGGCGGCGTGCGGTGCGCCATCCCCGGCGACCGCGCCCACCTGAACGGCGACGGGACCATCAAGGTGCTCGGCCGCGAGTCGGTGTGCATCAACAGCGGCGGCGAGAAGATCTTCGCCGAAGAGGTCGAGGGCGCCTTGAAGCGCCATCCCGCCGTGTACGACACGCTCGTGGTCGGAACGCCGAGCGCGCGCTGGGGCGAGCAGGTGACGGCCGTGGTGGCGCTCCGCCCCGGCGCGCGCGCGACCGACGACGAGCTCCGCGACGCCGCGGGCGCCGAGCTGGCGCGCTTCAAGCTTCCCCGCGCCTTCGTCTTCGTCGAGAGCGTCCAGCGGGCGCCGACGGGCAAGCCCGACTACGCCTGGGCGAAGGCCCTCGCGGCCCGCGCGCTCGGCGCCGCCGAACCGGACCGACGCGCGTAGCGGCCGGACGGCTCAGAAGCCCAGCATCTTCGCCAGGTAGTGGATCATCACCTCGTCGGCGCCGCCGCCGATCGAGATCAGGCGCGTGTCGACGAAGGCGCGCCCCGCGAGGCTCTCCTTCATGTAGCCGAAGCCCCCGTGCAGCTGGATGCACTGGTCGGCGACCGTGCGGCAGGTGCGGCCGGTGAAGAGCTTCGCCATCGAGATCTCCTTCGTCGCGTCCTCGCCGCGCATGCGCTTGCGGATGCAGGCGTAGGTGAGCTCCTTGGCGGCGACGAGCTGGGTCAGCATCTCGATGAACTTGAACTGGGTGACCTGCATCTTGCTGAGCGGCTTCCCGAAGAGGACGCGCTCCTCGCAGTACCTCCGCGTCGCCTCCCAGAGCGCCTCGCTGGCGGCGTTCGCGCTGATGCAGGCGATCAGCCGCTCGTCCTGGAACTGCATCATCTGCTGCTGGAAGCCGCGTCCGATCTCCCCGATCGTGTTCGCGACCGGGACGCGCACGTCCTCGAAGTAGAGGAGGCCCGTATCGGAGCCCCAGTTCCCGATCTTGTCGAGCAGCTGGTAGGTGAAGCCCGGCGTGTCGGTCGGCACGACGATCTGCGAGTAGCCGCCGTAGCCCGCCTCGGGGTCCGTGATCGCGAGCAGGCAGAGCCAATCGGCGGTCGCCGCGTTCGTGATGTAGATCTTGCTGCCGTTGATCACCCAGTCGTCGCCGTCGCGTACGGCGCGGGTCTTGATGCCGGCGACGTCCGAGCCGGCGTCGGGCTCGGTGACGGCGATCGCCGCGACCATGGCGCCCTTCACCGCCGGAACGAGATAGCGCGCGCGCAGCTCGTCGCTGCCGAACTGATGCAAGGACGGCGTCGCCATGTCGGTCTGCACGCTGATGCCCATCGTGACGCCCGCGTTGTCGCACTGGGCAAGCTCCTCGAACATGACCGCGGTGTAGGACCAGTCGAGCCCGGCGCCGCCCCACCTCGGATCGTAGCGGAGTCCGAGCATCCCGAGCTCGCCCATGCGCCGGTACAGCGCCTTGTCGAAGCGCCCCTTCTGATCGAACTCGCGGGCACGCGGCAGCATCTCCTCCTGCACGAACTTCCGGACCGTCTGCCGGAAGAGCTCGTGCTCGGGCGTGCCGAAGAGATCGGGCGGGGGCGTCGTGATCATGGCGCGGATCCTTTCGTGGCGGCGTGCGGCCCGGGTCTTGTAGCGAGTCCCCGCGGGCGGCGCCAATCGCGCGCTGCATCAGAGCAGCCCGCGCGCCTTCAGGTCGGCGAGCGTGACCCGCACGCCGTCGGCGAACGGCGTCGGCTCCCAGCCGAGCTCGCGCCGCGCCTTCGCCGCCGACGGACGCGCCTCGATCGTGAGGAAGTGCAGCTGGCCGCTCGGGATGAGCGGGGCCATGCCGCTGAACCGGGCCCACAGCTCGCCGGTCGTGGACACGGCCCGCGCGACCCAGCGCGGCAGGATCGGCGGGATGCGCGCGGCCGGCGCGTGACGCCGCACCGCGCCCGCCATGTCCTGGAGGCTCACGTACGACTCGCTCAGGACGAAGCGCGCGCCGACCGGCGCCTTCCGCTCGGCGAGCAGGTGCCCGCGCGCGACGTCGGCCGCGAAGACGACCGGCAGGCCGCCCGGCAGGAGCATCGGGACCTCGCCGCGCGCGAGCCGGCGGAGGAAGGCGTTCACACCGGTCATCTGCGGCGCCGGCCCGTACACGCCCGCGGGATGCAGCAACCGCGCCGGCAGCCCCCGCTCGAGCGCGGCGGCCACGAGCCTATCGGCCTCCTGCTTCGAACGCTCGTACGGCGTCGCCTTCGGCTCCGGATCGAGACGCGACTCGTCGAAGGGCTCCCCGCGCGCCATCGCGAAGACGTCGATCGTGCTCGTATGGAGGAACGACCGGACCTCCTCGGCGAGGGCGGCCTCGAGGACGTTCCGCGTCCCCTCGTAGTTCACGCGCCGGAAGGCGGCCGGATCCGGGAGCCACTGCTCCGGGAGTCCGGAAGCGTGGTAGACGACCTCGCAGCCGGTCACTGCGCGCCGCACCGACGCGGCGTCGGTGACGTCGCCCGCGACGAGCTCCACCCGCTCCGGCACGATCGCGCGGGCGCGCGCGACGTCGCGCACGAGCGCGCGCACGGTGCGTCCCTCGGCGAGGAGCGCCCGCGCGATCGCGTGGCCGACCGTGCCGGTGGCGCCGGTGAGCAGGGTCCGCCCCCTCACGCCGCCCGCGCCTCGAGCTTCTCCGGCGTCCAGATGAGCCGCGCCCGCCGCACCAGGTCGGCGGGGCTCCCGCCGGTCGCGTGCCGACCGGCGTTCCACTTCACGACATGCCGCAAGCCCGCCGCGACGAACGACCGAATCTCCGCGCCGACGTCGTCCACCGTGCCGGCGCACAGCCAGGCGCGACAAGACCCGGCAGCGGCCGGCGTGCATTCGGGCCTCCGCAGCGGCGCCAGACACGACGTCTCGATTCCCACCCGCAGGCGCGGCATCGGCAAAGCAAGGGTCACAGGCGTCCCCGCGGGTCAACACGCGGCCGCCGGACCGTCCGCCATACGAAAAGTCACCGGTCTCGAAAAAATCCCTTGGCTCCGGCCTGACCGATTGGTAAGCATGGGTCCGGCCGGATCGATCCCGTCGTCGCCTCGCCGACCGCCTCTCCTCGACGGCCGCGCTCGATCCTTCGCGTTCCCACAGGAGGAGAAGATCATGGTCGTTTGGAATGCGGAAAACGCCGCGCATCTCCTGTCGCGCGCCGGGTTCGGCGGCGACGAGCGCGACGTCGAGAAGTACGTCCGCTACGGGCAGGCCACGGCCGTCGAGAAGCTCGTCACGGTCAAGGGCACGGGCGCCAAGGGCCCCGGCAAGTCCGGCACCGCCGCCACCGACCCGGAGGACCTCGCGGCGCTGCGCACCTGGTGGGCGAAGCGCATGGTCAAGGCGACGACGCGCCGGCTCCAGGAGAAGATGTGCCTCTTCTGGCACGACCACTTCGCCTGCTCGGTCGGCATCGTGAAGAACAACCTCTGGATGTCGCGGCAAAACGCGCTCTTCCGGCGCCACGGCCTCGCCGCCTTCAAGACCCTGCTCTTCGAGGTGACGCGCGACCCGGCCATGCTCGAGTTCCTGGACGGCAACCGCAACAAGGTCGGCAAGCCGAACGAGAACTACGGCCGCGAGGTGATGGAGCTCTTCGCGCTCGGCGTGAACGACTTGAACGGGATGCCCAACTACTCGCAGACCGACGTCCAGGAGATGGCCCGCGCCCTCACCGGCTTCGTGATCGAGGACGACGAGGGCGTCTTCGATCCGACCCGCTTCGACGCCGGCAGCAAGACCGTCCTCGGCGTGACGGGCAATCTCGGCGTCGTCGACGCCGCCGGCACCTTGCTGCCGCCCGCGACCAACGTCCTCGACGTGCTCTTCGCGCGCACCGACAGCGACGGCGAGCTCGCCATGCCGCGCTTCCTCGCCAGGAAGCTCTGGGAGTACTTCGCCTATCCGAACCCGACCAAGGCGCGCGTCGACGAGGTCACCGGCCCGTTCATCGCCGGCGGCTTCGTGATCCGCGACCTCCTGCGATCGATCTTCCTGCACGACGACTTCTACAGCGCGGAAGCGAAGAGCCAGACGGTGAAGAACCCCTGCGAGTTCGCCTTCCACGCGATCCGCGCGACGCGCGCCTCCACCAACGCCAAGACCCTCCCCGACCACCTCGGCGACATGGGAATGGACCTGTTCGAGCCGCCGGGCGTGAACGGGTGGAACAACGGTCTCGCCTGGCTTTCGAGCGGACAATTCCTCGCCCGCTTCGAGTTCGCGCAGACGCTCGCCGCCGGCCGCTCCGGCGATCTGAAGCTCACCCCGACGAAGCTCTTCGACCGCTCGGCGACGAGCGCCGCCCCGGTCGTCGACGAGCTGCTCG
>JADYZW010000060.1 GCA_020852955.1 Deltaproteobacteria bacterium | reverse complement strand
GCACACCGTCGAGGACGGCTCGAACGCATCGCCGGGACACGCCGCCGCCGACCCCGTGCAATTCTCGGCCACGTCGCAGACGCCCGCCGAACCGCGGCAGACCGTCGAGCTCGGCGCGAAGGCGTCGCCCGGACACGGGGCGCTCGAGCCGGTGCAGTTCTCCTGGACGTCGCAGACGCCCGCCGAGGCGCGGCAGACCGTCGCGGCGGACGCGAACGCGTCTCCCGGACACGTGTCGTTCGAGCCGTCGCAGCTCTCCGCGATGTCGCACACGCCCGCCGCCGGCCGGCAGACCCCGGAGCTCTTCGCGTCCGCGGGGCAGGACGCCGACGAGCCCGTGCAGGTGTCGGCGACGTCGCAGACGCCGGCCGACACGCGGCACACCTGACCGCCCGCGCGGAAGAGGCACGCCGACGTGCAGCACGAGGTCGCCGAACCGTTCGCGCCGCCGAGATCGCACTGTTCGCCGACGCTCGCGTCGATCACGCCGTTACCGCAGAGATTCGTGAAGGTGACCGTCACGAAGTGCCCGTCGTTCGCCTGGGTCCGGCTCGGGCTGCCCGGGTACACGCAGGCGCCGCAGCCGGTCACGCTGCTGCCCTCGCCCAACCGGACGGCCGCCTCGCAGGAGTTCGAGCGCGTCGTGCCGCTCCAGGTGAAGGTCAGCGTGTGCGCCTGCGCCGCGCCGTTGCTCACCTTGTAGATCTGCGCCGAAGTCGTCTGGTTGAACGGCGTCTGCGTGGTGCCGCTGCCGTTGCCGACGCCGCCCGGATCGGCGAGACCCAGGGTCCCCGACGAGAGACCGACGTTGGAGGTGCCCGTGAGGCCCGAGATGTCGGCCGCGCCGTTGCAGTTGAACGCGTCGGAGTTCCGCTGGAACATGCCCTGGCGCTGCTCGCTGATGTCGAGGCGATAGCCGCCCGGCGCGGTCACGTTGAACGACATGTTGTGCTGCGCGCTGCCGTTCGTGTCGCGCGTGCTGAAGACGCCGACGTCCGAGCTGATGTTCCACGCGAAGCGCGACTGGAAGGTGGCCGCGGTCGCGGTGAGCGTCTGCCGCGACGAGCGCCGCGAGCCCGACGAGTCGCCGCTGTCGCCGGTGCTGCCGCTCGTACTGCCGGCATGGCTCGAGATGCCCTGCGCCGCGGCCGACGTCGCGACGGTGAGCAGGAAGCCCGCCGTCAGCAACGCGCGGAACATCTTCTGGGGGGGTGCGTACCTGGGGGTCTTCATCGCTGCTTCCTCCGCCGGCAAGGATCCGGCGCCGCGAGCATCCGCGGAGCGCCAGACCGGAATGTTTGGGCAGTACGATCTGCGAGTTACGGAGCGTGGCTCCGGAGTTCTTAGGTCAGCGCCGCTCCGAGCGTCAAGCGAAACATCACGGAGATCGAGGATACTTGTCATGCCCGCCGCGCCGCTCCGCGTCGTCCGCCGGCGCACGAGCTATAGGCGCCGCCGCCGAGATCACAGGTGTCGGAGCAGCAGGAGCGCGGCCACCCCGAGGATGGCGCCCACGATCGCCGCGTGCATGCGTCCGTGGTGGGCGCGTGCGAAGAGGTCGGTGCGGCGCATGTAGTTGAAGTCGAGGAGGCCGAGGAAGAGCAGCATCCCGGCGGCCACCAGGGCGAGCGCTCGCCCCCGACCGGACCCCGTGAGCTCGCCGGCGGCCGAGAGGGCGAGGAGCGCCGCCGCGACCAGGTCGGGGAGCGGGAAGGCGCGCTCGTGCTCGGCGAAACCGGGGGGCCGCCAGGGCTCGTCGAAGCGAGCGCGCCCGAGCGTCAGCCAGAAGCCGACGATGCCGGCTGCCGCGGCGAGTTGCACGACGACGACCAGAGTGCCGAACGCGCCCACGCTCCGACGTCCCCGACGGGCCTCAGGCGGAGCGCGCGGATCTCGGCGCGGGAACGGCCAGGCGCGTCGGGACGACGTCGCGGGCGAAGACGTCGTCGATCCGCTCCGCCGTCTTCACGATCTCGGCCGTGGCGCCGGACACCAGGGCGGTCGCGGGGCGTGGGAGCGCGTTGAAGTTGGAGGCGGACGCCTCCTGGTAGGCGCCGGTATCCAGGAACGCCAGCACCTGGCCGGGGCGCAGCTCGGGGACGCGCGCGCTCGGGGCGAGGCGGTCGGGACCGCACGAATGCCCGACGATCTCGGCCGTCATCGTCGCCGGCGCGTCGACCGCGTCGGCCACGACGACGTCGTAGCGATTGGCCTCCATGGCGCCGCTTGCCAGGAAGAACTCGGTGGTGTCGGTGAGCACCCAGGCGAGCGGGACCGGCTCCGTCTGACGCTTCACCACCTTCACGCGCGCGAGGTGGAGGCCGCAATCGCCGTAGAGACCCCGCCCGGGCTCGGCCTGGAGGCGGATGTCCGCGGTGGGCACGCCGCGCGCGTGCAGGCGCTCCCGGAGCGTCGCCGTGATCGTCGCCGCGTACTCCTCGATGCTCGGCGCCATCGGCCGCGGCGCGTGCTCGTGGAGGAGGGCGCCGATCATCCGCGCCAGCGCGCCGTGATACGCCGCGGCGCCGAGGGCGCGCAGCGCGGTGAGCGCCGGGAAGCCGACGAGCGAGGCCAGGAACTCGCCACGCTCGAGCATGCGCGAGTGCGGATCGCGCGGCGTCGCCATGCCGCCGCCGACGTCGAGCTCGGAGGGTCGCCAGCCATCCCACGCCGCGCAGAGATCCGCGATCAGATCGGCATAGTGCCGCATGAGTCCGCGCCAGTACCACAGGCTCGCGGCGTGGCGTCCGGCGTGGAGGTGGAGGCCGACCAGCTCGACGTGCGGCAGCGCGAGCGCCCGCCGGCCGAGCGCGACCAGGTACTCGCGCGGAATCCCCGACTTGTAGACCTGGAATCCGAGGTCGATCGGAATCAGGAGGCGGGCGAAGTCGGTCGGCTTCCAGAGGGTCGGGAGCGGCGGCTTCACGCGCAGGCGGATGCGGGCGCGCGTGCCCGCCGCGGCCGCCACCTCTTCGATGACGTCCACCTCGTCGAGATCCTCGACGGTGATGCGAACCCCCGCCTCGACGCACTTCGCGAGGTGCTCGCGGGTCTTGCCGCCGCCGTTCACGGACACGCGTTCGGGATCCACGCCGGTCGTCAGCACGCCGGCGAGCTCTCCGGGCGAGTAGATGTCGGCGCCGGCGCCTTCGTCGCTCAGGATGCGCCGCGCCGCGAGGGAGAGGTTGGCCTTGAACGCGGGCAGCACGTCGACGGGACCGTCGGGCCATCCGGCGGCGAGCGCGTCGCGATAGCGCCGGTAGTTGCTCCGGAGCTGCGCCTCCGAGAGCACGAACAGCGGGGAGCCGAACCGCTCCACCAGGTCGACGGCCGCCACGTCTTCGACGAAGAGGCGACCGTCGCGGACGTCGAGGCACCGACTCGCGGCGATACGGGTTCGCATGGGGAGGTCCGTACCCCTTTTCCGTGTCCGACGCCACGAGCCGGCGCCGCACCCGCACCATCCGGGGCGCGTCCCACGTGATGCCGCGAGGCCGGACGGCGCGCGCGGGGGCGCGGTCGGCGATGCCGGCCGCTACGTCAGGGACTTGAGCGCGCTCTCCATCTTCTCGCTGAACTCCGCCACCTCCGCCGGCTCCAGGATCAGCGGCGGGTAGAGCTTGACGATGTCGAGCCGCTGGCTCGACGCCACCACGAGGACCCCGAGCCCGAACATCAGGCCGAGGAACGCCATCCCCGTGGCCGCGTCGGCGAAATCCAGCGCGAACATCATGCCGGCGCGCCGCACCCCGCGCAGCGCCGTCCCGTACCGGCCCTGCAGCGTGCGGAGATTCGCCTCGATCGTGTCGCCGAGCGCCGCCAGGCGCGGCAGCAAGCGCTCGGTCTCCTCGAGCGCCGCCAGGGTCACGCGCGCGCCGACGTTCGACCACGCGTACGAGGAGATCGTCCGGTAGGGCGACTCGGCGAAGAAGTCGAGGCACTCGGGCCGCGTCACGACCGCCGACATCGGGAACACGCCGCCGCTGAAGCCCTTGCCCGTCACCAGCATGTCCGGCTCCACACCCCAGTACTCGCAGCCCCAGAGCGTGCCGAGCCGCCCCAGGCCGCAGACGACCTCGTCGATGATGAGCTTGGCGCCGGTCTCGTCGCACAGCCGGCGCACCTCGGCGAAGTAGTCCGCCGGCGGCACCGCCATGTCGGCGTCGGTGCGCACGGCTTCCAACACCACCGCCGCGGTGCGGTCGGAGATCTTCGCCGCCAGATCGGCGGCGTCGCCGTAGCGGATCTCGTGGAAGTCGGGCACCAGGGGCTCGGCGAAGTCCCGCATCTCGCCCCGAGCCATCATGGACAACGCGAACCCGGTGCAGCCGTGGTAGGCGTGGTCGGCATGGAGGATGGCGCTCCGCCGCGTCGAGCCGCGTGCCAGCTTGATGGCGAGATCGATCGCTTCGGCGCCGGTCACCACCGGGTGCGTCGTCTCCAGTCGTCCCGGCGTACACCGCGCCAGCTTCTCCGCCAGCAGACCCTTCGCCTCGCTGAAGAAGAAGAGGCTGCCGAAGTCGTCACTCGCGAGCCCCGCCTCGGCGGCACGCACCACGGCCGGATTGCGGTGGCCGAGGCTGAACGTACCGCCCATGCACCACATGTCGAGGAAGCGGCGTCCCTGCGTGTCTTCGAAGTACGCGCCGTCGGCGCGGCCCTCGACGAACAGGAAGCCGAGGTTGGTGATGGCGTCGATGCGACCGCGGTTGAAGTAGCGGCCGAAGCGCTCGAGGAAGCGCTCCGGGGTGAGGGCCGATGTCGAGTCCGTCATGCCGCGCGTCATGGCGCACGCGCCCTCGCGCAGTCAAGCGCGAGTCGGTCCGGGGCGTCGGCCACGCGAACGTCCCGTGCGCGCCGACGCCCGCGTCATTGACACGCCCCCTTCCGGCGGCGCAGAGCATCGGAGCAGTCCATCGGAACGTCCCGCATCGAGGAGGACCGCCATGCTCGCACGTCGTCTCCCGCTCGCCATCGGGCTGCTGCTCGCCCTCGCGCCGTCCGCGCTTGCCTTCGACCTGACCGGCACCTGGATCGGCACCCGAACCTGCGCCTTCCTCACCGCCGGCGTGAAGTCGAAGGTCGTCCGCGAGGGCACGGTCGAGATCTCGCAGATGGGCTGGGCGGTCGGCTTCGACAGTGCGATCGGCAGCGCGCACCTCTACTCCGGGGTCGCGAATTTCCTGACGGAGAAGCCCGACAGAGGCGAGTTCTCGCTGCACCATTGCCGCAACCACGTCGACGTGCCGACCTTCGAGGCGCTCGGCCGCTTCACGGCGTCGACCAAGCCCGGCAAGGTGAAGGCGACGATCAAGGGCATCTCGATCGTCGCCAACGACAGCACCCTCGACCAGGAGCACGGCACCTGCAAGTGGAAGCTCACGCGGACGTCGACGGCGGATCCGCAGGTCTCGAGCGGCTGCGGCGTGGTCCTCTCGCGCCGCGCCGCCAAGACGGACGTCGCGTACCTGAGCGACGCGGAGGTGAAGCGGCTGTACGACGAGCTGTTGACCTACCGCCTCGCGACCTACCGCTACGCGCGTCCCGAGCTCGGGCCGGGGAGCCGCCTCGGTTTCATGATCGACGACGTGGCGCCGAGCGCTTCGGTGGCGCCAGACGGCGATCACGTGGATCTCTACGCCTACACGAGCATGGCGGTCGCCGCCGTCCAGACCCAGGCCCGCGAGATCGCGCGCCTGCAGCGGGCGATCTCGGCCCTCGAAGCCCGCGCCGCGACCGCGTCCGGCGGGGCTAGCTCTCGGAGCGCTCCCGCGGAATGCAGTCGCGAAGGAAGTCGCGGACGCCTTCGCCGCTGATGAAGTGGGTGACGCACCGGGCGCCCTCGAAGAGCTGGCGGAGCTCCGCCCCGGCGAGATCCCCATGCACCGCGACGTGGATCGGCGCCTGGTAGTGCTCGTCGATCCAGCGCGCGACGTCCCGGCCCGTCTTCTCGTCGCGGCGGAACGCATGCGCGAGGAGCAGGATGTCGGGCCGATAGTCCGCGATGCTGTCGATGGCCTCGTCCGCCCAACCGCAGAAGACGGCGACGATCTTCATCGGAATCTCGGCGGGCCAGAACAGCTCGATCCGCGCCCGGAGCTTCGCGAGCACCGGTCCCTCGTCGCCGACGATCAGGATCCTGGTCTTCTTCGCGAACAGCCTCACGTCCGCTCCTCGGATGCCGCTCGCGCGCCGCGCATGACCGTCAGCTGATCGCGCGGCGGCCCGGATCGCTATCGCACTTCGAAGCAGCGGTACTCGACGCGACTCGGACCGACGCGGCCCTGATTGAGCAGGAACACGCCGTTGAGCCACGCGTACCGCGGATCGCCGGTCTCGAAGCGCGGCGCCGCGAAGAAGGTCGTGTCGCCGAACTCCGTCTGGCCGCTGCCCGACGCGGCGGCGAGGACGTCCTCGGTCATGTGGAGGATGCCCGTGTAGGCAATGTAGATGAGCGCGCCGTCGTGGGTCTCGATCGTGCCGCGCACGTCGAGGCGACCGACGCCGTCGGGGCCGATCAAGATCCAGTCGGCGCCGCTCGGAAGGACGCGCCCGCGCAAGCGCTCTCCGGTGACCTCGCCGCCGGTGATGTCGAAGACCTGCCGCATTCCGTAGGGCCCGACGCCGATCACGGCCGGTTCCTTGAGCGTCGCGGAATATTCGCAGAGCAGTTCGAGGCGCGGCGGATTCTTCATCTGGAGATCTCTCCCGTCGTCGGCGAGGAGCGGAGGATAGCGAACCGGTCCGGCTCTCGCCAACGCGAGCGAGCGGTCGTCCCGGCGCTCTTTCACCTGCATCGACGAAGAATCCGCGCCGTTCTGGAGCATGCGCGCGAGACGTCGCGGGCTGCGGAGGAGCGCCGGATTCCCACGGTTGCGATGCTTCCGCGCCGCCGCTTCTCGCGCACCGGAACGCCGTTGCGCCGGCCGCGGCGAGGAATGGAAACTTGATGCCGGGGCATACGTAGTGCTACGCGAAGCGGCGCAGCGCGTGCACCGAACGACGCACCCTCCGTGCTGCGGAGGGCCCTACGCCACACACCTGGAGGCTCTCATGCCATCGAAACCCGCTCGGATCTTCTACTCGTTCCTACTCGTCGTCGCCGCCACTTCGGTCGGGCAGGCGTCCGCTACCACCTGGGGAGTCCCGGGGGACGGAACGAACACCTGCACCGTGGTGGTCCCGAGTTGCAACACCATCGCGCAGGCAGTCACGGCGTCGAGCAGCGGCGACACCATCACGATCGGCGCCGGGGCCTTCCCCGTTCCCGCGCAGATCAATCTCACCAAGACGCTCACCATCGTCGGCACGGGCATCGGGAGCACGGTCATCCAGCCCACGGCCCTCGCGTTCTCGGTGCGCACCAACAACATCGTTTTCCAGGATTTCACGGTGCAGAACGGCACCACCGGCATCGCCTTCCAGAGCGCCACCAGCAACAACACGCAGATCACGCGCGTGCAGTTCAGCGGCCAGACGTCGCGCGGCATCGACGTTTCGCTCGCGGCGGCGTTCCCGGTGACGAACGTGGCGATCACCGACTGCCAGTTCGCGGTGCCGAACATCGGCATCCGCACGGCGTCCACCGCCCAGGTGGCGGGTATGACGATCACCGGAACGAGCTTCACCGGCGGCAATTACGGACTGTACGTTGCGAACGACGGCAACACGTCGAAGTTCTCCGGGCTCACCATCCAGAACTCCAGCTTCACCAACATCGGGAGCGGCGTGAACCAGTACGCGATCTACGCCGAAGAGATGCGCGACGTCGTGATCGAGGACTCCACCTTCAGCGGCGGCAGGAGCGGGATCGGTCTCCTGAAATTCTACGCCTCGAACGGCGTGGCCGTGTCGAACATCGCGATCCGCCGGAACGCGTTCACGGGCTTCGCGGGCAACGCGCTCGACCTCGAGGTGTACAACGGCGGCTCGACCCCCGGCGTGGGCCTCGAAAACCCGATCACGATCGAGGACAACACGTTCCAGAAGGACGTTTCGATCTCCATATCGAGCCCCGCGATCTTCGTGCGGCTGCCCCCCGCGCTGACGAACGCGGCGGTGAACATCCTCAACAACGACATCGCCCTCTCGGGTTCGTTCATGTCGGCGACGCAGGCGCATGGCATCCAGCTGCGCGGCAACGGCCCCGTGGTCATCACCGGGAACACGATCGACGGCGGCAACGTCGGCGGCAGCGGCACCACCCCGCCGTCGTCGGGCATCTTCATCCAATCGCAGAGCGGATCCACCGTGATGCCGGCGACGGTCGTGATCAGCGCCAGCTGCAACCGGATCCAGGGCTTCCGCAACGGCGTCAGCGTCTTCGACTCGGTCGCCAATGCCTACGGCGGCCTCCAGGCCGGCGCGACCGTGACCCTCGCCGACAACGCGATCCTTGGCAACGACGACGGCCTCGTCACCGGCGCGGCCGCGCCGACGATCGACGCAGAGGACAACTACTGGGGGTGTCCGGCCGGCCCGAGCGATCCGGCATGCGACGATGTGCTGGGGAACGCGGACGCCGACCCCTTCCGGATCGTCATCGCCCCGTGCGTGCCGTGTCTGCAGGACGTCGAGTGCAACGACGGCCTCTTCTGCACCGGCGCGGAGACCTGCGACCTCGGCACCAACCAGTGCGTCGCCGCGAGCGATCCCTGCGTCGGTGGTCCGGTCTGCGACAACGTGTGCAACGAGGCGAACGACGACTGCGCCCTCCCGGCGAGCACCGTCTGTCGCCCGGCCGCGGGTCCCTGCGATGCGGCCGAGACCTGCACGGGCCTCGGGGGCGGTTGTCCCATCGACGCCCCCGCGCCCGCCGCGACGGTCTGTCGGGCGGCCGTCGACGTCTGCGACGCCGCCGAGACCTGCGACGGGGTGAGCAACGATTGTCCCGCCGACGGCGTCGAGGGCTCGAGCGTGGTGTGCCGCGTCGTGGCGGGGTCCTGCGACGTGGCCGAGAATTGCGACGGCGTCACCGTCGCGTGTCCGGCCGACGCCTTCGCGCCGTCCTCGCAGGAGTGTCGCGCCGTCGCCGACGTGTGCGACGTCGCCGAGAGCTGCACGGGTAGCGCCGCGGTCTGTCCGGCCGACGCCTTCGCGCCGTCCTCGCAGGAGTGTCGTGCCGTCGCCGGCGTGTGCGACGTCGCTGAGAGCTGCACGGGTAGCGCCGCGGCCTGTCCGGCCGACGTGTTTCAGCCGGCGGCCACGATGTGCCGTTCCGCCGTCGGCGTTTGCGACGCGGCGGAGAATTGTACGGGCAACGCCGCTGACTGTCCCGCCGACGTCGTTCAGCCCGCGGCCACGGTGTGCCGCGCGGCGGCCGGCGATTGCGACGTTGCGGAAACCTGCAACGGATCGTCGACGACGTGTCCGAGCGACGGCTTCGCCAATGCCGGCGCGCCCTGTACCGACGGCGACTTCTGCACGCAGCCCGACAGCTGCGACGGCAGCGGCGCGTGCGACGGGCCGGCGGTCGACTGCGACGACCAGAACCCCTGCACGAACGAGGTCTGCGATTCGCAAGCGGGCGGCTTCCTCTGCGTGTACACCAACAACGGAAGCTGCAGCCCGAACTGCGGCAACGGGGTGCTCGATTCCGGCGAGACCTGCGACCCGCCGAATCTCGCGGTCGATCCGCTCACCAATCAGATCGAGTGCCGCCTCGATTGCACCTCGTGTGGCGACGGCGTCGTGCAGGCGAACGATCAGGAGACCTGCGACGACGGCAACACGGTCAGCGGCTGCCGAACCGACAAGCCGCAGAAGCCGCTCGACGATTGCCTCAACAGTTGTCGGTTGCCGATCTGCGACGATCCCTCGAGGATCAAGCTGACGAGCGACCTGGATCTGCTGGCGTTCCACGGCCGACTGGTGGCGCCGCAGGCAATCGACTTCTCGAACCAGCACTTCGTGATCCAGCTGGCGACGCCGGACGGCACGGTGCTCTATCGCGACTCGCTGCTCGCCGGCTCCGTTCCGCAGACCACCGGCACCGCGTGGAAGTACCGCAACAAGGCGGCGAAGACCGCGGGCGGCATCTACGCCATGAAGATCCGCGGCAAGGACGGCTACTACATCTTCACCTTGCAGGCCTACGGCGACGGCGGTGCCGCCGTCGCCGACATGCGGACGCAGGTCTTCGTCGGCGCGACGGAGTGGGCGCTGCGCGGCGTCTGGACTGAGCTGCCGGGCGGCAAGGGGTGGCGGCTCAACAAGAAGTCCCTGTTCCTCGAGCCCTGAGGCCGGCTCCCCGGCAAGGACGCGGTCGCGCGGTCGCGCGGCCGCGGTCCCTGCCGGAGGGCAGGGCTCCGCTCAGCGCGGCGGCGGGCGATCCGCCTCGGCGGGCCAGAACGCGAGCAGCGTATCGAGGATCTCCTCGGCGGCATCGAGGTTTCCCATGTGACCCTCTCCGGGGCGCACCCGCAGCTCGGCGTCGGGGACGAGGGCGGCGAGGTGATGCGCGTGCTCGAGCGGGACGATGGGATCGGCGTCGCCGTGCCAGAATCGGATGGGCACGCGCACGTCGCGCGGTGAGAAGCCCCAGGGCCGCGTGAAGAGCACGATGTCGTAGACCGGCGCGTGCAGCTGACGCCGCCCGGCGAGCAGCATGTCGTCGAGGAACATCGCCTTCATCTCCGGCCGCCGCATCACCTCCCGGTCTCCCGGAGGCATGGCGCTCACCGCGAGATCGAAAGCGCCCGACGCGAGGGGTCGGAGCGCGAACGCCGTCGCCCAGACGGCGACGGCGAGCGGCTCGCGGAGCGTGTGCACGACGGCCGCGAGCCGCGTCGCGAGGCTCATCGCGCCGCCCGCAGCGGCATCCTCACCCAGCGCCGGGGCGACCCCTCCGAGGACGGCGCCCGCGACGACCCGATGCGCGAGACGGTGCGCGCACGCCAGCACGTACGGTCCGCCTCCCGACAGACCGACGAGCGCGAAGCGGCCCACTCCGAGCCGCGTCGTGACCTCCGCCACGTCGTCCGCCCAGCCGAGCACCGAGGGGTACAGGTGCGGCGTCGAGTCTCCGATGCCCGGGCGCTCGATGCCGATCAGCCGGATGCCGCGCGCACGGGCCACGGCGACGGCGCGCGGCGGAATCTGGCGGCGCCCGCCCGGCGTCCCCGGGAACCACAGCACGGCGCGGCCGTGCGCGTCTCCGTACTCGGCGATGCCGATCGTGCGGCCGTCGGCGAGCTCGACCCGCTCTTCGCGGTGGGGCGCGGGTACACCCTCGTCGGAAAGGAGCGCCGCGATCATGCTCCGTGCTTGCGGCGCGCGTGTGCGGCCGTCTCCTCGGCCACCGGCCGCTCGCGGCCCGGCCGATGGCGTTCGCCGCCACCGTCGGTCCCACTCCGGAATTGCACCGCCAGGGCGCGCTCGCGCATGACGCTCCTCCTTCGCGAGGCGCACCCTGGCAGCCGTCGCCGGAAATGACAAGGCGCGTCGATTCCGGGTAGCGTCTCGGTTTGATTCGCATGCGGGGGAGCGATCGGTGGCAGCAAGCAGGCGGGCCGGGAACGGCTTCTACGGTCGCCGGGTCGCTGGTCCCGACGCGTAAAGCCCGCCGGAGCTTCTCCGTCCCGCGCACACGCGAGCTGACGGCTCCCCGAAGCCATTCCCGACCCGCCTGCTCGCTGCATCCATTCGAACGAAGCCGGCGACGGCGATCGCAGCTGCTGTGCACGCGCCGAATCGGCGAGCCGCCACGACGTTCGTGGTCGATCGATTCGCCGGCGGGTGGGTCAGAGAGTGCTTCGGGGAGCCGTCAGCTCGCGTGTGCGCCAGACAGCAAGGCACCGGCGGGCAGTACGCGCTGGGGGGCACGAACCCGGCGACCGTAGACGCACTCTCTGACCCACCCGCCGGCGACACCGATCAGAGACCCCGTGCATTATCACAAACTGAGACACCAGCCGATTCCGTGGTGGTCACTGCGGGTGGGGGCCGCAAGACGCCAATCAGGTGATTTATCGAGCGATTTACCGAGGTTGCCGCCCGGGGCCGGTGTCCGTTCGTGTGGCGATGGACCCGGTGCCACCACGGCGAGCGACCCCTCCGGCTGTAAGGCTGGTGTAAGTCACCCCTGGTAACGCTCGCGCATGCCGGAGCGAGAACTGGTCGCCAGCACGCGGAGGTGTCGATGACGTTCGCCAGGCCAGGGGCCCTACGTTACGCGTTGATGGGGTTCGTCGCGACGTGGATGGTGGCGCAGGCCGCCACTGCCGGCGCGGCGGAGACGAGCACGGGCGAGGCGAACTTCACCCGTTTGTGCAGCGCCTGCCACACGATCGGCGGCGGCCGGCGGGTCGGTCCGGACTTGAAGGGGATCGGCGACCGCCGCGATCGGGAGTGGCTCGTGAAGTGGATCGCCTCGTCGCAGACCCTGGTGCGCAGCGGCGATCCGATCGCGGTCGCGCTCCTCGCCGAATACAACAACATGCCCATGCCGGACGCGGCCCTGTCGGCCGACGAGATCCGCGGCGTGCTCGAGTACATCGGCGGCGCCAGCGCGGGCTCGGCGCAGGGAGCGCCCGCCGCGGCGCCGGAGCGCGCCGCCACCGCGGAGGAGATCCTCCGCGGCGAGGAGCTGTTCCGCGGCTCGGTGCACTTCACCAACGGCGGCCCGGCCTGCAGCGCCTGCCATCACGTGACGCAGGACGCGGTGGTCGGTGGCGGCGTGCTCGCCATGGAGCTGACGACGTCGTTCACGCGCCTCGGCGGTCCGGGCGTGCGCGCCATCCTCGCCGCGCCGCCGTTCCCGGTCATGGCGCAGGCATTCAACGGCAAGCCGCTCACGGAGGACGAGATGATCGCGGTCGGCGGCTATCTGCAGAGCGTCGGTCAGCGGCCCGAGTCGTACAACCAGGCGCGCGAAGACACCTTCAAGCTGCTCGGTGGCGGGCTCGGCGGCGTGTCCGTGTTGCTGGGCGTGTACGCGCTGGTATGGCGCCGGCGCAAGACGGAGCCCGTGAACCGCGAGGTGTTCGCCCGTCAGGTGCGCAGCCAATGACGGACCGGCGTACGCCGCCGGTGGCGGCCCATCGATCCGCGAGAGAGGAACGGCCATGAGCTGGATTCAAGACATCGTCTCGCCCCAGACGCGACAGTGGGAGGAGTTCTACCGCAACCGCTTCCAGCACGATCGCATCGTCAGGAGCACGCACGGCGTCAACTGCACCGGCGGTTGCTCCTGGCAGATCCACGTCAAGGACGGCATCGTCGTCTGGGAGACGCAGCAGCTCGACTACCCGCTGCTCGAGGACTCGCTGCCGCCGTACGAGCCCCGCGGCTGTCAGCGAGGCATCTCGTATTCCTGGTATCTCTACAGTCCGCTGCGCATCAAGTATCCGCTCATACGCGGCGCCCTGCTCGACGCCTTCGCCGAGGAGAAGGCGGCGGCGAACGGCGACGCCGTCCGCGCGTGGGAGAACCTCCAGCGGAATCCCGAGAAGCGCGCGGCGTATCAGCGGGCGCGCGGCAAGGGCGGCTTCCGCCGCACCACGTGGGACACCGTCCTCGAGCTGATGGCGGCGGCGAACATCTACACGGCCAAGACCCACGGGCCCGATCGCGTCTTCGGCTTTTCGCCCATTCCGGCGATGTCGATGCTCAGCTACGCCGCGGGCGCGCGCTTCCTGCAGCTCTTCGGCGGCGTGAACCTGAGCTTCTACGACTGGTACTGCGACCTGCCGACGGCGTTCCCCGAGATCTGGGGCGAGCAGACCGACGTCTGCGAAAGCGCCGACTGGTACAACGCCAAGCTGATCGCCGACATGGGCGCGTGCCTGAACATGACGCGCACGCCCGACTGCCACTTCTTCGCCGAGGCGAGGCACAACGGCACCAAGGCGGTGGTCTTCGCCCCCGACTTCAGTCAGGTCGCGAAGTACGCCGACCAATGGGTGCCGCTCCACGCGGGAAGTGACGGCGCCTTCTGGATGGCGGTGTCGCACATCATCCTGAACGAGTTCCATCACGACAAGGCGACGCCGTATTTCATCGAGTACGCGAAGAAGTACACCGACAGCCCGTATCTCGTGAAGCTCGACGCGCACGGCGGGCGCTACCGGCCCGGGCGGCTGCTGCGGGCCAACGAACTCGCCGCGTGGAAGGATATCGAGAACGGCGACTGGAAGTTCGTCAACATCGACCAGACGACCGGGGAGCTCGTCGTTCCTCAGGGCAGCGTCGGGCACCGGTGGGACAAGAACCAGGGCCACTGGAACATGCAGCACGTGAACTCGGTCGACGGCAAGGCCTACGATCCCTTGCTGACGCTGCTTGGCAACCGTGACGAGACCCTGCCGACCGAGTTCACCGACTTCGGCCTCGACACGGTCTCCGTGCGCAACGTGCCGGTGCGCTACATCGTGACCGAGCAGGGCAAGGTTCCCGTCACCACCGTCTACGACCTCATCATGGCCCAGTACGGCGTCGGCCGCGGGCTCGCCGGGGACTACCCCAAGAACTACGACGACAAGGACGCCGCCTACACGCCGGCCTGGCAGGAAATCTTCACCGGCATCGACAGCAAGACCGTGCTGCAGTTTGCCCGCGAGTGGGCGACGACCGCAGCGGCCACGCGTGGCAAGTGCATGATCATCATCGGCGCGGGTATCAATCACTGGTACCACGCCAACCTGATGTACCGCGCCGGCGCGATGGCGCTCATGCTGAGCGGTTGTGTCGGGAAGAACGGGGGCGGCCTCAATCACTACGTCGGGCAGGAGAAGCTCGCGCCGGTCGACTCGTGGGCGTCGATCGCGTTCGCGAAGGATTGGCAGGGGCCGAGCCGACTCCAGCAGGCGCCGCTCTGGCACTACCTCAACACCTGTCAGTATCGCTACGACGGGCAGTTCTCACGCTACAACGCGGTACCGAAGAACCCGCGGACGGCGCAGCACACTGCCGACACCATCTATCAATCGGTGCGCATGGGATGGATGCCGTACTATCCGCAGTTCGACAGGAATCCGCTCGACCTCGGCCGCGAGGCGGTGGCCGGCGGCGCCAAGAGCGACGGAGACATCAGCAAGTTCGTGCTCGACAAGCTCAAGAGCAAAGAGCTCGGCTACTCGGTGAGCGATCCCGACGCCGAGGCCAACTTCCCTCGCGTTTGGTACATCTGGCGCGGCAACGCGATCATGGGGAGCATGAAGGGCCACGAGTACGCCCTCAAGCACTATCTCGGCACCCACTCGAACGCCATCGGCAAGGACGCCGAGGAGCACCCGAAGGAAGTGGCGTGGCACGACGTCGCGCCCACCGGGAAGATGGACCTCATCGTCGATCTCAACTTCCGGATGGACTCGTCGGCGCTGTACTCGGACATCGTTCTGCCGGCGGCCTCGTGGTACGAGAAGGCCGACCTCAACAGCACGGACCTGCACTCCTTCATCCATCCGCTGTCGCAAGCGGTTGCTCCGGTGTGGGAGTCGAAGTCGGACTGGGACATCTTCAAGCTGCTCGCCAAGGCGACCAGCGAATGCGCCAAGAAGCATCTCGCCGAACCCCAGAAGGACATCGTGGCGACGCCGCTGTCACACGACTCCGCCGACGAGATTACGCAGCCCGAGGTCAAGGACTGGTATCGCGGCGAGTGCGACGCGATTCCCGGCAAGACCATGCACAAGCTCAGCGTGGTCGAGCGCGACTACACGAAGCTCTACGACAAATACATCAGCTACGGCGAAGGCGTGCGCAAGAACGGCCTCGGCGGCCACGGCAACCACTATGAGTGCGCCGAGGAGTACGACCAGATGCTCGCGTCCAATCACTTCCCCAAGGAGGTGATCGACGGCAAGCGCTACCCGTCGTTGGCCGAGGACAACGTCGCCGCCAATGTGCTCCTGCACATGTCGACGCTCACCAACGGCGCGCTCAATGTCAAAGCCTACCGCAACATGGAGAAGAAGACCGGCCTCGAGCTGGTCGACCTGGGCATGGGCAGCAAGGACGTGCGCCTCACCTACGAGGAGCTGCAGGCGCAACCGCGGCGGTACAACACCTCGCCCCTGTGGTCGGGCCTCATGAACGACGGCCGCGCCTACGCGGCGTACACGTACAACCACGATCGGCTCGTGCCGTGGCGCACGCTCACCGGCCGCCAGCATTTCTATCTCGATCACGAGCTCTACCTCGACTACGGCGAGAACCTGCCGACCTACAAGCCTTCGCCGCGGCCAGAGGCCTACGGCGACCTCAAAGAGACGCTCAAGGGCGGCGACGCGCTGGCGCTCAACTGCCTGACGCCGCACGGCAAGTGGCACATCCACTCCACCTACATGGAGAACCACCGGATGCTGACGTTGTCGCGCGGCTGTGAGCCGTGCTGGCTCAGCGAAACCGACGCGGCGACGCTGGGGATCGAAGACAACGACTGGGTCGAGGTGTACAACGACCACGGCGTGTACTGCACCCGCGCGTGCGTGAGCGCGCGCATCCCAAAGGGCGTCTGCATCGTCTACCACGTGCCGGAGCGCACGGTCGGGATTCCGAAGTCGCAGGTCCGTGGGAACAGGCGCGGCGGAGGTCACAACAGCTTCACGCGCATCCACCTGAAGCCGAACTATCTCGCCGGCGGCTACGGCCAGTTCAGCTATCACTTCAACTACTGGGGTCCGATCGCCCCGCAACGCGACACCCACGTCATCGTGAAGAAGATGACCAAGGTCGTGTTCTGAGAGGAGAGAGACGTGGATATCAGAGCCCAAGTCTCGATGGTCTTTCACCTCGACAAGTGCATCGGCTGTCACACCTGCTCGATCGCCTGCAAGAACATCTGGACCGATCGCAAGGGCGCCGAGTACCAGTGGTGGAACAACGTCGAGACCAAACCCGGCACCGGGTACCCTTCGAAGTGGGAGGATCAGGACATCTACAAGGGTGGGTGGCGTCGCGACGACGCGGGGCGGATACACCTGCGCGGCGCCGGCAAGGCCAAGGGGCTGCTCAACATCTTCCACAACCCCAGCCTGCCGACGGTCGAGGACTACTACGAGCCGTTCACGTACAACTACCTGAACCTCATCGAGGCGCCGGCGGGCGACGACCAGCCGACCGCCCGCCCGGTCTCGCTCATTACCGGCGAGCCCATCGACGTGAAGATGGGGCCGAACTGGGACGACGACCTCAGCGGGACGCCCGACTATGCGCGCAACGATCCCAACTTCGCCGCGCTCAGTCCGGCGGAGCGCGAGGCGATGTTCCAGCTCGAGCGCATGGCGTTCTTCTATCTGCCGCGGATCTGCAACCACTGCCTCAATCCGGCCTGCGTCGCCTCCTGTCCCTCGGGCGCCATCTACAAGCGCGGCGAGGACGGCATCGTGCTCATCAATCAGAAGGTGTGCCGCGCCTGGCGCATGTGCGTGACCGCGTGTCCGTACAAGAAGTCGTACTACAACTGGCACAGCGGCAAGTCGGAGAAGTGCATCCTCTGCTACCCGCGCATCGAGGCGGGATACGCGCCTGCGTGCATGCACTCCTGCGTCGGACGCATCCGCTACCTCGGCGTCGTGCTCTACGACGCCGACCGGATCCAGGCCGCCGCCTCGGCGGAGCCCGGAGAACTCGTCGACCGCCAGCTCGATATCCTGATGGATCCGTTCGACGATACGGTGATCGCCGCGGCCACGGCCAACGGCATCCCCGACTCGACCATCAAGGCCGCGCAGGATTCGCCGACCTACAAGTTCATCAAGCAATGGCGCATGGCCCTGCCGCTGCACCCGGAGTTCCGGACGCTGCCGATGCTCTGGTACGTGCCGCCGCTCCTCCCGGTGATGGCCTCCGTGACGCAGACCGACGGGGCGCAGGAGAGCAAGCTGCATCCCGTCGCCAAGACGTGGGACGATACCTGGCTGTACGACACCAGCACCGAGGAGCTCTGGGGCTCCGTCGAGCAGGCGCGGATGCCGCTCGCCTACCTGGCGAGCCTGTTCAGCGCCGGCGATACGGCGGCGGTCGCCGACCGGTTGCGGAAGTTGATGGCGGTGCGGATCTATCGCCGCTGGAAGACGGTGGGCGACGTGTCCGAGGCGAAGATGACGTCCACGCTGCAGGCCGCCGGGCTCACCGAGCAATCGGCGGACGACATCTTCTATCTGACGGCGCTCGCCAAGTTCAACGATCGCTTCGTCGTTCCCCCGGCGCACCGCGAGCAGGCGATGGAAATGATCGAGTTCACGGGCGACGTGAAGGGCTCGACCGGCTTCGGCTTCCGCGAGCAGCCCGAGCGGGGGCTGTGACATGGGCCTCGCCGACTACGGCGCGCTGGCCGCCGTCTTCTCCCACCCGGGCCCGGGGTTCGTGGCCGACCTGGAGCGCGCCGTCGTCGGTTGCGCCGACGCCTATCCGGAGGCGGCGGCGGCGCTGCGCGAGTTCGCGCAGCTCCTGCCGCGGGAGGATCCGCACGCGCTCCAGGAGCTCTACACGCGGACCTTCGACGTGCAAGCCATCACGTCGCTCGACATCGGCTACACGCTCTTCGGCGAGGACTACAAGCGGGGCGCGCTGCTGGCCAATCTGAGTCGCGAGCACACCGACGCCGCCAACGATTGCGGTGACGAACTCGCCGACCACCTCGCCAACGTGCTCCGACTCCTGCCGCGGCTGGCGGATGCGGCGTTGCGCGAGGAGCTGGTGCGCGTGCTGCTCGCGCCGGCGGTCCGCGCCATGCTCCGGGAGTTCGAGACCGAGAGCCTGGAGAAGAAGTTCGCGCTCTATCAGAAGCATCACAAGACGATCATCGAGACGGCGGCGGGCGAGCGGCGCACCGCGTACCGCCACGCGCTCGGGGCCCTGCTGCTGGTCCTCGAGCGGGACTTCGCGCTGCCGGCCGAGCCGCCGGCGCCGGTGTCGCGGTTCGCCGCCGGGGTAGGCACGGAGATGGGAATCGAGTCCGGCGGCCCGTGCGCCGCGAAGTGAAGGAGTGATGCACATGACGGTGCCGAACGTGTTCTTCTTCGCCGCGCTGCCGTACGTCGCGATGTTCCTGTTCCTCGGCGGCACGATCCAGCGCTATCGCTCTCGCGGCTTCCAGGTGTCGTCGCTCTCGTCCCAGTTCCTCGAGGGCCGGGCGCTGTTCTGGGGGACGGTGCCGTTCCACTTCGGCATCCTCGTCGTGTTCCTCGGACATCTCACGGCCTTCCTCGTTCCCCGCGCCGTGCTGGCGTGGAACGGCGACCCGCTGCGGCTGATCATCCTCCAGGTCACCGCGTTCAGCTTCGGCCTCAGCATCCTCATCGGCCTGGTCGGGCTCATGATCCGGCGGTTCACCAACCCGCGGGTGCGGATGGTGACGACCCGCATGGACGTGGTCCTCGAGGTGCTGCTGCTGGCGCAGGTGCTCCTGGGCTTGTGGACGGCGCTCCACTACCGCTGGGGCTCGTCGTGGTTCGCCGCCGACCTGTCGCCCTATCTGTGGTCGATTCTCAGGGGCGAGCCGAACATCGCGGCGGTGAGTGCCATGCCGTGGCCGGTCAAGTTGCACATCATCGGCGCCTTCGTGATCTTCGGGGTCTTCCCCTTCACCCGCCTGGTGCACCTCCTGGTCGCCCCGCTGCACTACCTCGCGCGCCCCTATCAGCGGGTGATGTGGAACTGGGATCGGAAGGCGGTCCGCAACCCGGCGACGCCGTGGAGTCGGGCCCGGCCGCGGAATACGTGAGGAGGGCCGAATGGACGCCATGGACCTGAAAACGATCGACCCGGTGCGCCGGCAGGCGGAGCTCGGGACCGAGTCGACCGGACTCTCGCCGATGGACCCTCCGGAGGCGTTCGCGCCGCCGGGCCTGGAGCCGATCCCGCCGGCGGAGCTGCACCCCTTCCTGCGTCGCCTCGGTGAAGAGCACGCGCGCCTGACGGAGGCGCTCGACGGCCTCGAGACGGTGCTGCAGGAGGTCGGGACCTCGGGTTTCACGACGAACGTGGATCATGCGGTGATGCGCTTCCTCGAAGTGTTCGATCGCGACTTCGTGTCCCACAGCCGCGAGGAAGAAGCGGTGCTGTTTCCGCCGCTGCACCAGCGTCTGATCGACGACGGCGAGCACAGCCGGGGCGAGACCGTCACCACGGCCGTCGACGTCATGTGCGGCGAGCACCTCAAGGCGGTTCAACTCGCCGCGGTGGTCCTGAACCTCCTCCGCGTGGGATCCTGTCTGCCCGACGAGCGATCGGCGCGGATCGTGATCGGCGCCGCGCTCCGCGAGGCGGAGAACTTGATCGAGCTGCTGCGCCTGCACATGTTTCGCGAGGACAACATCGTGTTCGCCTCGGCGCAGCGGCTGCTGTCGACGGCCGAGCTGGACGCGATGGCGCGGCGCTGACGCGGAGCGCGTCGTACGCGGGCGCCTGGCGCGCTCCCGCCCCCTGATTCTTCCGCCGGCTTCCCCGCGGTCCGCGTCGGCGCGGGCCCCTCGCGACCGGAGCCCACGATGATAAAGTAGCCGGGCGTATGTTCTCCGTCGGGTCGATGGCCCCGGCTGCCGGGGCGGAATCGAGCGAGACCGTATTCTGGTGGCTCGTTCGCTTGCGCTGGTTGGCTCTGTCCGGCGTCGCCGCGGTCCTCGTGCTGGCCGGGCCCGTGCTCGATCGTCTGCCGGCGGGATCGACCCCGTGGCTGTGGGCGATCGCGGTGGCGCTGGCGATCTACAACGCCGCGCTCGCGCTCGTCGGACCGGAGCGCGGGGCCTCGTGGCTGACGCCCTTCGGCGTGCAGATCACGATCGACTGCGTCGCGCTAGCCGGCCTGGTGCACTTTGCCGGCGGAATCGAGAATCCGTTCCTTCCCCTCTTCGTGCTCCACGTCGTCAACGCCAACATCGTGCTCGGCGGCCGGAGCGCCGCGCGGGTCCTGGGCCTCGCCTGTGGGCTCCTCGCCGCGCTGGTTCTCGGTGAGGGCACCGGCCTCGTGGCGCACCACTGCCTGCGCCAGCCGGGGAGGCCCTGCACCAGCGGCGCGCTGGATCTCGGGGCGCTGGCCGTGCTCGGCGGGCTGGTGCTGACGCTCGTCGCCAGCTCGCTGTTCGCGCGCTTCCTGACCGAGCGCCTACGCGCGGGACGCCGGAAGCTGGTGGCGACGATCGACGAGCTCAACACCGAAAAGTCCCGGCTCGCTGTCGCGCGCGCCGAGGTGGATACCGAGCGCGCTCGATTGCAGGCGATCGTCGACTGCATGGAGGACGCGGTGACCTTCGCCGATTCCGGCGGCAGCGTGCTGTTCAGCAATCGGCGCGCGCGCGAGCTTCGTCGGTCCGGAGGGCCGGCGGCGGTCCTGCAATCCTTCGAGGCGGTCTTCGCCGAGGTCCTGGCCGGCGGTCATCCGTCGGGCGCCGCCGCCACCTTCGAGTGCGGAGGTCGGACCTTCGAGGCGACGCACTCGCTGGTGCGGACCCCGGGAGGCGAGACGCTCGGGTTGGTGACGGTTGCTCGCGACATCAGCGAGCGGCTGACCATCGAGAAGGAGCTCGCACACCGCGAGCAGATGAGCGTGCTCGGCAAGCTCGCCGCCGCGGTCGCGCACGAGATCAACAACCCGATCGGCGTGATCGTGCTGTACAGCCAGCACGCATTGGCGCACCTGCCGCCCGACAGCCCCGTCCATCCGCACCTGGAGACGATTCGCCGCAGCGCCGACAACTGCCGCCGGATCGTCGGCGATCTGCTGCACCTCGCCCGGCCGCGCCGGCCCGAGCGGCGGCCGGTCGATCTGCGGAAGCTGTGCGGCGAGATCGTCGACTCCGTCCGGCCGCTCGCCGCGGGCGCGGGAGTGCAGGTCGTGAGACGCGCCGAGGAGGGCGAGGCGTCGCTGTGGACGCACGCGGACGCCGGCATGCTGCACCAGGCCGTCCTCAATCTCGCCGTCAACGCCATCGAGGCGGTCGAGCAGGGCGGCGAGGTGTCGGTCGGTGCCTACGCCACCCGCGACGGACCGGCGGCGGCACACGTCATCGAGGTCCGCGATACCGGCGTGGGCATCGCGTCGGAGGAGATCGAACGCATCTTCCAGCCGTTCTTCACCACCAAGGCGACCGGCACCGGCCTCGGCCTCGCCATCGCCGAGAACGTCGTGCGCAGCCATCAGGGTCGAATCGAAGTCGAGAGCGCCGTGGGCGCCGGCGCCGTCTTCCGCGTCCTGCTGCCAGACGGCATCGGTCGCGACGACGCGTCGATTCCGGAGGCGCACGACGTTGGGCGGCCGGTTCTCGTCGCGGAGGGCCGTCGATGAGCGCCGCGCGCGTCCTGGTGGTGGACGACAACCGGGACATGGCCGCCGGCATCGCCATGCTCCTGGAAGAGGACGGGTTCGAAGCGCAGGTCGCGTACTCCGGCAGGTCGGCGCTCGCCGCGCTGGAGAAGCGCGAGTTCGCGCTGGTGCTGAGCGACGTGCGGATGTCGGCGATGAGCGGCATGGACCTGCTCGCCGCCATCCGCGGACGCTGGCCGGCGACCCCTGTGATCCTGCTCACGGCGTACGGCAGCATCGACTCGGCCGTCGACGCGATGCGCACCGGCGCGTGCGACTATCTGACCAAACCCTTCGACAACGCCGAGCTCGTGCGTGTCGCGCGGCGCGCCATCCGCGCCGGCGCCGCCGGCGCCGGCTTCGACGTCGCCGCGGTCGTCGGCGAGGTCGCGGCGGGCGTCGCCGCCGGCGACCTGCTGGTCGGGCTGCGGAACGCGCTCGAAGTCCTCATGCGGGCGACGGGAGCGGACGACGGCGAGATCTTCCTCTGCGAGCCCGAGGGCCGCGACCCGCTGCTGTGCGTTTGCAGCGGTCCCGACGACGCCGCGATGGTCGAGCGCACCCGATTCGCGATCGACCTCGGCTACCCCGGCATCGTCGCCGCCACCGGCACGCCGCTGTGCGTGCAGGGCGACCTCGCCGGCGACGCGCGCTACCTGCGGCGCTCCGTCGTCGACGCCGGTCTCCGCTCGCTGGTCGCCGCCCCCTTGCCCGATGCGCGCGGCGTGCTCGGCTCGATCCACCTGATGTCGCGGAGCGACGGCTTCCCGGTCGAACGCGTGCTCGATCTGCTGCAGCGCGCCGCGGTCCCCGTCAGCAGCGCGATCCGGGCGGCCCTCGGGGCGCTGCGTCAGGCGGTGGACGCCTTCGGCGACCCCCTGCACGAATCGGGTCGGCCGCTGCGCGAGATCCTCGAGCTCATCCGCCAGGTCGCCGGGGCGCAGTACGGCACGCTGGCGCTCGTCGACGCGGCGACCGGTCGCCCGAACCAGGTCGTGTCGACGGGACCGGCGTCGCTCATCTGCGTCCACGCGGAGGCGGGCGCCTGGACGAGCTGCCAGACGGTGATGGCGGCGTACGGCTTCGCGGCCAATCCCGGTCGCCGCGAGTGGCCCGAGGGCTGCCGGCGGGGCCTGCCGCGCCGGGTGGCGAGTCCGTGCTGCCTGCCGCTCGTGACCGAAGGCCGCCTGTACGGGCTCGTCATCCTCGACTTCGGCCGCGGGGGCGCGGAGGATGCGACGGGCCGCCTCGTGCCGCTCCTGACCATGGCCAACCAGCTTGCCATCCGGCTGCGGTCGGCCCACGCCGGATTCACGGTCGGCGCCGATCGCGAGTCCGGCGACGGTGCGCGCGTCGCGGATTCGGCGGCGCCCGAGCTCGAGCTGCGCTGCTTCGGCCCGTTCGCCATCTTCCGCCGCGGCCAGCCGGTGTCGGGTGACACGTTCAGCCGCAGCAAGGCGCTCACCCTGCTGAAGCTGCTCGCCCTCAGGGCCGGTGCGCCGGTGCACCGCGACGTGCTGAGCGAGCACCTCTGGCCCGAGGTCGAGCCGCAGCAGGGGGCCAACCGGCTGCACGGCGTCGTCCACGACCTGCGCTCGGTGATTGAGCCGGCGCGCGACACGCGCGACTGGACCTACGTGCGCAACCGGGGCGAGTTCTACTGTCTCGAGGTGCAGGCGCCGATCGACATCGACCTGGTACGCTATCGGGCGCTGGCGGCGAAGGGCCTGCGCGGCGCGCCGGTCGCCGAGGCGATCGCGCACCTGGAGCAGCTCGTCGCGCTGTACCGCGGAGACCTGTTCGAGGACGATCCGTTTGCCGAGTGGTGCGCGGCGGAGCGCGAGAAGCTGAGGGCGACGCACGTGCAGACGCTGAAGAAGCTCGCCGATCTGCACGCCCATCAGGGCAACGGAGAAGCCTCGCTGAGCCTGCTACGGCGCGCGCTGCGCGCCGAGCCGTTCCGTGACGACTTGCTCCTCGCGCAGATGGAGCTGCTGGCGCAGCTCGGCCGTACCAACGAGGCCGTGGCCGCCTACGACGACTACCAGCGTCGTCTGGCCGTCGAACTCGATGCTGCGCCGTCGGCCGGCTTGCGGGCGCTGCGCAGCCGACTCCTGGGGACGGGCAGCGGCAGGGCCTTGGGCTGACGCGCCGCCTCCGGGCGCGTCCGCAGGCGCGGGAGCCGCGTCCGCGCGCTCACGGCGCGTCCGGAGCGGCGGTGGCGTCGGGGATCAAGTGCTCGTAGCGGCGATCGGTCAGGAGCTTCAGAAAGGCGACCAACGCATCCACGCGCTCGTCGGTCAGAGCCGGGCCGTGCTCGAGGTCCTCGAACTCCACGGTTTCGGCGACCTCCGGTTCGCCCCAGGGCTCGCCGGTTTCCGGATTCAGGGTGCGCTCGGGGTTGTTGAATTTGTCGTAGAACAGGACGACCGTGCGGAGGTCCGCGAAGACTCCGTTGTGCATGTAGGGACCGGTGACGGCGACGTTGCGGAGGGTCGGAACTTTGTACCTGCCGTCCTGCGCCTGATCCGAGATCGCCGGATTGTTCAGGAGGCCATGGTCCACGAAGCCCTCCGGGCTGCCGTTGGCCGCGCGGACAGACGTGTTCACGGGAACGCCGATGTTCTCGTAGAGATAGTTGGTGAAGATCTCGTCGGGCCGCATCGCGAAGGGCTGCAGCTGGTGGCAGAGGTTGCAGTTGGTGAACTGCTTCGAGAAGAAGAGCGTCTGCCCGAGCCGTTCCTGGCTCGTCATCTCGTAGTCGCCGCGCAAGGCGCGATCGTACTTGGAGTCGAAGGGCGCGAACCGGTCGTCTTCTTCCTCGAACCGCGCGATGCTCTCGGCCATCGCGCCGTACGCCGCGTCGACGTCGGCGAAGATGTCGTCGCCGTAGAGGAACGTGAAGGCCTCGACGTAGTCGGTGTTCTCCCGGAGGCGCGCCACGACCGACGCCTTGTCCGGCATGCCCATCTCGACGGGGTTCAAGGGCGGACCCGCTGCCTGCTCCGCCAGGGTCGCCGCGCGACCGTCGAAGAATTGTCCGCCGAGGGCTTCGCCGTCGGCCTTGATGGCGAACGTCGGGCTGAACCTGGCATAGGCGGCCGTCGGGGCATTGCGGTCGCCCAACGAAACGCCGTCGTCCCCGAGCGAGACCGCCCCCCCGACGCGGTTGCTCCGGGCGTCGACGAAGGCGTGCTCAGGGTCGTGGCAGGTGGCACAGGCTTGCGTGCGGTTGCGGGACAGGTTGGTGTCCGAGAACAGCCGCTCGCCGAGCAGCGCCTGCGTGTGCAGGGCCGGTCGTTCTTCCTCGGAGGGTCCGGAGGAGTCTTCGCCGGAGCCTCCGCCGGAACATCCGGCCACGGCGGCGAGGAGGGCGAGGGCGAAAGGGACGGCCGGGTAGGAGCGCATGGCGACACTTTGTTGAGAATGATTCTCAATGTCAAAGGTGCCGCCCTGACGTCGTTCATGGGTCCGCATGACGTTCGTCAGGCGCGTCTCGCGGCGCCGGTGCGAACGACTCGCGCGGGGAGGCGCGCGGACGCTCGTGAGGATCCCGCGGGCGCGGCGATTCCCGATCGCGGCGCCCGCGGGTTCCGCGCCGTCACGGCGCGGTCGTCTGCTTCGTCGCTCTCGCGACGTCGACCTGGGGAGAAATGCGGGTTAGTCGTGGGTTAGTCGGCCTTGTCCTTGAATTGCGCCGGGGGACCCGCCGTGTTCTTCGTGGCGGGTGCGCTGTAGACGGCTTCCCAACAGAGACCGCTCGCCGTGTTGTGCAGCTGCACCGTGACCGGCTGCGTGATCGGGTAGGAGGGATCGTCGAGCGGCGTCCCTTTCGCCTTCAATTGGATGCTCGCTTTGCCGGCCGCGAGGCCTTCCTTGAGCTTCAGCTGCTCGACGCCATCGGGCGTGAGATCCTTGTCCTTGTAGTCGAACCCCTTGGTCTTGTCCTTCCAGCACGGCTTCGGATTCGACGTACCGCAGAGTCCGCCCGCCGGGATGAGCGCGTCGACGATCACCGTGGACGTCCCGTCGTAGACGCAGAGGTGGTAGCTCGTGGTCGTCGTGGGGCTCCCGAAGTCGGCCTTGGTGGTCGCGGAGCCCTTGCTCCACTTCCATTGGAGCTGATCCTTGGCGTCGGGACTCCTGTCCTTGAGGGCGAGCTGCGCCTTCTGACCGACCGACGGCGTCCGGCAACCCGCGACGGGCAGCGCGGCGCAGGTGGGTGTCGGGGTGGTGGTCGGGGTCGCGGTCGGCCCGCCGGGCGTCGGGGTGGCCGTGGGCGGGCCCCCCGGCGTGAACGTGGCCGTCGGCGTCGGGGTGGCCGTGGGTGGGCCCCCCGGCGTGAACGTAGCGGTGGTCGTGGTCGTCGGCGTGGCGGTGGGCGGTCCCGCCGGTGTGAACGTGGCGGTGGCCGTAGGCGTCGGGGTGGCCGGCGGCCCGAAGGGCGGCCCGACGTCGAGCGTATCGAGGTTGTCGTCGATGGCGCCGAACGGGTTGGGCAGGCAGCCGATGGCGGTGCCGCTCCAGAGTTCCATGTTGACGGCCGGCACCATGACGCACGCGGCGCCGGGCGCGCCGAGCGTGGTGCCCTCGGTGAGGATGTCGCCGGGACCGAGCGGGTAGCCGAGGAGCGGCCCCGGACACGGGTTCGGCGCTCCGACGATCGCGGAAGCCGCCGTCACCGAGAAGAGCACGACGTCGCCGGCGGCGGGTGTGAAGACGAGCGGCGCGCCGTCGGCGTCGAAGACGATGAGCGCGTCGAGGTCGTCGCTCCCCGGTCCTCCGATCAGATCGAGGCCGAGCGCCGGAGGCGCCGCGTAGACGCCGGCGAGGAATCCGCCGCCGGTCACGATGACGTCGCTCGGCAGGAAGCCGGCGCCGAATGCGGTCGGCGGATCGACCGAGAAGTACACCGGGACCATCGGTACGCCCGGGGGCGCCGACCAGGCGCCGGCCGCAGGGAAGTCGAGCGCGTCGACGTCGTCGCCGGGCGGCGCGGGCTCGACGAGCGGACCGAGCGCGGGTGGCCCCGGCGGCAGCAGGAACGGCGGGGCCGGCGCTCCGTTCCCGTCCGAGATCTGGAAGTTCGGCATCGCGTAGGGGGCGAGGGCGGGCATCATCGGCGGCGCCGGCGGACAGCCGAGGCCGCCGAAACAGACGTCGAAGACGTCGGCGGCGGCGTCGCTCAGCCCCGCCGCTTCGGAGCCGACGTCGGGCGGAAAGAAGCCCGGCACGAGCGGTGCGCATCCGCCCGCGTCACCGCTCGCCAGCGCGTCGACGCCGATCTTGAGCGCGATCCCGGCCGGCAGCGGACCCGCCGGCAGCGGGAACAGGCCGGAGGAGAAGGCGTCGACGTCGCCCGGCGGTCCGGGCCAGCCGAGGCCGCAACCGGGCGGGCCCATGGGGACGATCGAGACGGCGCCCGGACCCAGGATGTCGCCGGCCGGCGAGAAGACCGGCCCGCAGGCGGCGCCGGGGACCGGCACGGTCGGCGAACCGGGAGCCAGCGAGAACGTCTGGGATTCGGAGTCCTGGGCGCCGACCAGAAGCATCGCCAGCGCGGCGAGCGTCATACGCGCGGGGGATCGCATCGCAGTCTCCTTCGACGACCCGAAAGGTCGTCGGGAAAGATCGAGGGTTGCCGCCGATTCGTCGCTAGCACCGGTCGTTCGCGATCGTCAACGAAAATACGCGGGCAGGCCTCGGGCCGACCCGGTCCGGAGGTGCCCGTTTCGCAGGCAAGCGCGCGCACGTCATCGCGCGTGATCGACGTCATCGTCGATCCGTAGCGGCGAGCGCCCGAGGCCCGGGCCTCGCCGAGTCGCGCGCCCATGGTTCCAGCGCCACGGGTTCCAGTTGACCCGCACGGCTCACGTGGCGCAGAGTTCCGGCCCATGAGCGCCCCGGCCGAGGATCCGCGCGAGGTCGCTGCGAAGCGCGCCGCCGGGTTCTACCGGAAGGGCGTCATGGAAACGGTCACGGAGCTCGCCGACGTCTTCCTGAAGAAGCTTCCGTGGAAGTGGCTCGTGATCGTGGTCGTCGCGGGCGGGACGTCGCTCCTCAAGTTCATGGTCGTCCCGTACCTCACCTCGCTCGCCGTACAGGACTGGTCCGAGCGCCGCGGCGTTCGCCTCGAGGTCGGCGGGTGGCAGGCCGAGCTGTGGAATCTGCGCGTACGCGCGACCGGTCTCGAACTGAAGGGCGCGGACAAGTTCTCCCGGCCGAACCTGCTCGAGGCCTCGGCGGTCGAGCTCGACTTCGGTGCGCGCTACCACCTCTCGCAGTTCCTCTGGGGGAAGCCGCTCTGGGACATCCTGCGGCTCGACCTCTCCTCCTACGGGCTCTCTAAGGTCGTCCTCGACCACGCGGTGCTCTACATCGAACGCCGCATGTCCGGACACGGCAACTGGGACGCGACGCTCTCGCGCCTCGACCTCGGGTCGGGCGCGCCGGCCGCGCCGGCCTCACCCGGGGTGCGGCAGGCGGTGGCGACCGACGAGATCGTCGAACCGTGGCGCTGGCCGAGCTTCGCGCCCCGCAACATCGAGGTGAAGCAGCTGAAGATCGAGTGGATCGAGAACCTCCCCGGCGGCTCGGGCGGCGGCCTCATCCGGAACGTGCAGGAGACGCTCTACGTGGACGACGTGGACGTGGTGGCGCACGGACGCTACGCCGGAGGCCACGGCGCGATCCGGACGGTCGAGTTCAATCTCGAGGGGCGCACCGCGGATGGCAGGCTGTCGCTCACGGGTGCCTGGACGCCGCAGGCCGAGACCGTGCTGGCGCTGCGCACCGTGCTCGAGAACGTCGGGGCGAACGCGTTCGCGCGCATGGTCCCGGATCCGGCGCTGGTGCCCGTTTCGGGATCGATGAACGGCAACGTCGAGCTTACGCTCATGCACGACGAGTGGCAGTGCCGCGGCGACCTGCTGCTGCAAAACGTCGCGTATCAGCCGGTGTTCGATTCGTGGGTGGCCCGCAAGAACTCCGACGCGCTCGCCGCGGGTCTCCGCGATTTCCGCGCCAATCGCCGGGTGGCGCTCGATTGTCGCGATCTCGAAGAAGGCGGCGGCTTCGGGCTCGTGCCGTTTCTGCAGACCGCCGCCACCGCGGCCGCCGTGCAGGATGCGCCGAAGGTGGTGCGGGCGGTCGCCAGAGTCGAGGTCGCGCGCACCGGAGCGGGCGTCGCCGGCGAGGACGACGTGAAGAGCTTCGTGCGGAAGGCCGTCGCGGGTGAGATGGGCGACGATCTCGCCGGCGCGATCACCGAAGCGGCGATCGGCGAAGCGCTGGCGGGGCGTCTTCCGGGACCCTCGGGCGGGCCTGGTATGGCGATGCCAGGCGCGGCGGGATTGCCCGGTGTCCCCGACGCGCCGCCGTCGGAGCCGCGCGCGGGCCGCGCGCCGTCCCGTCGCGGGGCCGCGCCCGCCGAGCCCGCGCCGGGCGGCATCCGCGGCTTCGGGCAGAAGGTCAAGAACTTCTTCTCCCGCTGACGCGTCCGACCCGCTCCTGCGGCGCGCCGTGGCGCGGGCTAGGAGAAACCCCTGGCGGCCAAGGACCTCGCCCGGGCGATCAGTTGCCGCAGCAGCGCGGTGAACGTCAGGAGCCAGGCGGACAACGCGATGAACACGAACACGCGGGGGATGGGATACAGGAATTCGAGCTGCAGCGCTTCGGCCATCCGAAACGTCGCGACGGTGTAGACCGCGAGCGGGAATACCGCGCCCCAGTAGAGCGGATCGTAGCTCAGCGGGAATCGTCGATAGGCGTAGCGCCAGGTGGCGAGCACGATCAGCATCGGAATCCACCAGGTGCCGGTCGCCCAGTAGAACACGGTGAACCCCTTGATGAACGGCAGCAGCGATAGCAGGAACGGGGCGTCGGCCGAATTGAGGATGAGCAACGAGCCGCCGAGCGTCGAGATCGCCATCGCCCCCATGTTGATCCAGTACGGGGGCGCCAGGTCGGCCGGAGAAAAGCTGAAGAACGTATAGCGGTAGAAGATCAGCGAGATCATCCAGATGTAGAGCATGCCTCCCCAGAGCCACATCGACAGCGCCACGAAGTTCATCTCCAGCCGGTACGGCTGCGCGATGTGCGCCGCGATGAGCGCGCCGAGCACCGCGACCGACTGCGTCGCGACGACGGCCAACAACCACGCGCCCGTGATGCCTTCGCCGAGACTCGGCTTCTGTTGCTTGACGATGAGCGCGGTGAAGATCCCGTACGTCAACAGCACCCACAGGACGATTCCCAGGATCCAGAACGCGAGCGCGATGCGCCACGTTTCCATGATCAGCAGGGTCTGCGCTCCGAGGACGCAGGTCGAAGCGACCGCGGTGAAGAATCCGGGGCCGCGCTGGTGGTCGGTCAGGTCGGCGACGACGCGGTCCCCGTAGCGCAGCGCGCGCATCACGGTGAGGAGCCACAGGACGGGATACGCGACGGCGTTCACCGCCAGCAGCGCCAGCGCGATCCAGCGCATCCCGGCGAGCAGCGCGGCCACGGACACGAAACCCGTCGCCATGACGAGCGCGAAGTAGGCCGGCGACATGGTCTCGAGGTCGCTCGCCGGTGATGGTGGCGCGGACGCCGCTGTCGGCTCCATGGTCATCGACGCCCCGCCAGATGCGCGATCGACGGCGGAAAGGCAAGCAATGGCGGAGTCCTGGCCGCGATCGCCGTCCCGCTACCGCTCGAGCCGCTGAACGGTCACGCGCAGCCAGACCAGGCAGACGATCGCGACGACGGCGAGGAGCATCCAGTTCGTCGTCCAGATCCCGCTCGCGGCGAGCAGGTATCCGAAGAAGATGGGGAACACGAAGCCCCCGAGCGCGCCGAGCGTGCCCACCGCGCCGCCTACGACCCCCACGTTCTCGGGGAAATAGCTGGGGATCAGCTTGAACACGGCCGCGCTCCCCAGGCCCATCGTCACGCCGAGAAGGAGCACGAGCGTGGTGAAGATCAAGCGGTTCGCCTGGAAGTAGACGCGGGTCACGCCCCGCACCAGGAGCTGCCCTTTGACGACCTGATCCCCCTTCCGGACGATCGGGGTCTGGTGGAACGAGGCGGTAGGGAGGAACAGGAAACCCTCGCTGTCGTGATGGATGCCGAAGCGCACCTGCGCGGCGCTCGATTCGGCCTGCTCGAGGACGTAGCGATCGTCATCGACGACGACTTCGTGATCCGACACCGAGCTGACGGTGCCGGCGCGCGCCGCGATGATGCCCTGACCCGGCGCCTGCAGCTCGACGCGCGGCGGAAACAGCAGCGCGAGCAGCACGAGGCTCGCACCGAGCGTCCAGAAGAGGACGGTGCGCGCGCCCACCTTGTCCGAAGCCCAGCCGCCGAGCACGCGTACGACGCCGGAGGGGAGGCTGAACACGGCCGCCAGCAACCCGGCGGTGGCGACCGAGGTCGAGTAGACGTTCACGTAGTACGGGAGCAGCCACTGGGAGAGCGCGACGAAGCTGCCGAACATGAACGCGTAGTAGAGTCCGAAGCGCCACACCCGCACGAGTCGCAGCGGCGCCAGGCGTTCGGAGAGGGACTGGCCTTTCGCGCCCTCGATCTTCTTCGCGTCGGTACACAGCCAGAACGCGATGGCGGTGACGACCAGCATCGCGGCGTAGAACTTCGGGAGCATCCTCCACGCGTCGAGGGACGTCCCGCCGCGCGTCAGCGCGTCGAGGATCCGCGGCGCGATCATGTTGGTGAGAGCGGCGCCGGTGTTGCCCATGCCGAACACGCCGAGCACCATTCCCTGGCGCTCGGGACGGAACCAGAGCGAGACGTAGCCGACGCCCACGGCGAACGACGCGCCGCTCAGCCCCACGCCGAGCCCGGCGACGAGCATCTGCGTATAGCTGTTGGTGTGGCTCACGAAGTAGACGGGGACGGACGTCAGCAGGAGGAGGCCGGTCATGACGACCCGACCGCCGAAGCGGTCGGTGAGCACGCCTGCGGGCAGTCGCAGGATAGCGCCCGTCAGCACCGGCGTCCCGATCAACCACCCGAGCTCGGCCTGGCTCCAGTCGTAGACGCCGGCATCCACCAGGAACGTGACGAGCACGCCGTACATCATCCAGACGGCGAAGCAGACGGTGAATGCGAGCGTGGTGGCGATCAGTACCCTGATCGCCCGGGCTTCAGCTCCCATGTTCGACGGGACGCGGAGAGCGTGAGCAGCGGACAGCCGTCACGGAGCGGGCAACCCGCGCTGACGCGGCGTACGCGACGCCGGGGATCCTACGCACCGACACGTGATATAGAGCCGGGCCGACGATCGCAAGGATGCGTGGGGCCTACGGCGCATCGGAGCGGCGGGCGACCGCCGAGGCCGGGTGGATGCCGTCGAGGAGCGCGGCATCGCGCCGGCAGGGGGCGCCATCGCGTCGCCGCCGCGGCGTCCTACCGGCAGCGCCGGGCGCTGCCGCTGCCGTTGCCGGTGCAGCCGATCGCCGCGCTCGTCGCGCACCGTCCCGCGTCGCTCGCGGACTGGGCGGCGCCGAGCACCCAGGTGAGGCGCAGCGGGCCGACCGGCGCGACGACGGTGGCCGCGCGCGCCCTGAGCTGGAGATCGAGGTCGTACGCGCCGCGCGGCTTGTAGCGGATCTGGCCGAGGCCGTTGGCCGAGCCCGCGGTGCACCCGGGCGGATCGAGGGCGCCGGAGCGGTTGCGGTACCGATTGCGCGCGGTGTCCCAGCCTTCGGCCGCGTCGCAGACGCCGGCCGACAGCGGCGGCACCGGGGTGGTGAAGCGGCTCAGCTCGTAGACCGGAACGCCGCCGTTGCCGAGGTCCTCGATCAGCACCTGGGCGCCGTCGACGTAGGGCGCGGTGACGGGGATGCCGGCGGGAAAGAAGAGCGACGCTTCGAGCGACAGGCTCTGCGCGCCGGGCCCCGAGAGCAGGCCGCCGAGCTTGAGCTTCACGTTGCCGAGCGTGCCGCCGCCGGCGCAGAGCGCCGTGCCGGCCGGCGGCACGCAACCGCCCGAGACCGCCTGCGGCGCCCACCAGTTGCCCGACATGACGATCATGCCGAGCAGCTTGAGCGTGTTCTCGTAGTAGGCCTCGGCGTCGAGCGGCGTCGAGACGGCGAGGTCCCAGACGTCGTTGAGCCACGCCTGGTTGGCGGCGTCGGTCATGGCGCCGACACCGAACGGCACGGCGAACGCCATCGAGCGATAGTCGGCATCGGGGCTGAGCACGCCGTCGAGCTGATAGCCGGCCCGAATCGCTCCCGCGTCGTCGGTGGTGGCGGCGCGGATCCAGGTGGTCATGCGCTGCACGGCAGTCTTGGCGCGCGCATCGCCGGACACGAGGTAGTCGGTGCCGAGCCGCCACGGGACGCGGCACGCGTTGTAGTCGTAGTCGCCGTCGTTGGGTCCCTCGAGGAAGAAGGGGGCCACCGGCGCCGGTGTGCCGAGGGGATCGGCGATGAAGTCGGGCACTAGGCCGGTCGCCGGCGCATGCGCGGTCTGCAGGTCGTCGAAGACGCCGTAGGTATGGTCGAGCACGGCGGTCCACAGCGGGTCGCCCGACGCCGCTCCGAACGCGCGCAGGTGGTCGGGGATGAAGTCGGACGAGCGCGTCGCCCGGTAGTAGGCGGGCTCGCCGGGCTCCGTCCAGTCCCCGAGCCGCAGGTACGAGCCGCTGTCGTCGACCTCGCCGGTCTCGACGGCGGCCAGAACGTTGGCCGCCTCGGCCGCGTAGTCGATCGGACCGCAGCTGCCCCACTGCTTGTCGGCGAGGAGGAGGGCGTAGGCGATGTCGAGATCGCCGTCGGTGGCGCTGTCGCCGCCCTCGGCGCTGCCGCACGACTTCTTCTGGTACCAGGCCATCAAGTAGGCGGTGTAGACCGAGGGGTGCTCGCGGAAATAGGTGAACATGCCGTCGAAGATGGCGCGCGCGTCGGGGTCGTGTCCGGCCATGAGCACGGCGAGCATCATCCCGTAGCCGTGCGCCTCGGAGACGGTCAGGTTGGCTCCGTGGATGACGTTGGCCTCGACCACCCAGCGCCCGGCGCCGCACGTCGGCCGGAGATAGCGCGCCTTCCACGCGTCGTAGGCATCGCGGGTCGCCTGATCGAGCGTCGCCTGGCCGACGTGGTCGGGGAGGATCGCGCCGGCCGCGTACGGCATCGGATGCGAGCCGAAGGGATGGTTCTGCGCCGCCGCGCCGTCGGCGAGGGCCGCCAGCGCCATCGTCAGCACCAGACCCACCAGCCGTGCGCCCGCCATCGCCCACCCGTACGGCAGCCTCGCGATCGCGGCAAGCGAAATCCGTCCCGTGACCGCGCGGGTGCCGTGAGCGCGCCCGTGCCGGCCGGCGTGGTTCAGAA
Organism: Deltaproteobacteria bacterium; assembly: GCA_020852955.1. Taxonomy (GTDB): domain Bacteria; phylum Desulfobacterota; class Binatia; order UTPRO1; family UTPRO1; genus UTPRO1. The sequence continues at coordinate 44,832 of JADYZW010000060.1, read as the reverse complement.
CCGGCGCGTCAATTGCCAGAACGCGACCGTTCCGCTGGCGCCGAAGCGGCCCGGAAAGGCGCGCGCCTCCGTCGCGTCGATCTTGCGGTCGTCGAGGATGCCGATCCCGCCCGCGAGATCGATCGTCCAGGACCCGACGTCGATCCCGCCGCCGGCGCCGAGGATCAGGTCGTTGAAATCGACGAGGAGGGGCGACACCGAACGCGGCTCGAGCGCGTTCTGCCCGCGCGCGACTCCGCTCCGGAGCGCCACCCGGGGATGCACGCGCCATTCGACGCCGGCGCCCCAGCGGTAGACGTCCTGGGTCTCGGGCGCGAAGGGCGAGTCGAGGGCCGGTGTGTCCTGGAAGCGGAACGTCGAATGCTCGAAGGTCGAGGTGTCCGTCCAGCGCCCGAACGCCATCAGCGTCAGCGTCGGCAGCGGCTGCCAGGCGAGGGACACCGCGAACTGCTGCGGGACGTCGAAGTCGAAGTGCAGGTCTTCACGCTGGCCGGCGACGCCGACGGTGCCGCGCATCCAGATCTTGCCCGGAGTCTTGTAGGTGAGGCCGACGCGCCACTGCGGGTGGAACCGGTAGAGCAGGCCGAGCGTCGCCTGCACGCCGGGCCCGCGCAGGCGCCAGCGCAGGCTCTGATCCGGTGTCGGCACGTGGTTCTTGAGGTCACCGAAGAGCGGGTTCAACTCGACGCCGATCGCGAGATCCTCGCGCGGTTGCCAGGCGACGGTCGGCGCCAAGGTGACCACCCCGAGTTCGGTGAAGGAGTCGCGCGGCACCCCGACGTCCGGCTCGCGCTTGAAATCGAACTTCGAGCCGACCGCTCCGAAGATGCCGAACCCGACCGTCAGACCGTGCGCGAGCGGCAGCGCGACGCCGGCGCTCGGCGCGAGCGCGACGTTGTCGGTGGTCTCGTGGTAGCCGAAGTCGGTCGAGAGCTCCTGGCGCATGAAGAGGAGCCCGCCGCCGACCGTGGCCTGCGGCGCGCCGAGCAGCGCGAGCCCCGCGGGGTTCTGGAAGAAGGCGCTCATGAGGTCGGTCGGCGCGGCGCCGGTCGCGCCGGTGAGGGCGCCGTCGCGGGCGCCGGCGGTGGGGGCGAGGAGCTGGCTCGCGGCCGCCGGCGCGGCGGCGACGACGAGCGCCGCGAGCGCGCCCGCGAGCCGACCGAGACCCCTCGCGCCGTTCCGTCTTCCGCGCTGCGCTGCCACCATGCATCCTCCTCGAGCCGAGGCCTCGTGAGGTGCACGCCGCCGGCAGGCGCGACCCCTGCCAGGGACCGGCGAGGCGGTCAATGACGAAAGCCGGTCGACGGGCGCGAAGCGCCGACGGCGGCGGTTCTCGGCGGCGTCCGACGCCGCCGACGTTGAGCTCGCGCGGCGAAAGGGAGTAGGGAACCTCCCCGGGGGGATCGGTGACGGGGTCCATGCTCGATTCGAGTCTCGCGCCGTGAGCGTCGATTGCCGCGCGCTCTTGGGGCGCATGAAGGGTCTCGTGCCGGAGGACGAGGTGCGCTATCACGAGCGCTTCTGGACGATGATCTACGCGGTCTACTACGACCGCATCGTCGACGAGATCGTCTCGAAGCTGCCCGGGCCGGCGCGCTCGGTCGCCGATTGCGGCGCCGGCTACGGCTACTGGTCGTGCTTCCTCGCGCACAAGGGATTGTCGGTCGCGGCGATCGACACCCAGGCGGCGTGCCTGGCGGTCCTGCGAGCCACGGCGGCCGCGCTTCCCGCGGTGACGCCCATCGCGCGCGACATCCACGATCTCCAGGCGCTCGGCCGCGACACCTATGACGTCGCGTTCTCGTTCGCGACGCTGCACGTCGCGCGCGATCCCGCGCGCGCCCTGAAGGAAATGGCGGCGATCACGCGTCGGGGCGGCAGCATCGTCATCGGGATCTCGAACGTGGAGCATCCGGTGAATCACGCGTTCTGGAAGGACGCTGCGAACGTCAACTACGACGTCACCCAGGCCTACATCGCTGCGACCCTCGCCGCCGATTGCGCGCTCGTGTTCCGGCGGGACAGCTATTCGTACGACAACCGCATCCTCGCCGCGTACGGCGAGATTCCGCTCTTCACGTTCTCGGTGCACCAGAAGCGGGTCTGAGTGGCGCCGCGCGCAGAGGACGGTGATCGTCGCCGCGCGCGCATGGATCGACGACCCGCCGGACGCTGTCCCGAAGGCGCGGAGCGTGTGGCGCGCGTCACGGATGGCCGGCGTCCGGAGCAAGAACGGCCGGAGGTCTGCGAGCGCGGGCCGCGCGTGCGGGGTGCTCGTCCCGTCCGCCCTGATCGGCGGCGCGGCGGCGCAACACGGCCTCGCCCGGACGGCGCCGGCAGTCGCGATCTCGACCGTCCATCCCACCCGCGTCGATCCGCAGGGCGGCACGCGCGTCGTCGTGCGCGGTAGCGGCCTCGCCGGCGTGCGCGGGATGGCGATCGGCGGTGCTCCGGCGCGCGATCCGGTCGTCCTCGACGACGGCCCGCTGTCGGCCCGCTGACGCCTCAGTACCAGCCCGAGAGCCACGACCTGCTCTCGGCGTCGCTCGCCGCCACCACGTCGACCCGGCCGAGCTGCCGGCCCGCGCGCGTCACCACGACCTCGCCGATCACCTGGCCTTTCTTCACCGGCGCCGCGATCTCGACGGGAACCTTCACCTCGACCGTCGCGTCCCGGGCTTCGCTCCGCGGCAGCACGAGGCGGAGGTCGCCGGCCGCGACCCCGGTGACCTGCGTGACCTTGCCGCGGGTGACGGTGATCGGACCGCCGACGGTCGCGCCGTTCTTCGCCGCGACGATCGCCTTCCACCCGTTGAAGCCGCTCGTGAGCAGCTTCGCCGCCTCGTCGAAGCAGCCCTTCTTGGTCGGCACGCCGAGCACGACCGCCATGAGCCGCAGGTCGTCGCGCGTCGCGGTCGCCGTCACCTCGAAGCCCGCGGCGTCGTAGAAGCCGGTCTTGAGCCCGTCCGCGCCGGGGTAGGTGCGGACGAGATGGTTGGTGTTGCGCATCTGGAGCGCGCCGCCGCGGAACGGCGCCTCGGAGGTCTTCGCCCACGTCATGGCCTCCGGGTACGCCGCGAGCGCCCGCCCGAGGGTCGCGAGGTCGGCGGCGCTCATGAGGTCGGGCAGCTGGCCCTTGCCGGGCGGCAGGCCGTGGACGCTGTGGAACTCGGTGTCGGTCATGCCGAGCTCGCGCGCGCGCTGGTTCATCATGGCGACGAAGGCGTCGGTCGAGCCGGCGATGCGTTCGGCGACCGCCACCGAGGCGTCGTTCGCCGACGCGATCATGATCGACGCCAGGAGCTCGCCGAGCTGGAACTGCTCGCCCTCGGCCAGGTACACCTGCGAGCCGCCGATCTTGCTCGCCCACGCGGAGGCGATGATCGGATCGTCGAGCCGGAGCGCGTGCGCGCGCACCTGCTCGAGCGCGAGCAGCACCGTCATCATCTTGGTCATCGACGCGGGCGGCCAGCGCAGGTGCTCGTTCTTGGCGAAGAGCACCTGTCCGGAGTCGCGGTCGAGGAGCAACGCCGCGGTGTAGGGCGCCGCGGGATGGAAACCGCTCGTCGGCGAGATGGGCGCCGCGGCGGCGGCCGGAGCCGCCGCCGGCACCGCTTTGCTCTTCGCTTTCGGCGTCCTCGCTTCCGCGACCGCCGCTACCGCCAGCACGACGACCACCGCCACGATCCATCGCGATCGCATCGTTCCGCCCCTCCCGCCCTCGGCTCTTAGCGCCGGCCGGGCGTCCTGGAAAGCCGGGTCGCAGTCCGCGCGGCGCCGCGTCCGGCGCGCGGCTCAGGCGGCGTAGGTGTCGTTCAGGTACCGGCGGATCTCCGCCGACTCGAACATCTCGCGGCCCGTGTTCGGGTCGACCAGGTAGGGCACCATCATCTTGCCCGCGCGCGCGGCGAAGGCCGGCCGGCCCTCGCCGTTCTTGCCGACGTTGTGCAGCAGGTAGGGCAACTCGAGCTCCGAGAGGGTTTCGCGCGCGATCCGGCAGAACGGGCTCGCCTCGAAGCTCCAGAGCTCGAGCGGGTGGGCCGGCTGGTGCGACGGACGCGCCTTCGCGCCGAAGACGGGCCGGAACGCCGAGGCCAGCATCGAGCTCGCGGTGGCGAACGGGCCGCGCAGGAGGATGCCGGGCTCGCAGCCCCCGTACGTCGCGAAGAGATACGCGACGATGGCGTCCGATTCGTACAGGCGCTTGCCGTTGTTCGGATCCACCAGGAACGGGAACTGCGCCTTCCCGCCGAGGGCGATCGCGCGCGGGCGATGGACCGTTCCGCCCTGGGGGCAGGGACGGATCACCGCCTCGAGGTCGAGCTCGGTGAGAGCATCGCGCACCTTGCGGCAGTAGGGGCAGCCCTCGAACTCGTAGAGCTCGAGGGGCTGCGCCGGCCGGCGCGCGGGACGCCGCGCCTGCACGCCGGCCCCGAGCCGGCTCACCGTCGAGAACATCGACGTCGCGACGTCGAGGAGGCGCGGCAGCTCCACGGCGATCCTCAGCGGCGGACGCCGCCGCCGATGGGTTCGATGGGGGACATCGATGCCGTGGTACGCGCGCGGCCGCGCCGGGTCAACCGGTGCCGGCCGGCGGTCGCGTCTCCGTTCGGACCGAGATACGCCCGGCCGTCGGTGCGCTACGGGCCCGGCCACGGCGCGGCGAGAGGCGTCGCGTCGGCCGCGGCCCAGCGCGCGTGCGCCTCGAGGCCGGCGGCCTCCGCCGGCGCGTTCAACGTCTCCACGATCGCCGCCAGCAGGCCGGCCTCGTCGGGCGCCAGGCGCTCTGCGAGGAACGCGAGGACGTCGGGAACGTCCCAGGTGGCCGTTACGTCGCCGTGACAGGCGAGCGCGCTGGAAGCGAGGAGCGTCTTCAGCTGTCCGAGATACGAGCGGACGGCGCGCTCCCCCGCGAGCAGGAGGAGCGCGACCCGCGTGAAGAGGATCCGGCCGCTGGTGACGTCGTGGGGCGGCGCCTTGAGGCGCCAGGCTTCCGCGTTCACGGCGCGCGCCTCGTCGAGCTTCTCGGCGCGCAGGAGCACGAGGGCGAGGTTGTTCCGGCGGTGCGGGCGTTTCGGCGAGGCGGCGGGCACCTGCGCGTCCTCGAGCGCGATGGCGCGGCGGAGCGCGCGCTCCGCCTGCGGCAACTGGTGGCGCTTGCGGAGCTCGAGCGCCCGGTTGCTGAGCGCGATCGGGTCGACGGCGCTCCGCGCCCGGCCGCGGAGGAAGCGTTCGGGCGGCGGGCTGTCGTCGTTCGGTGTCCAGACCGTCCAATCGCGTTGTGCCTCGAAGGGATCGCCGAGATCGACGTAGCGGCCGGTCTCCGAGTCCCAGACGCCAGACCACGTGCAGGAGTAGCGCGCGCTCTCGCCGGCGAGCTCCCGGACGAGCGCGGCGCGGCGCGCGGCGCGCGGGATCGGCGACGCGTCGGGCGCCGGTGCGACGCCGTGGTCGAGCACGCCGGCCGCGTCGAGCTCGGCGAAGATCCCGCCGTCGCCGAGTTGGCCGAAGCGAGCGTCGAGCTCGAAGAGCTCGAGCCGGAGCGCCAGCACCGCCTCGAGCTCTTCCCAGCTGCGGCCCATGCCGGCCACGATCGGTTCGAGGCGCGCGACGTCGGCCTCGAGCGGGCTCGCCGGCCCGAACACGAGCGGCGCCGTGAGCGGCTCCTTGCGCCGCTCGCGGACGAGCGCCGCCCCGAGGTGGGCGACGATGGGGCTCCACGCGGCAAGCGTTTCCCACGCGACGCCGCGCCGCCGGGCGTGGGCCCGGAAGATCCCGAGTTTGGTCGCCCAGTCGAGGCGCGTCGCCACCGCCTCGGAGCCGCGCGCGAGCCGGTCGAGCACGTCCCGCCACGCGCGGCAGACGTCCGCGCTCCACGACGGCATGAAGCGCGCGCCGACGTGCCCCTCCGCGAGCGCGAGGTAGTGGCGCTGGATGTCGAGCGCGGTGAGCGCGCCGCCGTGCGCGGCGGGCGCGGTCGCGCGGCAGGTCGAGTCGCTCGCGAAGCGGCGCATCGCGGCTACGGGATCGCGGAGCGCGACGGCGGCGCCCGGCTGCACGCCGCCCTCGGCGAGCGCCACGACGAGCGCAGTCGTGCCGGTGCGGAGCCAGAGCGCGAGATCCGAGCACAGGCTCTCGCCGCAGAGGAGGTGCAGCCGGCGGTGCGTGCGCGCCAGGTGCTCCTGCTTGTCGTGGAAGATCCCGCGGCGCCCGGTCGAGTCGCTCGAGATCTCTCGCACGAGGTGCGGCGTTCGCGGCGAGAGCGTGAAGTCGATGCCGTGGGAGAGGTTGTCGAAACCGCCGGCTCCGGTGAACACGACGCGCGAGACGAGGTGCGGCACGATCGCGGGCGCAAGGCACGCTGCCGCGCGGTGCCCGTAGTTTTCGTGCGTTCCCCAGGTCGACTGCGAACCGGAGAGGTCGACGTTGGTGCGCAGCACGAGCACGCGGCCGCGCCGGCGGCGCGCACCCCACTCGTCGGCGAGCTGGAGCATCGTGCGTTCGCCGGCGCGGATCTCGCGAACGAGCGACCACGGGTCGCCGCACTCGGGCGTCGTCATCTCGGGATGCGCGCAGTCGAGATAGAGGCGTCCGCCCGAGGCGAGGAAGAGCCCGCGGCCGAGCTCGTCGGGAAGGTGCGCGAGTCGGCGACGCGCGTGCCGCATGAGCCCCTCGACGAGCTCCAGAGGATCCAGGTCGCCGTCGCGCCCGACGACGGCGTACTCGGTCTCGACGCCGAGGATGCGCGCCGCCGCGTTCACTCGGCGCTGGTCTGGCGCGCCGCCATCAGGAAGGCGGCGCTGTCGCCGGAGAGGGCGCGCGCGATCGCCTGCTCCGCCTCGTCGAAGAGGCGCTCCGCCGTGCGGCGGGTCTCGGCGTCGGGCGTCGGCGGTACGGCGCCGGGCGGGGTCTCGCGGTCGAGGCGGCTGCGTTCACGAGTGCTCATGGGGGTCTCCTCGAGTGCCGGTCGCACCGGCAGGCTCGGAGGCGCCGTTTGCCGACGCCCCGGGTGGAAGGGCGGACGAGGCGTCCGGCCACGCCGACGTCGTCGCGTCGAGCGCGTCCAGCAGCTCGTCCAGGGAGTCCTCGCCGCCGGGAGGACCGGCCACGGCGGGCGCGAAGGCGCGCGGCGGGCGCGCGGGGGCGAGGTCGGCGCGCAGGAGGCCGAGCGCGTTGCGCGTGAATCCGAGCGGGTCGTCGAGGTGGGCGGTGCGCACGACCCGGACGCCGCCGTTGCCCGGGCGCGCGATCGCGACCCGGTCCCAGTCGACGTCGACGACCGCGCCGCCGCCGAGCCGCTGCAGGAGCGCGCGTCCGAACGCGCGCGTGTCGGACGGAGGGTGACGCTGGAAGTGGGCGATCGCCGCTTCGTCGACGAACCGCTCGACCGCGCCGCCGCGCTCGCACGCGAGATACAGGCCGTCGGCGGGATCGAGGCTCGCGTAGAGGTGGTCGAGGTGCTTCATGCCCGGATCCGTCCAGGCGAGACCGGGCCGGCGCGCCATCGCGCCCGTGAGGAGCTCGCGCCTGAGCACCCAGTCGAGGCGCGGCGCGAGGCTCGCGACGTCGCCGGCGCGCAGGCGCTCGAGCGTGTCGCGCCAGAGCGCGAGGAGTTCGGCGGCGCGCGGCACGACGCCCTCGTAGTGGCCCGCCGCGGCGGCCCGCTCGGCGGCGTCGAGGAACGCGAGCTGCAGCTCGACCGCCGTGAGCCGGCGTTCGTCGAGGAGGCGGGCGCGGGCGCCGAGCGTCGGGTCGTGGCTCCAGCGCACCGTCGCCGCGACCGGGTCCTCGAGGACGAGGTCGGTCGGCACGCGGCCGCGCTCCAGCATGCCGAGCAGGAGCTGCATCGTGCCGATCTTGAGGAGCGTGCTGCCGTGGCAGAGCGTGGCGTCGAAGAAGATGCAGTGCAGGCGAGCCAACGACCGGGCGTGCGGGCCGGTCGTCCCGCAGAGCGGCTCGTCGCGGCTGTTCACGAGCGGGCGGCGGTACGTCGTCTGCGGGCCGACGAGCGACTCGAAGAAGTCGGCGCGCTGGCTCAGCTGGTAGGCGACCGGCGGCCGCCCGTTCTCGGCGCCGACCTTGCCGGCGCCGGTCACGACGATGCTCGACGCGAGGAAGCTCGCGAGGACGAGCAGCTGGTGGAGCTTGCGCTCGAAGAGATCGTTCCAGAGCCGGCGCGACACGAGGAACGAGACGTGGCTGCCGTAGGCGTTGCCGCGGCCGTCGCTGTTGTTGGCGAGGAGCTGGAGCGTGCAGCCGTCGGGCAGCAGCGCTCCGGCGTCGGCGCGGGCAGCGGCGGCGATGCGCAGCATGGCGTGCCAGGCCGCGACGTGGTCCCACGCGCTCCGCACCTCGGGCACACAAAGTTCCAGATGGTCGAGGTCACAATAAAAACAGCCGCCGTTCGTGCGCAGGAACTTCCGCCCCGCGTCCTGCGGATTCCAGCCGCGGTGCCAGCCGAGCGGGTCGGCCGGGCGTGCGTACGGGCCGGGGATGGCGTGCAAGAGGAGGCGTGCGGCGAGGCGCGCGCCGTCGAGGCCGGACGCGCCGTGGAGTCCGACGACGAAGTTCCCGAGCTCCACGTCGGCGCCGCACACGATCGGTCGTCGCGCGACCGGGGGGCGGCCGAAGGACGTCACGCGGCACGCTCGTAGCGGTACGGCCGGGTCGCGACGGCGAGGCACGGCTGCACGCGCACGACGTCGGCCCCCGCCGGCAGATCGACCAGGTGGTCGTGGACGTTGCGCGGCGTGAGCAGGGTCGCGAGCCGACCGAGTGCGTCGTCGATCGCGTGCTCGAGGTCGGCGCCGCGGAGCCCAGGCGCGCCGCCGCGGACGTCGCGGAGGTAGGCGCGCCGACAGGCGGCGGTGGCGATCTGCGCGATCAGGCGTCCGCTCGCGAGCTCGCGGGCGGCGACGGCGCGGGTCCGCCCGTCACGAAAGACGAGGGTCGCGAGCGCGCTCGCGTTCGGCGCGTAGAGCCGGGACACCGCGAGGTCGAGGAGCGCGTCGCGTGCGGCGCCGTCCGCGAGCGGCACGCTCGGCGGCAGGCGCAGTGCGAAGATCGCGCGCGCGCCGGCGAGCGTCGGCCGGCCGACCGACACCTCGACGTCGAAGCGGGAGAGCAGGGCGCCGTCGAGGAGGTCGCGCCGGTTCGTCGCGGCGATCACGGCGACGTTGCGGTGCGCGGCGAATCCGTCGAGCTCGACGAGGAGGGCCGTGAGGTACTTGTCGCCGTGCAAGTTGCCGGCGAAGCCGCGCGCCCGGCCGATGGCTTCGATCTCGTCGAGGAAGAGCACGGCGCAGCCGTCCTCGTCGGCGGCGCGCGCCAGCGCGGCGAAGGTGGCGCGGATGCGCTGCCCGGTGACGCCGTAGTAGGGATCGTCCCACTCCGACGGCTTCACGATGGCGAAGCGGCAGCGCCGCCCCGCGAGCCGTCCCACCTCCGCGGCGGCGACGCGTGCGATCAGCGTCTTGCCGCAGCCCGGCGGCCCCACCATGAGGATCGCCTGCCGGCCGCAGAGGGCGTAGGTGCTCGCCTTCGCGGGCGCGACCAGCGTCGCGGTGAGCGCGGACAGCACGAGCTCGAGCACGTCGTCGAGGCCGCCGACGTCGGCGCGCCCGACATCCGGGACGTCGGCGAAGCCGAGGCCGTCGCGCGCGCCCGCGGCGACGCGCTCGAGCGCCATCCAGGCGGTGCGGTCCCAGCGCACGAGATCGCCGGGCGCGAGCGCCGCCGCCGCGAGTGCGCCCGCGACGTCGACGACGACGTCCTCGTCGCGCCAGCGTAGCATCATGCGCCCGTCCGGGAGGAGGCGCTCGAAGCAGGCTGTCTCGCCGAAGGGCGGCGCGCCGTACGGCGAGCGCGCCGCGACGATCGAGCCGTCGGCGGCGAGCAGGACCTCCTCGCCCGGCGACAGCTCGTCGATCTCGACGTCCTCGCCCAGAGCGACGACGCGCCGGCTCCCGGCCTGCACCACCATCGCGCGCGGGCCGAGGTCGGTCGCGACGGCGCGCAGGAAGAGCGCCGGATGCCACGGCGGCGCCGCCAGGCGATCGAGGAGCGCGCGGAGCTCGCGCTGCGCGTCGTCGGCGCCCGCAAGGCCGCGGCGGAGCGCCGCGAGCTGCTCGAGGAGCAGGCGGTCGAGCTGGACGCCGCCGTCGCGCGTGCGCGCGCGCAGGAGCGCGGCGAGCATGACCTGTTCGTCGAGCGAGGGCGCGTCATCGCCGGTCGCGAGCAGGCGCGCGACCGCGTCGACGTCGAGGGAGGGAGCGGGCGTCCTAGGCATGGGAGACTCCTTGCACGAGCACGTGGAAGGCGCGGGGCGCGACCATGCCCTCCGACCACCCGTAGAGCGACGAGGTGAGGCCGCCGGTCGCCGCGCTGTCGCTCACGAGCAGCGCGACCTGCCAGCCGATCGGGAAGCACGTCGTGTGGAGGTGCACGTCCTCCGGGCTGAAGAACGGGTGCGACGCCGTGCACGTGCGGCGCCGTTCGGGCGGGCAGTTGCGCAACCGGCAAAAGTCCACGTGGCTGTGGATCCAGCCGACGACGATCTCGTCGCGGCCGCGCGCCGCGACCGCGCGCCGTGCCGCGCTCCACGTCTTGGCGGTGAACGTGATCGCGGTGGCGGTCGCGATCGCGTGCTCGGCCGGGAGCTCGGCCGTGACCTCGACGAAGAGCTCGTGCGGCGGCTCGACGTCGCGGAATAGGCGGCCGAGGAGCACGCCGCCGGTCTCGACGTCGCCGGCGGCGCGCGCGCGCGCATGAGTCGCCTCGAGGACCGTCGGCGGGAAGAAGACGGGGAGGCCGCCGTCGGGGGCCCCGACCCGCATCGCTGCGCCGACGAACGGCGCGAGCGGAGCGTCGCGCACCGGCCAGGGCCGCGCCTCGGGCTCGACCGCGAAGCCGGCGTCGTCCGGCGCCGGTGCGGCGCCCGGCTCGGCCGTGGCGCGCACGAGCCAGCGGACGTCGCGCTCGCCCCGGAGCCCGAGGCGGGCCGCGAGTTCGGCGGCGGCGTCGCGGGCGAGGTCACCGAGGTAGCGGCGCGGGATGTCCCGCGTGGCCACCCGGTCGCCGGCCCGCACGCTCACGCGGAACCCGTCCACGTACGGCGCGCCGAGCGCCGCGTCCCAGCGCGGCTCGACGGCGCCCGCGTCGGTGCGCGCCCGAGCCGGCAGCACGCCCGCGCGGACGCCGTCGAAATGTGTCCAATCGACGGCGGGCCGCCAGTCGGGCGCGATGCCGACGCGCCCGACCGCGCGCCCGTCGTCGCCGACGAGCTCGATGGCCCATCCGTACGCCATGGCTCAGCCCTCGCGGCGCCCGGCGCGCGCCCCGGCGCACGCGGCCCCGGCGCCGGCGTCGATGTCGGGCGTCAGTACGAGCTCGTCGTCGGGCTCGAGCGCGTCGCCGACCGTCTCGTTGCCGTGGAGGTGGCGTCCGACCCGGTCGAGCCGGGCGTGGTAGGCGAGCGGCGCGCCGCCGCTGCTCGTGCGGGCGAGGCCCATCTTGGCGATCAGGCGCTGCACGACCTCGCCGATCGTGACCTGCGCGGGCACGGCGACCGCCCGGAAGTACTTCTGGCCGGTGATGTCGCTGGCGCGGAGATCCATCGTGCGCGTAGCGGTCTGGGTCATCGTTCGTTCCTCCTGTGTGGGGTTGGGGTGGGGATCATGCCGCGCGCGCGACGGCGGCGGCGGGGTCGAGCGCCAGGAAGCGGCGCGCGAGGGTATCGTCGACGAGGAGCGCCGTGGTCTCCACGGCGGCGAGGCGGCAGGCGGCGGCGAGCGCGCCGCACGCGTGGTCGAGGGCGGCCGCGTCGGCGCGCACGCCGAGCGCCTCGAAGCGCAGCGACGCCGGCGCGCCGGCGTCGACCGCGGGCCGCGCGAGACGGACGAGAGTCGCGACGCGTCCGAGGAGGCGGGCGACGGCGCGCCGACCCGCTTCGGAGAACGCCCGCGGCGCCTCGTCGACGAGCGCGACCGCGACGGCGAGCGTCGCGTCGGGCGCGCGCCGCACGACGGCGCGCGTCGCGAAGTCCGGGACGGCGAGGTCGACGGTCCATTCGTCGGCGCCGCGCGGCGCGGCCGCGAACCGCATCGCGGCGATCCGCTCGGGCGCGGCGTCCGTCGCCGGCGGCGCCGCCGCGCCGGCGATCGCGGGCGCGCCGCCGAGCCCCGCGGCCGCCGCCAGCGCGCCGACCGCCGCGCGGAGGTGCGGTACCGCGTCGACGTCGGCCGCGATCGGCACGTCGACGCGAAGGCCGACGCCGCCCGCGGCGGCGACGAGGCGCACGCCCGCCGGCAGCGCCGCGTTCCGCTCGAGCGCGCGCCAGTCCTGGAGCACGGCGCGCGGCTCCGCCGCGGGCACCGTGAGGTCGAGCCAGTCGCCGTCGCTCACCGCCTCGCCTGCGAGCGGCGTCCCCGCGACGTCGGTCGTGAAGCGCCACGCGTCCGGCCGCGCCGGCGCGACCGCGTCCATCGCCGCCGCCAGCGCCGCGGCCGCGCGCGCTCTCACGACGGCACCTCCTCGACGACGAAGTCGGACGCGTCCGGCGCGCCGGCCGGCGCCGGGAGGTCCAGACGCTTCAACGGACGGCGGTCGAGCGGGAAGCGGTGCATGTGCTCGCGCGCCCACGCCGCGGCCGCGGGGTTCAGGGCGTCGTCGGGCGCGGCCTTCGCGTAGGTGATGAACGCGTGCAGCTGGTAGACGATCTCGACCAGCGAGATGCCGACGGCGGTGTGTCCGAGGCAGACGAGCGGTCCCAGCACGTTCGGGTGCCAGAGGCGCGGGCGGATCCAGGTCACGAGCATCTGCGGGTCGACCGCGCGCAGGTGGTCGTCGCGGAACGTGATGCCGGCCCAGAAGTCGTCACCCTCGACGATCGCGCCCGTCTCGGTCTCGACGAGCCCGGCGCAGTGGAAGCGGGCGACCCAGCGCCGGGTCGGCGGGCCGTCGAGCGGCACGAGCTCGAGCAGATCGCTCGCGGCGGCGAGGGCCAGGCCTTGCGCGCGTTGCGTCGTGAGGAAGTCGCGGAGCTTCGGATCCATCAGGTGCCTCCTCCACATTCGAAATGGACGGTCGTGGAGCCGTCGGTGGCGCTCACGACGTCGCCGGCGCGGAGCCCGAGCCGCGCGAGCGGCAGCGCGGCCACTTCCACCGGCTGCGCCGGGTCGAGCCGCTCGTGCGCGTCGAAGCCGCCGACCGCGCGTGCGGCGCCGCAGCCGGGGCAGGCGAGCGCGGCCTCGTCGAGACGGCCGCGGAGGTGCGGCGCGAGCGCCTGCTCGCGCCGGCACCGTACGCACGTGAGCCGGGTGGCGAAGAGGTGACCGGGCACGCCGAGCTCGACCGTGGCGGCGCGGAGCGCCCGACGCGCGAGCGCGAACGCGTCGGCAAGCGTCGCGGTCGCCACGTTCGGCGTGGACGGGAGGAGCGTGAGGGCGCGGTGGTCAGACCGACAATGCGGGTTGCGCGCGAGCCGCGTCGCCACCATGCGGTGCGTGTCGGCGGCGACGACCACCTCGCGCCCGGCGCCGTCGAAGCCGCGCGGGTCGGCGAGGAGCCGCCGGCACTCGAGCGCCTGCAACGACGCCGCGAGTGCCCCGAGTGCGCTCGGCGCCCGCGTCGGCGCCCACGACGCGCCGGCGAGGCAGGACCGCTTGACGTCGGCGAGCGCATAGTCGGCGGCGTCCCACGCGCACTCGGGACAGGGTGTGTCGGGGCCGGTGCGGTAGACGCTCACGCGCGCCAGGCGCTGGTCGCCGTTCACGCCGGCGTCGATCCAGGGCATGCCGAGGCGCGTCGCGATCGTGTTGAGCGAGCGCCGGGCGGCCTTGGAGTCGACGGCGCCGAGCAGCACGGCGCCGCGCAGGCGCCCGAGCGGCACGTTCTCGACCAGGTCCGCGATCGCCTCGACCGCGAGTGTGCCGTCGATCTCGCGCAGCGCCTGCCGCTGCACGGAGGCCTTGCGGCGTCCGAGGTCGCGCTGGCGGATGTTCTGCCCCAAGAGGTTGCTCTCGTCATAGTCGTCGCCGTCGACGAGGACGACGCGTCCGACGCCCGGCGTGCGCGCGAGGTGCGGGACGAGATGGCTGCCGATGTTGCCGCCGGCGCCGACGACCACGACCGTGCCGTCGGGGGCGGCCGTCATCCGAGCACCGCCGGGTCGAAGCGGAAGGGCGCGTCGAACGCGGTCGCCTGGTCGCAGGACGCGCAGACGGCCGCGTGCGTCCAGCACTGCCGGTCGGCGCTCTCGTGGTGCCAGATGCCGCACGTGGGGCACGCGACGGCGGCCGCGTTCATCGCGATCGCGACCGTGCAGCGTGGGCAGTGGAGCGGCCGGTCGCCCGGCGGCGGCGTCGTGACGACGGGGTGCGCCTCGGTCGAGAAGTAGACGCGGGCGCCGTCGATCAGGAGCTCGTCGCGGTCGCGGAGGACCGCGACGCCGGTCAGGAGCGGCGCGCCGTTCACGCGGACCGTCGCGGGCCCGAGCACGAGCCAGCGCGCACCGCCGGCGAGGTCCGCGCGCGCGAACGTCGCGTCGCCGACGACGCGCGTCGCGTCGATCGGCCGCCGGGACCACCGCGGCTCGGGGTCGTCGGCGGCGCGCTCGGGGTCGCGGTCGCTTGCGCTCCAGAGGTAGGCCACGCGAAGGGTGTACGCGACGCGCGGGCGCCCGGGGCGTCGCGGCCAAACGGCCTTCGCGGCGAACGGCCTTACGGGGCGGACGGTTTCGCCGCCAAATTCGCTTCGTCGCGGGCGTCGGTACTATAACCTCAACGGCCGCCACGAGAGGTTCCCGAGCACCGCGCCTTCTTGCTTGCCGGTGGCCCGTCGAAACCCCCACGCTTCGGAGGATGAGCAGATGCCAGATTTTCTCCGCATGGCCTACTTCTATCCCATCCGCCTCGGTCGCCACCCCCAGCTCTCGAGCACGCGCGACATCGAGGCCTCGATGATCACCGGCGACGTGCTCCACGCCTCCGGGTACTCCTACCGGGGCTCGCTCTATCAGCACCCGGCGTCGCTCGACCGCGAGGGAAACGTCGTCCTTCCGGTGCAGGAGCGGCCGGCGCTCGGGCCCGAGGACGTGCTCACGTGCAACACCCGGCCGCCGATGGACGACTTCGTCGTCGGCGACCGCCTCACGATCCGGCGCAGCTTCACCTTCGAGGAGCACCAGCTGATGGCCGAGGGCGGACCGTTCCGCCGATGGTTCGAGCGATGCTCGCGTTCGGAGGTCGTCCTCAGCAACGAGGCCGCCAAGGTCTCCCCGGAGATCCGCGCCCGCCAGCGGATGCTGTTCCGGCAGCATGGGGGCGCGAACTACGCCAGCTACGGGCCGATCGGCGGCGACTGGGTGCATCCCGAGAAATCGGACGCCCGCACCGCGGCTTTCCTCGTGTTCGCCGACGCCTGGGCCGGAGGACCCAAGCTCCTCCTGTGCTTCGGGATGAGCGGCATCGCGACCCTCGTGTGGGCTCGCCTGCTCGCGACGCGCCTTCGGCCGCTCGTGTTCACGACGGCGTTCGTCATGGCGGAGCTCCAGGGGCGGTGGCCGCAACGGCCGCGCACGCTCGACTTCGTGGATGCGTGCGACGTCCGGGTCCTTGGCGCCGCGCCCGTTCCGAAGCCGCACACCGCGACCCCGCCCCGGGTGGGAACGCGCCGCGCGAGCCGCAGTCCGGAGTCGGGGACCGGTCGGTCCGTCTGCTCCCCACGGGCGAAGTCCCGCGACAAGGGATAGGGCGGGCGGAGGGACGACGCATCCTCGGGCGGAGGCACCTCGCGGCACCTGACCGTTTGCTCAGCAATCGCTTTCATCGGATAACCACCGGCCGGGTTCCCATGACGACGTCCTTCAGCGAATTCGCCCTGATCCCGGCGCTCACCGAGGCCGTCGCCGACATGGGGTTCACGCGGCCGACGCCGATCCAGGCGGAGGCGATCCCGGTCGCCCTGGCGGGACGGGATCTCATCGGGTGCGCCTCGACGGGCACCGGCAAGACGGCGGCGTTCCTGCTGCCGATCCTCCAGCGCCTCAGCACGGGCCCCCGCAACGTCTGCCGCGGCCTCGTCCTGTCGCCGACGCGCGAGCTCGCGCTCCAGATCGACGAGCAGGCCCTCGCGCTCGGCTACCACCTCGGCCTCACGGCGGTGTCGGTGGTCGGCGGCGTCGACATGCGGCCGCAGGAGCGGGCGCTGCGCGCCGGGGCCGAGATCGTCGTGGCGACCCCGGGGCGGCTCCTCGACCACATGCGGTTCGACTACGTCGATTTCGCGTCCCTCGAGGTGCTCGTCCTCGACGAGGCCGACCGCATGCTCGACATGGGCTTCCTGCCCGACATCAAACGGATCCTGCGGGCGCTCCCCACCGACCGTCAGACGTTGATGTTCTCGGCGACGATGGCGCCCGAGATCCGGGATCTCGCGGGCGACATCCTGCGCGACCCGGTCCCGATCCTGATCGGCGGCGCGCAGCGGGTCGCGAGCGGCATCGTGCAGAGCGTCTACCCGGTCGCGCAGGACCGGAAGACGCCGCTCCTCACGACGCTCATCAAGCAGCAGCAGTGGCGCTCGGTCCTGGTGTTCGTGAAGCGCAAGGCCGACGCCGATCGGCTGGCGCGCGCCATCACGCGCGGCGCGGCGCCCGCCACGAGCATCCACTCCGACCGCCGCCAGGAGGACCGGGTGGCGGCGCTCGAGGCGTTTCGCCGCGGCGAGTACCCCGTGATGGTCGCGACCGACGTCGCGGCGCGCGGCATCGACGTCGAGGGCATCTCGCACGTCGTCAACTACGACGTGCCGTTCTCCTCCGACGACTACATCCATCGCGGCGGCCGTACGGCGCGCGCCGGGGCGGTCGGCGAGGTGCTGACGTTCGTCGCCCCCGAGGAGGAAGACGAGTTGCAGGCCATCGAGAAGGCGATCGGCATGACGCTGCCGCGCGTGATCCTGCCGAACTTCGACCACGGAGTGCACGAGCACGTGCCGCGCCCGGTGGTCGGGGACGATCGCGGACGCCGTGGTCGCCCGGGGCGGGGCGGGGCGGGGCGGGGCCGCGGCCGTGGCCGTGCGGCCGAGGGCGCGGCGCCGACCGCGGCGCCCGGCGCGGATGCCGCCGCGGCGAGCGGTGACGGGATCGCGAAGCGCCGCCGCCGCCGCCGCCGCCGGCCCCCGGGATCTTCCCCGTCCACGGTGCCCGCCGGATGAGGCCGGGCGTGGCGTGTGGGATGGCGGCGGCCGTGGCGGCCGCCGTGGTCGCGACCGGTGCGCTCGCGGCCGCGCCGCCGTCGCGCGTGAACGTGCTCGTGCTGAAGGAGCACGGGGTGGGCGGCGCGGCGCTCGCCCAGGGCTACCTCGACCGCTTCATCGCGCTCGCCGCGAAGCAGTACGGCTGGGGCGACGACGCGCGCGGCCAGTACCACACGAGGCGCGGCGCGGCCGAGGCGTACATCCGCGACGAGAAGCCGCGCTTCGGCATCCTCTCGCTGGCGGCGTTCCTGGCGTTCCAGAAGAAGTACCAGCTCGAGGTGCTCGGGACGGCGCTCGTGTCGCGCGCGGGCGGTCAGCAGTACTTCCTCGTCAGCAAGAGCGCCTCCGACGCCAAGGGGTGCTTCGGCAAGACGACGGCGACCGACCACGCCGACGACCCGCGCTTCCTCGAGCGCGTCGTGTTCGGGCGCGCGTTCGTGCTCGGCGACTTCCAGCTCGTCGAGACCCAGCGCCCCCTCCAGGCGATCAAGAAGGTGCTGACCGGCGAGGCCGAGTGCGCGCTCATCGACGACGCGCAGATGGCGGAGCTGCCCCACATCGAAGGGGCGGAAGGTATCCGGTCGGTGTGGGAGAGCGCGAAGTTCCCCTCGATGACGCTGGTCGCGTTCGGTCCCACGCCGGCGGCGGAGCGCAAGAAGTTCAAGGACGGCCTCAGCCGGGTGTGCGCCGGCGAAGGGAAGAGCGCATGCGCCGAGGTCGGCATCATCGCGCTCACGGGAGCCGACGCCGGCAGCTACGCGGCCGTCGAGAAGGCGTACGGCAAGTAGTGCCGCGGGCCGCTTCGCCGACGGGTCGCGCGACGCGCGCCGCGGGCGTCGTCCTGCTCGGCGTGCTCGCCGCGTGCGGGCCGCTCAAGGGCATCAGGGTGCCGCTGCCGCTGGGCGCGCCCGTCGACTGCCTCGCGGTTTCGGACGAGCTCGAGGCGCTCGTCGAGCAGGGTACGGACACGCCGGCGGCGCGTGAGGCCGCCTACGAGCAGGTCCGCCAGGCGCCGTGCGACGCGACGGCGGGCGCGGCGTTCGGGCGCGCCGCGGTGACCGGACGGGTCGTGCAGCAGAAGGGCCTCCTCGCGGCCAACCTCGTGCGCGACGTCGAGTTCTACGCGCGGCGTAGCCGCGAGCTCGATCCGGGCTTCCGCGACGACGCGGCGACCCGCATGCTCGGCACGCTGTACGTGCTGGCGCCCGCCGCGCTCCTCAAGCACGGCGACTCCGAGACCGGCCTCGAGATGCTCGAGGTCCTGACGCGGGACCATCCGGACGTTCCGGAGAACCATCTCCGCCTCGCCGAAGCCTACGTCTCCCTCGGCGACAACGCGTCGGCCCGTCCGCACGTCTGTCATTGCCTGCCGATGCGGATGCGCATGCGGCGCGACGATCAGAGCCTCCTCAACCAGCTCTTCGCGCAGCTCACCGCGGGCGGGAAGAGCCTCGGCTGCGACGCGCCCCGCTGACGCGGCTTCCGGTCCGCGGAGTACGGAAGGGCGGGGAGCACCCGAAACCCCTCCTGGCTCGCGGCCTCGTGCAGACGGCCGTCGGAGGTGACGAAGCCGACGTGGGACGGCCGGTCCTCGACGGCACCGCCAACGTCAGGAGCGCTTCGCCTGCCACTGATGGCCCCGGTGCGCGAGCAGCAGATCCTGGCGGACGAGAGGCTTCACCAGCACGACGCCGGCCAGGAAGCCGCCGACGTGGGCCCAGAAGGCGATGCCGCCGCCCTCGACCCCGGCGGTCACGACGCCGCTCGCGAGCTGGATGAACGCCCAGTAGAGCAGCATCATCCAGGCGGGCAGCGCCATGCGCGTCAGGAAGATGCCCAGCAGGACGACGCAGAACACGCGGACGCGCGGGAAGAGCACGAGGTACGCGCCCATGACGCCGCTGATGGCGCCCGACGCTCCCACCATCGGCACCACCGAGGTCGGGTTCGTGAACGCCTGCGCGAGCGCCGCGGCGAGCCCGCAGGTCAGGTAGAAGGCGAGGAACGTCCCGCGGTTCATCGAGTCCTCGATGTTGTTGCCGAAGAGCCAGAGGAACCACATGTTGCCGAGGAGGTGCATCCACGAGCCGTGCAGGAACATCGACGTGAGGACGTTGCCGAGCTGCCGTCCCGGGTCGGTGAGGCAGACGATGCCGTCGCCCATCGGGAAGCGCGCGCCGACCGGCAACGTCTGGAGCAGCTCCGCCGGGATGAGCCCGAGCTCGCAGACCGACTTCGCGAGCGGCATCGCGGCGCCCGCGCCCTGGAGCAGCACCCACGCGGCGACGTTCAGCGCGATCAGCGCGAAGGTGACGAGCGGCGTGCGCTGGGTCTCGTTCTCGTCGTGGTAGGGGAACATGGCGCTGCGGTTCTAACGCTCGGTGCCGACCATCGCCAGCTCCGAGCCTTTCCCCGAGACGCTGCGGAACGGCGGCCGCGCGGCCGTCAGGGTGCCCCGGGATTTGGGCGACGATCCGGAGGATGCGCGCCGCCGCCGCCGTCAGCGGCCCGCCGCGTCGCGCGGCTTCTCCCGGAAGAGGATCCACAACGCCGCCGGGAGCGCCGTGAAGTCGGCGATCATCGACAGCGCGAACGCCAGCGCCGCGAGCATGCCGAACTGCGCGATCGGCGGCAGCTCGGCGAACCCGAAGGCGAGGAAGCCGCCGGCGTTGATCATGGTCGCGAAGAGGATGGCGCGACCGGCCACGAGCAACGTGTGGGTGAGGGCGTGCTCGACGTCGCCGTCCTTCCGGCCCTCGAGGAAGTGGTAGAAGAAGTGGATCTGATCGTTCTCGGACGTGCCGAGGACGGTCGACGCGATCAGGATGGTCGCGATGTTGAGCTGCATGCCCGCGAGCCGCATCACGAGGAACATCACGAGGATCGCGAAGATCGACGGGATCATCGCCATGAGCCGCGCGGTGCCGCTGCGGAACACGACGAAGAACGCGGCGAAAATGATGGCGACCGTGAGGACGAAGCTCTCGACCAGCGTCGGGACGAGGCCCTGCGCCATTTTTGCGTGCAGCGGCGCGAGCCCGACGATCCGGAGCTCGAGGCTCTTCAACGCCGGGATCCGTGCGACCGTCTCCCCCCACGCCGCGCGGATGCCGTCGGCGAGGCGCGTCAGGTCCTCGTACTCGGGCTTGCGGCTGACGACGGTGAGCTGCGCTTGCGCGAGCTCGTGCGGTTGCACGAAGCGCTGCAGGAGCGGCTCCTGGCCGACGAGTCCCTCGAGCTGCGCCGCCGCCTCCTCGACCTGCGCGGGATCGGTCGGCCACGTATCGCCCTGGCCGCTGAGATAGCGGATCATGCGGAGGATCGTCGTCGGTCCGACGACCGAGCCGACGTCGGGATCCTTCTCGAGCGCGTTCTGGAACGCGTCGATCCCGTTCAGCACCGCGGGCTCCGACATGCTCCCGAGGCTCCCCGTCAGCCACACCTGGGTGACCGACAAGCCGGGAATCTGCGGCTGGAGCCGCTGGATGTCGAGGTAGAGCGGCGCCCGCGGATTCATGTAGGCGACCGGGTTGGTCAGGATCTTCATCGGCGTGACGACGCCGGGGAGCCCGAAGAGGGCGACCGCGCCGAGCGCCGACAGCACGAGCGAGCTCGCGACCAGCGGCCAGCGCCAGCGGTAGGTCGCGCGCGGCAGCCACGTGGCGAAGCGCTGGATCCACGGGCCGAAGGTGCGGCGCTCCTGCCCGGTCGGCGTGCGGAGGATCGCCTGCAGGGCCGGAAAGAGCGTGAGCGTGATCACCCAGACGGCGGCGAGTCCGAGCGCGACCCAGGCGCCCATCTCGCGAATCGGACGGATGTCCGAGACCGCGAGCGCCGCGAAGCCGACGGCGGTCGCGAAGATCGACGCGGTGCAGGCGACGAACTTGTTGACGTACGCGAAAACCTGGTGCGCGCCGACCTCGCGATCGGGTGGCCGGTCGACGAAGCGCGAGTGCAGGTAGACGAGTGTCGCGGTCGCGGTCACGAGGATCGTCATCGGCACCATCGGCGAGACGATCGTGAGCGTGCCGCCGAGGAGTCCGATGATGCCGACCGAGAACGCCAGGCAGACCGCGAGCGTGATCAGGAACGCGAGGAGCGTCGCCACCGAGCGGTAGAGGACGACGTTCAGCGCGACGACGAACGCCAGGAAGAGCACGAAGTACTTCCAGGCTTCCTGTTGCGTCTCGTCGAGGTACTGGTCGACCCACGGCGCGCCGAGCTCGGTGAGCCGTTCGAACGGGGCCGGGTGCGCGCGGTACTTCGCGATCGCCTGCTCGATCGCGGCGAGCGCCGCGCGCCGCTCCGTGGTGCCGGCGACGTCGAGGATGAGGCCGATGGCGAGGTACCGGTCGCCGACGAGGCCCTGCTTCTTGAAGAGATCGGTGCCGGAGACGAAGGCGCGAAACGCGGCCAGGTTTTCGGGGGTCGGCTCGAAGCCGGCCCGGGCGCGCCGATAGATCGAGAGCGTCGAGTTCACCGCGACGTGGTCGATGCCCGCGAGCGCCTGCTCGATCTCGTCGACGCGCGCGACCACGGCCGGAGCCAGCGGATCCGGCGCCTCGGCCAGGAGGAGCGCGAACTCGCCCTCGCCGAAGACCCGCTCGAAAGCCCGGGTCGCGATGACGTCGGGATCGGTCGCGACGATCAGCCGGTCGATCGAATTGTCCTGCTGGACCTTGGCGGCGTAGAAGGCGGCTGGCGGCAGCAGCGCCGCGTACAGCGCGACCACGAGCCAGCGCCGCGCGATGACGCCCGCGAAGAAGCGCGCGAGGATCCCGCTCCCCTTCACGGGCTCGGCGTCGGCCCGGAGCCGGGTCGGTGCGGCCATCGGGGAGGGGAGGTAGCACACGGCTCCGCCGCGCGCACGGCCCCCGCCTCTCCGGCCGGGCTCCCCGCGGAGCCCGATCCGGCCGGCCGCGCCACGACGGCCCCACGCGCCATCGTCTCGCCGACGGCGCCGGGCTGCCGATCGCCATCGTCCTCACCGCCGTATCGATTCACCCGCGCGCGCCTGCTAGGTCACGACCGCATGACGAACGGTGCGATGGTCGGACGGGTCGAGGACATCCGGCGCTATCCGGTGAAGAGCATGGCCGGCGAGCAGCTGGCCTCGACGACCCTCGGCGCGCGCGGCCTTCCCGGCGATCGCGCCTGGGCGGTGCGCGACGAGGTGCACGGTGGCATCCGCGGCGCCAAGAAGATCGACGCGCTCATGCGGCTCGCGGCGGCCTATCCCGAGCCGCCGTCCGCCGAGGGGTCGAGCCCCGCGGTCGTCACGTTCCCGGACGGCACCACGTGCCGCACCGGCGACCCCGATGTGAACGAGCGGCTCTCGCGGGCGCTCGACCACCGCGTGAGCCTCTGGCCGCTCCTGCCCGCCGACGCGCTCGACCACTACCGGCGCGGCGCCCCGACCCACGCCGACTTCGAGCAGGAGATGCGCGCGGTCTTCGGGCGCGCCCCCGACGAGCCGCTCCCCGACCTCACGGTCTTTCCGCCCGAGCTCTTCGAGTTCGAGTCGCCGCTCGGCACGTACTTCGACGCGTTTCCCCTGCTCCTGGTGACGACCGGCTCGCTCCGCACGATGACGAGCCGTCACCCCGCGTCGCGCTTCGACGTGCGCCGCTTCCGCCCGAACTTCCTGATCGCCACCGATGGTCCGGCCGCGCGCGACGACTTCCCCGAAGCCGCCTGGGCCGGACGGCGCGTCGGGATCGGCGACGCCGTCATCCGGATCGGCGTGTCCTGCCCGCGCTGCGTGATGACGACGCACGGCTTCGCCGATCTGCCGAAGGATCCGGGCGTCATGCGCGCGCTCGTCAAGGAGACGGGCGGCCAGCTCGGTGTCTACGCGACCATCGAGACCCCCGGCGCCGTCCGCCGCGGCGACGCCGTGACGTTGCTCGACTGACGCGCCGCGCCCGGTAGCTCCTGGCGCCCCCGGGGCTCGGGATCTTCATACGAGGAACCCCAGGTCGAAGTTCTCCTGGGTCCAGCGCTCCGCGGGGTCGCCGCCGTCGAGCGTGAGGACGTTCGAGAGGATGGTGCCGTGCGGCATGCCGAGCCAGTGCTTCAGGATCGTGCCGTATACGTCGCGCATGTCGGTCGAGCGGAACGGATCCGCGGCCCCTTGCGAGTAGGAGGTGTTGCCGTCGTCGGAGAGCGCGCTCTCGTTGATGTTGGGGTGGTTGCCGTAGACGCCGCCCTGCACGGCGCCGCCGAGCACGAACATCGGGTACTGCGTGCCGTGGTCGGTGCCGTTGTCGTTCTGCGGCACGCGCCGGCCGAACTCGCTCCAGACGATGACGACGATCTTGTCGGCGACGCCCATGTCGGCGCAGTCGTCGTAGAAGAGCTTGAGCGAATCGCCGACCTCGGCGAGGAGCTGCCAGTGATGGCCGTCCGGGGTGGTGCTGCCCTGGTCGGAGTGGGTGTCGTAGCCGCCGGTGGCGCACTGCATGAGGCGGGCGTGGACGTTCGGGACGCCGCTCACGATGCCGTGGATGACCTTCGCGGCCTCGCGCAGGTTGTAGGCAAGGCCCTGGTCGAGCGCGTCGTACGCCCCGTCGAACGCGGCGCGATCCGCCTGGTAGAGGTCGTGCAGCCCGGCGTAGCTCTCGGTGGCGAGCAGCGTCGCGACGCCGCTCGTGCCGAGGTACTCGGCGATCGGCAGCGCCTGCGCCGCCGCCCCTTGGTAGAGCGCGTTGAAGGCATCGCGCTTGCGCGCGACGTCGTCGCCGTAGTCGCCGTCGTAGGGGAAGCGCAGGTAGCGGAGGCGGCGCGCGGCGAGCACGCTCGTCGCGGTCTGCCGGAACTCTCCCGCGACCTCCGACCGCAGGCAGACGCCCGGGATGTCGCTGCCGCCGTAGTTGGCGGCGAGGTAGCGCCCGAGCCATCCCGTGCCGGTGCCGAGGCCGGGCGGCGTGCCCGCCTGGAACGCGACGCGCGATTCCTCGTGCGACAGATTCGGACGGGGGTAGCCGCAGCCCTGGATGACCGCGACCTTGCCGAGATCGTAGAGCTGCTTGAGTCCGGTGAGCGCGGGATGCAGCGCGAGCTGGGCGCCGCTTCCGGGATCGGTGCCGATGAGCGTCGCGGCGAGCGCGGCCGGGCCGATGTTGATGCCGTCGGTGCCGGTCGCACGCGCGGCGTCGTACGCGGCGCGCAACGTCGCGCCGCCGTCGTTCACCGGGATCACGGTGTTGAAGCCGTCGTTGCCGCCGTCGAGGAAGATGGAGAGGAAGTAGCGGTCGCCGATCGTGTCGGCGAAGGCCGTGCGCACGAACGGGTTGCCGAGCAGCGCCGGAGCGACGAGCGAGCTCGCCGCGGCGAGGCCGCTGCCTTTGAGGAAGCTGCGTCGTGAGATCGCCATGGTCGGTCCTCTAGTGGAGTTGGTGGGCCGGCGACTGCAGCAGGAGCGCGAAGAGCCCGTGCAGCTTGCGGCCGCGAGTATCGAGGTCGTTCAAGTTCAAGGCGGATACGGCGCCGCCGTCGGTCAGGTAGTCGATCAGCGCGGTCCGCTCGTCCGGGCTCAACTGGTCGGTGAGCCCGAGGAGCGCGCTCGCGGCGTCGAGGATCTGGGCGGGCGACTGCAGGTCCATGGACATCAGCTTCTCGGGATGGAAGCCCTGCTTGCCCTTGCCGCGCGCCGCGGCGAGATCGCGCATGAACCGGAAGCGCGCGAGGAGCGTCGCGCTGCTGATCCAGGCCGCCTCCCAGTCCCAGCCGAAGACGCTCGGCGGATCGAAGAGGCGCTGGCCCATGTCGTCGAGGTGGCCGCGCAGGGAGTCGCTGTCCTCGAGCGCGAGCCCGGCGTACTTGCGGCGCTTCGGCACGACCTTGAGGAGCCGGAGCGTGCCGACGACGTAGTCGATGGGCCACTTCACCGACTTCTTCGTGCCGCCGGCGTGCAGCGGGGCGGCCGTCTCGTAGAACGCGTCGTGGGTGAGGATGGTCTTGACGAGCGCGCCGATGTCCCAGGTGCTCGAGAAGCCCGACATCGTCAGCAGGGCGTCGACGAGCGCGGTCGAGGGCGCATCCCACGCGAAGTACTCGAAGAGGCGGCGCGTCATGCGGCGGCCGACGGTGCTCTGGCCCTCGCTGTCGCGGTGGCTCAGCAGCGCGTCGATCACGCGGTCGATCTCGGCCGCGCCCTCGCCCGCGGCGCCGAAGTCGACGCCGCCCGGGCCGAAACCGCCGTAGGTGGTGAAGATGACCTTCGGACCGCGCTCCGGGTAGTCGGCGTTGTAGTCGTGGCGGTCCTCCCGGAACACGGGGTTGCCGTCGTCGTCGAGGCGCCATCCGGTGAACGCGCGCGCGATCTGGACGATGTCCTCCTGCGCGTAGTTGGGCTGGCCGGCCTCGTCGACGACGCCGAGGGTGAACAGCTCCATCAGCTCGCGGGCGTAGTTCTCGTTCGGCGTCTTCGGACGGTTCCGCAGCGTGTCGAGGAAGTCCAACATCGCCGGGTCCCGGTTGATGCTCTTGAGGAACTGGCGCAGGTTCCCTTTCGCCATCGCCCGCAGCAGGGCGTTCTGCCGCGCCATCAGCTCCGTGCTCTGCACCTTCGCGTTCGCCGTCGCGAAGTGGTCGTGCCAAAAGAGCACGAGCTTTTCGAGGAGCGGCGTCCTGGTCTTGAGCATGAGCTCGAGCCAGCGGTCGTAGACCTCGTCGATCCCGTCCTTCTTGCCGACTTTCAGCGGCTTCGCCTTGAACTTGAGGAGCTTGTCGACGAGCTCTCCGCGCGTGAGGCCGCGCTTCACGAGCTTCGCGATCTCCTTCGGCGGTGCGCCGAACCCGGCGCGGCGCATGAGGTGCCGCGTCTCGCCTTCGGTGAGGATGCTGTTGGCGTTGCCCATCGCTTGGTCCCTCCGGCGGCGTCAGTCGGTTCCGGGCACCCAGCCGTCGGCGGGCGCGCCCGCCTCGATCCAGCGTCGGATCACCTCGACGAGCGTGTCGTCGAGCCTGGCGCGGTGGAGCGGCATGCGCTCCCCGAAGCCGGGCGGCAGGTCTCCGGAGACCTTGTGGAAGATGTAGCTCGTCGCGGGGTCGCCGTGCGTCGCGTCGAGCGTCGCGACGCGGCGCCAGCCGGCGGCCGCCGCGTCGGCGTTCGTCGGCACCCTGCCGACGAGGTTGTCGTAGGCGGCGCCGCGCTCGAGGAGCAGGTCCGCCCGCGTGCTCTGCGAATCGTGGCAGCCGCCGACCGCGCACGAGCGGTCGAAGATCTGGGTCTGGACGCGGTCGAAGGTCGAGGTGAAGAACGTCCGGGCGTCGCACCCGGCGGGCGACGGCTCGCAGATCATCTTGAGGCGGTCGACGTCGGTGCGGGCGCGGCCGGCGACGGGCGTCGAGAGCGTTGCCACGCGGATCGTCTTGACGCCCTTGCGGCAGCGGCCCTTCGCTCGCGGGCCGTCGATCGCGACGTGGACGGGGGTCGGCGCGCCGCAGCGGTCGGCGCGCGTTTCCGGGAGCTCGAGCACGAAGCCGAGGCGTGTCGCGATCGCCTGCATCTCGGGGTCGAAGCCGGGCGTGCCGTCGTCGACGGAATGCGCGACCGTGACCGCGGTCACGCCTGGCGACGCGCAGCGCGGGTCGGCGGTGCCGTTGACGCATAGAGAGACGGAAAACTCGCAGCGGCCGTTCACGAGCCCGTCGGCGTCGCACGGGGCGCCGTCGGCGCAGCGGACGTTGCGCGGCCGGCGCGCCGGCTCGTTGGCCGGGGCGTCGAAGACGGCGAGGCAGTCGCTCTTCGCGCTGCCGCCGCCGCCCACGACCGCGGCCGGCGTCGCGCCCGCCGCGAGTACGGCCGCGCAGATCGCAAGGAGCGCGACGACGCGCGGAACCGTGCCGGATGCGATCTGACGTCGCATGTCGGTGCGGCGCTCGCCGCGCTCGCAGGGGGTCCGTCTCCTCGCCACGCCTCCCGGGGCAGCAACGCGCGTGCCGCCTGCCCGCGCACGCCCGCTAGGCTCCGAGCGTCGCCCCGGCGTCACGAGGATGACGCACGGCGGGCGCGTGGCGGCGCGCGGCGCGTCGCCGCCGCCACGTTGTGTCAGCGCGCGCCGCCCCGTGGCCTCCGGACGCTGTGTGCGACGCTTGAAAATCCCCGGGGACGGCTGGTACCGACGTCGGTATGGCCGAGGGCGCCAGCGAGATCCTCCACGAGACCGGCGAGGTGCGCGAGGCGCATCGCTTCGATGCCGGCGCGCTCGGCGAGTACATGCGGGCGTACGTCGCGGGGTTTCGCGGCCCCCTGTCGGTGCGACAGTTCACGGGCGGGCAGTCGAATCCGACGTTTCTCCTCGAGGCGGCGAGCGGACGTTACGTCATGCGGAAGAAGCCGCCCGGAAAGCTCCTCGCGTCCGCGCATCAGGTCGACCGCGAGTACCGCGTGATCCGCGCGCTCGCGTCGACGGACGTTCCGGTTGCGCGGACGCACGCGCTCTGCACCGACGACTCCGTCATCGGCAGCGCCTTCTACGTCATGGACTGCGTCGAGGGCCGGGTCTTCCGCGATCCCCAGCTGCCCGGCTGCACGCCGGAGGAGCGCGCGGCGGTCTATGACGAGATGAACGACGTCATGGCGCGGCTCCATCGCGTCGACTACGAGGCCGTCGGCCTCGGCGACTTCGGGAAGCCCGGCAACTATTTCGAACGCCAGATCGGGCGCTGGACCAAGCAGTACGAGGCGGCGCAGACCGACGAGGTCGAGGCCATGCGGAGCCTCATCGCGTGGCTGCCGGCGCACATTCCCCCGGGCGACGAGACCTGCATCGTCCACGGCGACTTCCGGCTCGAGAACTCGATCTACCACCCGACCGAGCCGCGCATGCTTGCGATGCTCGACTGGGAGCTCTCGACGCTCGGCCACCCGCTCGCCGACCTCGCCTACAACTGCCTCCTCTACCACATGAACAGCCCCACCCAGGGCACGCTCGCCGGCGTCGACCTCGCCGCGCTCGGCATCCCGACCGAAGAGGAGTACGTCGCCGACTACTGCCGCCGCACGGGCCGTCCCGACGTCGAACACTGGAGCTTCTATCTCGCGTTCTCGCTCTTTCGCCTCGCGTCGATCGCGCAGGGCGTCTACAAGCGCGGCCTCGACGGCAACGCGAGCTCGGAGCAGGCGATGCAGTACGGAACCATCTGTCAACTGCTGGCGTATCTCGCCTGGGAGATCGTCGGGAGGAGCGCCGACCGCTGACGCGGCCGGCTCGGGAGGCCCGCCGATGCCCCATCCCCTCCGGTGCGACGGCGTCGCCCGCCCGTGAGTTCGTCATGAGCTCCGAGCACGCGCCGCCGCCCTCCGACGCCGATCCCGCCAAGGAGCGGTTGCGGCGGGAGCGCGATCTCTATCTCCGGCTCCTCGAGCTCGTGCGCTGTCGCGAGCTGGAGCCGCTCCTGCGCGAAGGTCTGCGGCTCATCGTCGAGACGGTGAACGTCTCGCGCGGCTACCTGGAGCTGCTCGACGAAGGCGACGACCCCGGCAACCCGCGCTGGTGGATGGCGCACGGTCTCTCGCCGTCCGAGATCGCCGGCGTGCGGAGCGAGATCTCGCGCGGGATCATCGGCGAGACCCTCGCGCGCTCGGAGGCGGTCGTGACGGCGTCGGCGGTCGACGACCCGCGCTTCAGCGGCCTCCAGAGCGTCAAGCGCGCGCGCATCGAGGCGGTGCTCTGCGCGCCGATCGGGTCGGATCCGCCGCGCGGGGTGCTCTACCTGCAGGGGCGCGCGGCGCCCGGAATCTTTCCGGACGAGGACCGCGCGCTCGCCGAGACCTTCTGCCGCCACCTGGCGCCGTTCGTCGATCGCCTCGGCCGGCGACACGAGCCCGACGACCGCACGGAGGCGGTGCGGGCGCGGGTGCGGGCGCCGGGCGTGATCGGGCGGAGCGCGGCGCTCGCGCAGGTGCTCGAGCAGATCGCGCTCGCCGCTCCCCTCGACGTGAGCGTGCTCCTCACCGGCGACACCGGCACCGGCAAGAGCCAGCTCGCGCGCGTCCTGCACGACAACGGTCCGCGGGCGGCAGCCCCGTTCGTGGAGCTCAACTGCGCGGCGCTGCCGGAGCAGCTCCTCGAGAGCGAGCTCTTCGGGGCGCTCCCCGGCGCCCATTCGACGGCGGTCAAGCGCATCGAGGGAAAGGTCGCCGCCGCGCAGCGCGGCACCTTGTTCCTCGACGAGGTCGGCGAGCTGCCCCCGGGGGCGCAGGCGAAGCTCCTCCAGCTCCTCCAGTCGCGTCAGTACTATCCGCTCGGCGCGTCGCGGCCGGTGCACGCCGACGTCCGCATCGTCGCCGCCACCAACGCCGATCTACTCGCCCTCGCCGGCGAGCGGCGATTCCGGGAGGATCTCCTCTATAGACTGCAGGTGTTGCCGATCCGCGTCCCGTCGCTGGCCGAGCGCCGCGACGACGTCCAGGAGCTGGCGGCGTACTTCTGCGCTGCGGCCTGCAAGGGCCATGGCCTCCCGGCGATCGGACTGTCGCCCGCCGCGCTCCGCGCCGTCGAGACGGCCGCGTGGCCCGGGAACGTGCGGCAGCTCGCCAGTGCGGTCGAGGCGGCGGCGATTCGCGCGGTGGGCGAGGGCGCTCACGAGATCGAACCTCGGCATATCTTTCCTCAACGCGAGGTGTCCGCGGGTACGAGCGGCTCGCCGAGCTTCCAGGAGCAGACGCGGCGTTTCCAGGAACGCCTCCTCCGCGACACGCTGGAGGCGACGGACTGGAGCATCGTCGACACCGCCCGGCGGCTCGATCTGGCGCGCTCGTACGTCTACAAGCTGATCAACGCGTTCGACCTCCGACGGTCGACGCCCTGACGGCTCGTCCTCGTCCTCGTCGTTGTCCTCCTCCTTCGTCGGTCGTGGAGTGCGATGCGTCCTTCGACGGATCGCGGGAGCAACGACGGTGCCGCGGCGCGCGCGGCGTCCGGTCGCGGAAATCGCGTCGACTTTCCGGCGGCGAGCCGCCGGCGGCGGTCCGGCGTACGTCTCCTGGGGGAGACGCGTGTCTCGCGCAGCGGACACGCGAGCCGGCGACCCCGGCGCATGCCGCGGCTCCCGGTGCGGCGTGACGTTTGCATGGGGATCTCTCATGCAACTCAACGCCGCGCCTGCATCGGGAACGCTCCCGCCGCCCGTCGGCCTCGCCACGCTCCGGGTCATGTTCGGGAAGTTCACGACCCCCGAGGTGGCGAGCCTGATCCTCGCCGACCCCAAGGAGTTCTGGACCAAGAGCGAGCGTCGGACGGTGACGACCCTGTTCGCGGACGTCCGCGGCTTTACCTCGTTCGCGGCGCGCGTCGCGCCCGAGGAAGCGCTACCGACACTGAACCGGATCTTCGCGATCCTCTGCGAGGTGGTCGCGAGCGAGCACGGCATCGTGAACCGCTTCCTCGGGGACGGCATGCTCGCGGTCTTCGGGACGCCGTTCCCGCTCGAGGATCACGCGTCGGCCGCGGCGCGAGCCGCCCTGCGGGCGTGCGCCAAGATGGCGCAATTCGCCGACGAGCGCCGCGCGCAGGGACGCGAGCCCTTGCAGATCGGGCTCGGTCTCAACACCGGCTCGGTGATCGCCGGCTGCATCGGCACGCCGGAGCGGACCGAGTACACGGTGGTCGGCCACTCCGTGAACGTCGCCTCGCGCCTGGTCGCGATCGCCGAGCCGGGGCAGATCCTGGTCGGCGCCGGCACGGCCGCGCTCGTCGACGAATCGCTGGCCGTCCACGAGCGGGGGACCGTCGATCTGAAGGGGATCGGACCGACCGTCGTCTACGAGCTCGTCGACAGGCCCGCCCAGGGGATGAGCCGCGGCCGCGCGTGATTCCTTGACGATCGCGTCGCGTCCGTGGGAAGGCTCCTCCCGCGCCGATTGGAGGGATCGTGGTCACGCTCGCTCGTCGAAACGCTCGCCTCGCCGTCGTCGTGGCAACGTTCGCGATGAGCCTGACGGCGCTGATCGCGCTCGCGGATCCTCTCGATACGCCGAGCGAACGCCTGGTGCTGGCGCCGCCGCATTGCGGATCGGAGGCCGACGCGCTGCGGATGGCCATGCTCAGCATCCATGCCTATGTCGAGAAGCGCCGCCCGAACGGCCCGCTCGTGCGCTACCTCGATCACGTCGATCCGATGAGCCCCCCGCAGGCGGTGACCATCCTCCTGCGGGACGAAAGCGAGACCGGGGTTTTCCTTCGGCGCCGCGCTCTCGTCCGGATGCTGTCCGTGGTCCCGGGTGACGCGGAGGTGCGGGCTGCGGTCCAGTTGCTGGTGGGTCCGCAGCGGACCGAGCAGATCTACGCCATGTTGCTGCAGCTGGAACACGGCGGGGCGTGCGACGCGTCCGATCCCGCCGACGTCGCGAACAAAGCCGTCGCGCTGGTCATGGGGCCGAGCCCCTACAGGAATTGCTCGGACGTGGAGAACAAGGTCGCGACCACCGTTCCGAAGGAGAGCGGTGTCGGCATCCACGGGCGTGTGATCGCGAAGGCCTCGCTCGACGCTGCGCGCCGCGGGCTCGATGCGCAGCGCTGGAAGACCTGCTCGCCGCTGTGGGGCGAAAGCTACGTGGTGGAGGTGGACGGGGCGGGGCACGTCGTCGACAACGGCAAGTGCAGCGGGAACAAGCTCGACAAGTGCATGCCCGCCCCCGGCGTTGCGCTCCCTATCGGCGAAACGTACGACACCGGGACGTTGACGCCTTTCCCGCGGCCGTTCTTCGAGAAGTTCGTCTGCGACGATCTGCCGTGCGACGTGCGCCTGATGCTGCGGATCCGGGCCTATCGCGCACCGACGCCGACACCGGCGCCGACCGCGAGCTCGCCGTCGTCCACGGGTCCGACGCCCCGGGTGACGCCCGCCGATCCGGCCTATTCGCTCACGTACAGCAGCCCCGAAGGATGGAAGGGCTTCCCGTACCCTCCGGTCGACGAAGGACAGGTGCGGTTGTACGCGGAAGATCCGGCGAACGGGAGCGGCATCCAAACGCTCACGGTCCAGTCGGACAAGACGTTCGGTTTCGAAGATTGGACGACCGACACCGCGGTGCTGCTCTTGCTGCGGAGGATCGAGATGGCGGACTACCTGGCAGACCTCGTCTGTTGTCGGCCCTGAGGAGGAAAGATGGCGAAAGCCAAGAAGTTGAAGCTCATGAGGCGCGTCAAGCGCGGGAGCGATCGCGCGCAGGAGTTCGCGCTCAACACCGAGGACCGGGTCCGGAAGGCGCTCAAAGCCATCGCGAACGACACCTACTCGCTCAGCAACCTTGCCGACGATGTGCTCGGGCAGTGGTCCGATTTCTTCAAGGTCGTCAATCAGATCAGTGGGGGTGACGAGGACGAAATGGGAACGGCGACGTTCATTGCCGGACCGTACAATCAGAACAATCCGCCCCCGGTTCCCGGCGGAGCGTCGCTCGTCGTGCTCACGGACACCGTCGACGGTCA
Source organism: Deltaproteobacteria bacterium (assembly GCA_020852955.1). Classification (GTDB taxonomy): domain Bacteria; phylum Desulfobacterota; class Binatia; order UTPRO1; family UTPRO1; genus UTPRO1. The sequence continues at coordinate 12,136 of JADYZW010000060.1, read as the reverse complement.
GTCGATCGAGTGCACCGATCTCACCGGGCCGACGACGTTCGCCAAGGCGAACGTGCGGATCCTGGATCCCGATACGGATGCTCCTCCCCTCCCCAACGTGGATCTGGACATGGTGAAGGTGAAGGTCACGGCGCTCCCGGCGCAGCCCGGCACGTACCACGGTGCTCTGACGCTCGGGAACACCAAGATCCTCGGGCGCGTGCTGTACGTGTACAAATAGCGTGACCGAACGCGATCGCATCCGCCGCCCCGTCGCCGCGCGCACGACCCCGATCCGGAAATGGGACGGATTGCTCGGGGAGGCGGGAGCGTCTTCCTCGGCGCGCGGTGGCGCGCCGGCGTGCCCTGCGTCCGCCGACGATCTCCTCGCGCGCTCCGTCGAGCTCGGGTACCGGGTCGTCGATGAGTACCTGAAGCGCGGGCAGGAGGCGGCGCAGCGGGTGCGGCGCGGCGTCTACGGCGCCGAGGCGATGGCGCAGGACGCGCAGAGCGTCGCGAGCCAGCTGGTGCGGACGGCGTCGGACTTCGCGGGGGCGTGGGTCGAGTTCTTCGCGCTCGCGGGGCTCGATGCCGCGGAGACGCCTCCGCCGGGGCGCTCGACCGTGCCGGCGGCGTCCCAGGCTCCGCCGCCGCCCGCGGCGCGCGCCGGCGAAGACGCCGCCCCGGCGCCGTCCGCCGTGCGCGCGGACGCCGCCGAGGCGCCGCCGCTCCGCGTGCGGCTGGTCGTCGACTCGCCGCGTCCCGTCGAGACCGCGCTCGACGTCGAGCCGATCCCGGCCGGGCACGCCCTCACGATCGGACGGCTCGGTCTTGCGAGCGACGCCGCGACGCGCCTCACGGACGTGCGCGTCGCGCCGGGAGACGACGGCGTCGTCCGCATCCACGTGACGGTGCCGGTCGACCAGGCGCCCGGCCGCTACACGGGGATGGTGGTCGACGATAGGGCCAACGTTCCCGTCGGCGAGCTGACGATCGTCGTGCCCGCAGCCGGCTAGTGTCGCCGGAGGACAGCAGCGTGGTGCCGGTGATGCTGCGGCGATACGGCGATCTCACGCGCGTGGCGCTCGCCCGCTACCTCGCGCCGCGCGAGCCGCACCGGCACCTCTACGCGCTCGTCGCCGACTACCCGCGGCGCGGCGGCCGGATGATGCGCCCGACGCTCTGCATCGCGACGGCGCGCCTCTTCGGCGCGGCGGCCGAAGAGGCGGCCGGGGCGGCGGTCGGCCTCGAGCTGCTGCACAACGCCTTCCTCGTCCACGACGACGTCGAGGACGAGAGCGAGGCCCGGCGCGGTGGACCGACGCTGCACGCCACGCACGGGACCGCGGTCGCGGTGAACACCGGCGACGCGCTGATCCTCCTCGGTCTCCGCGCCCTCATGGACACGCGCGCGACGATCGGGCCGCGGCTGGCGCTGCGTCTGCTCGAGGACGCCGAGCGCATGGGGCGGGAATCCGTCGAGGGGCAGGCGATGGAGCTCGGATGGCGGCGGGACGTGGCGCTCCGACTCGGGGACGCCGAGTACTTCGCCATGGTCCTCAAGAAGACCTGCTGGTACACGACCATCTTCCCGAGCCGCGCGGGCGCGTTGATCGGGACGCGCAGCGAGGAGAACCTCGACCGCTTCATCCGCTTCGGCTTCTTTCTCGGCGTCGCCTTCCAGATCCAGGACGATGTCCTGAACCTGGTCGGAAACGAGGCGGCGTACGGGAAGGAGCTCGACGGCGACATTCGTGAAGGGAAGCGCACGCTGATGCTGCTGCACCTCATGCGGGAAGCGGGCGACGCCGAGCGCGACCGGCTCGCGGCGTTCCTGGCGCTGCCGCGCGCCGCGCGCGACGACGAAGACGTTCGCTGGGTGCGGGACCGCATGCTGGCGCGCGGCAGCGTCGACTACGCGCGGACGGTGGCGCACGCACTCGCGGGCGCGGCCCGCGAGGAGTGCGTCCGCCTCTATGCCGGGATGCCGGATTCCGAGGATCGCCGATTCGTCGAAGAGCTGCCCGCCTGGGTGATCCGGCGTGCGTGAGGCGCGGACTTCGCCGCCGGGCGCGGCCGCGGCGCGCGCGTGAGCGCGCCGGGACGCGTCCTCGTCTACGGCGCGACGGGATACTCCGGGACGCTCGCGGTCGAGGCGCTCCGCCACCTCGGGATCGCGCCGATCGTCGCGGGGCGCGACGTCGCGAAGACCGAGCGGCTCGCCGCCGCGCTCGGCGCTCCCTATCGGACGGCGCGCGCCGACGATCCCTCGGCGGTGACGGCGATGCTCGACGACGTTGCGGTCGTGCTGAACGCCGCGGGGCCCTTCTCGGCGACGGCGGAGCCGATCGCCGACGCGTGTCTCGAGCGCGGCGCGCACTACCTCGACCTCTGCGCCGAGGTGTCCGTGCTCGAGCGCCTGGCGGCGCGGCACGCGGCGGCGCGCGCCCGCGGCGTGATGCTGATGCCGGCGGTCGGCTTCGACGTCGTGCCGACCGACTGCCTGGCGGCGCACCTGGCGCGCCGCGTGCGGCGTGCGCGCGCGCTCACGATCGCGGTCAGCCGACCGTTCTTTCTCTCGCCGGGATCGGCGAAGACGCTGCTCGAGAACGTGGTGCTCGGCGTCGCGCGGCGCGACGGCGCGCTGCGGCCGCTTCGGCTGGGCTCGGTGGAGCGCGCGTTCGACCTCGGCCCGCACCCCGTGGCCTGTCTCAACGTCAGCGCCGCCGATCTCGTGACGGCGTACCACACCACCGGCATCCGCGAGATCACGACCTTCGTCGAAGCGACGCCGCTCCTGCGTTTGCTGCCGCTCGGCCCGCTGTGCGCGCCGTGGTTGCGGACGCCGGTGGGCGCGGCGCTCGGGCGCGCGCTGTCGGACGTCCTCTGGGGGACGCCGCCGCGCGGCGCGGACTCCGCGACGTGGCGCATGGCGTGCGTCGCCGAGATCGAGGACGGCCGCGGCGGTCGCGCGCGGGCGCGGCTCACGACGCCCGAGGCGTACGCGTTCACCGGCGCCACCGCGGGAGCGATCGCGGCGCGGGTCGCGCGCGGCGACGTCGAGGCGGGATTCCAAACGCCCGGCCGTGTCTTCGGGCCCGACCTCGTGCTCGGGTTCGCCGACGTCGCGCGGGAAGATCTGGAGTAGCGACGATGCCTGGAGGAACCGATCGGATTCGCGTCGCCGTCGTCGGCGGCGGCTGCGCCGCGATGGCGGCGGCGCTCGAGTTGACGCGCCCGGAGCACGCGGGGCGCTACGAGGTGACCGTCCATCAGCAAGGCTGGCGCCTCGGCGGCAAGGGCGCGTCGGGGCGCGGGCCCTACGGCCGCATCGAGGAGCACGGCCTGCACGTCTGGATGGGCTGGTACGAGAATGCGTTCCGCGCGCTGCGCGAGTGCTACGACGAGCTCGGGCTCGACTGGCGCGAGGCCTTCCAGCCGGCCCCGCTCGTTGCGGTGACCGATCGCCTCGCCGACGGGGCCTGGGAGCCGTGGACGCGGGTGTTCCCGCCGACCGAGGGCCTGCCGGGCGATCCGCTGCCGACGCCGATGCGCTGGTCGGTCGCGCACTACATGCAACGCGCGACCACGCTGCTGCGGGCCCTGGTCGAGACCATCGGTCGTGAGATGGGAGCGCCGCCCGCGATTCCAGGGGACGCCGGGGGCGACGCAGGGGACCCGCTCGGGCGCTTCGTGCGCGCCGGCCAGATCGCGACGCTCACCGGCCTCGCGCAAGCGGCCTCGCTGCTGGAGCAAGCGTTCGGGACGACGCGTGACGAGCCGCCGAGCCTGCTCGTGCAGGTGGTCGACACGATCGGCGCGAGCGCCCGCCGGATGTTGGATGCGCGCCTCGCCGAGGATTCCGAGCTCCGGCGCATCTGGGAGGTGATGGACCTCACGATCGCGACGATCCGCGGCAACCTGCGCTGCGGTCTGATGACGGATCCGCGCGGCTTCGATGCGATCGACGAGTACGACTGCCGCGAGTGGCTCGCGCTCAACGGCGCGTCGCCGCGCGCGCTCGACTCGGCCTACCTGCGGAGCCTCTACGATCTCGGCTTCGCCTACGAGCACGGCGATCCCGCGCGACCGCGCGTTGCCGCCGGCCAGGCGCTGCGCGGCTTCCTGCGGGCGTTCTTCACGTACCGCGGCGCCTTCTTCTGGAAGATGAATGCGGGCATGGGGGACGTCGTCTTCGCCCCGATGTACGAGGTGCTGCGCCGCCGCGGCGTGCGCTTCGAGTTCTTCCATCGCCTGCGCGACGTCGGCATCGCCGGGCCAGACGCGCGCGGCGCAGACGCCCACGTCGACCGGCTCGCCTTCGACGTGCAGGCGCGCGTCTCCGGTGGGGCGGCGTACGCGCCGCTCGTGGACGTCGGCGGCATGCCATGCTGGCCCGCCGAGCCGCACTGGGCGCAGCTCGAGGACGGCGAGCGCCTGCGCCGCGAGGGGCGCCGCTTCGAGTGCCACTGGGACGAGCGCCGCGAGGGCGCGCGGACGCTGCGCGTCGGCGAGGACTTCGATCTGGTCGTGCTGGGAGTCGGCCTCGGCGCGATTCCGTACGTCTGTCGGAGCCTCGTCGCCCGCGACCCGCGCTGGCGGGAGATGGTGGAGCACGTCGGGACCGTCGCGACGCAGGCGTTCCAGCTCTGGCTGCACGCCGACACGCCGGCGCTCGGATGGAGCGGGCCGCCGATCACGCTCTCGGGGTTCGTGGAGCCCTTCGATACGTGGGCCGACATGGGCCACCTGCTCGCGCGCGAGCGGTGGCCCGAGCGGCCCGGGTCGCTCGCGTACTTCTGCAGCGTCCTCCGGGATCCGCTCGACGTCGCCGTCGCCTCACCCGCGTATCCTGGCCGCCAACGCGAGGCCGTGCGTCGGAACGCCGTGCGCTTCCTCGAGGATGACGTACGCCACCTCTGGCCGCGCGCCGTCGACGCGAGCGGCGGCTTTCGCTGGGACCTCCTGGTCGCACCAGACGGGGCGCATCTCGTCGGGGCCGAGCGCTTCCGGAGCCAGTACTGGATCGCGAACGTGAGCCCGACCGAGCGCTACACGCTCTCGCTTCCCGGCAGCGGCCGGTACCGCATCTCACCGCTCGACCCGACCTACGACAATCTGACGGTGTGCGGGGACTGGACCGATTGCGGCTTCAACGCCGGCTGCGTGGAGGCGGCGGTGATGTCGGGCCGACTGGCGGCGCATGCGTTGACCGGGCGGCCGGCGCTCGACGACATCCCCGGCTATGACCATCCGTAGGGCGTCGCGAATCTTCGAGGCGCGCCGGGTCGATGCGTTCCCGCCTTCCGCCGCACCCTATCAAGCGGGGGAGGCGAGCTTCTCGCGGGCGGCGGCGACGTCGGGAGACGTGGTGGTCGCGGGGAAGAGCGCAAGCGCTTCGTCGAGGGTGGCGCGAGCCTCGGAGCGGCGGCCCCCGGCGGCCAGGACGTCGGCGAGGCTCAGCGCGGCCCGGAGAGTCCAGGTGTGCGCGCCGCGGGATCGCGCGAGGGTGAGGGCGCCGTGGAAGCGGTCGGCGGCGGCGGCGTCATCGCCACGACGACGCAGCAACTCGCCTTCGAGGCGGAGGAGCTCGGGCTCGTGGAGGCGGGCGAGGTCGTGCTGGCAGCGGGCGAGGCCGCCGGCGGTCGCCGCGAGGCCGTCGTCGACGGCGTCGAGCGCGAGGTGCGCCTCCGCGGCGTAGGTGAGGAAGTAGGCGACCGGCGAGGCGGCGTTCGCCATGCGGAGGACGTCGATCCCCTGGGTGATCTCGGCGAGGCCCTCCGCGGCCGCGCCTTCGAGGGCGGTCGCGAGGCCGTGTCCGCAGAGCGCGAAGGCCCACAGGCCGAACAGCTTCTGCTCGAGGCTGATGCCGATCGCGCGCTCGGCGTGAGCGCGCGCGGCGGCGAGGTCGCGCCGGAGATGGGCGACGAGCATCGCGAACACGCTCACGAGCGCGGCGGCCTGCGGATCGAACGACGCGGCGGCGGCGGCGAGCGCCGGCCCCGCGTCGTCCTCCGTTCCGCCGAGCACGCCCAGGTTCCAGGCGGCGTAGAGCGGCACGTAGATGCCGGCGTCCCACCCCTGCGCGAGCGCCCAGGCGCGGTACTCCTCGCCGGCGTAGAGCGGCAGCCCGCGGGTGAAGAGCGCGTCGGCGCGCGCGTGGTCGCCCTGCCAGAAGGCGTCGAGCGCGAGGACGATGATGCCCGTGAGCCGCGCGACCGGGTCGGGGTCGTCGAGGAGGCGCTCGCAGCGCGGGAGGAGGCCGAGCATCGCCTCGCGGTTCCCCTGGATGACGTAGTTCCCGAAAAGGCGCGCGACGATGTTGAGTGACAGCTCGACGCCGTGGGTCTCGGCGAGGACGCGGGCGCGCGAGAGGTGCTTGCCGCCCCGCGTGTCGGCGTGGCCGGTCGTGTAGAGGTCGACGGTGCCGAGCGCGGTCAGGGTCTCGATCTCGCGCGTCGTGCGCTCCGGGGTTTCGGGGAGGTGCTCGAGCCCGGCCAGCGCGCGGCCGAAGTGGGTGGCCGCCTCGGGATACGCGGCGCGCCGGAACGCGCGGTCGCCGGCGCGGTGCCAATGGCGCGCCGCCTGGTCCCGTTCGCCCGCTTGCTCCCAGTGGTGCGCGAGCTGCTCCGGCCGCTGCTCGGCGATGGCGGTCACGCGCGCCTGGATGCCCGACGCGATCATGTGGTGGACGCGTTGGCGCGTAGCGCGCACCATCTCCTCGTACGCGGCGTCGCGGACGAGCGCATGGCGGAAGGCGTAGCCTTCCTCGCCGCCGACGGAGCGGCCGAAGAGGAGCCGCGCGTCCACGAGCTCGAGCATGTCCTGGCGCAAGACCCACTCGTCGCGCGGCAGCACGGCGTGCAGTACGGCGTAGGGCACCTCGCGTCCGATCGCGGCCGCGAATTGCACGGTCTCGTGCGCGCTGGTGGAGAGCGTGTCGAGGCGCGCCGTCAAGAGCTCGCGCAGCGTCGCCGGAATCGCCTGCTCGTCGTCCAAGCCGATCGCGTGCGCGATTTCCTCGACGAAGAGCGGCACGCCGTCGGTGCGCTCCACGATGCGGTCCATCATCTCCGCGGGCAGCGGCTGATCGTGCGCGCGCCGCGCGTTCACGATGGCGGCGACGTCCAACCGCGACAGGCGACCGAGAGGCAGGACGGTCACGTCGCGGGAGTACCAGGCGGCGCCGTACTCGGGGCGCGCCGTGAAGAGGAGCACGAGGCCGGTGCGGAGGGGATCCGGCGCGACGTGCGCCGCGCGCGCCTCTTCGATCAGGACCGTGATGAGCTGGCCGGTCGTGGGATCGGCCCAGTGGAGATCTTCGAGCGCGAAGACGAGCGGGCGGCGCGCCGCCATGCGCGTGACGAGCGTCGCGATGGTGCGGAGCGTCAGCTCGCGCTGCCGCTCCGGAGTGAGTCGCGGCGGTTCGTAGCCCTCGCCGGGCGGCACGTCGAGGAGATCGGCGAGGAGCGGCCAGGCGGCCGCGACGTCGAGGCCGTGCTGCGCGAGGAAGCGGTCGAGCGGCTGCGGCAACGTGCGCAGCCACGCCACGATCGGATGCAGCGGGCTGCCGCCGCCCTCCGCGGAGCATCGGCAGCCGAGCCACGCCTCGCCCGGGATGGCGCGCCGCAGCTCGCGCGCGAGCCTCGACTTGCCGATGCCGGCCTCGCCTTGCAGAAGGACGACGCCGAGCTCGCCGGCCTCGGCGCGCTGCCAGAGTGCGAGGAGCTGTCCGAGCTCGCCCGCGCGGCCGACGAGCGGGGTCTCCTCGGCGATCGTGGCGCTCTCGAAGAGCGCGCTCGGCCGCTCGCGCAGGACGCGCGCGAGCCGGAACGGCCGGACGCGGAGCGGCGCGCTCATCTCGCCGGCCGCCTCGCACTCGATCTCGGCGCCGAGGAGGGCCTGTGTCTCTTCCGTCGTCAGGATCTCGCCGGGTCCCGCCCGGTCGGCGAGGCGGCTCGCGACCTCGGCCGGGGCGCCGACGACCTCGACCCGCGGCTCGCCGTCGCCGGTCGGGGGCACGCGGATGATGCCGAGATCGGAGTGCACGCCGACGTGTACGGCGATCGTGCAACCGCGCTCGGCGCCGAGCCGGGTCGCGCGGGTGGTCTCGACGATGCGGAGCGCGAGCCGGACGGCGTGCCGCGCGTCGCGTTCGCGCGCCTTCGGGTAGCCGAAGACGATCTGCGTCTCGCCCGGCGTGCCGCGCGCGAGCACGACGGCGCTCTGGCGCGCGGCGTCTTCGTAGAGCCCGCGCTGCAGCTGCATCGCCCAGTCGAGGTCCTCGAGGTCGACGGCGCTCCCGTCGGCTCGGTGCACCGTCGTGCCGCACGCGACGATGGTGAGCTGGCGACGCTCGCCCTCCGCCGCCGGCACGCGCCGCTGCTCGCCGGCGGCGATCGCCCCGGCGTCGCGCTGGATCGATTCGAGCGCTCGCAGAAGGGCCTGCTCCGAGATCTCGCGCGCCGCGGGGTCCTTGGCGGTGATCGCGATCAGCAGGCGGCCGAGGCGCTGCTCGCGGAGCCAGGCCGGAATCGGCACCGGCTCCGACCCGAGCTGCTTCACGATCGTCTCGTGCGCGGTCCGTCCGGTCATCGCGACTTCGCCGGTCAGGCACTCGAGGAGGATGAGTCCCCACGAATAGAGGTCCGACCATGTCGAGACGGTCTCGCCGCGCAGCTGCTCGGGAGCGGCGTAGGCGGGCGTTCCGAGGAGCTCGCGGCTCGCCGTCAGGCGGTCGCTGGCGGCGCCGTGGGTGGTGAAGCCGCCGAGCCCGAAGTCGAGGACGGTCGCGTTCCGGCGCAGGCCCGAGTGCGTCACCATGATGTTCTCGGGCTTGAGGTCGCGGTGCACGACGCCCCGGGCGTGCGCGCAGGCGAGCGCGTCGAGCACCTGGACCATCAGGTGCAGGGCCTCCGGCGGCTCGAGCTTGCCTTCGGCGTCGAGGAGCTGGCGCAGCGTCGTGCCGGCGACGTACTCGAAGACCGCGTAGAGTCGGCCGTCCTCGAGGGCGCCGGAGTCGATCAATCGTACGATGTTCGGGTGGGCGAATCCGGCGCAGATCTCCCGTTCGCGGAGAAACCGCTGGCGGGAATTCTCGAGGTCGGCGGCGTCTTCCTCGGCGTCGACGCGCAGGATCTTGAGCGCCACCTGCTGCCCCGTCGACAGCTGCCGGGCGCGATAGACGCGGCCGAAGGTGCCGCTGCCGGCCTCCGCGACGATCTCGTAGCGTCCTTGGAAGACCGCGCCGGGGGCGAAGGCCACCGGGGTGACGAGGGGGGACGTCATCGTCGGCAGAGTGCGGCAGATGCCGCCCAAAAAGCAACGCCCCGCCGGCGCGATACCGTCAGCGGCAAGAGCGACTCCGTCGGCGACCCGGCGATTCAGCGGTGGGGAAGTGCGCTCAATTTGATCGGATGGGCACACTACCTGGCATTGTCACCTCCGTGATTTCCCTCGAAGAGTTCGGGCTGCGTTGTCGACGGATCCCCGATCGAGAGGCGACCGGTGCGCTTGAGATGCTCGAAGATCGCGCGCACCGGCTCGGTCTCGAGATCTGCGCGGTGAATCTCCCACGGGGCAAACGGCACGACCTGTCGCATCGGCACGACGCCAGCATCGACGAGCTTCTTGATGGTCGTGTCGCTCGTCGCGGTGTACCGCGCGGCGGCCTGTAGCGTCAGGAGCTCGGGATCCACGATCGTCTCGCGTCGACCCTCGATCGTGTGATTCCGACGCGCCGTCTTGACCGCGAGAGCGCTCCACGGTTTGCCCTTGCCGGTGCGGCGGCCGAGCTTGTTCAGGACACGCGCAATGTCGGTGTCGCCGTAGCGCGACGCCATCTTGCGGATCACCTCGAGGTCCGCGTCGGCTGTCCGGTGCACGGTCTTCGAGCCCACCTTGGTCATCGTGAACGCGGTGTGGCTCCCCCCTTTCCAATGCACGATGAACGCCAGCGTCCCCGGGGGATCCTCGTCGACGAGCACGTCCTCGAGGACCGTTCGGGCGATCTGTTTCTTGAGCTCGATCGGACAGGCGGGGTGGTGCCAGAGATCCGCGACGCGCTCGCCGAACGCGAGCAGCGCCCCGCGCTCCTCGGCCGACGGTGGCTGATGCTGTGCCGTCAGCTCCGTGAGCACCGTGCGCACGCGTTCCGTCTCTTCGAGCTTGGCGTTCCAGCGCCGTTCCAACTCGGCCGCCACCAGTCGATTGCGGGCGTCGACCGCGTGGTACTGTTCAGCGGCGCGCGCCGTCTCGTACTCCAGCTGCTCGAGCTGGCGCGCGTACACCTGCCGACGCTCGTCGTCCTGGGCACCCAGCTGCTCGAGCGCGTGGAGACTCGCCTGCATGCCGAGCGGGGAGAGCACGCGCACGATCTCCTCGCCGAAGCGCCGATCCACCAGGGCGCCTCCGAAGCCGACGCAGTAGCGGCCGGCGGCGGTGCCGAAGTCGCCGCTGCAGAGGTACCGCGCGGCGGTCCCCGCCTTCCCCCAGTAGCGGACGTGGATCCGGCGTCCACACCGCCCGCAGCGCAGCAGCCCGGCCAACAGGCCCTGACCGGCGCGCACCGCGCCCGCCGTCTCGTCCGTGCCCCCGCGCCAGGAGTTCCGCCGCATCATTCGCTGGTGCTCTTCAAACGTCGCCCAGTCAATGTAGCCCTCGTGGTGGTCGCGGATGAAGATGCGGGCCTGCTCGGGAGCGGCCACCGCCGTGCGGCGTTTGCGGAGCACCCCCGCGGACCACACGGGCTCGGTGGCGTGTCGCCCCCACGCGTAGGCCCCCGCATAGAAGGGATTGTGCAAGACCGATGCGATGAAGCTCGGCCGGGGCATTTGGAACACGACGGCTTGCTTCGTGCCGATCACCTTCGTGACCGGGAGTGGCACGTCGTGATCACGAAACCATTTGAAGGTTTGCCGAATGCTCCACGTCTCCCGGAACTTCGCGAAGAGGAGCGCGATCGCCTCCTGCACGCGCACGTTGGGATCCTTGGCCACGGTCTCGGGCGCCGCCCACACGTACCCCGGAGGCAGCCGGGGGTAGAGCGCCCCGCGGCGGGCTTTATGCTCCTTGCCCTGCAGCAGGCGCAGCTTCAGCACCTTCAGCTCGACGACGCTGATGGTCGCCTTGATTCCGAGCACCAACTGATCGTCCATGCGACTCGTGTCGTAGAGGGTCTCCTCGTCGCCCAGCAGTGTCCCGAACAGCTGGCAGAGCTCCACGAGCTGACAGAAGTCTTTGTCGGTGCGCAGCAGTCGCGAGAGCTCGCGACTGAGAATCAGACCGATCTCGCCGAGGGCCACGCTCCCGAGTAGCCGCTCGAAGTCCGCACGGCGCTGCGCCGCGACGGCGGCACTGATCCCGAGATCCGCATCGAGAATGTCCACGTGCGCAAAGCCGAGCGCGCGGGCCCGATCGGCCAAGGCGTATTGCAGGCGCTGGCTCTCGAGATTGTGCCGCACCCGGCCCGCCGAGGACTGGCGCAGGTAGATGACCGCGCGACGGGCGCGATGCGCCGCTGTGATCTTGTCCTCACCGCTCATGGTCGGCCTCCGCGATGGTCCGCACGACGGCGAGCAGCGCCCGGGTGAGCAGCGCGATCACCGCCGCGGTCGTCTCGGGGGCGAGCGCGACTTCGATGACCTCGCGGCGCACGCCCGACACGGCCCACGGGAACGCCTGTTGCTTCGTGTCCTCCACAGGTCTCCTCCTCTCCCGACGGTGGCGTCGGCAGTGCAGGATCCGGGAGGGCGGCGGTCGGCTGCAATGGCGCGACCACCGCGAGCCGCTCCGCGACGGCCCGCAGCGCCGCAAGCGGCAGTGCGGCGACCGGCGCCAGCTCCATGGTCGCCGCGGCGGGCGCGATCATCCACCGCGGAATCTTCAGATCGATACCGTCAGGTCCGCGGACGGTAATGGGGAGGTGAGAACGGTGTGAGGCTGAAACGACGTCGAGCTCTCTGCCGGCAAGGGGGTGGAAGCGATAGTGAACCGTGACCTTCGACGACAGGGTATCGTGACGGGCTGTTGCTGAACGTCCACTTCCATACCCTCGTTCTCGACGGCGTGTACACGCGCGAGCCGAGCGGGGCGCTCCGCTTCGTGGCCGCGCCGCCGCCCACCCCCCGCGAGATCGCTCGGCTCGTCGCGACGATCG
>JADYZW010000059.1 GCA_020852955.1 Deltaproteobacteria bacterium | reverse complement strand
CGGGCCTATAGCTCAGCTGGTTAGAGCGACCGGCTCATAACCGGTTGGTCCCAGGTTCGAGTCCTGGTGGGCCCATTCTTCACGGTGCGCGAGGAGAGCGATTGGGAAATCAGATCGAGCTGCTGGTCAACCTGCAAACCATCGATCTGCAGCTTCGCGAGCGGACCGACGCGATCGACGCGCTCCGGCGCGAGATCGTCGAGATCGAGGGGTCGCTTGCGACGCAGCGCCAGGCGCTCGACGCGGCCCGGGCGGAGCGCGCCGAGCTCGAAGCGCGACGCCGCGACATCGAGGGAACGCTCGCCGACGAAGAGGCCAAGATGAAGGATCGGCGGATGCGTCTGAATCGCATCCGCAACGAGAAGGAAGCCGCGGCCGTGAAACGCGAGATCGAGGTCGCGAAAGAGGGTACGGGCCAGCTGGAAGAGGGACTGATGGCGCTCTTCGAGCAGCTCGACGGCGTGAAGGAGCGCGAGACCGAGCTCGCGACCGCCTACGAGGCGCTCGAGGGGCGGCGCGCCAGCGAGAGCGAACGCGTCGAGCTGGAGATCGGCGAGCTTTCGTCGGGGCTCGACGAGGCGCGGGTGCGGCGCGAGGCGCTCGCCGCCGGTCTCGAGGCCAGTCTGCGCCGGCAGTACGAGACGATCCTCGCGCGCAAGCGCGGACAGGCGGTCGTCGAGGTGCGGGGCGGCACGTGCGACGGCTGCCACATGCGCATCGCGCCCCAGCTGGCGAACGAGATCCACCGCAACACCCGGGTGATCGCGTGCCCGAGCTGTCACCGCATCCTCTACGTTCGTCCGCCGGACTCCGCGACCTCCAGCGCGTAGGCGCGGGCTTGCGATCCGCGGCGGCCCAGGGCACTCTCGCGGCTTCGAGAACGTCGGACCGGGCCGGACGGTCGCCGGGCGGGCTGTCCCGCCGGGAGGAAAGTCCGGACTCCGTAGGGCAGGGTGGCCGCTAACGGCGGCCCGTCGCGAGGCGGGAAAAGTGCCACAGAAACGAGACCGCCGGCGGAGCGATCCGTCGGTAAGGGCGAACCGGTGAGGTAAGAGCTCACCAGCTTCCGGGGTGACCCGGGAGGCTCGGCAAACTCCACCCGGAGCAAGATCAAATAAGAGGGTTCGGCGGCCCGCCGCACGCCCTCGGGTATGGTCGCTTGAGCCGGCCAGCAATGGCCGGCCTAGAGGAATGACCGTCGGCCTTCCCTCCCGGGGGAGGCGCACAGGATCCGGCTTATAGGCTCGGTCCGGCCGTCTCGAAGACATCCCGGCCAAGAGAATTTTCGGCCGGAGACGATTCTTCTTGACAGCGGCTGACCAACTTCCTAAAGACTCATCCGCTGGGTGGGTCAGAGTGGTGGTCCGGTGGGATGAAGTGGGATTTGAAGCTGCGAGGTGGGCGGAGCTGATGTGGAATTCTCTGGGAGTTTCACTCACACAATCGACGGTAAGGGGCGCGTCAGCATCCCGGCCGGTTTCCGCGATCAGCTCCTCGACGATCATCGTCTGGTCCTCGTACCGGTGCCGATCCTGGGGCAGCGCTGTGTGGACATCCACCCGTACGGCGAATGGCAGACGATGCTGCGGAAGCTCGAAGGGCGCCCGAAGTTCAACACCCAGAACCTCAAGTTCCAGATGGTCTACGTCGGACGCGCACACCGCGCCGAGATCGATTCGGCCGGACGCGTCCTCGTGCCGCCGGCAGTGCGGGAGTACGCGGGATTGAAGCGGGACGTGGTGGTGATGGGGCAATCGAACCTGTTTCGGCTGATGGACGAGGAGACGTATCGCAAGGTGATGGGCGAGCTGGATGCCGAAGCGGCGGGAGATCCCAGCCTCTTCGAGGATCTGGATCTCTGAGTTCGCCCGGACGACGTGGTGGAGTGGTGGGGTGGTGGTGGAAAACGGGCGCGCCCGGAGTAGCGGACCGGGGGGTCGCCGGGCGCGCCCGGATTTACGACAAGGTGAAAGTTCATGTCGGGGGACCAACTGCGGCCTTCTCCGGGTGGTGCCGGCGGGGCGGATGCGGAGGCGGAGGCTGGTCGACGACATGCTCCGGTGATGGTGGAGGAAGCGGTGCGCTTCCTCCACCTGAAACCGGGGGGGTTCTACGTCGATGGGACCCTCGGTGACGGCGGGCACTCGCAGCGGATGCTCGAAGCCGAGGGATCGGTGGCGGTCCTCGGCGTCGATCGCGACGCGGTCACTCTCGAGCTGACGGCGCGGCGTCTCGCGGGGTTCGGGCCCCGCTTCCGGACGTTTCACGGCAACTTCAGCGAGCTCGACCGTGCGCTCGCCGCCGTTTCGCGGAGCGGCGCCGACGGCATCCTCCTCGATCTCGGCCTCTCGTCGCGTCAGCTCGACGATCCCGCCCGCGGCTTCGGCTTCCGCGCCGGCGGACCGCTCGACATGCGCATGCACGGAGGCGACGGGCCGTCGGCGGCCGATCTGGTCGCGACGCTCGACGAGCGCGAGCTCGCCGACATCTTCTGGCGCTACGGCGAGGAGAAGGCCTCGCGCCGGATCGCGCGCGCGATCGTCCGGGACCGGGCGTCGACGCCCCTGACGACGACGAGCGCGCTCGCAGACCTGGTCGCCCGCATCGTGCGGCGCCACGGCGGCACGCACCCGGCGACGCGCGTGTTCCAGGCGCTCCGAATCGCCGTGAACCGCGAGCTCGAGCACCTCGAACTCTTCCTCGACCGAGTGCTCGGCTGGCTGTGGCCGGCCGGCCGGCTCGTCGTCATCGCGTACCATTCGCTCGAGGACCGGATGGTCAAGCAGGCGATGCGATCGTGGCTCGCCCGCTGCACCTGCCCGCCGACCCTCCCGCGCTGCGCCTGTGACGCCCGCGCGCGGGTGAAGATCCTCACCAGGAAGGCCGTCACCCCGCGCCCCGAGGAGCTCGCGGCCAATCGCCGCGCGCGCTCGGCGCATCTCCGCGCCGTGGAACTCGTGGCGTGAGTCGCCGAATCGAAGGAGTCGAACGATGAGCGTCGCCGCCGTGTGGGAACGGTCGCTGTCTTCGGCGGGTCGCGGCGCGCCCGCCGGCGTCGGCGCGGCGCGTGCGCGGACCGATCGCCGCGTCGCGCTCGTGGTCGGGCTCGGCGCCCTGATGGTCGTCGGGGTGGCCCTGCTGCTCGTGTGGGTGCGCCTCCAGGCGACGCACACCGGCTATCAGCTCTCGACCGCGCGCCACCTGATCCACAAGCTCGAGCAGGAACAGCGCGAGCTCGAGCTCGAGATCGCGACGCTGACGTCGCCGCGCCGCCTCGAAACCCTCGCCCGCGAGCGCCTCGGCATGGGGCCGCCGGCGCCGGGGCAGGTCGTGAGCGTGCCGTGAAGGCCCGCATCCTCGCGGTCGGCGGCGGCATTGCGGTGCTCCTCGCGATGGTGGCGCTGCGTATCGTGCAGTTCACCCTGACCCAGAGTCCCGATCTGGCCGAGCGCGCGCGCCGGCAGCACCATGAGCAGATCCACATCGCGGCGCATCGCGGCACCATCCTCGACCGCCACGGCGAGACGCTCGCGTCGAGCGTCGAGCGGCCGTCGGTCTACGTTCGGCCGCCACGCCTGAACGCCGCCGACCGCCGGCGGGCGCAGGCCGCGCTCGGCGAGGCCCTCGGCCTGTCCTCGCACGCCGTGGCCGAGAAGCTCGCGAGCAGGTCCAACTTCGTGTGGCTGAAGCGCGCGGTGTCGCCGCGCGAGCAATTCGCCGTGCAGAGCCTCGGCATCGCCGGACTCGACGAGGTGACGGAAGCGCGCCGCTTCTATCCGCACGGCGTGGTCGCGGCGCAGGTCATCGGGGCCACCAGCGTCGACCTCCTCGGCGTCGAGGGCATCGAGCAGGTCTACGAGCGGGATCTGCGCGCCCTCACGCGCACCCTCGAGATCGAGCGCGACGCGCTCGGCCGCGAGATCCTGACCGACGGCATGGCCGACCCGCGCACCCTCGACGGCGCGACCGTCCAGCTCACGATCGACGTGGGCTTGCAAACGATCGCCGAGGGCGCGCTCGAGGCGGGCGTCCGCGAGGCGCGCGCGGCGGCGGGCACGGCGATCGTGCTCGATCCGTGGACGGGCGAGATCCTGGCCCTCGCCAACGCCCCCACCTTCGACCCGAACCATCGCGGGACGGTCCCGCCCGCCAATCGCCGCAACCGCGCCATCAACGATTTCTACGAACCGGGCTCGACCTTCAAGGCGGTCCTCGCCGCGGCGGCCCTCGAGTACGGGGTCGTGCGGCCAGACGAGATGCTGTTCTGCGAGCACGGCGCCATGCCGGTCGGCAAGTGGGTCATCCACGATCACCACCGCCACGGCTGGCTCTCGATGTCGGAGGCGATCGCGGTGTCGAGCAACATCGCGGCGGCGAAGATCGGCGAGCGCCTCGGTCGCGATCGCTTCCATCCCTTCCTCGTCGGCCTCGGGTTCGGGACGCCGACCGGCGTCGACCTTCCGGGTGAGGTCGGCGGCATGCTGCGTCCGGTCGGCGACTGGTCGCGCATCAATCTCATGACGACGAGCTTCGGCCAGGGCGTCGCCGTGACGCCGCTCCAGATGGCACGCGCATTCGCCGCGATCGCCAACGGCGGTCAGCTCGTCCGGCCCTATGTCGGCCTGCGCGCCACCAGCGCGACCGGCGAGGAGCTGTGGACGCGCCAGCCGCATCTCGTCCGGCGGGTCATGAGGCCCGAGACCGCCAAGGCGGTGACCGCAATGCTCGAACAGGTGGTGGAGGACGGCGGCACCGGCACCAGGGCGCAGATCGCGGGCGTGCGGGTCGCCGGCAAGACCGGCACGTCGCAGAAGGTCGAGCCGGGTACGGGACGCTACTCGGCCGATGCGCGGGTCGCGTCCTTCGTGGGGTTCCTGCCGGCCGAGGCCCCGAAGCTCGTCATCCTGGTGATGATCGACGAGCCTCGGACGTCGAAGTACGGCGGCATGGTCGCGGCGCCGGTCTTCCGCGCGATCGGCGCGGCGGCGCTCGAGCGCGAGGGGCTCGTTCCGACCCAGCCGTCGCCGGAGCTGCAGCAGGCTGCGCTCGAGCCCGCCGCGCCCGCCGCGCCGCTCGTGCCCCTCGGCGTGCCGTCCTTCCTCGGCCTCAGCAAGCGCATGGCAGTCGAGCGCGCTCGCGATCTCGGCTGGATGGTGCAGGTGACGGGCGAGGGATACGTCCAGAGCCAGACGCCGGCCCCTGGCGCGGCGGAGGCCCCCGGGAAAGAATTGGTCCTCAGTCTGGCCCCCTCGAGCGATCTCTTGTGAGCGATATCGACATGACGGCGGCCCGCGCGGTCGCGCGATGCTGACGCTCGGTGAACTCCTGGCCGGCGTCGACGGAGTCGGGTTCGAGCTGCGGGGCGACGGCGGCGTCCCGATCGAACGCCTGACCGCGGACTCGCGCGACGTGCGTCCGGGCGACCTCTTCGTCGCGCTGCCCGGAACGCGGACCGACGGAGGCCGTTTCGTCGACGAGGCGCGCCGGCGCGGCGCGGCCGCCGTCGCCGGCCTCGCGGCGATCGAGGTGCCGGCCGACGTGCCGAGGGTGGTCGTCGCCGAGCCCGCGCGCTTCCTCGCTCGTGCGGCGGCGCGCATCCATGGCGACCCGGCCGCCGCCCTCACGATGGTCGGGGTCACCGGCACCAACGGCAAGACGACCGTCACGTACCTGCTCGAGGCGATCTGGCGCGCCGCCGGCGCCTGTCCGGGGGTCATGGGCACGATCAGCTACCGCTTCGGCGGCGTGGCCGATGCTGCGCCGCTCACGACGCCGCCCGCCGGCGAGATCTTCGCGCGCCTCGCCGCCATGCGCGCGGCCGGAGCGACGCACGTCGCGATGGAGGTCTCCTCCCACGCGCTCGCGCAGGACCGGACCTTCGGCATGCCGTGGGACGTCGCGATCTTCACCAACCTCGGTCGCGACCACATGGACTTCCACCGTGACCAGGACGACTACCTGGGCGCGAAGGCCCGGCTCTTCGCCGCGCTCGACGCGAGCCCGAAGGCGCGCAAGGTCGCCGTGCTGAACGCCGCCGACGCGAAGGTCGCCGGCCTGCGGTCGGCGATCGCGAGCCCGGTCGTCACCTTCGGGTCCGAGGGCGACGTGCGCGCCGAGGGCGTGCGCATGACGCTCGCCGGGAGCGAGGCGACGCTCGTCGCCGGCGGAGCGAAGGCCGCGATCGTGACGCGCCTCGTCGGCGCGGGGCACCTGGAGAACGTGCTCGCCGCAGCCGCCGCGGCGCACGCGCTCGGGACGCCGCTTCCGACGATCGCGGCGGCTCTCGCCGGCTTCGCGGGCGTGCCCGGGCGGCTCGAGTCCGTCGTCGCGGGTCAGGACTTCACGGTGTTGGTGGACTACGCCCACACCCCCGATGCGCTCGCGGGCGTCCTCGGGTCGCTCCGCGGGCTCGCGCCGGCGCGCCTCATCTGCGTTTTCGGCTGCGGCGGCGATCGCGACCGCGGCAAGCGGCCGCTCATGGCGGCGGCCGTCGGCCGCCACGCCGACCTGGCGATCCTAACCTCGGACAACCCGCGCACCGAGGACCCGACGCGCATCCTCGCCGACGCCGAGCCCGGGCTCGTAGGCGCCGGTCTGGCGCCGCTCCCGAATCTCGGCGGCGCCACGCGGGGCTACGTCGTGCAGCCCGATCGCGCGCAGGCGATTGCGAGCGCGCTCGCGACCGCGCGCGCCGGCGATTGCGTCGTGATCGCCGGCAAGGGACACGAGGATTACCAGATCGTCGGCACCGAGAAGCGGCCGTTCGACGATCGCGCGATCGCGCGGCGCGTGCTGGCCGGCCGCGGCGTCGCGGCGGGGCGCGCGTGAGCGGCCCGCCGAGTCCGACGGACGCCCGGGCTCCGAGTCCGTGGCGGCTCGACGCCGTGCTGCGCGCGAGCGGCGGGCGCGTCGTGCGCCGGGGCAGCGCCGAGCGCTTCGGCCGGATCGCGACCGACACCCGGACGCTTGCGGTGGGCGACCTCTTCGTGGCGCTCGCGGGCGAGCGTCACGACGCGCACGCC
Source organism: Deltaproteobacteria bacterium (assembly GCA_020852955.1). Taxonomy (GTDB): domain Bacteria; phylum Desulfobacterota; class Binatia; order UTPRO1; family UTPRO1; genus UTPRO1. Next base: position 135,097 of record JADYZW010000059.1, on the reverse strand, counting down.
TTCGCGGCGGCTGCGGTCGCTGCCGGCGCCCGGGGCGTCGTCGCGGCGCGCTCCGTGGCGCTGCCGCCCGAGGCGGACGCCGTCGTCGTACAGGTCGGCGACACGCGGCGCGCGCTCCAGGATCTCGCCGCCGATCTCCGCCGCCGGGTGGCCCCGCGCGTCCTCGCGCTCACGGGGTCGAACGGCAAGACCACCACCAAGGAGATGGTGGCGGCGATCCTGGAGGAGGTCGCACCGGGGCGCGTCCTCAAGACGCAGGGCAACCTGAACAACCTGATCGGTGTGCCGCTCACGCTCCTCGGGCTCGCGGGCGACGAGGCCTACGCCGTCGTCGAGATGGGCATGAACGCGTTCGGCGAGATCCGGCGTCTCACCGAGATCGCCGACCCCGACGTCGGCCTCGTCACCAACGTCGGCCCCGCGCACCTCGAAGGGCTCGGTTCGGTCGAGGGCGTGGCGCGCGCGAAGGGGGAGCTCTTCGCGACCATGCGGCGCGACGCGACCATCGTCGTGAACGCCGGGGACCCGCACGTGCGGGCGCAGGCGGCGGCGTTTCCCGGGCGGCAGGTGGCGTTCGGCGCTGGTACGGACGTGACCGCCGAGGCCGTGACGTGCGACGCGCGCGGCGCGGCGGCGTTTCGGCTGCGGATCGCGGGTGAGGTCGTCGACGTGCGGCTCCGCGTTTCCGGCCGCCACAACGTCACGAACGCGCTCGCGGCCGCGGCGGCGGCGTGGGCGCTCGGCGTACCGCCGGACGCGATCGCCGCGGGCCTCGCTGCGGCCGGATCCGTCGGCGGCCGCATGCGCGTCGTCGCGCTCCCGAGTGGCGTCACGGTCGTCGACGACAGCTACAACGCCAATCCGGCCTCGGTCGCCGCGGCGCTTCTGAGCCTCGCCGACGCGCCGGCGATCCGTCGGATCGCGGTGCTCGGCGACATGCTCGAGCTCGGATCCGCGAGCGCCGAGCAGCACCGCGCGGTCGGCGCGCTCGCCGGAACGGTCGGTCTCGCCGCGCTCTACCTCCACGGGGACTTCGCGCGCGAGACCGCTGCCGGCGCCGCGACCGGGATGGCCGCCGACGCCATCCACGTCGCGGCGAGCCACGCCGCCATCGCCGGCGCCCTCGCGGCGAACGCGCGGCGCGGCGACTGGGTGCTCGTCAAGGGATCGCGCGGCCAGCGCATGGAGGAGGTCGTCCGCCTCCTCGGAGCCGACTGACCCATGCTCTACGCCGCTCTCTATTCGCTGCACACGACCCACACCATCTTCAACGTCTTCCGCTACATCAGCTTCCGGACGCTGCTCGCGGCGCTGATGGCCCTGACGATCTCCTTCGTGCTCGGGCCCGTCCTCATCCGCCGGCTCACGAAGAACCGCGTCGGCCAGCCGATCCGCTCTGACGGCCCGGCGCGCCATCAGGTGAAGGCCGGGACGCCGACGATGGGCGGCACGCTCATCCTGTTCTCGCTGCTGCTCTCGACGCTGCTGCTCGGCGACCTCGCCAACCCCTACGTCTGGCTGGTGCAGCTCGTGACGCTCGGGTTCGGCCTCGTCGGCTTCGTCGACGACTATCGGAAGTACCGCCGGGGCAACTCGGCGGGGTTGAGCGCCCGCCAGAAGTTCCTGGCCCAGTGCGCCATCGCGGGGGTGGCGGCGTTCGCGTTGCTGCAGGTGCCGGGCTTCCCGCCGATCCTGGTCATGCCCTTCTTCAAGGACGTCCACCTGCACCTCGGCTGGTTCTACCTGCCCTTCGCGATGCTGGTGCTGGTCGGGGCGTCGAACGCGGTGAACCTGACCGACGGCCTCGACGGGCTGGCGATCGGCCCGGTCATGATCGCCGCGGGGACGTACATGATCTTCGCGTACGTCGCCGGCAACGTGAGGCTCGCCGAGTATCTCCAGATCTCCTACGTGCCGGGCGCGGGCGAACTCTGCATCTTCTGCGGGGCGCTCGCGGCGGCGGGGCTCGGCTTCCTCTGGTTCAACGCCTACCCGGCGCAGATGTTCATGGGCGACGTCGGCTCGCTGCCGCTCGGCGCGGCGATCGCGATGGTCGCGCTCATCACCAAGAACGAGATCGTGCTGGCGCTGGTGGGCCTCGTCTTCGTCGTCGAGGCGCTCTCGGTGATCGCGCAGGTCGCGTATTTCCGCTGGACGGGCGGCAAGCGGATCTTCCTGATGGCGCCGATCCATCACCACTTCGAGCTCAAGGGATGGCCGGAGCCGCAGATCATCGTCCGCTTCTGGATCATCTCGATCATCTGCGCGCTGCTCGCGCTCAGCACGTTGAAGCTGCGATGACGACCAGGGCGACCGCCGCGCCCGCGCTCGCGCGCGACCTGCCCGTGCTCGTGGTCGGCCTCGCCCGTACCGGGATCGCGACGGCGCGCTTCCTGGCCGGGCGCGGCGCGCGCGTGCGCGCCGTCGACCGGCGCCCGGCGGCCGAACTCGGCCATGAGGTCGAGGAGCTGGCGGAGATCGCCGAGCTCCGGCTCGGCGCCGACGATCTCGCGGCGCTCGACGGCATCGCGCTCGTCGTGCCGAGCCCGGGCGTCCCGGCCGACGCTCCGCTGCTCGCGGGCGCGGTCGCGCGCGGTGTCCCGATCGCGAGCGAGATCGAGCTCGCGGCCCGTCATCTCGAGATCCCGCTGCTCGCCGTCACCGGAACCAACGGCAAGAGCACGACCACGACCCTCCTCGGCGCGATGCTCCGCCAGGCCGGCCGGCGCCCGTTCGTCGGCGGCAACCTCGGGACGCCGCTGGTGTCCGCGATCGGCGGCGGCCACGACGCCGCGGTCGTCGAGGTCTCGAGCTTCCAGCTCGAGTGGGTCGATCGCTTCCATCCGACCGTCGGCATCTTCTTGAACCTCACCGACGATCACCTCGATCGCTATCCGGATCGCGACGGCTACGGCGCGGCCAAGCTCCGCATGTTCGCGCGCCAGACCGCACGCGACACGGCGGTGCTGAACGGCGGCGACCCGTGGATCCGCCGCCACGCCGACGCGTTCCGCGCCCGGGTGCTCTGGTTCGGCGCGGGCGAGGGCGCCGCGATCCGCGACGACGAGGCGGCGATCCGGCTCAGGCTCGGCGGCGGCGAGGAGGTCTATCCGCTCGCGCGCGTGACGCTCGCCGGCGCCCACAACCGCGAGAACATGATGGCGGCGATCGCGGCGGCGCGCGCGTTCGGCGTGCCGGCGGCGCGCGTGCAGGAGGCGCTCGAGACGTTTCGCGGCCTGGAGCACCGGCTCGAGCTCGTGCGCGAGCGCCACGGCGTGCGCTGGGTGAACGACTCGAAGGGCACCAACGCCGGCGCCGTCGTCAAGTCGCTCGAGAGCTTTGCCGGGAACGTGATCCTGCTCGCGGGCGGAGTCGGCAAGGGCGGCGACTACGGCGTGCTGCACGCGCCGGTCGCGCGGCGCGCGAAGCACGTCGTCCTCTTCGGCGAGGCGCGCGACGTTCTCGCGCGCGCGCTCGCCGGGGCGGCGCCGATCGAGATCGTCGACGGACTCGCGGCCGCCGTCGCGGCCGCCGACGCGCGCGCGCGCTCCGGCGACGTGGTGCTGCTCTCGCCGGCGTGTGCCAGCTTCGACATGTTCCGCGACTACGCCGACCGCGGCCGGCGATTCAAAACCCTGGTGGAGGCCCTCCCATGACGACCCGAGCCGCCGCGCTTACCGCGCCCATCCTCACCCGCCGCGTCGCACCGCGCGCCAAGGCGCACCCCGTGGTCGCGCGCGGCGGCGACCCCTGGATCCTGGCCGCCGTGGCGGCGCTGGTGACGGTGAGCGTCGTCATGGTGTTCAACACCAGCTACTTCTTCGCGGGCGACCGCTTCGGCGATCCGCTGCACGTCTTCAAGAAGCACCTCGCGTCGATCGGCCTCGGGGTGCTGGCGTGCTTCGTGGGGTCGCGCTTGCGTTCGACGACGTACGAGCGCATCGCGTACCCCGCGCTCGCGGTGATCGTCGTGCTGCTGGTCGCCGTGTTGATCCCCGGGGTCGGAATCGTGCGTGGCGGCGCGCGGCGGTGGATCGGCCTCGGCGTCATCAACCTGCAGCCTTCCGAGATCGCGAAGGTGGTGGCGGTGCTCTACCTGGCGCACTCGATGGTGCGGAAGGGGCCGCGCATCGCGACGTTCTCCCTCGGCGTCCTGCCGCACGTGATCGTCATCGGCGCGCTCGCCGGCCTGGTCGTCACGGAGCCCGATTTCGGCACCGCCGCACTCCTCGGTGTGACGCTCTTCGCGATGCTGTTCGCGGGCGGCGTCCGGTGGCGGCACCTCGTCGTGCCCGTGCTGCCGATCGTGCCGCTCGCCGTGTGGGCGGTCGCGTCGAGTCCGTATCGCCTCCGCCGCGTCCTGGTGTTCCTCGATCCCTGGCAGCACCCGCGCGACGCCGGCTTCCAGCTCGTGCAGTCGTTCCTGGCCTTCGGGTCGGGCGGGCTGTTCGGGACGGGGCTCGGCGAGAGCAAGCAGAAGATGTTCTACCTCCCCGAGGCGCACACCGACTTCATCTTCTCGGTGATCGGCGAGGAACTCGGGCTCCTCGGCGCGCTCGTGGTCGTCGGGCTCTTCGCGGTGCTCGCGATCCGCGGACTGCGCGTGGCGCTGAACCACCCGACAACCTTCGGCCAGCTCGCCGCCTTCGGAACGACGACGGTGCTCGTGCTCCAGGCCGGCGTCAACATGGCGGTGGTGCTCGGCCTCCTGCCGACCAAGGGGCTGGCGCTGCCGTTCGTGAGCTACGGCGGCTCGGCGATGATCGGCGCGATGACGGCGGTCGGCGTCCTGCTCGCGCTCTCGCGCGAGTCGGGGTGAGGCGGTGAGGCTCCGGATGATGATCGCGGGCGGCGGGACGGGCGGACACCTCTTTCCGGGGATCGCGGTCGCCGAGGCGGCGCGCCGCCGCGACCCGATGACCGCGGTGCTCTTCGTCGGGAGTCCGCGAGGCATCGAGGCGCGCGTGGTCCCGGCGACGGGCTTCGACCTGGCGCTCCTGCCCGGCGCGCCGCTCCGCGGGCAGAAGGTCGCCGGGAAGCTTGCCGCGCTCGGCGTGCTCGGGACGGCGACGGCGCGGGCGCGGGGGCTCCTGCGCCGCTTCGCGCCGGACGTGGTCGTGGGGGTCGGCGGCTATGCGTCGGCACCGGCGGTGATCGCGGCGCGGCTCGCGCGCGTGCCGATCGTCCTCCTCGAGCAGAACGCCAGGCCCGGCATGACGACGCGGCTGCTCGCGCGCCTCGCCGATCGCGTCTGCGTGAGTTTTCCCGATACCCGTGCCGCCTTCTCTCCCGGGCGCGCCGTCCTCACCGGGAACCCCGTGCGGACCTTCGCGCCGTCGCCGGCGGCGGCCGCGCGGGGTGGGTTGGCGATCGCGATCGTCGGCGGCAGCGCCGGCGCCCACCGGCTGAACGAGGCGGGGCCGGCCCTCCGCGCCGCGCTCGCCGACCTCCCGGGACTCACGATCGTCCACCAGACCGGGCTCGCCGAGGAGGTCGAGGTCCGGGCCCGCTACGCTGGCGCTCCGGGGGTCGACGTCCGGGCGTTCATCACCGACATGGGCGCGGTCTACGCCGCCGCCGACCTCGTCGTCTGCCGGGCCGGGGCCACGACCATCGCCGAGCTCGCCGCGCAGGGCCTGCCGGCGATCTTCGTGCCCTATCCCCACGCCGCCGACGACCACCAGCGGGCCAACGCCGAGGCACTCGTGTACGCGGGGGCGGCGCGCATGATCCTCGATCGCGAGGCGACCGGGCAGCGCCTCGCCGAGGAGGTTCGCGAGCTGATCGCCGCGCCTGCGACCCTCGGCGAGATGCGCCGTCGGATGCGGCAGTTCGCCCGCCCCGACGCCGCCGACCGCGTGCTCGACGTGATCGCGCCCCTCGTGGGTTCGACGCGGCCCGCGGCTCGGCATAGATGAAGGACGATCCATGGAGCTGACCAAGCGCAAGCACCGGGTCCACTTCGTCGGCATCGGCGGCATCGGCATGAGCGGTATCGCCGAGGTGCTCTTGAACCTCGACTTTCCGGTGAGCGGCACCGACCTCGCCGCGAGCGAGACCACCGAGCGCCTGGTGCGTCTGGGCGCCGCCATTACGCTCGGGCACCACGCCGACCGGGTCGCGCCGGACGTCGAGGTGGTCGTCATCTCGTCGGCGGTGCGCTTCTCGAATCCGGAGGTCGTCCGGGCGCGCGAGCTCAGCATTCCGGTCATTCCGCGCGCCGAGATGCTGGCCGAGCTGATGCGCATGAAGACCGGCGTCGCGGTTGCCGGGACGCACGGTAAGACGACGACGACGTCGCTCCTCGCGCACGTGCTCGCCGAGGCCGAGCTCGACCCGACGATGGTGATCGGCGGCAAGGTGAAGGGGCTCGGCTCGAACGCCCGGCTCGGGCAGGGCACGCTCCTCGTCGCCGAGGCCGACGAGAGCGACGGCAGCTTCCTCGTCCTCACGCCGACGATAGCGATCGTGACCAACATCGACCCCGAGCACCTCGACCACTATGGCAGCGTCGAGCGCATGCACGAGGCGTATCTCCAGTTCATCAATCGCGTACCGTTCTACGGCCTCGCCGTCCTCTGCCTCGACAGCGTCGCGGTGCGGGCGCTCCTGCCGAGCGTCCGGAAGCGGCACCGGACCTACGGCTTCGCGAGCGACGCCGACCTGCAGGCGGTGCACGTCCAGGTGACGAGCGAAGGCACGCGCTGCGACGTGCTCGAGCGCGGGCGCTGGATCGGCGAGCTGCGCCTCAGGATGTTCGGTCGGCACAACGCGCTGAACGCGCTCGCGGTCGCGGCGGCCGCGGCCGAGCTCGGCGTGCCGTTCCCGACCATCGCGGCGGCGCTCGCGTCCTTCGAGGGCCTCCACCGGCGCTTCGAGGTGAAGGGGGAGGCCGGGGGCGTCACGGTCGTCGACGACTACGGACATCATCCCGAGGAGGTGAAGGCGACGCTGCGGGCGGCGCGCGAAGGCTTCGGACGGCGCCTGGTCGCGGTGTTCCAGCCGCACCGCTATACGCGCACGCGCGACCTCTTCGAGAGCTTCCTCTCGGCCTTCGACGACGCCGACCTGCTCGTGCTGACCGAGATCTACGCGGCCGGCGAGGATCGCCTCGACGGCGTATCGGGCGAGGCGCTCTACGATGCCTTGAAGCGGCGCGGACACGCCGACGTCCGCTTCGTCGCGGATCGGCGCGCGATCGCGGCCGCGCTCGTGCCCGAGCTGCGGGGCGGCGACATGGTCGTCACCCTCGGCGCGGGCGACGTGCACCGGGTCGGGGACGAGCTGCTGCAGGCGCTGCAACGGGATCGACCGGTCGTGCTGCAGTAGCCGGAGGAGGGGACCGTGGGGGACGCGGGAGGGGGGAGCGAGGGAGCGGCCGGCGGGGCCACGACGCCGCGCTCGCGCGTGCTCGCGGCGGTGCCGCCGCCCGCGCGCCGGATGCCGACGGCGCCGATGCCGCCCTCGCCCGCGCTGCTCGCCGCGCTCGCGGCGGCCGGGGCGGCGCCGCGGCTCGGCGAGCCGCTCGGACGCCACACGAGCTTTCGCATCGGCGGCCCCGCGGACGTCTTCGTCGAGGTCGCGAGCGTGCCGGAGCTCGCCGGCGTGCTCGCCGCCTGCGCGGCGCACGCGGCGCCGGTGTTCTTCCTCGGCGGCGGGACGAACCTGCTGGTGAGCGACCGGGGCGCGCGCGGCGTGGTGGTGAAGCTCGGGCGTCCGTTCGACTTCGTCGAATGGCAGCTCGCCGGCGATGCGCCGCGTCTTCGCGCCGGCGCGGCGGTGCCCTTCAAGCGACTCGCGATGCAGACCGTCGCGGAAGGGCTCGCGGGTCTCGAGTTCGGGGAAGGCATCCCCGGCACGATCGGCGGCGGGCTCCTCATGAACGCCGGCGCGTTCGGCGGCGAGATCGGCCGCGCGGTCGACGCCATCGAGGTGGTGACCGAGCGCGGCGACGCCGTGGTGCTGTCGCGCGAGCAGCTCGGCTTCGCGTACCGGCGGCTCGAGTTGCCGATGCGGGCGATCGTGACCGCCGTCCGGCTCCGGCTCGCGCGCGGTGAGCCCGCGGCGCTCGCCGCCCGGATCCTCGAGGCGAAGGCGCGTCGCGACCGCCTCCAGCCGAAGGGGCATCCGAACGCGGGGTCCATCTTCAAGAATCCGCCCGGCGCGCCGGCAGGCAAGCTCCTCGAGGCCGTCGGGCTCAAGGGCGCGCGCCTCGGGAACGCCATGGTGTCGCTCCGCCACGCGAACTTCATCGTGAACCTCGGCGGGGCGCGCGCGGCCGACGTGAAGGGGCTCATGGACCTCGCGACGCGGGTCGTCCGGCAGCGGCTCGGCGTCGAACTCGAGCCCGAGGTGCGGCTGGTGGGGGACTGGTGATCCGACGGTTCCGGAGCAAGCGGGTCGCGGTGCTCCTCGGCGGCCTCTCGGCCGAGCGCGAGATCTCGGTGCGAAGCGGGAAGGCGGTCGCCGCGGCGCTCCGCGCCCGCGGCTATCGCGTGACCGAGGTGCGGACCGGGCGCGACCTGTGCGCGCGGCTCGCGCGCCTCGCGCCAGCCGTCGCCTTCAACGCGCTCCACGGCCGGTACGGCGAGGACGGCGCGGTGCAGGGCGTGCTCGAGCTACTCGCGATTCCCTACACGGGCCCGGGCGTCCTCACGAGCGCGCTCGCGATGGACAAGACGATGGCGAAATCGGTCTGGCGTTCGCAGGGCCTGGCGACGCCGCGCTGGATCGTCGTCGATCCGAAGGCGCGCCGCCTGCCGCCGCTCCCGGCGGGGTTGCCGCTCGTGGTGAAGCCGAACAGCGAGGGGTCGAGCGTCGGGGTGTCGATCGTCCGCACGCGGCGCGCGCTGCCGGCGGCCGTCCGGCACGCCGGACGGTCGGATCGGCGCGTGATCATCGAGGAGTACGTTCCCGGGAAGGAAGTGACGGTCGGCATCCTCGACGGCCGGGCGCTCGGCGCGCTCGAGGTCGTCGCCAAGGGCGAGTTCCACAGCTACGACGTCAAGTACACGGCGGGACGCGAGGAGTTCTTCATGCCGGCGCGCCTGCCCGCGGCCGTCGCCGAGCGTGTCCTCGCGCTCGCGACGGCGGCGCACGCGGCGCTCGGCGGCGGCGCCTACAGCCGGGTGGACCTCCGCGTGCACGGACGGCGCCCGTACCTCATCGAGCTGAACTCCCTGCCCGGGCTCACCACGCTCTCCTATCTGCCGCTGATCGCCAAGCACGTCGGCATGGACTTCGGAGATCTCTGCGAGGCCATCCTCGAGCGCGCGACGCTCGGGATCCAGGAGAGCCGGCGATGAAGCGCCCGGCGCCGAAGCGCGGCCGCGCCGGCCGCTCGGTGCTGCGCGACACTCGCCTCGATTGGGCGGGACTCCTCGCGTGGCGACCGTCGCGGCCGCGCTGGACGCGCCGCGAGGCGTGGACGACCCGGCGTTTGCGTTGGGTGGGGCGGCTCCCGCGCCCGACTCTCCCGTCCGTCGGACGCTCCTTCGCGTTCCGGGTCGCGCGTCCTGATCCCGTCGCGTGGCTTACCGCCCTACGGGCTCACGGTGACTCGTTTCGGCACACCTGGGCGGCGCGGCGGATCGGGTGGGCAGTCGCGGGCGTCGCCGGTCTCGTGGCCGTCGGTGCGTTCGGGGTCTACGGTTCGCGGCTGGCCGCCGCCATCGCCGACCACCCGTATTTCGCCGCGACCGAGATCGTGATCACGCCGACGACCCATGTGCGGCCGGGCGCGCTCCTCGAGAGCGTCGACCTCCATCCCGGCATGAGCCTCTGGCGGATCGATCCCGAGGCGCTCGCGGCGCGGCTCGAGGCCCACCCCTGGATCCGGCGCGCCGGCGTCCGCCGCGAATTCCCGCGCCGCCTGGTCGTGGACGTCGTCGAGCGGAAGCCGGTCGCGATTCTCTACCTCGACGAGCTCTACTACGTGGACACGACCGGGCTCGCCTTCGTCCGCGTCGGCGATCGCGACCCCATCGAGCTGCCCTTCGTGACCGGGGTCGAGGCGGCGATCGTCGCCGACGAGCGACCGTTCGCCCGCCACGCGATCCGCCAGGCGCTGCGCGTCCTCGACCTCATGCAGGCCGCGGGGCTTCCATTCCGCGTCTCGGAGGTGCATATCGAGCGGGAGCGTGGGGTGAGCGTCTTTCCCGTCGAGCCACGGGTTGCGCTCACGTTCGGCTGGAGCGGATTCAAGACCAAGGTCGCCCGCCTCGAGCGCGTGCTGCGGGATTTCCGGGGGCGAGAGGGTCGGATCCGCGAGATCGATCTGACGGTGGGGACGGCGGTGGTGGTGCGGTTGCGGCAACCGGGCGCGAAGAGCAAGCGGGCGCGCGCCTGAGCCGCGAGAGGCGAGGGGTGGGGGATGCGGAAGCGGACCGGAATGGTGGCGGCCCTCGATCTCGGCACGGCGAAGACGTGCGTCGTCGTCGGCGAGGTGAGCGATCGCGGCATCGAGGTGTGCGGTCTCGGCGAAGCGCCGTCGCGCGGCCTCCGCAAGGGCGTGATCGTGCACGTCGAGTCGACGGTGCAGGCGATCCGCAAGGCCGTCGCCGAGGCCGAGCAGATGGCGGGCTGCGAGATCCGCCACGTGACCGCGTCGATCGGCGGGGCGCACATCCGCGGCCTCGCGAGCCACGGCGTCGTCGCGGTCCGCAACGGCGAGGTGTCGGCGGGCGACCTGAGCCGCGTCCTCGACGCCGCGCGTGCGGTCGCGCTCCCGGCGGATCGCGAGGTCCTGCACGTGTTGCCGCAGGAGTACATCATCGACGACCAGGACGGCCTGCGTGAGCCGATCGGCATCGCCGGCGTGCGCCTGGAGGCGAAGGTCCACATCGTCACCTCGCAGGTCGCCGCCGCGCAGAACCTGATGAAGTGCTGCAAGCAGGCGGGGCTCGTGGTCGACGACGTGGTGCTCGGCGCGCTCGCCTCGGCCGACGCGATCCTCACCGCCGAGGAGAAAGACCTCGGTGTGGCGCTCGTCGACGTCGGTGCGGGGACGACCGACGTCGTGATCTTCCACGGCGGCGCCGTCCGCCACACCGCGAGCCTGCCGCTCGGCGGCCAGCATCTCACCAACGACATCGCCGCCGGGCTGCGCACCCCGACTGCCGAGGCCGAGAAGATCAAGCAGCGCTTCGGCTGCGCCCGCGCGGCGGTGGTCGAGCGCCACGTCGAGATCGAGGTGCCGAGCGTCGGCGATCGCGATCCGCGGGTGCTCTCGCGTCACATCCTCTGCGAGATCATCGAGCCGCGGGTCGAGGAGGTCTTCCAGCTGGTGGCCCGCGAGATCATCCGCTCCGGATACGAAGAGGTCTTGGCCTCGGGGATCGTGCTGGTCGGCGGCACGGTGCTCCTCGATCGCATCGCCGACGTCGCAGAGCAGGTGTTGCGTCTGCCGGTGCGGATCGGGGTCCCGCACCACGTCTCCGCGCTCGCGGACCTCGTCGCGAGCCCGATCCACGCGACGTCGATCGGGCTCCTCCTCGCGGGAAGCAACGGCGGGAAGCCGGTGCGATTGCACGCGGCGCGCGCCGACGGTCTGCTCGGGCGCGTCCGGCATCGCATGGAGGAGTGGCTGCGGGATTTTTTTTGAGCGTGCGGCGCTTCGTCGCGATCACGCGGGGCGAAATTGCGTGACAGCGATTTTGAATTGCGGTACAGGGGGTGAGGCATGAGGCGGCGGCATGGACGTGGGGATGGTGGGAAAGACGGCGCCAATGCTCCGAAGAGCGAACGCTCGATCGATTCGATCGGTGGCCGTCCTCTCCAGGTTGAAGGAGGTGGGGTGATGCAAGACGTAGAAGGCGTCCAGCCGGGCGCTCGGATCAAAGTGATCGGCGTCGGCGGGGGTGGCGGCAACGCGGTCAACACGATGATCGCGGCGGGGCTCCAGGGGGTCGACTTCATGACCGCCAACACCGACGCGCAGGCGCTCAAGAACAACCTCGCGTCCGTGAAGCTCCAGCTCGGCACCGCCTTCACCAAGGGCCTGGGCGCGGGCGGCAATCCCGAGGTCGGTCGCAAGGCCGCCACCGAGGACGTCGAGCGCATCCGCGAGGTGTTGACGGGCGCGGACATGGTATTCGTCACCGCCGGCATGGGCGGCGGCACCGGCACCGGCGGCGCGCCGGTCGTGGCGCGTGTCGCCCGCGAGCTCGGGGCGCTCACGGTCGGCGTCGTGACCAAGCCCTTCCACTTCGAAGGCAAGAAGCGCGGACGCCAGGCCGAAGACGGTATGCGCGAGCTCAAGGCCAACGTCGACACCCTGATCGCGATCCCGAACCAGCGGCTGCTGGCGGTCGCGGGCCGCAACACGTCGATCCTCGAGACCTTCAAGAAGGCCGACGACGTGCTGCTCCAGGCCGTTCGCGGCATCTCCGACCTCATCACCGTCCACGGCCTCATCAACCTCGATTTCAACGACGTTCGCACCATCATGTCCGAGATGGGCATGGCGCTGATGGGCGCCGCCGTGGCGAGCGGCGAGGAGCGCGCGGTCGAGGCGGCGCAGAAGGCGATCTCGAGCCCGCTGCTCGAGGACGTCTCGATCCAGGGCGCGCGCGGCGTCCTCATCAACATCACCGGCGGTCCGGACCTCTCCATCCACGAGGTCAACGAGGCCGCGACGCTGATCCAGGAAGAAGCCGACGACGAGGCCAACATCATCTTCGGCGCCGTCATCGACGAGACCATGTCGGATCAGATCCGCATCACGGTCATCGCGACCGGTTTCGGCGAGCCGCGCGAGGACGTGAAGCGACCGCCGAGCGCCGCTGCGCAGCCGGTGGCTCTTTCGCCCGCGCCGCACGTCCAGCACCCTCCGTCGGCGCCGGCGCCCCGCGCCGCCTTCACGCGCGAGCCGGTCCGTGAAGCGGCCCAGTCGGCCGCCGCGATGGCTCGCAAGGTGGTCCGTGTCGGCGGGATCAACGATCTCGACGGCACGATGTGGACGCGGTCGAGCGGCGCGAGCGATCGTGGCGAGCCGATCTCGCTCACGGTGCCCGAGGACGACGAGAGCTTCGACATTCCGACCTTCCTGCGCAAGCAGGCCGACTAGCCGGACGCGGCGGACGGCGACGCGGGGCGCGCGGGCATCGCTCGCGCGCCCCGTGGCGTCTGGCGGCGGGGCCGTCCCCGTCGTCTGGGACGACCTCGACCGGGAGCCCGCGGTGCGCTTCGCGCATTGAGACCGGGGGGCGGAGCTGCTAGCGTGCGTCGATCGCCGTGAGCGTGCCTTCCCGGGCTGTCGGCTCCGCGATCCCCCGCGCCGAGCGCGCGCGGCGTCGTCATTCGAGGAGGGGTACGTGATCGGACCGAGCAAACGACAGGCGCCGTCCTGCGAGAACCTGAACCACCGGCGGGCGAACGCGCCCGTCGCGCATTGCCCGCAGTGCGGCGGCGTCGTGAACCAGAGCCTGCGGGCGGCCTCGCGCTGCGACGACGCCAAGCACCTCCAGGCGCGCCGGACGTTCGCCGCCTATTGCATCAATTGCGGCACGCAGCTGATCGCGCCGTTTCGCTGAGCGCACGACACCGTGGAACCGCCGCCGGCCGGTGACCTGCGGTTGCCGCGCGCCGTCGAGGCGAGTCCGCGGGCCGAAGCGGTGCGCGCCGCGCTGCAAGCGGACGTCCGACCGCTCCGGGCCGGCGGCGCCCTCGCGGTCGCGCACGTACCCATGACCGCGGCGCTTCGTTCGGCGCTCGGGACGCTCGGCGCGTCCGGTCGGCTCGTGCGGGGCCTCGAAACGGCCGGGGCGACGCTCGCCGCCGAGCGCCGCGGGCTCGAGGCGCTGCCGGCGGAGATCCGCCGGCGGCAGGGGCCGCGCGTGTCCCGCGTCCTGATGGTGAGTGCCGACGGAGCGGAGCGGTTCCATCGCCAGGTGGAGCGCCTGGTGCTCGCGCACGGGCCCCGGGTGGTCGCGTGCCGGGTCGCGTGCACGAGCGCGGAGCTCGGCGAGGCCGCGTTCGGATCCGGGGAGGTCGCGAAGCTCGTGTTGAGCGATCGGAAGGCGGCGGCCGCCGCGCTGCTCGAGGCGCTCGCCGAGGCCTGACGGCGGCCACCCCGGCGTTTCAGCTCAAGTTGCGGCCCGCTCCGGCCGAGAACCTGTACGCACGGCCGGGGCGTCCCGCGCGCGGCGCACAGCACATCGCATGTTCACGATCATCGGCATCGTCGTCGTCCTCGGCTGCGTCATCGGCGGGTTCGCCTTCATCAACGGGCCGATGCACGTCCTCTTCCAGCCAGGGGAGCTCATCATCATCGGCGGCGCGGCGGTCGGCTCGCTGTTGATCTCCGCGCCGGGTAAGGCGCTCGGCCTCGTCGGCAAGGGCATCGGTGCGGCGTTCGGCTCGAGCACGCCCAGCAAGTCGGACTACCTCGACCTCCTGAAGATGCAGTACGAGGTCTTCCAGTTCATGCGGAAGAACGGGGCCGTGGCGCTCGACGAGCACGTGCAGGATTTCGACAAGAGCGCGATCTTCTCGAAGTACCCGAGTTTCCTGAAGAACCATCACGCCGTCGAGTTCCTGCGCGACGCCTTGAAGCAGATCGTGAACGGCACGGCGTCGGCGGAGGAGCTCGACACGCTCCTCGACACCGAGCTCGACACCCACCACGAGGAGCACATGATCCCGGTCGGCCTCATCCAGAAGACGGGCGACGCGCTCCCGGGCCTCGGCATCGTCGCCGCCGTGCTCGGCATCATCGTGACGATGGGCTCGCTCGACGCGGGGCCGGAGGAGATCGGCCATCACATCGCCGCGGCGCTCGTCGGAACGTTTCTCGGCGTGCTCCTGTCGTACGGCATCCTGAACCCGATTGCGACCAACATCGAGGTGCAGGGCGCGGCAGCGGCGAAGTACCTGCGGTGCATCAAGGACGGCGTGGTCGCGTCGCAGCGCGGAACCTCGCCGATCGTGGCCGTCGAGTTCGCGCGCAAGGCGATCTTCGCGAGCGCGCGTCCGTCGAGCGACGAGCTCGACGAGGCGGTGCGGAGCCTGAAGAGCGCCTGATGTCGGCCAAGACCCAGCCCCAGGTCGTCGTCAAGTGGAAGAAGAAGAAGGGGCACGGCGGTCACCACGGCGGCGCCTGGAAGGTCGCGTACGCCGACTTCATCACCTGCATGTTCGCGCTCTTCCTGGTCCTCTGGCTCCTCACCCAGGCCGACCTGAAGCTCCGCCAGGAGCTGGCGCGCTACTTCCGGAACGCGGGCGTGCAGTCGGGCGGCTCGATGCTCGGCGACAAGCTCGAGAACGCGAGGACGGAGGAGAAGCGGCCGCTCGAGGCGGCGCTCACGATCGTCCAGGGCGTGGGTGAGGAGCTCGAGGCGCTGCGCGGCTCGGCCAAGGAGATCCAGGAGGCGCTCGAACGCGGCCCCGAGCTCGGCACGATCAAGGACCACGTCCGCGTCGAGGTGACGTCCGAGGGGCTCGAGATCCAGATCGTCGACTCCGGCGCGAGCGGCCGCAAGGGCCTCCTCTTCGACCTCAGCAGCTCGGCCTTGAAGCCGGAGCTCGTGGCGCTCCTGAAGGAGCTCGCCGGCCACCTCAAGACGCTGCCGAACCACATCGAGATCGGCGGCCACACCGACGCGCGGCCGTTCGCCGCCGGGGCGGGGCTCAGCAACTGGGACCTGTCCTTCGAGCGCGCGAACAACGCGCGTGCGGTGCTGGAGCAGGCCGGCATCCGCCCGAGCCAGATCCTCCGCATCAGCGCCTACGGCGCCGAGAAACCCCTGAACGCCGCCGACCCGCTCGCCGACGAGAACCGGCGCCTCAGCATCCTCGCCCGCCGCGAGAAGACCGAGAAGGAGCCGGCGGGGCCGGCGTCGGCCGGCTTCGGCGGCGCGCCGGTCGCGCCGCGCATCATCGATCCTGGCACGCCGCCGGTGTGAGGCGTTCGCGGCTCCCGTCCGCGGACGCGCGCGACCCGGATCAGGCCAGGTCGAACAGCAGGAGCTCGCTCGGCTCCTCGCCGACGATCGCGAGCTCGCGTTCGTCGCTCACCGCGGCGCCGTCGCCCGCCGCGAGCCTCGCGCCGTTCGCCGCGACCCGTCCGCGTGCCACCTGCACCCACGCGTGCCGTCCCGGCGCGAACGTGTGCGTGACCCGGGCCCCGGGCTCGAGCACCGAGGCGTAGAGCGCGACGTCCTGGTGGATGGTCACCGCGCCGTCGCGGCCGTCGGCTGCGCCGACGAGGCGGAGGCGGCCGAGCTTCTCGGCGCGAGGAAAGGCGCGCTGCTCGTAGCTCGGCGGGGCGCCGGTCGCCGCCGGCAGGATCCAGATCTGCAGCAGGTGCACGGGCGCGGACGCCGACGCGTTCCGCTCGCTGTGCGTGACGCCGGTGCCGGCGCTCATGCGCTGCACCTCGTCGGGACGGATGAGCGACCCGTTCCCCATGCTGTCCTCGTGCGCGAGCGCGCCTTCGAGGACGTAGGTGACGATCTCCATGTCGCGGTGCGGGTGCGTGTCGAAGCCGCGTCCGCCGCGAACGACGTCTTCGTTGATGACGCGCAACGCGCGAAATCCCATGTGCCGCGGGTCCCGGTACTCCCCGAACGAGAACGTGTGCCGGGTGTCGAGCCACCCGAAGTCGACGTGGCCTCGATCGTGCGCCTTGCGGACCGTAAGCATGGATCCTTCCATGCGCGCGGGGTCGGCGCTCGTCAACAGGTCCGGCGCCGCCTATACTCGCCGGCTCGATGCCGGATTCCCTTCGCGATCGCAACCGCGAGCGCCGAGCGCAGGAGCGCTTCCTGTTCGCGCCGAGCGGCGGCGGCGACGTGTCGGTCTGTCTCGTCTACCCCAATACCTACCCGGTCGGCATGGCGAACCTCGGGTTCCAGTCGGTGTTCGAGATCCTGAGCCGGCATCCGCGGGTGCGCTGCGAACGCGCGTTCCTGCCGGACGCGGACCAGCGCGGCAGCGAGGTCGTGAGCTTCGAGAGCGGGAAGCGCCTTCGTGACTTCGAGATCGTCGCCTTTTCCATCTCCTTCGAGACGGACTACCTGCACGTCGTCGACATCCTCGCGGGCGCCGGCGTGCTGCCGCTCCGCGAGGAGCGGCGGGGGGGCGGGCCGCTGCTGCTCTGCGGCGGACCGGCCACGTTCCTCAATCCCGAGCCGATCGCGGACTTCTTCGATGCGTTCTTCGTCGGGGAGGGCGAGGAGATGATCCCCGAGCTGCTCGCGCAGTTCGTCGCGGCGCGGGACGCCGGGATGGGACGGGACGGCGTGCTCGACGCGATCGCCGAGGTGGGCGGCGCCTACCGGCCGGATCGCTACACGGTGGCGTACGCGGCCGACGGGACGATTGCCTCGGTCGCGTACCGCGGCCCCGGCTCGGGGGTCGTCACGCGTCGCCTCGTCGCCGACCTCGACCGTTTCACGACGGCGAGCAAGGTGCTCGCTCCCGAGGCCGTCTTCGGCGACATGTACCTCGTCGAGGCGAGCCGCGGCTGCGAGTGGGGCTGCCGCTTCTGCGCCGCCGGCTACATGTACCGCCCGATCCGCCACCGGAGTGTCGGCGCGCTCGCGGCCGCGATCGACGAGGGCCTCGCGCATCGCTCGACGATCGGCCTCGTCGGCGCGGAGATGGCGAGCGTGCCGGGCGTCGCGAGCCTCTGCGAGCGCGTCGCCGCCGCCGGCGGACGCGCGTCGCCGTCGTCGCTCAAGGCCGACGTCCTCACGCAGCGTCTCGCACGCGCGCTCGGGCGGAGCGCCAACCAGAGCGTCACGGTCGCGCCCGAGGCGGGCTCGGAGCGTCTGCGGCGGGTCATCAACAAGAACCTGACCGAGCCCGAGATCCTGCGCGCGGCGGATTGGCTCGTCGGCGCCGGGGTGCGCGCCATGAAGCTCTATTTCATGATCGGCCTCCCCACCGAGGCGCCCGAAGACGTCGAGGCCATCGTCGAGCTCAGCCGCAAGATCGGCGAGCGCTTCCGGCGCGAGGGCCGGGTGCAGCAGATCAAGCTCTCCGTGAATCCGTTCGGCCCGAAGCCCTGGACGCCGTTCCAGTGGGAGCCGATGGAGGACCTGCGCGCGCTGAAGGTCAAGATCGGCGGGCTCCGGCGCGCGGTCGGGCGGCTTCGCGGCGTCGACATCGACGTCGAGTCGCCGCGCGAGGCGTACTGGGCGACCGTCCTGTCGCGCGGCGATCGTCGCGTGTCGCGCCTGCTGCTCGCGATCCACGCGGCGGGCGGCGATTGGTGGAGCGTGCTCCGCGCCTGGGAGCGAGAGCCGCCGGAGGGCGGCGTCGATCCGCGCCTCTTCTCGCATCGCGCCTACGCGGCGGACGAGATCCTGCCGTGGGACGTCCTCGACCACCACCTGCACAAACGCTTCCTCTGGGTGGAGCGCGAGCGGGCGCGGGCCGAGCGCCAGACGATGCCGTGCGACGTGACCACCTGCCGTGTCTGCGGCGCCTGCTGATGGCGATCGTCGGCACGGGCGTCGACGTCGCCGAGGTGGCGCGCGTGCGGGCGGCGCTCGAGGAGCCGACGACCGGCGCGCGCTTCAAGGCGCGCGTGTTCACCGCGGGCGAGCAGCGCGACTGCGAGGCGCGCGGCGCCGGCCGATTCCAGAGCTACGCCGCCCGCTTCGCCGCCAAGGAGGCGGTCATGAAGGCGCTCGGGCTCGGCTGGGGGCGTCACATCGGCTGGCTCGACGTCGAGGTCGTGCGCGCGGAGGACGGGCGCCCGACGCTCCGCCTGCACGGTAAGGGCGCGGCCGCCGCGGGCGCCGCCGGAGTCGCGCGCTTCCACCTGGCGCTCAGCCACACCCGCGAGGTCGCGGTCGCGCAGGCGATCGCCGAGGGCGACCCCGTCGCCTGATCCGGGTGTCGCGGCGTCCGCCGCGCCGCCTCGCGGCGTCCGCCGCGCTGCCTCGCGCCGTCCCGCCCCGCGCGGCGCGCGCGCCCCGGCGCCGCGGCGTTCCTCACTCGCCGCGAAAGCTCGGCTTCCGCTTCTCGAGGAAGGCGCGGACGCCCTCGGTGTAGTCGGCGCTCGCGAAGCAGTCGTCGATCAGCCGCCGCACCGCTGCGAGGTCGCGCGCGGCCGGATCGCGCTGGGTCTCGGCGATCGCGCGCGTCGCGGCGCGGATCGTGAGCGGCGCGTTTGTGGCGATGTCTTCGGCGTAGCTCCGGGTGAAGGCGGCGAGATCGGCTTTGGCCACCACCCGGTTCACGAGGCCGATGCGGAGCGCGTCGTCGGCGGCGTAGGTGCGCGCCGTGAAGAAGAGCTCGCTCGCGGCGGAGGGTCCGACGAGGCTCACCAGCCGCTCGACGCCGGTGTACGCGTAGCCGAGGCCGAGCCGAGCCGGCGGCAACGCCATACGGACGTCGGCGGCGGCGATGCGGAGGTCGGCGCAGGCCGCGATCGCGAGGCCTCCGCCGATGCAGACGCCCTGGAGCATGGCCACGACCGGCTTCTCGAGCGCGAGCAGCGCCGCGAAGGCCTGTCCGTTCGTCCGTTCGTACGCGGCGGCGGAGGCGGGATCCTTGCGGTGGGTGGCGAACTCCGAGATGTCCGCGCCGGCCGCGAAGGCGTCGTCGCCGGCCCCGCGCAGCACCACCACGCGGACCTTCCGGTCGGCCGCGAGCTCCGCGACGAGCCCGGGGATCGCCTCCCACATCTCGAAGCGCACCGCGTTGAGCCGCGCCGGGTTGCGCAGGACCATCCAGGCCACGCCCGCGGGGCCGCGCTCGATGTCGATGCCGAACTCGCTCACGTCGCTCGTCCTTTTCGCGGCATCTCGTACACGAGCATCCACGGTTCCGCCAGGCGCCTGCGCAATGTCTCGGTTTCATCCGCGCGCGCGATCGAGCGGTGGCAGCAAGCAGGCGGGCCGGGGATGTCTGCTACGGTCGCCGGGTCGCTGGTCCCGGCGCGTAAAGCCGGCTGGAGCCGCTCCGTCTTGCGCTCACGCGAGCCGACGACTCCCCGAAGCACTCCCGGACCCACCCGCCGGCGACACCGATCGACCGAAGAAGCATCGCGGCAAACCGAGACTCCGATGAGACACTACCGGCGCGCGGCGCGACTGGCGGTGCGCCATCTCTTGCGAGTACAATGCGGCCGGTCGAGGGGAGGGGACGCGATGGAGCATCGCTTCCGGACGAGCCGGTTCACGCGCGGCAACGTGGTGTTCCCGACGGAGATGGTGGTGACCGACCGCCACGTGAGCCGCATCAAGCCGTCGTTCGTCGGGTCCGTCGAGGAGAGCATCAGCTTGCGCCAGGTGTCGTCGGTGACGGTGAGCCGCGGCGCGCTCTTCGCGGACGTCACCGTCCACTCCTCGGGCGGGACCGACCCCCTCCGCAGCCACGGGCTCACGAATGCCGAGGCGCGACGGCTCAAGGACCTGATCGAGGAGCTGCAGAGCAACATCCTGAGCGCCGGCGTGGCCGACCTGAGCGGCCTGCGCGCCTGCCCGCGCTGCGCCGAGGCCGTCAAGGCGGCGGCGCAGGTCTGCAAGCACTGCGGTGCCGACATCCCGATCGTTCTCACCGAGGAAGCCCCGCGCGAACCAGCCGCGGCGGCGATCGCCGACTCCGGCGCCGCCCGCGCCGCCCAGTCGACGGCCGGCGACGACGAAGATTGGACCTGGAGCTAGACCATGGCCGACGAGTT
Source organism: Deltaproteobacteria bacterium (assembly GCA_020852955.1). Taxonomy (GTDB): domain Bacteria; phylum Desulfobacterota; class Binatia; order UTPRO1; family UTPRO1; genus UTPRO1. Next base: position 114,462 of record JADYZW010000059.1, on the reverse strand, counting down.
CGCCCCCGCCAAGACCCGCTTCATCGCCCTCGTACACGAGATCGATCCCGAGGTCGCGGTCGTCATCCCTGAGCGCTCGACCCAGGACGTCTTTCGCATCTCGCTGACGCGCGGCGCGAGCCGCCGCTTCCTGACGCTCTCCGAGGACGAGATGCTCGATCTCGTCGAGGATCCGCGGGCGGCGGCAAACATGCACGTCCGCCTCCGCGCCGAAGTGGCGGCGCTGTGACGGGCCGAACGCAGCGACAATCGGGCATGGGCATCCTCTCCAGGGAAGGTGGACGCGCTCGATAACATTCCCCGCTAGGATCTGGCCACGGGAAGTGCAGCGTGAGGCTACCGATAGAACTCTGGCCGGTGTGGGCAGTGCGAGTTCAGGCGCGGGTGTCTACGTGGTGGCACGGCGGCGGTGTTTCGCGGTCGTCGTCGCGTGGTGAACGGCGCGGCGTGCGGGGCACCTCGTCCTCGCCCTCCCGGTCGATGCTCTTGGTGCGGGGCGAGGGGCTGCTTGCCGACTTCGCGAGGGCGAGGGCCTTCTGTGAGAGGTGCACCACGACGTCGCGGGTGACGTCTCCGGCGGGACGGAGCCCCGGCGAGGTGTAGCGGGCGCGGTCGGTCGTGCGCGCGACGGCTTCGCGCTCGATCTCCGGCGGGGTCACGCCGCGGCGGGCGTCGGTCGCGAGCGCCGTTGCCGTGCGGCTCGGACCGGCGGTGCCGGGACGGCCGCTCGTGGGGTCGAGGTCCATCGACCTCGAGCAAAGCAAGCCCGCGCGCGGACGCCTAGCCCGCAGCGCGGGAAAAGCGGCCCGGTGCCCGCTCGGATGCGCGGACGCCACGGCCCCCGCCGCGCGAGGTGGCGTGCTGGGGAGATTCGCGGCGCTCAAGCCGCGCGCGTCGCGCTCGCGATGTCGGCGAGCCGGCGCACGGATTCTCCCATCCCCGCGAAGCGCTCGTCCTGTGTCTGGCCGCGCACGAAACGCACGTGGATCTGCTGCAGGACGACGGCGAGCTTGAAGAGCGCGAAGGTCTCGAAGAAGGCGATCGCGCCGAGATCGCGGCCGCTCCGCGCCGCGTACCGCTCGACGATCTCGCGGCGCGTCGGGAACCCCTCGAGATGGGTCGGCTGCATGGCGATCGCGAGCCGCTCCGTCGGGTCGGTCGCTTCGGGCCAGTAGCCGAGCAGCGTGCCGACGTCGATGCGCGGGTCGCCGAGCGTCGTCATGTCCCAGTCGAGAACGGCGACGACGCCTCCCGGATCGTCCCGGTCGAGCATCATGTTGTCGAGCTTGAAGTCGTTGTGGACGACCGTCGCGTCGAGCGCGGGCGGGATGCGCGCCGCGAGCCACGCCGCCAGGTCTTCCATGGCGGACAGCTCCTCGGTCTTCGCGCGCTGCCAGCGTTCGGCCCACCCGGCGATCTGCCGCGCGACGAAGCCCTCCGGCTTGCCGAGCGTCGCGACGGGCGTGCCCGCGACCGGCACGGCGTGCAGATCGGCGAGCGCGTCGATCGCGGCCTCCCCGATCCGGCGCCGGACGGCGGGGTCGTCGGCGATCTCGTCCGGCATGGTGCGGCGCACGACGATGCCGCGGCGCCGCTCCATGACGAAGAAGGGCGCTCCGATGACCGCCGGATCCTCGCAGAGCGCGTATACGCGCGGCGCGAGCGCGTAGTAGGGCCCGAGCGCCGCCAGCGCGCGATACTCGCGCACCATGTCGTGGGCGCGCGGCGCCACGGGTCCGAGCGGCGGCCGGCGCAGCACGTATTCGCGGTCGCCGTAGCGCAGGAGGTACGTGAGGTTCGCATGGCCGCCGGGGAACTGGAGGATCTCGAGCGGCCGATCGCTCGCCGGAAGCTTGCCGCGCAGGTACGACGCGACGACGCGGGCGTCGAGCTGCTCGTCCGGCCGAACCGGGGCGACGTCCGACGAATCGCTCACGGCCGTCGAGCGGTCATGCCCCGTGGCGCGCGACCGCGAGCTGCACGATCTCGGCGATGAGGTCGCCGTGGGAGCGGCCGGACTTCTTGGCGGCCTTCGCGAACTCCGCGGTCGAGAGCAGCCAGGGGTTCGGGTTGCACTCGATGACGTGCGCCCTGCCCTCGGCGTCGAGACGGATGTCGATGCGGCCGTAGTCGCGCAGGCGCAGCGCCTGATACGCGGCGATCGCCGTCTGCCTGAGCTCGGCCTCGACCTCCTCGTCGAGGTCATCGGGGAAGAAGGGCTGCGTCCGGCGGTAGATTTCGGTGCCTTCCTCCCACTTCACCTCGGTGCCGGCGATGCGCGGCGTGCCCTCGGGAAGCTGCGACAGGTCGAGCTCCACGATCGGGAGCGCCTCGGGGTCCTGATTGCCGAGCACGGCCACGTAGATCTCGCGGCCCTCGATGTACTCCTCGATGAGCACGGGGCCGTCGAAGTCGGCGTGGACCTGGTCGATGCGCTCCATCAGCTCCTTCAGGCTCCCGACGACGGCGCTGAAGCGGATGCCGATCGAGCCGTCCTCGAGCCCGGGCTTCACGATCACCGGGAAATGGATGTCGTGCGCCCACTCGAGGCGGCCGCGATGCCCGGTCATGAACGAGGGCGTTCGGATGCCGTGAAAGGCGAAGATCTTCTTCGCGAGCGCCTTGTCCTGGGCGAGGAAGAGGCCTTGCGGTCCGGCGCCCGTGTAGCGCCGGCCGACCAGCTCGAGGTAGGCGGCGACGTGCATCTCCTTGGTGTCGTCGCCCGCGTAGGACTCGGTGAGGTTGAAGTAGAGATCGGCGCGTTCCGTGGCGAGCGAATGCAGCGAGTCCGGCGTGCCGTCGAGCGTGTGGTAGAACGGCTCGTGTCCGGCCTTCTTCAAGGCGTCGTGGATCTCTTCGTGATCGTGCTTGGGGCGGCGCCGCGTGCGGCGCGACGCCTTCGCCTCGACCGCGTCCTCCGCTCCGCTGTCCGTCGCGTCGTACACGACGCCCACGCGCAGCTTCGGCATTGACGGACCGTACCTCGACGATCTCCGAAAAAAAAGCGGAAAGTCGGTCCGGGGCGCGGCGTCAGCGGCGCTTCGGCGCCACCAGGACGGCGGCCACGGCCCACACGCCGAACACGAACCCGAGCGCGAGCCAGCGGCGCGGCGGACGCCCGTTGTTGCGCGCGACGATGCGACACACGATCGCGTCGCAGGTGTTGACCAGCAGCGCCGTGGCGGCGAGCGTCGGCCAATCGAGCGGGGTCGCGGCGACGAGCCGGAGGCCGGTGAGCCAGCCGAGCGCGGTGTGGAGGGGATCGATCACGAGCGACGCGCTTTCTTGACCGTGAAACCGCGTCACTATAAACGGCGGCCTTTCCGCTGACAATCGGGAGGAGCCGAGATGGCGCGACGTGAGGCGACGCTCCTTTCCTGGATCGTCGAGATGGGAGAGGCGAGACTGCTGCAGTTCGCCGAGGAGCTGCTCGGGAATCCCAAGATGGCCGAAGCGTTCTCGTCCGCGTTGCAGCGTGCGGCCAAGACCAAGGGACAGGTCGATCGGAACATGCAGATGGTGCTCGGACTGCTGAATCTGCCGTCGAAGGCCGACTACAATCGCCTGCTCTCGAAGATCGAGGCGTTGCAGGGCAGCCTGGTCAACCTCAACATCAAGGTCGACCGCTTGCTTGCGGAGCGCGAGCGCGCGAAGCCGCGCCGGCGCCCGCCCGCCAAGTCCGACGCGGCGTCGAGCTGACCGGCGCCGCGTTCCGCCGGCCGCGCTTGGGGCGTGCGCGAGGCGGCGCCGCCGGCCGCGGGACTGCGTCAGCGCCGCGGTCCGAAGGTCTCGCTCAGCGCGACCAGACGCGCGAGCGAACTCGGTTCCTCGGTCGTGAGCGGGACCTCGACGGCGAGCGCGTCCGGTGCCGCCGACCGCAGGCGCTCGATCTCGGCGCGCTCGGCGCGCACCAGCGCCGTGAAGCGCCGGTGCAGCGTGACGAGCTTCCGGCCGAGCGCGAGGTCGGCCCCGTCCGCGCCTTCGACGTCGGGAAAGGGGGGGAGATCGAGTAGGCCCGGCGGCAGCGCGCGATTCACGACGAAGCCGGCGAACGGCAGCCCGGCGCGGACGAGCTCGCGGTGAAACGCCAGGGTTTCGGCGACGCGCGCGCTTTCCGGCGTCGTGACGAGGACGAACGCCGTTTCCGGCGCGCGCAGGAATCGCGCGACGCTGGCGGCGCGCTCGTGGAATCCCGCCGAGAACTCCTCGAGACCGCCGACGAACTCCGCGACGTCGCGCAGCAGCTCGAAGCCGGTGAAGCGCTCGAGGCCGCGCAGCACGGCCCCGAGCGCCGCCTGCGCAAGGCGCGAGCCCTCGCGGGCGAGGATCACGCTCGGGTTCTGCAGGATGGCGGCGGCGCGCGAGGTGAGGAGCGCGATCAACCGCTCCGGGGCTTCGAGGAAATCGAGCGCGTGCTGTGTCGGTGGCGTATCGACCACGAGGAGATCGTAGTCACCGCTGCCGGCGAGCGCGTGCAGGCGCTCCATCGCCATGTACTCCTGCGCGCCGGCGAGGGCGGTCGAGACGCTCTCGTAGATGCGGTTCGTGAACACGCGCTCGGCGGCGGCGCGGGTCGGCGCGTAGCGCTCGATGAGCTCGTCGAAGGTGCGCTTGGTGTCGAGGACCATCGCGTCGAGCGAGCCGCCGGGCGGCCGGCGCCCGAGCGGCACCCGGTGGGGGGCGCCGCCGAGGGCCGAGATGCCGAGCGCGTCGCGGAGGCGGCGGGCGGGATCGATCGTGAGGACCGCCGTGCGCCGGCCGTGGCGTGCGGCGGCGACGCCGAGCGCGGCCGCCGTGGTGGTCTTGCCGACGCCGCCGCTGCCGACGCACACGAGCAGCCGCCGGCGTTGCAGGAGCTCGACGATGCGCGCGGCGTCGCCGCCGTCCGGCCCGGAGCGGGAGGGGCGATCCGGCGCCGTCCGGTAGTCCGGCGGATGGGCGCGCGGCTCGGGGCCGTTCACGACGATGGTCGTCACGAGACCCGCCGGGAACCGCGCCTCCGCGGACGGGCGAGCGCGTCGGCCAGGGGCTCGAGCGTCGCGAGGGTGATGCGGCCGGCCGGCGCGTGGGGGAGGCTCACGGGCCGCTCCGGCAGCGCGCGGGTCAGGCGGCGGATCTGGCGCTCCGCCGCGCGCTGGCGCGCCAGGCTGAAGCGCGCGACGCCGAGGTAGGGCTGCCACGCGGGAGGCACCTCGGCCGGCTCCGCGCGCAGTCGGTGCGCCTCGCCGCGCGTGAAGCGGAACGGATCTACCGCGTTGACGATCACGGGGAGGAGCGTGACGCCAACGCGCATGAGGGCGGTCGCGAGCTCGAGCGTCTCGTTCACGGCCATCTCCTCGGCGCGCGTGACGACCGCGACCGCCGCCCGCTTCGGATCGCCGAGCAGCAGCGCCAGCTCGCGCGCCCTGGTGGTGAGCGGGCCGAAGGGCAGCATCTTGAGGAACGTGCCGGGCGTCGAGAGCAGCGGCACGGAATGTCCGGTGGCGGGCGCGTCGACGATCACGAGGTCGAACCGGCGCCGCTTGCGCTTGAATCCGGTGCGCTCTTCCTCCCACTCGGCGACCCGCACGAGCGTGAGGAAATCCTCGAGGCCGGGCGCGGCCGCGGTCACGACGCGGAACGTGTTGCTCTCGAGCAAGCGGCGGGCGAGGGCGCGGATCCGCAGCATCCCCGTCAGGAAGTCCTCCATGATGACGGCCGGCGCGATCGCGGCGGCGGCGAGCTCGGGGGTGAGCTCGGTCGGGTCGGGTCCGAGCGTGAGGTCGCCGAGGTACTCGCCGAGCCGACCGAGCGGATTGATCTCGACGACGAGCGTGCGCTTGCCGGCGCGCGCGGCGGCGAGCGCCAGCGCCGTCGCGACGGCGGTCCGTCCGACGCCGCCCTTGCCGGTAATGAAGACGAGTCGGCGTTGGAGCACGGCGTCGAGCATGGGGAGCGCCTTACTACGCGCGGGTCCGCACGCGGTCAAATTGACATTCCGGAAGCGCTTCCCTAAGCGTCCCGCCATGGCTCGACGGGTGGTGGACCTGCGTCCCGGTGACGTCGCGCCGCCGCCGCCGCGCCGGCGCCGCACGCGGGGCGCCGGCGCCCACGAAGCGTTCGGCCGGCGGCTTCGCGAGCTCGAGCGAGAGCTCGAGGAGGCGCTCGCGGGGATCGCGGAGGGCGCGGACTACGGCGGCTGGCTGCGCGGCGCCGGGGAAGAGCTCCTCGGCTTCTACGCCGACCTCGGCCGCGCCTTCATGGAGAGCGGCCTCGGCGGCGCGTTCGTCCGCCTCCGCATGGTCGGCACGGCCGATCGGGTCGACGATTTCGGCTACGATCCCGCGTTCCATGCCCGCCTGGAGCCGCTGATGCGCGCGCTCTACGAGCGCTGGTGGCGGGTCGAGGCGGCGGGGCTCGATCACGTGCCGCTCTCCGGACGCCTCCTGCTCGTCGGTAATCACTCCGGCGGCGTATTCCCATACGACGGCATGATGATCGCCGAGGCGCTCCGCGCCCATCACCCCGGCGGAGGGCGGCAGGCGCGTCCGCTCGTCGAGGACTTCGTCTATCAGGCGCCTTTTCTCGGGCCGATGCTCGCGCGGATGGGCGTCGTGCGCGCCTCGTCGCAGAACGCCCGCCGCCTGCTCGCGCGCGAGCAGGCGGTGATCGCGTTTCCCGAGGGGGCGAAGGGGCTCGGCAAGTACTACCGCGAGCGCTATCGGCTGCAGCGCTTCGCGCGCGGCGGCTTCGTCTCGCTGGCGCTCCGAACCGGTGCGCCGCTCGTGCCGGTCGCGGTCGTCGGGGCGGAGGAGATCCATCCCGTGCTCGCGCGCTGGGGCTGGGCGGCGCGCGGCCTCGATCTGCCGTACTTTCCCGTGACGCCGACCTTCCCGTGGCTCGGCCTCGTCGGCCTCGTACCCCTGCCGACGAAATGGCGCATCGTCTTCGGCGCGCCGATCGACCTCGCCGCGCAGCACGGGCCGGACGCGCACCGCGACGAGCTCCTGGTGAACCGCGTGAAGGAGGAGATCCGCGAGCACATCCAGCGCATGCTGGTCGCGGCGCTCTCCGAGCGACAGTCCGTCTTCGCCTGAGGACAGCGAGCGCCTCAGGAGTCGGATCGCCGCAGTACGCGCCGCACCGTGTATTCGAGGTCGCGCAGGTCGATCGGCTTGGCGAGGAAGGCGGCGGCGCCGAGCCGCGTCGCGAAGCGTTGGGTCTCGGAGTCGCTCTGCGCCGAGACGACGATCACCGGGGGGAGCGTCCTCGGCGGCGATCCCCCGAGTCGCGAGTCCTTGAGCCGCCGCAGGACCTCCCAGCCGTTCATGCCGGGCATCCGGAGGTCCAGGATCACGAGGCCGACGTTCCCGCGCGCGACCGTGGAGAGGACGAGTTGCCCGTCGGTGATCGGCGCGACGTCGTATCCGGCGCGGACGAGCGCGCTGGCGAGCACCGTCCGGGTGCCCTCGTCGTCCTCGGCGACCACGATCATGCCAGGTCCTTTCGCGCGCCGCTCGCCCGGCGAGCCCTCACACGGCGCCGTCGCCGCGTTCGCCCGTACGGATGCGGACGGCATCGTCGACCGGCAGCACGAACAGCTTGCCGTCGCCGATCCGTCCCGTCTTCGCGGCGGCGATGATCGTCTCCGTCGCGACGCCCGCCTGCTCATCGGAGATCAGGAGCTCGATCTTGATCTTCGGCAGGAAGTCCACCACGTACTCCGCCCCGCGGTAGAGCTCGGTGTGCCCCTTCTGGCGCCCGAACCCCTTCACCTCCGACACGGTCATGCCGGCGATGCCCTGCTTGGCGAGCGCTTCCTTCACCTCGTCGAGCTTGAACGGTTTGATGATCGCTTCGATCTTCTTCATGGCGTTCCTCAGAATACGTACGACAGCTCGGCCGCGACCGTGTGCTGGTCGTTCTGGTAGTCGTCGACGTCGCCCACGAGCGACTTCTCGTAGAGCTGGTGCTGGCCCTTGTCGTAGCGGTACTCGGTGCGGAACATCAGGCCTTCCGCGAGCACGACCTTGAAGGTGGTCGTGACCTCCCAGGCGCTCTGGTGGTTGCCGAAGCCGCCGCCGTTCGGGGTCGGGAGGCGCGTGCCGTCCGAGTCGTCGAAGTACTCGCCGCGGAGCGCGACGCCGACCGGGACCGGCAGCGCGTCGACGAGGTCGTACGCCAGGATGCCCGAGAACGCGTTCCACTCCGTGTCGCCCCCGACGTCGAGGTCGCTCTCGTTGCCGTAGTCGTAGTTCAGGATCGCGGCGAAGTTCTCGACCGGCTTGATCGTGGCGACGAGGTCGAGGAGGCCGCGCTTCGAATCGCCGCGATCGGGCTGCTCGGCGCCGTAGGTGCCGTTGATCAGGAAAGTGAGTGACTCGACCGGCGTGAGCCCGAGGCTGCCGACCAACGACTTCCCGTCGTTCGAGTCGACGACGTTGTCCCAGCCGTTCACGACGCCGAGCATGAGGCTCGCCTGCGTCCCGAAGGCGTAGCTCAACGTCGCGCCCGCGTGCGTGAAGGGCGCCGCCCAGCTGAACGCCAGCGACCGGCTGACGTTCGGATTGGCCCAGGGCTCGATGACCTCGGCGCCGATCGGGGTCGCGAACTTGCCGGCCTTCAGCTGGAGAGCCGGCAGACCCGGAAAGTTGTAGGTGAGGTACGCTTCCTGGAGGTCGACCGAGTTCTGCTCCTCGGCGACGTTGCCGCTCGTCCCGTCGCCGTCCCAGTCGGTGCCGAGACGCTCCGCGAGCTTGCCGAAATCGACCTTGGTTACGAAGCCGACGCCGTCGTCACCCGGCGCGCGCGCGATCTGCAACTGGAAGAGGTCGAGGACGAAGCTGTTGTGGTCCTGGTCGAAGGAGCGCAGCGAGATGCGCTTCGAGTCCGGATCGTTGAAATCGTACTTGTACGAGGTCGCGATGCCGCCGCCGAGCTTGAGGCCGAACGGGAGGTTCTTGATGTGCGCCTCGATCCGGTCGAGCCGGTGCTGTAGCGCCGAGGTGTCGCAGCAGCCCGCCGGCTGCTCACCCTTGCGTTCGAGCCGCTCGAGCCGCTCCTCCAGCGTGAGACCTCCTTCGGCCCGCGCGTCGGTGGCGACGGCGAGGCTTGCGACTCCGGCCATGACGGCCGCGTACGTCAGGAACCAGCGTGATTTCGTCATCGTGCCCTCCTCGGATGGCCGTGCGCGGCGACGCGCGCCGTGAGACGAGGTCCGGGAAGCAAGGCGGGTGCCAAATCGGCGGCGGCGAGGTGCGCGGTCAGACATCGGAAACGCCGTGACGGTCGCGGCTCGCGCGTGCTTGGCGCGCGGGCAGTGACCAGAGATCGGGCAGCGAAGGGCGCGCGGGGCCCCGGGCGTCGCGGCGGCGGCCTCTCTACGAGCCGGATGCCATGTGCTATCGACGGCCGGTGCGGGGAAGGGGGTGAGCGTGGGAACGCTCTTCTGGATCGCGGTGGCGCTCGGGGTCGTGGAGGGGGTGACGGAGTTCGTGCCGGTCTCGTCGACCGGGCACCTGATCCTCGCCGGAACCTGGCTGGCCTTTCCGGGCGAGAAGGCGGCCGCCTTCGAGATCTTCATCCAGCTCGGCGCGGTGCTGGCCGTCGGGTGGTTCTACCGCGGGCGCATCGGCGTCCTCGTGCGGGACGTGTGGCGGGATGCGGAGGCGCGGGCCTTCCTCGGGAAGCTGCTCGTTGCGTTCGCGCCGGCGGCGGTCGTCGGCCTCCTCCTCCACGACTGGATCGTGCGGGCGCTCTTCGGGCCGCTGCCGGTCGCCGTCGGGCTCGCCGCCGGCGGGATCGTGCTGCTCGCCGTCGATGGTCCGGGGCGTCCGCCCGGCCGCACGACGCGCATCGACGACGTCACGTGGGGGCAGGCGCTCCTCGTCGGCTGCGCCCAGGCCGCCTCGCTTTGGCCGGGCGTGTCGCGCTCGGGCGCCACGATCATCGGCGCCCTGCTCGCGGGTCTCGCCCGCCCGGCCGCGCTCGAGTTCTCGTTCTTCCTCGCGATTCCGACCCTCGGCGCCGCGTCGCTCTTCGCGCTCTGGGAGTCGCGCCACGTGCTGGCGGCAGCCGACGTACCGACCTTCGCGGTCGGTCTCGCGACCTCGTTTGCCGTGTCCCTCGCGGCGATCGCCGTCCTGCTCCGCTACGTGCGCGAGCACGACCTCCGGGTCTTCGGTTGGTATCGCCTCGCGCTCGCGGCGCTGATCGTCGCGCTGGCAGGCGGCTGAAGGGCGAGCCGCTAGCCGAAGATGACGGTGCTGCGGCGCAGGCGTTCCGCGTCGAGCAGGCGCTGGACCTCCGCGCGGACGTACTCGGCGCGTTCGTGGAGGAATTGCTCGCGCGGGGTGCGCGGGTACGGACGGACGGGCATGAGCGGCGGGCCGAAGCGGATGCGCCACTTCGTGGGGAGCGGCAGGTAGCCGAGCGGCCCGAGCAGGTAGAGGAGGCTCGGCACCGGGATGAAGGGGACGCGGAACATGCGCGGCAGCTGCGGGATGCGGAAGAGCGAGCGCGTCGTCTCCTCCGCGCCGATCACCGCGACGGGCACGACCGGCGCTTGATGGCGCGCGCTCAGGTGCGCGACGCCGGTGCGGAAGGGACGGAGGCAATACGCCTGATGGTACGGCTTGCCGAGCGCCTCCTCGCCTTCGGGGAAGATGCCGACCGCCTCGCCGCGTTTGAGCAGCGTCGCGCCGTTCACGGTCGAGGCTTCGACGCCGCCGAGGCGGCTGAAGAGCGTGCCAATCCCGGGGAGGTCGGTCACGAACTTCGCGTACAACATGCGGACGACGCGATGGGCTGGATGCTCGTCCTCGACGGCGAGCGAGATCATCGCGGCGTCGAACGGGAGCGCTCCCGAGTGGTTCGCGGCGAGCAGCACCGGTCCGTCGGTCGGGAGGTGCTCGAGCCCCTCGACCTCGACGCGCCAGTAGTACTTGTAGAGGAAGCGAAAGAAGGGCTTGGCGCGCGCGCGCGCGATCGGATCGAAGCCGAAGGGGTCGACGCCGCTTCGCGGCGGCATCCGCGATCTACGAACGCCGTTCTTTTCCGCCTCTCCCATTCCGCCACTCCTCCACGGCACCCCTCACGACGACCCCGCCGAATCCGGTCTCGCACGCTCCGGCGTACGCGGCAGCTGCCGCATAGCACAGGATTTTGGAGATGTCTCGGAGAATTTCGATGCCGCGTTGCGGCAGGGACGGCGACGGGCTTGACGGCGCGCTGCCCGCGCGCGATGGCGCAACGCGCGTGACGCTTTCGAAACGACTCTTCGTCGCCGGGCTCCAGTGCGCCAAGCGCCTCCATCTCGAGCACGTCGCGCCCGAGCTGCGAGATGCCGGGCAGGCGGGGCGCGAGGCGCTCGCCGCGGCGGGGATCGAGGTCGGTGTCGCCGCCCGGGAACGCTTCCCGCGCGGCAGGCTGATCGCGGGCGAGACCTGGGACGGGGCGGTCGCTGCGACGCGCGCGGCGCTCGCCGATCCCGCGATCGACACGCTCTTCGAGGCCGCCTTCGAGGAGGGGGGCGCGCGCGCGCGGCCCGACGTGCTCGTGCGGGCGGCCGACGGCTTCGAGGTGCTGGAAGTGAAGTCCGCGCTCCGGGTCCGTGACCAGCACGCGACGGACCTGGCGTACCAGGTCGCCGTTCTGCGGGCCGCGGGGCTCGCCGTCACCCGCGCCGGGCTCCTCCTCCTCGACCGCACGTATGTCCATCCGGGAGGCGCGTTCGATCTCGAGCGCCTCTTCGTCCGCGTCGACCTCACCGCCGCGGTCGAATCGCTGGCGGCGACGGTTCGCGATCGCCTCGAGCCGATGCGGGACGTCCTCGCCGCGGGCGAGCCGCCGGCCGTGGCGATCGGCGCGCACTGCCTCGTTCCCGATCGCTGCCCCTTCTTCGGGCACTGTCATGCCGGCGGGCCCGCCCATCCCGTGACCGATCTGCCGCGTCTCACGGGCGAACAGCTCGGCGTCTTCGTCCGGCGCGGCATCGACGACCTCCGCAGCGTTCCCGCCGACTTCCCGGGCCTGACGCCGATGCAGGCGCGCGCGTGCCGGGCGGCGCGGCGCGGCGGTCCCGTACGCGAGCCCGCGCTCGTCGACAAGCTCGCGGCGATTCCGCGGCCGGCGCACTTCGTGGATTTCGAGACCTTCGCGTCCGCGCTACCCGTCTACCCGGGGACGCGTCCTTTCGAGCAGGTGCCGTTCCAGTGGTCGGACCACGTCCTCGCGATCGACGGCGCGGTCACGCATCGCGAGTTCCTCCATGACGCCAACGACGATCCGCGGCGCGCGTTCGCGGAGAGCCTGCTCGCGGCGACCGCCGACGCGGCCGCGCTCGTCGTCTACTCGCGCTTCGAGGGCGATGTCCTGAGCGCGCTCGCCGGGGCGCTGCCGGATCTCGGCGTCGCCCTGCTCGAGCGGCGCGAGCGCATCGTCGACCTGCTCCCGCTCGTGCGCGATCACTGCGCCCACCCCGCGCTCCGGGGCTCCTTCTCCATCAAGCGCGTCTTGCCGGCGTTCGTGCCGGGCCTCGGCTACGACGACCTCGCGATCCGCGACGGACTCTCGGCGTCGCGCGCGCATGCCGCGCTCGTCGATCCGGCGCTCGACCCCGCACGACGCGCCGAGCTGCGAACGCAGTTGCTCGCGTACTGCGCCCGCGATACATGGGCGATGGTCGAGCTGCATCGCGTGCTCGGTGCGCACGCGGGGCTGCGCGACGATCCGCCGCGGTCTCCTTGACGCGCCGCGACCCGCGGAGCCGATGCGACGTGACCGACGCGAATCCCGCCCCGCTCCCGCCCGCGATGCACGCCGATCGGGGAGAGATCGCGCTGATCGTCGGCGCCACCCTGCTCGGCCTGGCGGTCGCTGCGGGCATGCTGGCCGCGGGCGAGGCCGATCGCGAGGCGACCCGCCTCGCGCTGCGTGCGACCGCGCGCGTGTCGTTCGTCTACTTCGCGCTCGCGTTCACGGCGGCGCCGCTCGCGCGGCTTCGTCCGGCATCGTGGAGCCGATGGCTGCTGCGTCGGCGGCGCGCGTTCGGCGTCGCGTTCGGGGCCACCATGACGGTGCACGTCGGCTGCATCCTGCGGCTCTACGCGCTCTACGCGCCCGAGCGGCCGCCGATGGTGACCGCCACGGACTTCCTGATCGGCGTGCCGGGGCTCGTCCTGGTGGCGTGCATGACCGTGACGTCGCTCGTCGCGGTCCGGCGGCGCCTCGCCGACGTGCACTGGCGGCGCCTCCATCGCGTCGGCGTCTGGGTGGTGTGGGCGGTCTTCCTCCTCTGTCTCGTCGACAGCGTCGGACGCAAGGAGACCGCGCATCCGTTCCTCGGGTATTGGGCGCTCGTGGCGGTCCTGGTCGTCGCGGCGGCGCTGCGGTGGGCCGCCTGGCGGGCGTCCGGACCGTCTCTGCCCGGATCGGGTCGCGCCGTGGACGATCCGCCGTGACGCGTACGCGCCTCGCGGTTGACCGACTCCGACGGCGCCGGTAGCGTGCGCCGCGCCATGAAGAACCGGATCGCACTTTCCCTCGCGTTGGTCGCGGCGCTCGCGGTCGGATGCGAGCGGTCGCAGGAGGCCGGCCGCGACGCCGGCGCTCCCGCAGAAAAGGCGGGCACGATGGTCGAGAACCTGGAAACGACGCCGAGCGGGCTCCAGTACGTGGACCTCGAGCGCGGCGCCGGCGCGTCTCCGCAGAAGGGCCAGACGGCGGTCGTGCACTACACCGGCTGGCTCGTCGACGGGAAGAAGTTCGACAGCTCGAAGGATCGCGGCCAGCCGTTCACCTTCGCCGTCGGTCGCGGGCAGGTCATCAAGGGCTGGGACGAGGGCGTCGCTACGATGAAGGTCGGCGGCGTGCGCAAGCTCGTCATCCCGCCGGATCTCGGCTACGGGGCGCGCGGCGCGGGCGGCGTGATCCCGCCGAACGCGACGCTCACCTTCGAGGTCGAGCTCCTCGAGGTCCGCTAGGGCCCGCCGGGGCCGCGCGCGAGCCGGGCGCGCATGGCGGACGCTCCGCTTCGGGTAGTCGCCTTCGAGAGCCGCCGGGCGGCGGAGATCGCGGCGCTCGTCCGGAAGCAGGGGGCCGAGCCGTTCGTCGCTCCCGCGATGCGCGAGATGCCGCTCGGGGAGCAGCCGCAGGTGCGCGCGTTCGCGGGCGCGCTCGCCGCGGGAGCGGTCGACGTCGTCGTGCTGCTGACGGGTGTCGGGACGCGCGCTCTCGTCGACGCCATGGCGCCGGCGCTGACGCGCGCGCGGGCGGCGGCGCTGCTCGATCGCACGATGCTCGTGGCGCGCGGACCGAAGGCGGTCGCGGCGCTCCGCGAGCTCGGCCTCGGGCCGGCGCTCACGGCGCCCGCGCCGAGCACCTGGCGCGAGGTTCTCGCGGCGCTCGACGCGGCGGGGCCGCTCGCGGGCAAGCGCGTGGCGGTGCAGGAGTACGGGGCGCCGAATCCGGAGCTGCTCGCCGGCCTCCGCGAGCGCGGGGCGCTCGTGACCGCGGTACCGGTCTACCGCTGGGCGCTGCCCGAGGACCTCGGGGCGCTCGCGGAGGCGATCGCGCGGCTCGCCGCGGCGGACGCCGAGGTCGCGCTCTTCACCAGCGCGACGCAGGGGACGCACCTCCTGCGGGTTGCGGCCGAGCGCGGGATCGCGGATCCGCTCCGGGCCGGGTTCGCCCGCGTCGTCGTCGGCTCGATCGGCCCGGTCTGCAGTGCGGCGCTCGTGGCCGTCGGGCTGCCGGTCGACCTCGAACCGAGCCGCCCGAAGATGGGGCCGCTCGTCACCGAGACGCTGCGCGCCGCGCCCGACCTCCTTGCGGCCAAGCGGCGCTGACCCTCGACGCCGCTCGGTGGGCCTGGCATTGTCCGCGCCGGTGTCCGCCGCCACGCGATTCCTCCGCGCCTGTCGTCGCGAGCCGACCGACTGCACGCCGGTCTGGATCATGCGCCAGGCCGGCCGCTACATGCCGGAGTACCGGGCGCTGCGCGCCCGGCACGGCTTCCTCGAGCTCTGCAAGACGCCCGAGCTCGCGGCGCAGGTCACGCTCATGCCGATCGAGCGCTTTCCGGTCGACGCCGCGATCCTCTTCGCCGACATCCTGCTGGTGTTGGAGCCGATGGGCGTCGGGCTCGAGTTCGCCGCGGGCGACGGACCGGTGATCCATCGTCCGGTGCGGACGCGGGTCGACGTCGACGCGCTCGCCCGCGTGCCGGTCGCCGACGGGCTCGGCTACGTGCTCGAGACGGTGCGTCTCGTACGGCAGCGCCTCGCGGGCCGGGCGCCCTTGATCGGCTTCGCGGGTGCGCCCTTCACGCTCGCGTCGTACGTCATCGAGGGCGGCGGCTCGCGGCAGTACCGGCACACGAAGACGCTGATGTACACCGATCCGGGTGCCTGGCACGCGCTCATGGAGCGCCTCTCGGAGGCGATCGTCGAGTACCTGCGGGCGCAGGTCGCCGCCGGCGCGCAGGCGGTGCAGGTGTTCGACAGCTGGGTCGGCTGCCTCGGGCCGGACGACTATCGGGCCTACGTGCTGCCGCACATGCGCGCCGTATTCGCGGCGCTCGCGGACGCCGGCGCGCCGGCGATCCACTTCGGCACCGGCACTGCGGCGCTGCTCGAGCTCGTACGCGAGGCTGGCGGCGACGTGATCGGGCTCGACTGGCACGTCGATCTCGCCGACGCGTGGCGGCGTGTCGGGTACGACGTCGCGGTGCAGGGGAACCTCGATCCGGTCGCGCTCTTCGCGCCCGTCGACGAGATCCGCCGCCGCGTCGCCCGCATACTCGAGCGCGCGGGCGGGCGTCCGGGTCACGTCTTCAACCTCGGCCACGGCGTTCTCCCCGAGACGCCGCTCGCGCACGTCGGCGCCGTGATCGACGCCGTCCACGAGCTGTCCGCGCGGCGCTGATCCGCACGACGTCGCTCGGCTCAGCGGCGGCGGCGAGGAAATCGCCGGCCGGGGCCGGGATGCCATCGCTTCGTCGCGTTGCGGCATGCGCTCGGTCAGCTAGAATCCGCCCCCAAAAGAGAAAGAGGGAAAGGATGGACGCCATGCCTCGCGACTCGCTGACGATCACCGACAATCGGACGGGCCAGACCTACGAGATTCCCGTCGAGCACAACACGATCCGGGCGTTCGACCTCCGTCGGATCAAGACCGATCCCGAAGATTTCGGGCTGATGGCGTACGACCCGGCCTTCACCAACACGGCGGCGTGCAAGAGCCGCATCACCTACATCGACGGCGACAAGGGTATCCTGCGCTACCGCGGTTACCCGATCGAGCAGCTCGCCGAGCAGAGCACCTACCTCGAGACGGCGTACCTCCTGGTCAAAGGCGAGCTGCCGAAGCCGTCGCATCTCAAGGCGTTCGACCAGAACATCCGCCATCACACGATCATCCACGAGAACATCAAGAAGTTCATCGACGGCTTCCACTACGACGCCCATCCGATGGGCATCCTCGTCGGCACCGTCGGCGCGCTCTCGACCTTCTACACCGACGCGAAGCGCATCTTCGATCCCGAGTCCCGTCGCATCCAGACGCACCGCCTGATCGCCAAGATGCCGACGCTCGCCGCCTTCGCGTACCGTCATTCGATCGGCATGCCGTACGCGTATCCCGACAACGACCTCAGTTACACCGGCAACTTCCTGAACATGCTCTTCAAGATGACCGAGCTGAGGTACAAGCCGAATCCGGCGCTCGAGCGGGCGATCGACGTGCTCTTCATACTGCACGCCGACCACGAGCAGAACTGCTCGACGAGCGCCATGCGCGGCGTCGGGAGCTCGCAGGGCGATCCGTACTCGGCGATCGCCGCCGCGACCGCCGCGCTCTACGGGCCGCTGCACGGCGGCGCCAACGAGGCCGTGATCCGCATGCTCATGGAGATCGGCTCGAAGGACAAGGTGGCGGGCTACATCGAGCGCGTGAAAGCGGGCGAGATCCGCCTGATGGGCTTCGGTCACCGCATCTACAAGAACTACGACCCGCGCGCGAAGATCTGCCGTCAGATCGCCAGCGAGGTGTTCGAGGTGACCGGTCCGAATCCGCTCCTCGACATCGCCATCGAGCTCGAGCGCATCGCGCTCGCCGACGACTACTTCATCTCGCACAAGCTCTACCCGAACGTCGATTTCTACTCGGGCATCATCTATCAGGCGATGGGCTTTCCGATGGACATGTTCCCGGTGCTGTTCGCGATTCCGCGGACGTCGGGATGGCTGGCCCAGTGGATCGAGATGCTGCAGGACGACGATCAGAAGATCGCCCGTCCGCGACAGATCTACCTCGGTCCCGACGAGCGCGACTACGTCCCGGTGTCGGAGCGGCCGGAATAAGCGAGGCTACTTCGCGATCAGGTACGCGACCACGACGATCATGGCGCCGCCCGCGATGCCGAGTGCGACGAACAGGCCATCCATGAGGCCAGGTTCTACACGGCCCGTGTCGTCGGGCAAGCAAAATCGCATATGAAGGATCTGGCCTTTCGATCCGCGTTCGAGCTCGCGGACGCGGTGCGCAACGGCGAGCTGGCGCCGACGGCGCTCGTGCAGGCGTGCCTGGATCGCATCGATGCACTGAATCCCGCGCTAAATGCCTTCGTGGCCTTGCGCCGCGAGGAGGCGCTGGAGGAGGCGGCCGTGCTCCAGCGGCAGATCGTGGCGGGCAAGCGGCTCGGACCGCTTGCAGGACTGCCGGTCGGGGTGAAGGACCTGGAGGACGCAACGGGGCTCCCGACGACCTACGGCTCGCGCCCCTTCAGGGACTATCGGCCGACCCGCGATTCCGTGCAGGTCGCGCGGTTGCGGACCGCCGGGGCGATCGTGCTCGGCAAGACCAACACGCCGGAGTTCGGGTACACCGGGCTCACGAAGAACCTGCTCTTCGGGGTCACGCGCAATCCGTGGAACCTTGAGCGCACGCCCGGCGGATCGAGCGGGGGCTCGTCGGCGGCGATCGCGTCCGGGATGGTACCGCTGGTGACCGCGTCCGACGGCGGCGGCTCGATCCGCATCCCCGCCTGCTACGTCGGCGCGTACGGCCTGAAGCCGTCGTTCGGCCGCGTGCCGGTCGGGCCGCTGATCGCCGACCGCCCGATGCTCCCGTGGATCGACACGGTCTGCTACGGGCCGCTCACGCGCACCGTGCGCGACGCGGCGCTCTTCCTCGACGTCGTCGCCGGTCCCGACCCGTCCGATCCCGAGACGTTGCCGCCCCCGGGCCTGTCGTACGTCGACACCCTGGAGCAGCTCCCGGCCAGGCTCCGCATCGCGGTGAGCCCGGGGCTCGGCTACGCGCGCGTGCAGCGCGACGTCCGGCGCGAGGTCGAAGCGGCGATCGACGTCTTCCGCGCGCTCGGCCACGAGGTCGAGATCGTCGACGACGTGTTCCCCGATCTCGGCGCCGAGTGGGCGGCCGTTTCGGCGGCGGAGACGTACGGGCTGCTGGCCGAGAGCGTCGAAGCGCATCGCGGCGAGTGGGGTCGCGCGTTCTACGAAGGGTTGCAGCAGGGGAAGGCCGTCACGCCCGCGTTCATCGCACGGGTGCAGCGCAAGCGCGCCGCCCTCCAGGCGGTGCTCGCGCGCCTTTTCGAGCGCTGTGCGCTCCTGCTGACGCCGACGCTGCCGACCGAGGCCTTCGCGGCCGCCGGCCCGTTCCCGGAGACGATCGACGGCGCGCCCATCGGCTCGGCGCTCGGCGCGGTCGCGTTCACCTATCCGTTCAACTTTTCCGGCCATCCGGCGGCGAGCGTGCGGGCCGGCTTCACCGACGCCGGGCTGCCCGCCGGACTCCAGATCGTCGGTCCGCGCTTCCGCGACGACCTCGTGCTCCAGGCGTCGTACGCGTACGAGCAAGCGCGGCCCTGGAACGACCGCTGGCCGGAGCTCGCGGCGTGACGGCGAATAGGTTCTCGATCGGCGGCGTCACGGTGGCGCCCAACCTCGTGCTGGCGCCGATGTCTGGCATCACCGACTCCGCGTACCGCTCGCTCGTGAAGGAGCGGAATCCGGGCGCGGTCGGTCTGGTGGTGACCGAGCTCGTCAGCATCGAGGCGTTGACGCGGCACAACGCCCGGACTCGCGACATGATGCGCTTCCGGCCGCTCGAGCGGCCGATCGCGATCCAGCTCTTCGGCGCCGACCCCTGGCGCATGGCCGAGTCGGCGCGCATGGCGGAGGATCTCGGCGCCGACATCGTCGACGTGAACTGCGGCTGCCCCGCTCCCAAGGTAACCAGGAAGGGCGGGGGCGCCGAGCTCATGCGTCGACCCGCCGTGCTGCGGGAGATCCTCGGGGCGCTGCGCCGTGCGCTCGCGATCCCCTTCACGGTGAAGATCCGCGCGGGCTGGGACGAGGGGTCGCGGAACGCGGTCGAGGTGGCGCGGATGGCGGAGGGAGAGGGCGTGCGGGCGATCGCCGTCCACGGGCGGACGCGGACGCAGCTCTACAGCGGCGAGTCGGACTGGGGACTCGTCGCGCGGGTGAAGCACGCCGTACGGGTGCCGGTGATCGGCAGCGGCGACGTCACGAGCGCCCCGGGGGCGCTCGCGCGCTTCGCCGAGACCGGCGTCGATGGCATCATGGTGGGGCGCGCCACGTTGGCGCACCCCTGGATCTTCCGCGAGATCGACGCTCTGCAGCGCGGGCTCCCGATCGCTCCGCCGACCCCGGCGGAGCGCTTCGCGGCGGTCGACGCGCTGATCGCGCGCCTCGAGGAAGACCTGCCCTCGGGAGCCGCGCTCGGACGGTCGCGCGGGCTCGCGTGTCGGATGGTGAAGCACCTCCGCGGCGGGGCCGAGTTCCGGGCGGCGCTCATGCGGGCTCCCACCATCGCCGCCATGCGCGAACTCCTGACCGCGGCCGGCGCCCTTGTGTACGAATCGGCCGCATAGTGTAATTCGCGCGCTTCCGTTCCCGCGACTTCGGCGCGGGACGACCGTTCGGATGCGTCGTTCCCACACGGTGCAATCGGGCACCGTCAACATCGCAAGGAGGTTGGAGCATGCGCACAGCGTCGTTGAGCCTCGCCGGTGCGGCCGCTCTCGTGCTCGCGAGTCTCTCGTCGAGCTTCGCGAGCGACGTCAACTGCGGCATCGTCATGAAGTCGGTCAAGCTGGGCCGGTCTGCCCAGGACATCGCCGACACGATGATGATCTCCACGGCCGACGTGGAGAAGTGCAAGAAGGAGGCGGCCGAAGCTCCGAAGGAGGGGCAGCCCGCCGGCGGCGAAAAGCCCGCGGCCGAGAAGAAGCCGGAAGCCGGGGCGCACTGAGCTGGTCACCGCGCTCCCGCTCAATCGTGAAGCGAACGACGCGCCGAGGGGCATGCGCCCCTCGGCGCGTTCGCGCTTCAGGAGCTCAGCATGTCGTCGATGCGGTGCTCGATCCTGCGTTGGTGCAGCTGGGCGCGTAGGCGCTGGAAGAGCTCGATCTTGTTGATCGGCTTGGTCAGGAACTCGCTCACCCCGAGCCGCATGCCGACGAGGCGGGTTTCGATGTCGTCCTTCGCCGTCAGGAGGATCACGGGGATCTCGCGCGTGCGGGCGTCCTCGCGGAGCGCCTCGCAGACCTTGAACCCGTCCATCTCGGGCATCATCACGTCGAGGAGGATCACGTCGACGGGGTGCGCAGCGACGACCGCCAACGCCTCGCGTCCTCCATGGGCGCACTGCACGGCGAAGCCTTCTCTGGTGAGCAAGCGCTGCAGGATGTCGACCGCGTTCCGGTCGTCGTCCACTACCAGCACGGTTCCCTCTCGCTTCGGATCCATCGCGGCTCTCTCCCTTACAGCAGATAGCTCTGTTGCGCGCCCTGGTACGGCGCGCCCGGCTTCCTTCTCCGGAGCTTCGCGACGAGCGTCGTGCGCTTGAGGCCGAGCAGGCGCGCCGCCGCCTGCTTGTTGCCCTTCGTTCGTCGCAGCGCCTCCTCGATGAGGCGGTTCTCGAACTCCTCGACCGCGCTGTTGAGGTCGAGGCCGTTCTCGGTGAGGGACGGCTTCGGAATACGCTTCTCCGAGATGAACGACCGGATGTTGGTCGGAAGGTTCTCGACGCGGATCCAGCCGTCCTCCGACAGGATCACCATGCGCTCGATGAGGTTCTCGAGCTCGCGCACGTTGCCCGGCCAGTCGTACTCCCAGAGCTGCACCATGCTCTCGTCGGTGATTTGCGCGGGGCGGTCGGGACGCTTGCGATTGTGCTTCTCGAGGAAGTGCGCGATCAGGAGCGGGATGTCCGAACGGCGCTCGCGGAGCGGCGGCATCACGATCGGAATCACCTGCAAGCGGTAGAAGAGGTCTTCGCGGAACATGCCGCGGTCGACCTCCTGCTGGAGATCCTTGTTGGTGGCGGCGAGGACGCGCACGTCGACCTTCGTGGTGCGATCGGCGCCGACGGGCCGCACCTCGCGGTCCTGGAGCACGCGCAGCAGCTTCACCTGCAGGCGCGGGCTCATCTCGCCGACCTCGTCGAGGAAGATCGTCCCGCCGTTCGCGAGCTGGAACATGCCCGCGCGCGCGCCGATGGCGCCGGTGAACGCTCCGCGCTCGTGCCCGAAGATCTCCGACTCGAGCAGCTCCGCCGGGATGGCGCCGCAGTTCACGGGAATGAACGGGCGGTCGGCGCGCGGCGACAGCTGATGCGTCGCGCGGGCCACGAGCTCCTTGCCGGTGCCGCTCTCGCCCATGACGAGGACCGTCGCGTCGGTCGCCGTCACTTTCTTGATGAGAGCGTGGATCTTTTGCACCGTCGGGTGCTGCCCAATGAGGAAGGGGAATTGATCCATACGCGCTCGGTCTCCGGTGGTCCTGAAAATGTGTCGCGTGCGTGAAAAACGTAACAGTGGTGTTTCGGGCGGACAAGACGAAATCTTTAGCGCGAGCGCTCGCGAGCGCGCGGCGACGACTGACGAGCGCACGTCAGTCGTCGTGTGTGATGCGCAGGGGGCGGCGTGCGCGCTGTCGGGAAGTTGACATCAGTGCGCGAGTGCGATGAATCGACCCGCCACGCCGCGAACGACACACGCAACGCCGCCTCGCACGGCGAACGAGAGGAGATCCGATGACGCTGAAACCGGGGCAGCCGCAGCAGAGGGGACGGGGGTCGCGCCTCGACGGACGACGTGCGCGCGAGCTGCGCGCGGTGGAGATCGTGCCCGACTATCTCCGTCACGCCGAAGGGTCGGCGTTGATCGCGTGCGGAGCGACCCGCGTGCTCTGCGCCGCCTCGGTGCAGGAGGGCGTGCCGCAATGGATGCGCAACCGCGGGCGCGGCTGGGTCACGGCGGAGTACGGGATGCTGCCGCGCTCGACCCATACCCGCTCCGACCGTGAGGCGGCGCGCGGCAAGATCGGCGGACGCACCCAGGAGATCCAGCGGCTGATCGGGCGGAGCCTGCGCGCCGTGATCGACATGGGGGCGCTCGGCGAGCGCACCATTTGGATCGATTGCGACGTCATCGAGGCCGACGGCGGCACCCGCACCGCCGCCATCACCGGCGCCTACGTCGCGCTCGCGCTCGCCGTCCGGAAGCTCCAGAGGGCCGGCCTGCTCGAGACGTCGCCGCTGCTCGACTACGTCGCCGCGGTGAGCGTCGGCATCGTCGACAAGAAGCTCTGCCTCGATCTCGCCTACGAGGAGGACAGCAAGGCCGAGGTCGACATGAACGTGGTCATGACGGGCAAGGGCAAGTTCATCGAGGTGCAGGGCACCGCCGAGGGGAAGCCGTTCACCGCGACGCAGCTCGAGGCCATGACCGCGCTCGCGACCGAGGGCATCGGGACGCTCGTCGCGCTGCAGAAGAAGGTGCTTGCCGAAGGCGCGGGAGCCTGAGGGGCCGGCGGCGGGCATGGCCGCGAGGGGCACGGGGTGGCCGCCGCGCCTCGTCTTTGCGACGGGGAATCGCGGCAAGCTCCGTGAGGTCGCCGAGATCCTTGCGCCCGCCGGGGTGACGGTCGTCGGGCCCGCCGACGTCGCACCGGACTGGCGCGTGGTCGAGGACGGCGAGACCTTCGCCGCGAACGCGCGCCTCAAGGCGGAGAGCCTTGCCCGCCGGACCGGACTCCCGGCGCTCGGCGACGACTCGGGGCTCGAGGTGGCGGCACTCGGGGGCCGGCCAGGCGTACGTTCCGCCCGCTACGCCGGCGAGCACGCGGCCGACGCCGAGAACACGGCCCGACTCCTCCGCGAGCTCGCCGGCGTCCCCGATGCCGCGCGCGTCGCCGCCTTCCGCTGCGCGCTCGTGCTCGCCTGGCCCGACGGCCGGAGCGTCGAGGCCGAAGGCCGCTGCGACGGCGTCATCGCGCGGGCGCCGCGCGGCGCGGGCGGCTTCGGCTACGATCCGGTTTTCGTCGACCCGGCGAGCGGCCGCACCTTCGCCGAGCTCCCCGCCGAGGCCAAGAACGCGTTCAGCCACCGGCGGCGCGCCCTCGACGCTCTCGCGCGCGCGCTCGCGGCGCGCCCTGAACGTCCGCGCGCTTGAAAGCCCGGATACGCGGTGGTACTCCCGCTCGAAGGTCAGGGCGCGCCCGTACGACCGAACGATCATGCGAGACGGCGCGGGAAGTGCGAGTTCTAGACGGGGCGTGGCGCAGCCTGGTAGCGCACCTGCCTTGGGCGCAGGGGGTCGGAGGTTCAAATCCTCTCGCCCCGATTGGCTGGCACGTTCCCGCTTCCGGCTTGCGCCAGTAGCTCAGTTGGATAGAGCAACGGCCTTCTAAGCCGTAGGTCAGGGGTTCGAATCCCCTCTGGCGCGCTCTGAGGTAACGCATCGAAGACAAGCGACGACGTGGTGACTGTAGCTCAGTTGGTAGAGCACCGGATTGTGGCTCCGGGGGTCGAGGGTTCGAAGCCCTTCAGTCACCCTTTTCCTTCGCGCGTCGTCCGCGCGAGGCGTGACAGCACGCGGCGAATCGTCTAGATTCCGCGCTCCCGCCAACCGAAGCACGGGCCGATAGCTCAACTGGTAGAGCAGCTGACTCTTAATCAGCGGGTTCGGAGTTCGATCCTCCGTCGGCCCATTTATACTTCCGCTAGTTGGAAGCGCGCAGGGCACGGGACCCGACGAACACGCGCCCCATTGTCCGTGCTCGCATCAGACGCGTCTTTCGCGTCGTCATTCCCGACAAGACAAAGGCAGTCGGAGTGGAGTTCGCCGACGAGACGCCGACGCGTTGGTGTTGCACCGCTGGGCGCCGAAGGCTAAAGGCCCGCAGCAATGTCGTTCCCTCCGGTCCGTCTGCTCGCCTGCGCGCTCGCCGCGCTGTGTTTCGCCTGCGCCACGTCGAACGCTCCGACGCCCCTCGCGCCCGCAGTTCCGCTCCGGGTCGGAGTTACCCCCGACATGGCGCCCTACGTCTTCCAGCGCGCGGACGGATTCGCGGGGCTCGAGATCGACTTCGCCGAGAGGCTCGCCGCGGCGCTTGGACGTCCGCTCGAGCTCGTGCGGGTGCCCTGGGACGAGCAGATCCAGACGCTGCTCGGCGGCGGAACCGACGTCATCATGTCCGGCATGTCGATCACGCCGGCGCGCGCGGCGCGCGTCGCGTTCGGCGACGGCTACATGACCACCTCCTTGCAGGGAGTGGTCCGCCTCGAGGATGCCGAGCGCTGGCCGACGCCCGAGGCGCTCCTGCGGACGTCGCCGCGGATCGGGGTCAAGTCCCAGACGACCGGCGAGGCGCTCGTACGCGAGCGCCGCCCCGACGAGGACATCGTCGTCTACCGACGGTCGCGCGACGCCGTCTGGGAGCTCATGAACTATCGCATCGACGCCTACGTGAGCGACGCGCCGGTCATCGAGGCCGCTGTCCTGGCGCATCCGGACAAGCTCGTGGCGTACCCCCGCGCCGTCGGCGAGCAGTCGCTCGCCTGGGCGTTTCGCCCCGGCGACGAGGCGCTCCGTCAGGCCGCGAACGACGTGCTGCGGAGCTGGCGCGCGGGCGGGACGCTGCGGCAGATCCTCGCCGCGTGGCCGAGCATCGTCGAGTAGTCGTCGTCTCGGCGACGGTTTTCCGCGCCACGCCCGACGCCGCGAGAGGCGGTCGTTGACGCCGCGCGCGCGATGCGCCGGGACGCGCTCGCCCCTGCGCCCGCTCGATGCGGCCGGATGGGCGCTCGCGCTCGTGCTGGCGCTCGCGACCGCGCACACGATGGGCGCCGACATCGTCTCCTACGACGAGGGCATCCTGCTCACCGGCGCGGACCTGATGCTCCGCGGTCAGACGCTGTACCGCGACTTCTATGCCAACTACCCGCCCGGCGTCTTCCTCGTCATCGCGGGGCTCTGGAAGGTCTGCGGCGTGCAGGTGATCGGAGTGCGCGTGCTCGGGCTCGCCGTCCATCTCGCGCTTGCCGGCGTCGGCGGAATGCTCGCCGGACGCATCACCGGCCGGCGGTTCTCACCGCTGGCGGCGGCGCTCGTCCTCGACGGGCTCCTCCCCCTGGAGGCCGCTCCCTGGGCCTATCTGGTGGCGATGGCCCTCCTGCTCGCCGCGGGGGAGGCCGGGCTCCGCGGCCGGTGGCTCGCGGCCGGCGCGCTCTTCGGGGCGGTCGGCGGCTTTCGCCACGATCTGTTCGTCTACGCGTCGGTCCTGGCGATGCCGGCGCTCGTGCTCGCCGTCGGACGGGGAGTTCCCGTTCTCGGGGACGCCCCGTGCCGGGCGCTCCGGGGCTTCACGATCGGCATGCTAGCGTCGTTGAGCGTGGTGTGGGTGCCGGTCCTCCTGCGCGCCGGCCTGGCGCAGCCCCTCCACGATCTCCTCCTCGACCAGGTGTGGTACGTGGCGCCCGGCCGCGCGCTGCCGCTGCCGCGCTCGCTCCAGTTCTCGCGGGTGCACGGCGCGTTCGGCTTCGTGCGCCTCCCCGGGCGTTTCCCGGTTTCCTGCCTGCTGACGCTCGGGGCTCCGCTCTGCGCCGCGGTCGGCATCACGTTCGCGCGCCGATGGCGCCTCGACCGGCGGGCGCTCCTGACCCTCGGGGTGTGCGCGCTCGCGGTGCTTCCCCAGTTGCTCAACCGAAGCGACGTGATCCATGCGGCCATGACGGTGACTCCCGGCATCGTGCTCGCGGCCGCGTTCCTCGAGCGCCTCGCGCGGCGCTTCCGCCCGGTCGTTTGGGCTCTGGCGGCGTGCGCGCTCCTCGGGGCGGTGGGGTGGGCGCGCGATTCGCGGGCGCGGCCGCCGTCCTTCGACGCGGCGCGGTCGGTGGCGCGCGCGGCGCCGGTGCCGTCCCGGGACGCCGCCGCGCGCCGCCGCGTGGTGGACTTCGTCGCCGCGCACTCCCGGCCCGGCGATCCGATCTTCGTCGGCTGTGGCGACCATCGTCGGGTGATCCTCAACGACGCCGACCTGTATTTCCTCGCCGACCGGCCGAGCGCGACCCGCTTCGTACAGTTCGACCCCGACCTGGTCACACGCGCCGACGTGCAGCGCGCCATGATCGCGGAGCTGGAGGCGCGCCGTCCCCCGATCGTGATCCTGCGCACGGCCGGCTGCTGGTGGTTCGAGCCGAACCGCAGCAGCGCGACGGGCGCGGCGCTACTCGACGAGTACCTGCGCCGACACTACGCGGACGCCCTGAGCGCGGAGCCGTTTCGCGTGTCGACCCGGCGCGCGGAATAGGCGCGCCTTCGCCGGCGATCAGATATCGAAGGTGACGCGCAGCGTGCCCGCGTCGCCGCCGAGCTCGCTCGCGGTGAGCGACGCGCCGTCGGTTTGATGGAAGGTGCAGTCGACGTCGACGGAGTCGCCGGCCAATGCGGCATCGCCCGTGAACGACAGCAGGAGCGTGCCGTTCCCCTCGTCCTGGACGTTGAAATCGGCGGTGTCGCAGTCGACGCCGTCGGGTCCGATGAAGCTGCCCTTGCTCGCGGGATAGGTGACGGTGACCGAGAAGATGGCGGGCACGTCGGTCCCGGTCGGCTCGGTGATCGTGATGGTCACCTCCACCTCCTCGGGCTCTTCCGGGGTCGGGGTGGCGGTCGGTGTCACCCCGGTCGCGGTTGGCGTCGCGCCGGTCGGTGTCGGGGCCGTCGCCGACGGCGTGAGGGTCGCCTCCGGCGTCGGCGTCACGGTCGGCGTCGGCGTGATCGTCGGCGCGAAGCTCTCGATCGGCTGCGATCCGTCGCACTCGTAGCGGAAATCGAGCTCGCCGGTGCTCGGGTTGTTCGGGAAGCAGCGGCGCTGCCCGCTGTCGACTTTGCGTACGCACCGGAGCTGGACCGTGCATGGATCCGTCGTGCAGCCGGAGGGACGATCGTCGCCCGTCGTCACGGCGGTCGCCTGACAGGGACCGTCGGAGTCGCCGCATTGCTCGCAGAGGGCGCCGTTCGAGTCGGCGCCGCCTCCGCCTCCGCCGCAGCTCATCGCCGCCGCCGACACGGCGGCGATCAGGAGCATCATCAACAGGAAGGCATGCGAGGAACGTCGATCGTCCATGCGCGCGGGGTATCAACCCGCCGGCGGGGTCGCAAGGGCGGGGTGCGGTCCGGTGGGGTCGATGGCGCTACGCGGCGAGGGCGACCGGCGGCGGATGGCCGCGGCCGATCGGCAAGAGATCGAGCCGCTTCGCGGCGACGCCGTCCCAGAGCGCGGTCGGCGCCGCCAGGATCGCGTGGGCGGTGCGCGCCGTGCGACGGACGAGGCGGCGGGTGGCGCGGCAGAGCACCGGCGTCACGGCGGCCGCCGCTTCCGCCGCGCGCCGCGCGACGAGCTGGCCGTGCTCGCGGACGACGACGCACGCGACCACGAGCCAGAGCGCCGCCAGCACGACGTTCACCGCGATCAGGATCTCGACCGCGTAGCCGCCGAGGTGGCTGCTCGCGAGCACGGTGAGGGCGGCGAGCCCGTCGCCGAGGCGCACGAACAACGCGTCGACGGTTGGCTTGCTCTCGACCTTGGTCTCGGCGCTCGCGGGGAGCCAGAGCACCTGGCGCGCGGTGTGGTTCAGCGAGTAGTCGGTCGCCTGCTCGGCGACCTTCACCCACTTGAGGATCGCCAGCACCGGCGCGAGCGCCGCGATGGCCGACGCGAGCAGCGCGAGCAGCGGCAGGACGAAGAGGATCGCCGCGAGGCCGCCGCGCGTGAGCAGGCGCGACGTCACGACGATCTGCACGACGAGGGCCGCGAGGTTCGTCCAGAGGTAGAAGTCGCCGTAGAAGGCGGTCGTCGCCGCCCGCGCGTGCGCGAGCGCGGCGACCCCGTCGACGCCCGGCGCCTCGGCCGCGCGCGCGACGCCGTCCTGCACGATCTGGAAGAGGAGGTTCTCGCCGTTCGTCGTCGTCCAGCTGAAGAGGAGGGCGAGCATACCGGCCGCGAGCACGAAGCGATCGCTCACGACCCGACGGAGGCTCGCGGCGCCGGGGCGGACGGACGCGGCGGACGGGCTCGGCGCCGCGGCGCCGGCGGATGCCCCCGCGGCGGCTTGCGCGAGCGCGGTCGCCGCGAGCAGAGGCGCGATCGCACAGAGGAGGATCCCGTGGGTGCCGAGCGGACCGAGCCCTGCGAGCGCATCGTGGAGCCAGGAGCCCGCGGCCGCGCCCGACGTCCCGCCGATCGCGACCAGCGGCAGCAGGCGGCGTCCCCGGTCGTCGCCGTAGAGGTCGGTCGCGAATGCCCAGAACTGCGCCACCACGAACACGCCGAACATGCCCACCCAGAGGTAGAAGGCGATGCCGAGCCCGGGGACCGTCGCCAGCAGGAAGTCCGGCTGCGCGACCCAGAACATAGCGAGTGCCGCGGCGCACGCGAACGCGGAGCGGCGCAGCACCGTGCGCGCCGTGCGGCGGGCCGCGAACCTGGCGTACGCGCCGACGATCCCGAGGAGGAGCAGGCTCTGCGCGAGGCTCGAGTACGCCTTGATCTCGACGCGCGAGAGGCCGCCGATCGCGGACACCGCGATCCAGCCTTCGCGCAGCGGCTTCACCATGTAGTAGGCGCACATGATGGAGAACACGGCGGCGAACATGAGCGACGCCGTGCGGCCCTCGCCGCGCCTGAGGTCGAAGGGTGCGAGGCGGTGGAGGACGGAGCGGCGAGGGGCGGCGACGGCGTGCATGGCCAGCGCGGTACGAGCAAGCCATGGACCACTTCATGGCGCTTGCCGTATCGCGTCTCGGCGCGCGCGCTTGGCCACCTCTGACATCGCCGCGCGCCGCGCGTGACCCCGCACGTGCCGACGGTGACACTTCGCGGCGCCGGACCCGTCGCCGTCGCGACGGGTCCGGCCGTCGGCTACTCCGGAAACGCGGTCGGCGCGGTGTCCGCGTAGCCCTCGCCCGAGAGCGCCTCCATGAACTTCACGAGCGCCTGCACCTCGGCCTTGCCGAGATCGAGTTTGCGGATGCGCGTCGAGAGGTGCGGGTTCGCATTGCCGCCCTTGTTGTAGTGCTCGACGACGGCCTCGAGCGTCGCGATCGAGCCGTCGTGCATGTATGGCGGATGCTTCGCGACCTCGCGCAGCCCGGGCGTCTTGAACGCGCCGCGATCCTCGTCCTTTTTGCTGATCGCATAGCGTCCGACGTCCTTGAACTCCTTCTTCTGGGCGTCCCAGCCGACGCCGAGGTTGTGGAAGCGGCTGTCGGTGAAGTTCTCGCCGAGGTGGCACTGGTTGCACTCGGCCTTGCCGAAGAAGAGCTCCCAGCCCTGCTTCACCTCGGGCGGGACCGCCTGCTCGTCCTTGCCGACCTGCCACTTGTCGACCGGGCTGTTGCCGCTCATGCGGGTGCGCTCGTAGTCGGCGATCGCGTGGGCGACGCGCTCCTTGGTGACCTCCTCGGAGCCGAAGGCCTCTTTGAAGTAGGGCCTGTACCCCTTCATTTCGCACGTCTTGACCATCGCCTCGTGCGTCGATCCCATCTCGATCGGATTCGCGATCGGTCCGAGCGCCTGCTCCTCGAGTGACGCCGCGCGGCCGTCCCAGAAGAAGTTCGGAAAGATCGTCCAGGCGAGGTTGACGAAACCTGGCGCCTTGCGCGCGCCTTGCTGCCCGCGGATGCCGGTCGAGTGCGGGGTGAGCTCGGAGAAGCCGTGCTCGGGCTGGTGGCAGGTCGCGCACGAGATCGTGTTGTCGCCCGAGAGCCGCGTGTCGAAAAAGAGCCAGCGGCCGAGCCGGACGCGCTCGGGCGTCGGCGGTGTCGGCAGATCCTCGAGCTTAGAGTAGATGCCGAGCGGCGGCTTCGGCAGCGGTTTGATCGGGTTCGCCGCCTCCCAGGGCGGCGTCGCCCAGGCGGTGACCGTGGAGTAGACCAGCAACGCGACGAGCGACAGCGTCGAGACGATCGGCGGACGACCCATCACCGAAACCTCCTCATGACCTCAGCGGCGTCGTGCCGCGGTGAGCACCGCCAGTACGGTATTCTCGGCTGGCTGTCGAGCGTGTTCCGCCTCGCGCGGGCGGCGCTCCCGACCAGGTCCTTGCGCGTCGGCGGCGTCATCTGTTCCGGGCTCCGCGCTCAGCGCGCGCGTCGCCTGGTGCCCTTCGGACTTCGCCCGCGACGCCGGTACCACCGGGAGGTCGGTCTCGGCGAGCGGCGCCATCCCGCACTCGCTCACTTCGTCGCGGGCACGATCTCCATCGCCGTGCCGTTCAGGTACATCAACGAGGCGCGGAACTTCCCCTGGAAGGCGAAGCGGCAGTACGCCGGGCTCGCGACGCTCAGGTCCGCGAACGTGGTCAGGCGAATCTGTCCCGGCGGGACGAGCTCGGGGGCGGGGAGGCTCGCCAGCACGGCCCCCGCCGTACTCACCATCTCCATGCGCGTGAGCAGCTTCGGCTTCGTGTCCACGTTGACCGCGAGGCAGCGCACCCGGCCCGAGAGGAGCTCGGTGCCGAGCATCGGCGCGGTTGCGACTTCGGTCGCGTAGGCGGGGACGGCCACCATCAGCGCCGCCAGCCCGGCCGTGAGCAATACGAGACGAATCATCGTCGATACCCGGGAATGACCAACCTAAGCGTGAGGTGCGAGCCCTGTCAAATCTCGAAGGTAACGTCACAGACTCGCACATCAGGAAGTGGAGTTTCATCCGACGTCACGACGCCACGCTCGTGACCGCGGATGCGGACTCCGAAGGGCTGCTGCGGACGGTCGTCATTCGCTGATCGGCAGCCGACATCGCACATCCGCGTCGCACGGTATCGGCGTGCCGCCGGCCCGCCGATGCGCTAGAACCCCGCGTATGTCCATCAGCCCCCTCGCCGGGAAGCCGGCCCCCGCCGCCATCCTCGTCGACCTCTCGAAGCTCGTCACCGCCTACTACACCGAACGGCCCGATCCTTCGGTCGCGAGCCAGCGCGTCGCTTTCGGTACCTCGGGGCATCGCGGCTCGTCGCTCGACGCGTCGTTCAACGAGGTCCACATCCTCGCCATCACCCAGGCCATCTGCCGGTACCGGAAGGAACAGGGCACCGACGGTCCGCTCTTCATCGGCATCGACAGCCACGCGCTCTCGGAGCCGGCCTTCGCGAGCGCGCTCGAGGTGCTGGCCGCGAACCGCGTCGAGACGATGGTCGACGCCAACGGCGGCTACGTACCGACGCCCGTGATCTCGCACGCCATCCTGACCTACAACCGCGGCCGCAAGAGCGGGCTCGCCGACGGCATCGTCGTCACCCCGTCGCACAATCCGCCGCGCTCCGGGGGCTTCAAGTACAACCCGCCGCACGGCGGCCCCGCCGACAGCGCCGCGACCGCGTGGATCGAACGCCAGGCGAACGCTTTCATCGCCGACGATCTCCAGGGCGTGCTGCGGACGCACTTCGCGCGCGCCCGCGCCGCCTCGACCACCCATCGCCACGACTACCTGAGCGCGTACGTCGGCGATCTTCCCGCGGTGGTCGATCTCGCGGCGATCCGGGACGCGCGCGTCCACGTGGGCGTCGACCCGCTCGGGGGGGCGAGCCTCGCGTTCTGGCAGGCGATCGGCGAGCGCCACGGCCTCCGTCTCGAGGTCGTGAACGACGTGATCGACGCGACCTTCCGCTTCATGTCGGTCGACTGGGACGGTCAGATCCGCATGGACCCGTCGTCGCCGCACGTCATGGCGCGCATGGTGGGCCTCAAGGACCGCTTCGACGTCGCCTGCGCCTGCGATGCCGACGCCGACCGCCACGGCATCGTGACCAGGAGCCGTGGCCTCCTGGAGCCGAACCAGTACCTCGCGGTCGCGATCGCCTACCTCTTCGCCAACCGCCCCGCGTGGCCCGCGACCGCCGCCGTCGGAAAGACCGTGGTCAGCAGCAGCCTGATCGACCGGGTCGCCGCCCGGCTCGGCCGGAGGCTCGTCGAGGTGCCCGTCGGCTTCAAGTGGTTCGTCGACGGCCTCGTCGGCGGGACGATAGGCTTCGGGGGAGAGGAGAGCGCCGGCGCGTCGTTCCTCCGCACCGACGGCGCCGTCTGGACGACCGACAAGGACGGCATCGTCCCGAGTCTCCTCGCCGCCGAGATCGCGGCGCGCACCGGCCGTGATCCCGGCGAGCACTTCGCGGAGCTGACGCGCGAGCTCGGCACCCCGCACTCGACCCGCATCGACGCCCCCGCGACGCCGGCCGAGAAGGCGCGCCTCGGGAAGCTCGAGCCCGCCGCCGTCGGCGCCGCCACCCTCGCCGGCGAGCCCATCGCCGCCAAGCTCACGAAGGCGCCCGGCAACGACGCCGCGATCGGCGGCCTCAAGGTGGTCGCCGAGAACGGCTGGTTCGCCGCCCGCCCCTCGGGCACCGAGGACATCTACAAGATCTACGCCGAGAGCTTCCGCGACGAACGCCACCTGGAGGCGATCGTGGCGGAGGCGCAGCGCATCGTGGCTGCGGCGCTCGGCGGGCCGTAATCCCGGTTTCGGCCACGGTCGGCACCGCGCTCCGACGGCAGGCTCGCGTTCACGATGTGAGGCTCTCGACACCCATCGTTACCGCCCGGCCGTCCTTCGCGAAGCTGCCGCTCGAGCTCGCGCAGGCCGAGGAGTTCGCGCTGCTGGAGAGCGTGATGGAACCGTTCGACCGCATGATCGTCGCGGCGGCTCGGGTAGCGGGCACACCGCGGATGAGGGCGGATACGGGAAATTCTGGACTCGGCACTCGTCGAGGTCGTTTGGGATTGAGGCGTGCATGGTGCACCATGGTAGTAGAGCGAGACGTCTTTGCTCGTACCCATGACCGATCCCACTGACGCCGACCGCGACCGCGAGCTGCCGCTCTTCCTCTACGGCACCCTCCGCAAGGGGGAGTCGGGCGCCCACGTCATCGCGGCCGACGTGGTGCGGCGGGCGCCGGCGCGGACGCGAGGGCGTCTGCTCGACCTCAAGGCGTCGTATCCGGGCGCGGTGTTCGGTTCGGACGAGGGATGGCTCGACGGCGAGATCGTGTGGCTCGAGCCGTCGCGGTTCCGGGCGGCGCTCGACCGGGTCGACGAGTACGAGAACGTGCCCTTCCTCTTCCGCCGGATCGCGGTGACGGTGGAGACGGAAGGCCAGGCGGTCGAGGCGTGGGCGTTCACCTACACGCACGCGTCGCACACGATCCGCTGAGCGGAAGGAGGCGCGCGTGTCCCGCCTGACCACCCTCAGTCGCTCGATCGCCGGCCGCGCCGCACTCGTCACCGGCGCCGCGAGCGGCATGGGTCGCGCGACGGCCCACCTCTTCGCCGACGAGGGCGCCCACGTCGCGGTGACCGACCGTTCCGCGGAGGCCGTCGGGGCGGTCGTGCGCGAGATCGCCGACGCCGGGGGCAGCGCGCACGGCTGGGCGATGGACGTCACCGACGGCGAGCGCGTCCGCCGGGTCGTCGACGAGGTCGCGGCGCGTTTTGGACGGCTCGACATCCTGGTCAACAACGCCGGCCTGGCGCTCGTGACCGCGATCGACGCGCCCGACTACGAGGGGATCTGGGCGGCCTCGATCGACGTGTTGCTGACGGCGCACACCCGCACGGTGCGGGCCGCGCTGCCCCACCTCCGGCGCTCGGACGCCGCGCGCATCGTCAACGTGTCCTCGACCGAGGGGCTCGGCGCCACCCGCTTCGCGAGCGCCTATACGGCGGCGAAGCACGGCGTGATCGGCCTCACGCGCGCGCTCGCCGTCGAGCTCGGCCGCGAGGGGATCACGGTGAACGCCATATGCCCCGGTCCGATCCGCACCGGAATCACCGACGCCATCCCCGAAGAGGCGAAGAAGGAGTTCGCGCGCCGCCGCACCGTCCTCGGTCGCTACGGCGAGCCGGAGGAGGTCGCGCACGCGACGCTCGCCCTCGTGCTGCCGGCCGCGTCGTACATCACCGGCGCCCATCTCGTCGTCGACGGCGGGGTGACGGTGCGCAATGCCTGAGATCCCTGGAGGTGCTCCGATGCTCGACCGTCGATGGCTCGTTGCCCGATGTGTCGCCCTGGTCCTGGTGGCCGGCGCCGCGACGGCGGCGCCCGCGGCGCCAACCGCGGCGCAGCGCTGCGTGGCGCGCGAGCTCGACACGGCGGCGCGCGCCATCGTCGGCCACCTCGCCTGCGAGGCGCGCGGCCTGAAGCAGGGCGTGCCGGCGCGGCCGACATGCCGCGACGCCGCGGACGAACGAGCGGAGGCGGCTTTTGGTCGCACCGAGGTGCGGGGCGGTTGCCCGTTCCCCGGCAACGTCGGGGCGGTCGGCGGGTTCGTCGACCGGCTCGTCGGGCAGGTGCTCGCGGGCGCGTCGGACGGCGCGTGCGGGGCGGCAAAGCTCCGCGCGGCGGCGCACAAGGCGGCGGCGGATCTGGCGTGCGAGCGCGGGGCGGTGCGCCGCGGGAGCATCGTCGATCCGGCATGCCGCGCGCAGGCGCTCGCGGTTTTCCAGCGGCGCTTCGCCGAGGCCGAGCGGCGCCACACGTGCACGGAGACCGGTGATGCGGCGGCCGTCGACGCGACGCTCGCGCCGCTGGTCGGGGAGATCGCCGCGCATCTGGTTTCGGGACCGTCCCTGACCGAGCCGAGGCCGAAGGATCTCACCGCCACGGTCGCCGGCGCGCTCGTCGCGCTCGGGTGGACGCCGCCGGGGGCCGCCTCGGTCAACACCCACGTGCGCGTCGTCCGCCGCCTCGACGTGCCTCCGAGCGACGCGGACGATCCGGCCGCCGTGGCCGTCTTCTTCGGCACGGCTGCCACCGCGAGCGAGAGCCTCGGGAACCTCCTGCCGACGACGCCCGCGACCGCGCGCGTGTACCACTACGCGGCGTTCGGCTGCACGGCGGCTGGAAGCTGCGAATCGGCCGGCAGCCGCGCGACGCTGTCGCCGACGCTCGCGCAGGTGCTCCGCGCCGGCGGCTACGTGCTCCACTGGCGGCACGCCGCGGCCGACGTGTGCGCCGACCAGCTGCAGCTCGGGACCGCGGCGACGACGATGTCGCCGGATTGGTGGAAGAGCTGCGACGCCGACTGCGGCGCCGCGACGGCGCGCCAGCTGAACGCGACGGGTGTCGCGCAGGCGTCCACGGTCGGCCAGGTCTTCGACACGCTTGGATTTCCGGTCGGACGCGTGATCAGCAGCGAGTTCTGCCGCAACGTCACGACCGCCGAGCTCATGGACTTCGGGCCGACGATAGAGCTCGATCCCGGCATCACGTACTTCGTCTACGACGAGCCGGGGCGGTGCGCGGCGTCCTACGCGCTGCTCCGGACCGCGCCGGCCGCGGGAACCAACACCGCGATCGTCGGGCACGCGGGGTTCACGTGCGCGGTGCTCGACCAGCTCGCCTGGGGTGAGGCCGCGATTTTCAAGCCCGACGGACTCGGCGGCGCGACGTTCGTGGCGCGCGTGACCGCGACCGCCTGGGGCTCGCTCGAGTAGCGGCGGACGGGCCGCGGCCCGAGCGCCGAGGCGCTCCGGTCGCGGCCCGCCGGCCGGGGCGAGAAACGCCTCAGCGCTTGTGACAGGGGGGTGGACCGCCGGGTCCGCCTTCGCGGCCGCACGGAGGGCCGCCGGCGCCGGACTTCTTCCCCTTCATGTGCGGGCAATCCTTGGGCCCGGGACATCCGGAGTGGCCGCAACAGCCGTCGTGATGGTGCTCCGCGCAGCCGCTCGCTTCGACCCAGCGGCCGCCGTTGCATGCCTGGCAGACGCCGTCGTTGGAGCGCACGGCGCCGTTCGAGAAGCATTGGCTCTGGTAGCCGCACGAGTCCGGGCCGCAGCCGTGCATCATACCCGGCGCGGGGCCGTGGTGCGGGCCCGCGCCCTGGCGACGGGGGGCGCAGCCCATCGCCAGCAACGCCAGGACGGGGACGACGATCAAGATCTTCGATAATCGCATGAGTGTGGACACCTCCTTGGCGCGCAGGCATACGGGAACGCGTGCCCGGATGCTACCTCCCCAGAGCTTCCCTAGGAGGTCGCCCATGACCATCGACGTTCCGGCCGCACGCCGCGGTCTTCTCGCGTTCCTCGCCAAGCAGGGCGGCTCGCTCCCGATTCGCGAGCTCCACACCCACAGTCTCCTCTTCTACCAGGCCGGACACCAGGCGTTCTCCGAGCTGATGGAGGGCCTGGTCGGCGACGGACTCGTCGCCTTCGCCGACGGCACGTTCTCGCTGACCGAAGCCGGCCGGCGAACGGTCACCGGCGGCTGAGGCGCTCCGGGTCGCGGTCGCCCGCCTCGACCCCTTCCGCCCGTTCCCCGGCGCGGCGCGGGTGGGCGACGACGATGTTCGCGGTCGCGGTCTCGGGATCGTACACGATGGTGGCCTCGCCGCGGGCGAGCCGGCGGCGGATGTCGGCGACCTTCTCGACGAGCGTCCGCTCGACGGCGCCGTAGTCGGTTCCGGCGCGCGTCACGAACTCCTCGATGAGGCCGGTGAGCGCCTCGTCGGAGAGCGCGGACGGCGGAACCTCGACGCTGCGCGGCTCGTCCATCCGCGACCGTGTAGCGAGCGACGCTCGGGCCGACAAGATGGCGGGCGCGCGCCGCGACGGCGATCCCCGCTCCTCGGCGCCTCGTCATGGGCGAGGCGCGGCGTCGTCCGCGGCCTCGCGAGGCGGCGGGGGGAATTCTCGGGGATCGGTGGCGCTCAGGCGGACTCGCCGAGATCGATGCCGCGCGTCTCGGGCAGCCACGCGAGCACCGCGGCGGCCGCGAGCACGCCGGCGACCGACACGAGCGCGAGCGCGGCGTGGATGCCGCCGGCGGGCCCGGCGAGCGCGCCCGCGGCCGCGAGTCCGCTCATGCCGCCGAGCGCGCCCGCGGCGGTGAGCCATCCCGCTGCCGCGCCGCGGAAGCTCGTCGGGAAGAGCTCGGCGGCCCAGGCGCGGATGATCGTCATCTTGCCACCCTGGAAGAAGACCATGGCGGCGAAGCCCGGCCAGAGCGCGAGGCGGCCGCCGAGAAAGAACACGAGCTCGGCGGCGGTGAGCCCGACGAGGAAGATGACGCCGATCGGCCGACGCCCGTAGCGATCCGCGAGCATGCCGCCGACCGACCACCCCGGAAGCCCGAGCGCACCGGCGCCGATGAACATCGCGCTCACCTCGGGCGCGCTCCATCCGTGGCGCTCCACCGGGACGTAGGTCGCGAAGGCGAAGGCGGCGACGTCGTAGCTCATCGCGAGGGCGACCACGACGAGGGTCGCGGCGACGCGGCCGCGCCACGCCGCCGGCGGGAGCGTGAGGCGCGGTCCGCGGTGCGCGAGCCAGTGACGGCTCTCCGGGACGCGGCGCCGCAGGAACGGCACGAGCGCGAGCGGGACCAGGCTCACCAGGCACAGCGCGCGCCAGCCGCCGGGCACGACCTCGACCGCGGCGAGGAGGACCGCGGCGAACCCCGCGCCGAGCGCGTTCATCGTGCCGAGCGCGCCCTGCGCGGCGGCGCGGCTCGCGGGCGAGGTCTCCTCGGCGGCGAGCACGGCTGCGGTGAAGAGCGCACCCTCCAGGAAGACGCGCGCCGCGAGCTGCCACGCGACGAGGCCGGCGAGCGATCCGGCGAGTGCGGTCCCCCCGCCGAAGAGGCCGAAGAGCGCGAGGCTCGCGAGGAGGAGCCGCCGCCGGCCGACCCGATCCGCGATCGGGCCGAGCGCGAGCACGCCGAGCGAGCCGAGCGTGATCGCGGCGAGCGCGTAGGAGAGAGCGTCGGAGGACGCGCCGAGGTCGCTCCCGACATACGCGAGTGCCACCGTCACCAGCGAGCGCCCGTAACCCTCGAAGAAGATCGCGCCTCCGAGGAGCGCGACGAGGCGGCGGTCGGCGCCGGTCACGCCGTCCTGCTAGCGGTTCCGCTGCGCCGAGGGCAACGCTGCGAGTAGGGGGCGCCGCCGCCCGCCCGCGGCGCGGCCGGCGCCCGCGCTCAGCGCGACCGACGCCGCGGGCGCGCCGCGGCGTCGTCCGCGGCGGTGCCGTTCCCCACCCGGCGACTCGACGCCTGACGGCCGTCGAGCGCTTCGGACGCGCGCCGGTGCAGGCCGACCTGGCGGAGCGCGCGTGCGAAGGGGATGTCCACCATGCGGTAGAACTGCACGGTCTCGGGCTGGTAGGGCGCCTCACGGAGCGCGATGCGCGCGTAGCTCCGACCCTCGCGGGCGTCGCGCCCGACGAAGCGCGCGTCGCGCGCGTCGCGGAAGACGCCCTGGGTGCCGTCCCACCGGAGATCGCCGCCGTAGAGCCAGTCGTAGAAGGCGTGGCGCTCGCTCTTGACTCGCAGGCGATCCGGCTTCCCGGACGTCAGCGAGTACGCGATGAAGTAGCGGACGCCCATCACCTCGGGCGCGAGGTCGCCGTCGATGTCGAAGACGTCGTAGTGCTCGGAGCGGGTGAGGAAGACGTCGACGTCGTAGAGGCGGTCCCCGTCGGCGGGGAGGATCTGGCGGAGCTCGGCGATGTGGCCGGTATTCAGGTGCGTGCAGCCGTGCGACATCGGTCCGCGCGAGAGCAGCCAGAGCTTCGTGAAGGGCGTGCCGTCGCGGCTGCCGTCGGTGACTTTCCGCCACGACGCCGGCAGGAACGTCGCGTCGCTCGGCCCCATCTTCCACCACGGCGTGTGGATCGCGTTGTGCATGGTCGGCGTCACGTGCATGTAGGGCAGCCACGGCGACCAGCTGTACGAGTCGTCGATCGGGATGTGGTCGGCGACGAGCGAGCGCTGGTGGTTGGTGAGGGCGCGGCGTCCCGGCGTCGGGTACAGCGGGATCGGACGACCGCGCCAGGTCGCGTACGCGGCGACGGTGCCGACCGGGTAGATCGCGGTGAACTCGGCGAACGTTACGACGCCGTCCCGCGCGGGATAGCGGCCGCCGCTCGCGCGCGCGAGGAGCGCCTCGTACGCGGGCGCGAGCGCGTCGAGCGCCGCCGGGTCGTCGGCGCTCGCGGGGGCGCGGCGCACGAGCTCGTCGAGCGCCGGCGTGACGCCGGCCGGCATTTCGGCGAGCCAGAGGCGGGTCGGGAGGAGCGCGTTCAGGACGTCGAGCTTCCGGCTCGCCTCGAGGCGGACGCGCTCGCCGCCGGCGATGCGGTCGAGCTCGCGCACCCAGGTGGCGGCGAGCTTCCGCACGGGGATCGCGATCCGGAAGACGCGCCCGGGGTTGAGCGTCTCGATGAGGTCGAGGTTGCGCGCACGGAGCGCGTCGGGTGCGAGCGCCGCCTCCTCGCGCACCAGGCGCTCGAGCCCGACCGCGTCGAGCCGGCGCTCGAAGTCGTCGAATGCCGTGTTCTGGGTGAGCTGCAGCCGACCCTCGTCGACGAGCGCGCGATAGGCGCGGCGCCGCTCGGCGAGGTCGCGGGCGTACTCGCGGACGACCGCGTCGGAGAGGACTTCGGTGACCCGCAGCTGGTTGCCGCGTCCGAGGTGGACGTGCAGGTTCCCGGGATCCTGCGTGCGGGGCGCGAACCCCGTGTAGAAGGAGGGCTCGGGCGCGTCGTAGAAGACGCCGTAGCGCGGCGGCTCCTCGACCACGAGGCCGGGCTCGGCGCGATCGCCGGCGAGCGCGGGCGCCGCGAAGTCCTTCGCCGCGGCCGGCGTCGCGCCGATCGCCGCGGAGAGCAGCGCCAGCGCCGCCAGGAGGTTGGTCGTCGTTCGCATGGGGGCTAGCGGAGCAGCAGGCGCGCGCGATCCAGCGTGTGTCCGGCGCCGACCTTGCGCAACTCGCGGTTCAGCTCGACGCCGGGCGCGCTGTCGGGCGCGACCTTGGCGCGGAAGAACTGGATCTGGTCCGGCTGGTACTTCGCCTCGTAGAGCGGCAGGTCCTCCAGCACCGCGCGCTCCGACGCCTTCTTGCCGACGAAGCGGCAGACCGGCACGTTCTTCAGGCGCGTCGCGCCGACGGCGCCGAGCGCCACGTTGTCGCCGTAGAGCCAGCGATAGAAGGACTCGCGCCGATTGCTCACCCAGGTCTTCACCGGCGTGTGCTCGTTGCTGCGGTAGGCCAGGTAGTACTGGACTCCCATCACCTCGGGCGCGCCGTCGCCGTCGATGTCGAACGCGTCGTAGCACCCCGGGAGATTGCGGTAGGTTTTCACCCGCAGGAGGGTGTCCGACTCCGACGGGACGATCTGGCGGAGCTCGCTCATGTGCCCCGACGGCAGGCGTGTACAGCCGTGCGACGTCGGGCCGCGGCCGACGATCCAGAGGTTCTCGTAGGGCTTGCCGCTGCGCTCGCCCGCGACCTTCCGCCAGGCGCTCGGCAGAAACGGCGTGCTGTTCAGCTGGCAGCGCACGCCGGCGTTGTGGAAGGCGTTGTAGGTGATCCCGCCCGCGTATTGGTACGGCAGCATCGCGATGTAGCCGTAGCCCGGATTCGGCGAAAGGTAATCGACCATGCCGAGGATGCCGCGGCCGTTCGTGCGGCGGATGAGCGGCCAGACGCCGGTCACGCCGAAGTCGGGGAGCTTCTCGCCGCGGTAGGTGGTCGTAGCCTCGGCCGTGCCCGCGGGGTAGATCGCCGTGAACTCGTCGGCGACGATGGCATCGCCCGGTACGCGGTAGCGGCCTCCGCTCGCGAGCTCGACGAAGGTCTTCACGCAGAGCTCGAAGGCCGGCGACGGCTCCTTGCCGGCGCGCGCCGAGTCGAGGCAGCGGCCGAGCGCGTCGTTCACCGGCGGCGTCAGCTCTTCGAGCACGATCCGTCCCGGGAGGACCGCGTTCGCGGCATCGAGGCGCTGCGCTGCGTTCGTGCCGTCGCTGGCGGCGAGCACGGGCCGCCAGCGCGCCGCGACCTCGGCGAGCGGCATCCGGATCGAGAAGACGCGCCCGGGATTCAGCGTCCGCATGACGGCGAGGCTCTTCGCGCGCCCGGCGTCGGGGCTCGTGTGCGCGCGGGCGGCGACCGCGGCCGCGACGCCGGCGTCGTCGAGCGCCTGCGTGAAGCGCTCCCACTCGCGGTTCGTGCTGAGGGCGAGGACCTTCTGCTCCACGAGCTCCTGGACGATCGCGCGGCGGGTCTGGAGGTCGTCGAGATAGGCGTCGAGCTCCGCGTCGCCGAGCACGACCGTCACCCGCACCTGATTGCCGCGGCCGAGCTCGATGTGGACGCGGGTCGGGTCCTGCGTCCGGGGCGCGAAGCCGGCGTAGAAGGACGGCTCGTACCAGTGGAAGTAGATGCCGGCCGGGGGCTCGCCGCCGTCCCATGCGGTGTCGCCGCCCGCGTCGAGCGCCGCCCGCACGGCGGACGGCGCCGCGAGCGCGAGCAGCGCCGCCGCGAGGACGGCGCCGCGTCGCGCCCGCGCGCCCGCGCTCATCTCAGCACCTGCGCCAGGGAGAGCTTGGTCGCGCGCGCTCCGCTCGGCGGGCTGTCGAGCGCCGCCAGCGCCGGGATGTTCTTGAGCTCGTCGTTGCCGAGGAACGGACGGCACTGGAAGAGCCAGAGCTTGCCGCTGGTGAATCCGAACTCGATGTCCCAGGGTTTCGGCTTTCCGGCGGCGTTCAGGACCGGCGCGAACTGGTCGGTGATCTTCTTGCCGGCGGCGACGAGCTGCTCGAGCTCGGCCGGCGCGAGCACCGTGTCGCGTCCGGTCGACGGGACGATCGTGCTGCCGCCGCGCGCGTCGAGCGCGTTCCGCCACGGCGACTTGAAGAGCGTGATGAGCTCGACCCCCTGCGGCGACCAGAGGAGCGTCTCGGCCGACGTTCCGTCGACCGCGCCGCCCACGCCCTCCGAGGTCGCGACCAGCATCTTGCCGGGCTCGCCGTCGTTCACGTCGGCGGTGACGAGCAC
Organism: Deltaproteobacteria bacterium; assembly: GCA_020852955.1. GTDB lineage: Bacteria > Desulfobacterota > Binatia > UTPRO1 > UTPRO1 > UTPRO1. Next base: position 72,324 of record JADYZW010000059.1, on the reverse strand, counting down.
GCCCGACTTCTCGGAGGGCACCGACTCCAGGATCACGACCGACGACAGCACCCAGACCGGATCGTCGATGAGGGTCTGCCGCCAGGAGAACGAGCGGAACTGGAACGGCGACGCCCACACCTCGGCCAAGCCGGCGTAGACGTCGTCGAGCGTGCGCCGGTTGAAGACCGTGAGGTTCAGCCCGGCGCCGTTGAAATTGTCGAGATCCTCGACGTTGGTGTCGCTCCGCACGAAGCAGCCGACGGTGTCGTCGGTGCCGCGCAGCAGGCCGTTCTTCGCGAGCCCGTCGCGGATCGCCTGGCGCAGCGCCGGATCGAGCGGCGTGTCTCGGATGGTGGCGCGGATCACTTCGAGGCGCGGCTCGATCCAGGCCGAGAGCTCGCGCTCGCTCTTGCCCGACGGCACGAGCTCGTCGAAGAACGTCCGATACGTGCGCTCGACGAACGCCGGGAGCGGTTCGCCCGGCGTCGCGACCTGCTGCCCGCGGAGTCCGTCCGGCACCCGGACCGTCGCTCGCGAGTAGTGCGCGTGGTAGGCGCCGAACGGCACCACGATCCCGCGCGCGACGTGGTCCGGGAAGCGCGCCTTCAGCTCGCCGAGGAACGCCGCCTTCGGGCCGCAGAAGACGCCCGAGTCCTTGCGCCGCACGTCCCGCAGGTCGATCGGCAGCTTCCGCCCGAGATCGATCTTCGCGCGGTCGATGTGGAGGCGGTTGGCGCCGCCGCCGCCGAACGTCCCCGCCGTCGTGCGCGTCTCGTTGCGCGTGTACTCGGCGTAGGCCTCGCGAATCTCCGGCGACAGGCTCGTCGCCTCCTCGATGATGACGCGGCCTCCCGGCGTCGCGATCAGCACCACGGCCTTGCCGTCGTGCATGCGGAGCCGGTCGAACGCGTCGGGGCCGAGCACGACGTTCGGAATGCCGAGCGCGCGCGCGAGCAGCTGGACGTGCGAGAGCACGTTGCCCTCGCCCTGGGTGAGGATGCCCGCGGCGGGGTCGAGGTCGGCGGGAGTTTCCGTGAGCGCGACGATCTCGTCGCGGGTGTAGCCGTGGTCCTTCGGGCCGACCCGCAGCCGTCCGTAGGCGAGGCCCGGGTTCAGCGCCCGCACGTCGCTCTCGACCGTGGCGCCGAAGAAGCGATGCTTCGGACGATCGCCGCCGGCGACGAAGTCGTCGAGCCGGCTCGCGACCTCGGCGTAGAGGATGAGCGGCGAGCCGCGCAGCACGTCGTCGCGGATGCCGGCGGTGTCGGGGAGCAGAAAGGTCCACGGCGCCATCACCTCCGCGAAGCCGAGCTCGGCGTTGCCCTGGGCCCACTCGACGACCCGCTTCGCCTCGCGGAGCCGGCGCGCGAAGGCGGCGCGATCGGGGGCGGCGTTCGCCGCGAGATCGCGGATCGCGGCGCTCGCGGCGTCACGCTCGCGCGCGTTCAGGAGCCCGGCGCCGTAGGCCGCCTCGGTGAGCGCGCCGAGCAGCGCGACGTGCTGCTCGGCGGTCACGCCGGCGGTTGCGAGGAACGCGCCGCCGCGCTGCTGCAGGACTTGTGCCGCGGTGATGTCGAGATCGACGAGGCGGCGCATGTCGGCGGGCGTCACCGCGCGGTCGACGACCGCGCGCCGCGCCGCCGCCATCAGCTTCCCGAGCGCGACCGCCGCCTCGACGGGGGGCGTCGTCGCGGTCGGGAGGAGGGAGGTCATCCGGTCGCGCACGGCGGCGTCGCCGAGTGCGCGCACCTGCGGCGACAGCGCGCTCTCGTCGAGCACGGTGAGCTTCTGGATCTCGCGGACGAGATCGTCGAGCTGATCGCGGGTCGATCCCGCGGCCAGCTTCGCGCGGTAGGCGGTGAGGCCCGGGATCAGTCCCGAGGACACCTGGTTGTGGACGGCGTCCTTCAGCGGCTTGAAGTCGGGGCGCGCTTGCTCGATCCGCACCGCCAGGTTGCGGACCTTCTGCACCTGACCGACGTCGTCGCGCGCGAAGTAGCGGCGCTGCAGCTCGTAGGCGAGGAGGTAGTGGCGGGCGCCGTCGAACTCCTCGGACCCGAGGTACTTCTCGAAGAAGACGCCGGCGGCGGGGATCTCCTCCTCGGCGCTCGACAGCCCGCGATATTGCTTCATTTGCGCGAGCTTGTGGGTGGGATGCGTCTCGACGAAGTACTTCTCGAGGACGTAGCCGCGCACCAGGTCGTGGTGGTTCGGGAAGGTCGACCAGAGGTTCGCGTCGCGCGAGAAGATGTTGGCGATGTACATGCGCTCTTTGGCGAGGGTTTCGGCCCAGGGCGCGCGGTACGCCGCGCAGAAGATCGGGTTCGGGCACGGAATGCGGACGGCGCCGTTCGGCGCCTGCACGGCGCGCTTCTCGCCGTCGCGGCAGAGGCAGAAGTTCTCGGTGTAGGGGCCCTTCTTCTTGGAGAGGCAGAGCGCGAAGTTCTGCCGGAGCGTCGCCTGCTGCGCGGCCGAGAGCGCCGGGGCCTCGAACGCGCGCGCCGCGCTCCCCGCGCCGAGCACCCCCACGACCACGATCGCCGCCCACGCGTGTCGCCAACGTCTCATCGAGGTTCCCTCCATGTGAAGGGGCGATGTGTAGCGGAAATCGCCCGGCGGCGGAACCGCGAACCGGCGCTGACGCCGCGGGTGGTTCCGCGCTATGGTGGGAAGCCGTATGCGCTCGTTCTCGCGAATGGCTGTCGCCGCGCTGCTGGTCGGGATCGCGAGCGGTCGCGCCGCGGCCGCGCCGCCGCCGCCCGCCGCGGCGGCGCGCGAGTGGCTCGCGACGACCCGGTCTGCTCCCGAGCTGCAGACGTTCCTCGATCGCACCATGGCGACCCTCGCCGGATCCGATCCGGCGCTGCGGCGCGCCAAGGTCGGCGTCGCGCTGCTCGACGTTCCGAAGGCGGGGCCGCCGCGTCTCGCGCACGTCGGCGGCGATCAGCCGATCTACCCGGCGAGCGTCGTCAAGTTCGTCTACCTGATGGCGACCTACCGCTGGCAGGAAGACGGGCGGCTCGCCATCGATCCCGCGCTCGACGCGCAGCTCGAGGCGATGATTCGCGCGAGCAGCAATCAGGCGACCCAGAAGGTGTTCGCCCGGCTCACGGCGACCACGCCGGGGCCGGAGCTGCCGCCGCACGAATACCGCGTGTACCGGGAGCGCCGGCAGGTCGTGAAGCGCTGGCTCCGGGATCTCGGCATCGACGATCTTCATTGCGTGAATCCCACCTACGACGGCGGCGGCGATCTCGCCGGCCGCGATCGTCAGTTCCTGCGCGACCACACCGTCACCGGCGGCCTCGCGAGCGACGACGGCGAGTACCCGAATCGTCAGGCGATGACCGCGATCGGCACGGCCAAGCTCCTCGGGCTGCTCGCGACCGACCGCGTCCTCACCCCGGAGGATTCGGCCACCGTCCGGCGCCGGATGAAGCGCGACCCGAAGCAGCAGCCGTACCTTGCCCGACGCATCGCGGGGGGTGCGGCGCACATCCCGGGCCTCGAGGTGTACGCGAAGAGCGGCACCTGGGGTCCGAACTACGCCGACGCCGGCATCGTCCGCGCCCTCGACGGCCACCAGTTCGCGCTCGTCGTCTTCACGGAGGCGACGCCGGCCTATCGCGGCGAGCTGATCGCCCAGCTCACTCGACGCGCGGCGCAGTACCTGTTCGAACCGGAGCGGCAGGCCGGCAAGGCGTTGCCGCGCAACTGGCCGATGGCGCCGTCGGTGCTCGACCTGAAGCTCGCCTTCGACGACTTCGAGATCGCCGACGTGAAGAGCGCCGGCGCGGGTGTGACGGGGGCCGTGCGGTTCACCGTGCGGTTCGCGGACGGACAGACGCTGAAGGTGAAATGGAAGCGCTTCCCGGGGAAGACCCTCGACGGGTGGAACAATTCGCCGCGGAAGGAGCTGGCGGCCTACGTGATCCAGCGCTGGCTCTTCGACGAGGAGGACTACGTCGTGCCGACGCCGGTGCCCCGCTGCATCCCGCTCGACGTCTACGCCGCCGTCGATGCGAAGGCGACGCCGAGCGTGGCGGCGACGTCGTGCGTTCTCGGCTTGTTCGCGGTCTGGATGAACGACGTGGAGGTGGTGGACGACCTCGACGAGGACATCGAGCGGCGCGTCGAGGAGAACCCGCACTTCGGCCGGCATCTTGCCGACATGAATCTCGTCACCTACCTCATCGATCACCGCGACGGCCGCGAGGGGAACTTCCTCATATCCACCGACCCGAACGATCCGCGCATCTTCGCCATCGACAACGGCATCTCCTTCGAGGGGTTTCCGTGGAACTTCTTCGTCCCCAACTGGAACGAGATCCGCGTGCCGTGGCTCCGCGCCGATCCGATCGCCCGCCTCCGCGCGCTTCCGATGGCGGAGATCGATCGGCTCGCGACGCTTTTCGACATGGACGCGGATGCGCACGGCCTGTTCCGGCTCCGGCGCGCCACCGCGCCCCTCGACCCGGACCGCGGGGTCCGCATCGCCCGCGACAAGGTGCAGCTCGGACTCACCGCCAAGGAGATCCGGTCGCTGAAGGACCGCGTCGTCGGCCTCCTCGCCGACGTCGATGCCGGCAAGGTCCACGTCCGCTGAGGAATCGTTCTCGATCCCGCGGCGCCGTGCGGGACCGCCCATACTCGGAGATGACGATGAAGGATCCACACGAGCGCGGCACCCCAGGCGGGCGCCCGGTGACGAGCTGGTCATGGAGGCGCGCGCTGCGACGGTGCGCGTGCGCGGCGCTGCTCGTCGCGTCGTCGTGGCCGGTTGCACGGGCGGCCGACCGCGCGGCGGCGGCGGGCGACATCGTGCCCGATCCCTGCGCGCCGCGGAGCGACGCGGGCGCGGGCGATCTGTGCGCGCGGCTCGCCGGCGTCGCGCGGGACGGGAGCACGCGGTTCCTGCGCGACGAGACCACCGGCGAGATCTGGCTGCTCCGGGTCGGGCGCGCGGTTCCCGCCGAGCGCGCGCGGTGGCTGGCGCAGCACGGCGCCCGCGTGCGCGTCGCGGGCCGCATCGGCGAGTCGGCGGGCGTGCGCTCGATCGCGGTCGAGGAGGTGTGGCGCGCGCACGACCACGATGCCGCTCCGCACGGCGGCGTGATCGGCATGTCCGGCGATCGCCACGTCGAGCTCGTGAGCCGGGCGGCGGGCGAGGTGAGGGTGTGCCTGCTCGACGCGTTCATGCAGCCGCTCGATACCGCCGGAGCGTCCGGGAGCGCCCGCATCCGGGATCGCACCGGACAGGCCCGCGAGGCCCGCCTGACCCCGACGTCCGAGCGCGGCTGCCTCGTCGTCGCCGGCGAGACGCGGCGCGCGGCCGATGACGACGTGACGATCGCCGTCGATCTCGGGGGGCAGCGGATCCTCATGACGCTGCCGTTCCCGTCCGGTGCGGGCGGCGCGCCGGGTCACCGGGGCCACGGCGCGCACGTCCACCACTGACCGCGGGTGACCGCGGGCGGGCGCGGCGTCAGTGGTGATCGCCGCCGGGCGTTCGCGCGCCGGCGGTGGTCGCGGCGTCGAGGAGCTCGCGGATACGGCGGCTCAGCGTCTGGCAGATCGCCACCGCGATCGCCGGGTGCTCTTCCATCACCTCGAAGAGGTCCTGGCGATCGAGTCGCAGGAGGCGCGCCGGGCCGTCGGCGATCACGGAGGCAGAGCGGCGCTCGCCGTCGAAGACGGCGATCTCGCCGAAGAACTCGCCCGGACCGAGCGTCGACACCACCGCGTCGTCCCGCATGACCCGCACCCGTCCTTCGACGATGAAGTACACCTGCGCGGCGAACGTGCCTTCGCGCACGATGGTCTCGCCGGCGGCGACCTGCCGTTCGGCGACGACGCGTGCGAGCTCGGCGAGCTGCCGCATCGTGAGTCCGGCGAAGAAATCGAGCCGCCGGAGCAGGAGGATCATGTCGACGTGCGTCATGCGCCGGTCCGTGCGTTCGTATGTCACGCCGGCGGTCACGCGCGCCAGGGTCTCCGGCGGCAGGGTCCCGCGCAGCAGATCTCGGCCGAGGCCGTCGCTCGAGCCGAGCACCTCGGCGACGGCCTCCTCGAAGGTCGGCAGCGGACGGCCGAGCGCTTGGGACGCGCGCCGCGCGAGCGCGCCCGGACTGCCGTCCTCGAGGAGCGGCAGCAGGCGGTCGCGCTCTTTCGGCGGCAGGAGCGCCTCGAGCGCCTCGAGCACGAGGGCGCGGTCACGCGTGTCGTGGGCGCGCCCGAGGAGGCGGGCGACGCGGGCGAGACGCTCGTCGTCGCGCGCCGCCGCGATCAGGACGACGGCCGTGTGCGAGCTCTCGTCGAGGCGCTCGTGCAGCCGCTGCAGGACCGCGTCCGAGACACCGCCCGCGCGCAGCGCTTCGATCTGCAGGATCAGGTGGCGGATGACGTCGACCTCGCGGTCGACGAGGGCCCCGAGGCGCTCGGCGTCGACCGGCAGGCCGACGAGGATCGGCAGCACCGCCTGGCGGGCGCGGAAGCGCCCGAAGCGAAGGGTGTGCAGGAGCACGTCGACTGCGTCGGGGCCGAGGGCACGGAGCGCCCGCCGGGCCGCCGCGGCCTCGCGGGCGTCCTCGGCGGTGAGGTGCGGGACGAGGTCGCGCGCGGCGTCGGCGAGGCGGAGGCGCCCGATGAAGTCGAGCACCGCGCTCCGCACCGCGACGTCCGGATCGAGCCGGTGCGCGAGGATGCGCGCCGCGTGCGGCCGGAGTCGCTCGCCGTGGCGGATGTCGGCGATCTCGGCGAGCGCGCCCGCGGCATGCGCCCGGTCCGCGGCCGTCTCGAGGGCGGCGAGCAGCTGCTCGAGCTGCGTGTCCCAGGTCGCGTCGTCCGCGGGGGCCGGGCGGCGGAGCTCGGTACGGAGCTCCTCGCGCGCGAGGCGGCGGGCGTCGGCGTCGGCGCTCGCGAGCGCGGCGCGCACTGCCGCGTCGCGCTCGGCGCTCGTCGCCGCGCCCATCCGGGCGAGCGCCGCGCGGGCGGCGAGCGCGACCGCGGGGTGCGGATCGGCGAGGGCGGCGCGAAGCGCCGGCGGCCGCAGCGCGGCCCGGGGGCCGAGGAGCCGCGCGTAGGCCTGCACGAGATGCCCCCGGTCGAGCGGGCCGAGGCCCCCGGGCGTCGCGAGGAGCGCCGCGAGGTGGCGCGCACTCTCGTCGTGCGTCAGGCGCGCCGCGCCGGCCTCGCGAAGCACGCGGTGGAGCGTCGCCACGAGCACCGCCCGGTGCGCCTCCGGCGCCACCCGGAGCGCGCGGGCGAGCGCCCGCACCGCGCGCCGCGGCGTCGCCTCGACCACGATCTCGCAGGCGGCCCGACAGCGCTCGAGGTCCGCGCTCCCCAGGCTCCGCTCGAGGAGGCGGACGGTGCCTCCGTCGAGGAGCTCCGTGAGCGGCGGCGGGTCGTCGAACTCGTTGCGCCGCGCGGTCGCCACCTGGAGGAGCATGGTCGGGTAGAGCCGCCAGAGGACGAGCGCCAGCGCCAGCCACGCCGCCGCGACCGGCAGGCCCGCGTAGCCGACCCAGAGGGGCGACCCGAAGGCGAGGGCCACGAGGATGAGGACGTTGCCGACGAGGCCGCCGCTGCGCTTCACGGGCCCCTCGATGAGCGTCGTGACGGCCGCGCGCACGCGTTCGGGAAAGAGCGTGACGAGGATGCGCTGCGCGGGATCGTAGACCGCGTGGTCCTGGAGGTTCGCTCCGGCGACGGCGATGATGCCCGCGGCGAGGCTCAACCGCACGCTCAGGCCGACGAGCCCGAGGAGGTAGATCGCCGGCGAGAGCGCCGCCGCCAGCGGCACGCCGAGCCGCCGGAAGATCGCCGGGGTGCCGATCATCTGGATCAGCATGACGCCGACGTTGAGCCAGCCGCGGAAGAGCGCGTAGAGATCGAGGAGGCGTTGCTCGCCGCCGCGGCCTTGCGTCGCCTGGTCGGCGACGTACGCGAACTCGAAGTAGAGCATGGGGCCGAGGATTCCGGCGAGGAGCGACGCGAGCGCGAGCACGCGGAAGAGGGCGCCGCCGCGCCAGAGCGCGCCGAGCCGCCGGCTCGCGTCGTCCTCGAGCGGCTGGGCCCGCGCCGGGCGGTAGTAGCGTGCGGGCCGCACGCCCAGCAGGGGCACGATCGCGGCGGCGGCGATTCCCATCGTGACCCCCGCGATCGGCAGCAGCGTGGCGATGCCGAACGTGCGGCCGAGCCATCCCGACGCGAAGCTGCCGGCGATCGCGCCGAGCGTGCCGCCGGCGCCGATCTGGGCGAAGAGGCGCTTTCCCTGCCGCGCGCTCACGAGGCTGCCGACGGCGGTCCAGAACGCGACGAGCGCGATCGCGTCGAGCTGCTTCGCGGCGAGGACGAGCAGGACGAAGGCGCTGTCCACGTCGGCCGCGACCAGCAGCCAGAGCGGCGCCAGCGCGAGCCCGAGCGTCACGAGCGTGGCGATCAGCAGGCGCCGCGACTCGTAGCGGACCGCGAGGCGGCCGACGACGAAGGTGGTGAGGGTGAGGAGCACCGAGTTGCCGAGGAAGACCCACGGCAGGCGATCGACGCCGATGCGCTTCAGGAAGAGCGTGTCGGCGACGTTCGCGACCGAGATCGAGGCCCACGAGACGGTGAAGAGCGCGAGCGCGCTCCAGGCGACCACGCGGCCTTCGCCGTGCTCGACGGTGAGAAGGCGGGCGACCCGGGCGGGCGAAGGCGCCACGAGCGCTCAGGCGGCCGCGGCGGCGGCGCGGGTCGCGACGAGCCGCCGGTGCTCGCGGACGATCACCGCCGCCGCGGCGAGCCACACGAGCACGAGCGCGACGGTGACGTAGAAGAAGCGCTGCGTCGAGAGGTGCAGCACCTGCACGCCGAGGAGCACGGTGAGCGCGGCGAAGCCGTCGCCCAGGCGCACGAACAGCGAGTCGACCACGGGCTTCGCCTTGTACTTCATCTCGGCGGTCGTCGGCAGCCAGAGCACCTGGCGGGCGGTGTTGTTGATCGAGTAGTCGACGCTGTTCTCGGCGACCTTCATGACGCGCACCATCCAGAGGAGGGGCAGGACGGCCATTGAAGAGTAGGAGACCAGCGCGATCGACGGCAGCATCAGGAAGATCACGCCGAAGCCGCCGTACTTGAGCAGGCGCGACGCCACGATCGCCTGCAGCGCCAGCGCGGTGACGTTCACCCAGAAGTAGTAGTCGCCGTAGAACGCGGCGGTGCCTGCGCGGACGAAGCGGATGGTGGCGGCCGGATCGACGATGCCCTGCGCCTGCCGCTCCTGCTCGAGGGCCTCCTGGACGACCCGGAAGAGGAGGTTCTCGCCGTTGGTATTCACCCAGTTCGTCAGGAGGGCGACGATCGCGGCGGCGAGGAGGTAGCGGTGCCGCAGCACGAAGGTGAGAGCGCCGCGGCCGTCGCCGGCGGCGGCGGGCGTCGTCGGGCGGGCGCGCTCCCGCTTCGGGGTGCCGAGCGGACCGCGCGCGTCCGCGACCCGGGTGAGCAGGATCGAAAGCGCGAGCGGAACGTTGGCGAGCAGCAGGAGCGTTCCGCTGTCGAACCATTGCCCGGCGACGAGGAACTCGGTCAGGAACGAGCCCGCCGCCGCGCCCGCGGTCGCGCCGATGCCGATCAGCGGCAGCAGGCGCTGCCCGCGCTCGTCCGCGTAGAGGTCGGCCGCGAACGCCCAGAACTGGGCGACGATGAAGACGCCGAACATGCCTACCCAGAGATAGAACGCGATGCCCGAGCCCGGCAGGTTCGCGAGGAGGAGCCCCGGCTGCAGCATCCAGAAGACGACCAGGCACGCCATGCAGGCGAGGGTCGCGCGGGTGATGAGCGTGCCGCGCGGCCAGCGCGCCGACAGCCGCCCGTAGTAGGAGACGACGCCCGCGAGCAGCAGGCTCTGCCCGAAGCTCGAGTAGGCCTTCACCTCCATCTTCGAGAGCCCCGCGACGTCCGACACCGCGATCCAGCTCTCGCGCAGCGGCTTGATGAAGTAGTAGGCGCACAGGATCAGGAAGACGTTCGCGAAGAGCACGAGGCTCGTCGTCCCTTCGCCGGCGCGGATGTCCGTGAAGACGCGGAGCATCCGTTCGGGCATCGAAAGCCGGGTTCGTCGGTCCGCCTGCACGCCACCTCCCGCCAAGGCGGGGTAGCTCGACGCGCGGTTCGAGACCTCCCCGATCAGCTTCCCCGTCTCTACGACGGCGGCGCGGCGCTGACAAAGGGCGGCCGTTCGGTTGAGGCCGTGAGAGGGCGATGCTACCGTGCGCGGCGGTCGTCACGGCGGTCTCCGACCGCCGCGCATCTCCGCGGTAGCCCCGCGAGTTCCACGAAAGAAGGTATCTCCATGGGTGGTAAGTCACGGACCTCCGTCACCAAGCGCCAGAAGGAGCAAGCCCGGCAGCAGCGCCGCCAGAACAAGGAAATGCGCCGTGAGCAGCGGGCGGCAGAGAAAGAGGGGCGTCCTCAGGTCGAAGGCGAGGATCCGGACATCGCCGGTATCGTGCCGGGCCCCCAACCGCATCCCTTCTTGACCGAGGAGGAGATCGCGGAGGAAAACGACGAGCAGTAGCTCCGCGTCAGCTCGCGAGACTCGCCCGGTCGTCGGCGTCGGCGGACGGCAAGCGTACCGTGAACGTCGTGCCGAGGCCGGGCTCGCTCGCGACCCCGATGGTACCGCCGAGGAGGTCGGTGAAGCGCTTCACGATGTGGAGGCCGAGGCCGACGCCGCCGTAGCGCCGGGTGCTCGACCCGTCGCCCTGGCGGAACATCTCGAAGATCAGGGGCAACTCGTCGGAGCGCATGCCGATGCCGGTGTCGCGCACCTCGAGGACCACGTCGGTGCCGGCGGCGCGCATCGCGACCTCGACGACGCCGCTATCGGTGAACTTGAGAGCGTTGCCGAGGAGGTTGCGGACGATGGTCGCGAGCTTCACGCGGTCGAGGCGCGGCCGGCGGTCGCCGAGGTCGTGCGCCGTGCGGAGCGTGACGCCGGCGGGCACGAGCGGGGCGAGCGACGCCGCGACCTCGGCGAAGAGCGCGCCGACGTCGACGGGCTCGAGGCGCACGACCTCGCGTCCGGCGTCGAGCCGGCCGATCGCGAGCGTCGCGTCGATGAGCTCGAGGAGCTGGAGCGCACTCTCGTGGACCCGGCCGAGCGTCTGGTGCTGCTCGTCGTTGACCGGGCCCATGCCGGCGTCGCGGAGGATGTCGACGTAGCCGAGGATGACGTTGAGCGGCGTGCGCAGCTCGTGCGACATGGTCGCGACGAACTCCGATTTGGAGCGCACCGAGTCGAGCGCGGCCGTGCGGGCGGCGTCGAGCTCGACCGCCTGGTGTGCGAGGGCGAACGCGCGCTCCTCCGATTGGCGCCGGGCGCGCTCGACTTCGGCGAACGACCGCTCGAGCGCGCGGGCGGCGACGCGTTGAGCGGCGGCGGCGCGCTCGCGCTCGGTCACGTCGCGGATGATGCAGTGCAGGACGCGGCGGCCCTCGATGCTGGTCGTGCTGGTCGTGACCTCGACGGGGACGAGGCGGCCGTCGGCCCGGCGGGCGTGCGCGCCGTTCACGGCGACGGGGTCGCGGCCGGGCTCGTCGATGACGCGGTCGGCGTCCTCGCAGCGGATGAACCGCTCCAGGGTCATGCCGACGAGGCGCGCGGACGGTACGCCGAGCAGGTCCCCCGCACGGTGGTTGGCGTCGACGATCCGGCCGGTCGCGGTGTCCGTGACCACGATCGCGTCGCCCGCGGTCTCGAGCAGGTGGCGGTAGCGCTCCTCGCCGTGCCGCATGCGGCGGAGCACGGACCACGAGACCGCGACGCCGATCGCCAGGAGTGCGAGCGCGGCGCCGTCGATCGCGAGCCGGAGCAGCCGGCGGAGCTCGCGTACCCCGGTGCCGAGCGTCGCCGAGAAGGCATCCTCGGCGGGCGTCAGCATCCGGTTCAAGAACGTGATGCGCCGGAGCTCGGGAGCGAAGTCCTGGGCGCCCCCGGCGCGCACCTTGGCATGCACCGTCGCGCCGACGTGGGCGAGCTTCAGAAGGTAGCGGTCGGCCTCGCTCCAGATCGCGATCGCCCGCGCCATGTACGACACGCGACCGAACCGTCGGTACAGCATGATCATCTCGCCGATGTCGTCGGGGTGGTTGCGGCCGGCGAGGAAGCCCGCGCGCGCGACGCCGAGGTCGGGATCGGCCTTCGCGAGCTCGGTCCGCGCGCGGTGGTCGCCGAGCGGCACCGCGATCGCGGCGCGGTAGCGCTGCCAGTCGCGGAGGTCGCGCGAAGCCGCGTAGCTCTGCAGGTGGAAGACGGCGTCCTTCTGGTTCTTCGACCAGTAGCTCTCGCCCTCGACGTAGGCGCGGATGCCCGCCATGATGGCCATCTCGACGTTCACGAGGGCGACGAGGCACGCCACGATGGCGACGAACACCGGCACGATGACCCCGAGCCGACGGGCGGCCGGCTCGAGGCCGAAGCGGCGTTGCGATGATGATGGTGCGTCGGCCACGTCGTCCGAGCAAGCAACCGGCATACCTGGACAAGCGGCATGACAACTGCGGCATGCGCCCCCGAGAATGCTGGCTCCGGCCGCGGCTGGGTGCGCCGATTCGTGACGCGCCGTCGTTGCAGGAGCGCCGGATCGGCCGGGCGGCGGGGAGGCGGGGCGCGTGGATGACGCCCGTCGCCTGCACGTCGAGGTCGGGGGGGCGGGTCCGGCGCTGGTGCTCGGCCACGGCTTCGGCGGGAGCGCGCGGAACTTCCGCGGCCAGGCGCGCGCCCTCGGGACGCGCTGCCGGGTGGTGCGCTTCGACGCGCGCGGCCACGCGCGGAGCGAGGCCCCGGCCGACCCCGCGGCCTACGCCTCCGAGGCGTTCGTCGCCGACGTCGGACGCGTGCTCGATCGCGTCGGCGCGCGCGCGGCCGTGATCGGCGGGTTGTCGATGGGCGCGGGCATCGCGCTCCGCTTCGCGCTCGCGCATCCCGAGCGCGTCCGGGCGCTCGTGCTCGCGGCGTTTCCCGCCGGCGCCGACCAGCCCGGGAGCTACGCGGCGGTCGCGGAGCGCTTCGCCGAGCGCATCGAGCGCGTCGGCCTCGACGCCGCCGGCGCCGAGTTCGTGTGGGGGCCGTCGTCCGGACTCGACGCGCACGCCGCGGCGCTCGTGCGCCGCGGCTTCCTCGAGCACTCGGCGCACGCGATGGCCCACGTCCTGCGCCGCGTGATCGCGGCGCAGCCGAGCGTCGCGGCGCTCGCGCCCCTGGTCGCGCGGCTGCGGGTGCCGACCCTCGTCGTCGTCGGCGCGCGGGACCGCCTATCGCTCGACGCGAGCCGCGCCGTCGCCGCCGCGGTTCCGGGAGCCGCGCTCGTCGAGATCCCGGAGGCCGGCCATCTCGTGAACCTGGCGCGGCCGGACGAGTTCGACGCCGCCGTCGCGGCGTTCCTCGACGCCCACGCCGCCGAGTTGTAGAGATGCGGGCTAGACGCCGCGGCGCTTCGCAGGCGCAATGATGCGGGGGAGGTCCAGGGGGCGGATGCAACGACTCGTGCGATACGTGGCGGCGGCCGGCGCCGCGGTGCTGCTCGGCGCTTCCCCGGCCGCGGCGCAGCCCGTCGGTCCGACCGATCTCCAGCCGGCGGCGGTGCTGGTCATGCCGTTCGACGTGACGGCGGAGCACTCGAGCTTCCTGCTGGTGAGTCGCATCGGCGACACGGCCGCGCGGCGCGCCGTCACCACCCACTGGGTCTTCTACTCCGCCGACTGCGGCCACCTCGCCGACCTCGCGATCGGACTCACCGAGAACGATACGGTCGTCGTCGACCCGACCCGCATCCAGAGCCAGACGCAGGAGCCCGGCTCGCCGGTGAACGAGTCGGCGGGACCGATCGTCGATCTGACGGGCGCGCGCGGCGTGGCGATCGTCACCGTGCAGGCGCCTCCGGACGTCTCACCCGTGCAGCTCATCGGGTCGTGGACGATCGCCGACCGCGCCGCCGGCAGCGCGTTCGGCGCCAACGCCGTCGGCTTCACGGGCTTCGCCCTGCCGGATCCGTCCGTCCTCGCGTCCGAGGGCCTCGTCATCCCGACGTTCGCCCCGTCCGCGCTCGACACCTCGCAGGTGATCGTGGTCGGCCTCGAGCGGCAGGGCGATGCGATCGCGCCGATCGCGCGCCCGAGCGCGGCACTCGGCGGCGCCCGCGTCTGCTGCAACGCCCAGGTCACCGACACCCTGGAGGCGATCGTCTCGGTGCCCGACGTCTGCTTCGCCTGCGCGCTCTTCGCGCCGGTCGCCCCGACGCGCCTTCCGAGCGCGGACCCGCCGGTCGTGCCGCTCGCGGCCGCGCCGGCGAGCGCGGGCATGGTCGTGCTGCGCGCGTGCCGGACGGCCGGCGGCGACGGCGTTCCGGTGCCGCTCGGGACCGGTGGCTCGGGGCAGTTCCTGGTCGCGTTCCACGGACAGGCCGTCGGCCCGTTCGGCGTCGTTACCGCCGGCAAGAGCGGCGCGCTGCCGCTCGCGCCTCCCTGATCGTCGCCCGCCGCTACGCGCCGTCTTCGAGCAGGTTCGGCGTTCCGGGCACGGGGTCGCTGACCCAGGTGAAGGTCCGCGGCGTGCCCGGATGCGTGCCGGTGACCCGGAAGGAGCTGGCGAGGTTCCCGCTGTTGCCCGCCCCGATCGCGATCTCGACGTCGCCGGGCGTCATGCCGCGCAGCTCGCCGATGCTCGCCGCGTAGACGCGGTGCTCCGCGTAGTAGGCTTCTTCGCCCGTCGCGACGCCGCGCACGGCCGCGGCGACCTTGCTGTCGTAGCCGCGCTGGCGGAAGCCGGCGTACTGCGGGATGGCGAGTCCGGCGAGGACGCCGACGAGCACGAGCACGACCAGCACCTCGATCAGGGTGAAGCCTCGGTGGGTACGCATGGCGAGCCGGTCCAGCAACCGAAATGCCACGGTCCGACCGGTCGTGGTGTCGCAATCTCGCCGCGCGAGGACTGGCAGCGGCCGATCACGGACTTCCCCCGCCGCTGTCGTCGGGGGCGCCATGGCGGGTGGCCCGCCACGCGCCCCACGATCCGCGCACCCGGCGGCGTCGTGCGGGGCTGCGCGACCGCTCCGGGGTCGCGCAGCCCCGCCCGATCGCGCGCGCTCGGGCGGGGCCGGCCCCGTGCTCGGTCCGCGCCTCGGCGGACGGCTATTGCCGCAGCAGGTACGACCAGGTTTCGGTGAGGGTTTCGCTCGCCTTGTCGAGGTAGGCGCGGAGCTCGATCGGCCCGCTCGTCTTCGGGCGGAGCCGGAAGGTGAGGCGCCAGCCGTCGGTCACCGGGTTCTTCACGACGTGCTGATCGACGATCTCGGCTGCGTCGTCGCCGCTCGCGACCGTCACGTCGCCGCGCAGGATCTGGTCGCCGGGGACGGCGTCGAGCGCCTTGCCGCCGAAGTCGACGACGAAGCGCTTCGTGCCTTCGAAGTCGTCGCGGCGCGTGGCCGCGACGCGGCCGTGCGGCGGCCGCGCGGGGTCGTCGCCGAACCACGAGAGGCTGTAGCCGAAGTCGTAGGGCGTCCCGACCTTCGGCTGCTGGTCGGGCACCCACATCGCGACGATGTTGTCGTTCGCGTCGGACTTGGTCGGAATCTCGATCAGCTCGACGCGTCCGGATCCCCAGTCGCCGTACGGCGTGACCCAGGTGCTCGGCCGGAGGTCGGGGCGCGTCTCGAGGTCCTCGTAACTCCGGAAGTCGCGATCGCGCTGGATGAGGCCGAACCCGCGGAGCGCCGGTGTCCGGAACGAGCTGATCTCGAGCTTCTCGGGGTTGTCGAGCGGCCGCCACAGCCATTCGCCGTTGCCGTTCGAGACGAGGAGGCCGTCGGAGTCGTGCACCTCGGGTCGGAAGTCGTCGAACGGCCGGGTCGTGTTCTCGCCGTGGAAGAACATCGAGGTGAGCGGCGCGAAGCCGATCTTCTGCGGCGCCCTGCGGAGGAAGAGGCGGCCCTGGGCGTCCACCACGGTCTGCTCGCCCGGCGTGATCGTGAACTTGTAGGCGCCGGTCAGGCTCGGGCTGTCGAGGAGCGCGTAGACGACGGCAGACTTGGCGTCCTTGCCGGACGGCGTCTGGAGCCAGAACTCGCGGAAGTAGGGAAACTCCTCGCCCGACGAGAGGCCGGTGTCGATCGCGATGCCGCGCGCCGAGAGGCCGAAGACCTGGTCGCGGCCGACGGCGCGGAAGTACGTCGCGCCGAGGAACACGATCACCTCGTCGTAGTACTTCGGGGTCTTGAAGGGCGCGTGCAGGCGCAGGCCGGCGTAGCCGAGGCTTTGCGGTACGCGGCTTGCGAAGTCGTTGCGTCCGTAGTCGAACTGGCTCGGCGAGAAGGTGAGGGGCTTCGACGTGTGGCCGTCCACGACGTTGACGACCACGGTGCGGTCGTAGAAGAGGCCGGGGTGGAAGAACTGCACCTGGAACGGCCCGGTGGGCTCGCGCCAGAGCGTCTGGTCGGTCCGGAAGCGGATGTCCCGCCATTGATCGTAGTTGATCTTCCCGAGCCACTCGGGAACCTGGGGCGGGGCCTTGAACGGCTCGGTCGCGAGCTGTCGCGCCTTGTTGGCGACGTTGTCGAAGCCGAAGATCGGGGGCGGCGACGGCTTCGGAGACGCCTTCGGCGACGGTGCGCCGAAGGCCGCGGTTGCGAGGAACAGCGGGAGCACGAGCGCGATCGTCGCGGCGGCGCGACGACGGCGGGCGGGAACCGTCGCGGATCTGTCGGCGGACACGTTGGGCGCTCCTATTGGTACAGGGCGCCGGATCGGTCAAGCCGCGGCGCTCGGGGGGACGGCGTCATTCTCGGCGATGTACGGCGGCACGATCGCCGCTACAGTGGAGGCCGCATGCGATTGCGCACGGACCTCGGCGGCATTCCCGTGCTGGCCGTCCTCGTTGCCGGGCTCGCCGCGGCGTCCGCGGCCGCCGGGTGCCGGCCCGGGGCGGACGCGGACGTCCTCGAGTTCTGGGCGATGGGCCGCGAGGGCGAGGTCGTCCAACGGCTCGTGCCGGAGTTCGAGCGGCGCCACCCCGGGGCGCGCGTGCGGGTGCAGCAGATTCCCTGGAGCGCGGCGCACGAGAAGCTCCTCACGGCGTACGTCGGCGACGCGATGCCGGACGTAGTGCAGGTCGGGAACACCTGGCTCGCGGAGCTCGCGGCGCTCGGGGCGCTGGCGCCGGTCGAGGATGCGCGGGCGGCGCTCGCCGACGTCCCCACGCCGGCCGCCGCGGATCTCGCCGCGGGCGCCGACGAGTTCCCCGGCGTCGTCGCCGCGACCGCGATCGAGGGGGTGCGCTTCGGCGTTCCCTGGTACGTCGACACGCGCGTCCTCTTCTATCGCCGCGATCTGCTCCGGGAGGCGGGTGTCGATGCGCCGCCGGCGACCTGGGAGGGCTGGGTCGCGGCCATGGAGCGGCTCGTGCACGGCGGCGAGCGCTACGCCGTGCTCCTGCCGATGACCGAGTGGGAGCCGCCCGTCATCTTCGCCATGCAGCGGGGCGCGACCCTGCTCCGCGACGGCGACCGCTTCGGCGCCTTCCGGAGCCCGGCGTTCCGCGCCGCGCTCGACTTCTACCGATCGCTCTTCCAGCGCGGCCTCGCGCCGCGCGCCGGCGCCGCCCGGTCGGCGAACGTCTACCAGGACTTCGCGGCGGGGTGGTTCTCGATCCTGATCAGCGGCCCGTGGAACCTCGGCGAGATGACCCGTCGCCTGCCGGCCCTCGCCGATGCGTGGACGACGGCGCCGCTTCCGACCTTCGCGGGCGAGGGGCCGGGCGTGTCGCTCGCCGGCGGCGCGAGCCTCGCGGTCGTCCGCACGAGCCCGCGCGTCGACCTGGCGTGGCGCTGGATCGCCTACCTCGCCGAGCCGGACCAGCAGCTCGCCTTCTGGCGCCTCACCGGCGATCTCCCGGCGCGGCCGAGCGCGTGGCGCGCGGCCGGCCTCGCCGACGCGCCGCGGACGGCTGCGTTCTGGCGGCAGCTCGCGCGCGTGCAAGCGCCGCCGACGATCCCCGAGTGGGAGCGCATCGCCGCCAAGATCACCGAGCACGCCGAGGGCGTCGTGCGCGGCGACGTCGCGCTCGACGCCGCGCTCGCCGCTCTCGACCGGGACGTCGACGCGATGCTCGAGAAGCGGCGGTGGATGCTCGACCGGGCGGCCGCACGGCGCGCCGGCCGCGTCACCGATGGCCGTGATATCGCCGGCGACGGCGCGCGCGCCCACGCCGCGCCGGATGGAGGGGTCCGCTCGTGAGCCGCGTCCGGCGGACGACCCTCGCCGGCGGCGCGGTGGGCTGGCTCTTCGCGGCGCCGGCGCTCACGGCGATCGCGGTCTTCTTCTTCCTGCCGGTCGCGGCGTCGATCCTGCTGAGCTTCACCGACTTCGACGTCTATGCGGTCGCGAGCCGGTCGAACCTGCGCGTCGTCGGACTCGGCAACTACACGCGCCTCGCCGACGACGCGCTCTTCCGGACGGCCGTCCGCAACACCCTGTATTTCGTCGTCGTCGGAGCGCCGCTCTCGATCGCGGTCTCGTTCGGCGCGGCGCTCCTCCTGCACGCACCGCTCACGCGCTGGAAGCCGGCGTTTCGGGCCGCGCTCTTCCTGCCGGTGGTGACGACGCTCGTCGCGGTCGCGGTGGTCTGGCGCTACGTCTTCCATCCGCGCAGCGGACTCCTGAACGCGCTCCTCGCGCTCCTCGGCGTCGGCCCGGTCGACTGGCTCGGCGACCCGCGCGTGGCGATGCCCGCGATCGTCCTCATGACGATCTGGAAGAACTTCGGCTTCAACATGGTGATCCTGGCGGCGGGGCTGCTGAGCATCCCGGAGCGCCTGTACGAGGCGGCGCGCGTCGACGGGGCGGGCGTGGCCGCGCGCTTCCTCCACGTTACGCTCCCGGCGCTGCGCCCGACGCTCGTGTTCGTGACGGTGATGACACTGATCGGCGACCTGCAGCTCTTCGCCGAGCCCTACGTGATGACCCAGGGCGGGCCCGCGCACGCGACGCTCTCGGTCGTGCTGCTCATGTATCTCGAGGGCTTCCGCTGGTGGAACATGGGCTATGCCGCGGCGATCGCCGTCGCGCTCTTCCTCGCGATGCTCGTGCCGAGCCTCGTCGCGCGCGCCGTCGGCACGCGGCCGGAGGTGGCGTGAGCCCGGGGGTGCAGGACGCGACGGCGGGGTGCGTGCGCCGCGACTATGCGCTCCGGCGCCGGGTCGCGACCGTGCTCGTGCACGCGGCGCTCGCCGCGGGCGCGGTCCTCACCGTGCTGCCGCTCGTCTGGATGGTGTCGGCGTCGCTCATGCCGACCGGCGAGGCGAGCGCGGCGCCGCCGCGCTGGCTCCCGAGCGCGCCGACGCTGGCGCACTACCGCGAGCTCGTCACCCGCCTCGACCTGGCGCGCGTCTTCGCGAACAGCCTCGGGATCGCGCTCGTCACGACGATCGTTTCGGTGACGCTGAACGCGCTCGCCGGCTATGCGTTCGCGCGCCTCCGGTTCCCGGGCCGCGACCGCATCTTCGCGGCGCTGCTCCTGGCCCTCGTCATCCCGGGCCAGCTCGGCATGCTGCCCCTCTTCCTCATGTTGCGCGGCCTCGGGCTCGTGAACACCTACCTCGGCGTCCTCGTGCCGGGGCTCGCGAGCATCTTCGGGATCTTTCTGGTGCGGCAATACGCACTCGGGATCCCGCAGAGCCTGCTCGACGCGGCGCGCGTCGACGGCGCGGGGGAGCTCCGCGTCTTCTGGTCGGTGGTCGTTCCGCTCTGCCGCCCGGTCCTCGTGACGCTCGCCCTCTTCACCTTCATGGGGACCTGGAACGACTTCCTCTGGCCCCTCGTGGTGTTGAGCGACAGCCGCCTCCAGACCCTCCCGGTCGCGCTCGCGAATCTCCTCGGCGAGCATGTGCAGGACACCGAATTGATGATGGCCGGGGCCGTCCTCACCGTGCTACCCGTGATCGGCGTGTTCCTGGCGCTCCAGCGCTCATACATCGAGGGCATCGCGAGCGGGAGCGTGAAGCAGTGAGGGGGAGGCGGGCGGGCATGTGGCGGTGGGCGGTCGGGACGGTGCTCGCGCTGGCGTGGCTCGCGCCGGGAACGGCGTGCGCGGCTGGTCAGGTGCTGGACGAGTTCGAGAACGTGCAGGGCTGGAGCGCTCAGGCGTCGCCCGGCGCGAGCCTCGAGATCGCGCAGGACGCCGGCCGCACCGGGAACGCGATGCGCCTCGACTTCGACTTTCGCGGCGGCGGCGGATTCGTGATCGCGCGGAAGGCGTTCCCGATCACCCTGCCCGGGAACTTCGCGTTCACCTTCGACGTCCGCGGCGACGCCCCGCCGAACACCCTCGAGTTCAAGTTGATCGAGCCCGCCAACGACAACGTCTGGTGGCGGGTGCACCGCGACTGGGTCTTCCGGAAGGAATGGCAGCACGTGGTCGTGAAGAAGTCGCGCCTCGAGTACGCGTGGGGGCAGAAGCGGCCCGCGTCGCCGAAGAAGGTCGCGTTCGTCGAGATCGCGATCACGACGGGCGAGGGCGGGAAGGGCTCGGTCTGGATCGACGACCTCCGCCTCGAGGAGCGCGCGACGCCGAGCCGCGCCGACCTGCCGCCCGTCGTGACGGCATCGACCTTCGCGCCCGGCCACGAGCCGCGCCTCGTGCTCGACCAGGACCCGCAGACGAGCTGGCGGAGCGGGGAGCTCGCCGCCGAGCAGTGGCTCCAGCTCGACTTCGGGAAGCCCCGCGAGTACGGCGGCCTCGTCGTCGACTGGGACCCCGAGCACTACGCCACGACCTATCGCGTCGAGGTCTCCGACGACGCGGAGGCGTGGACGGTCGCCTACGCCAGCACGGCGGGGAGCGGCGGGCGGAGCTACGTCTACCTGCCGGACGGCGAGTCGCGGTACCTCCGGCTCGCGCTCGCGCAAAGCAGCCAGGGCAAGGGCTACGAGATCCGCAGCCTCGCGGTGCAGCCGATCGCCTTCTCGACCTCGCCGAACCAGTTCTTCGAGGCGGTCGCCGCCGGCGCCTTCCGCGGCACCTACCCGAAGTACTTCACCGGCCGGCAGTCGTACTGGACCGTCGTCGGCGCGCGTGACGACGACCACGAGGCGCTCGTCAGCGAGGAGGGCATCGTCGAGGTCGACAAGGGCGCGTTCACGATCGAGCCGTTTCTCTACGTCGACGGGGCGCTCGTGACCTGGAGCGACGCGCAGCCGACGCAGGCCCTCGCGGACCGCGCGCTGCCGATCCCGTCGGTCACGTGGCGGCAGGGCGACCTGCGCCTGCGCATCGAGACGTTCGTCGGCGGGCCCGCGGGCGCGTCGGTGCTGTACCTGCGCTACGACCTCGAGAACCTTGGCGGCCGCGTCCGCGACGTCGATCTCTTCCTCGCGCTCCGGCCGTTCCAGGTCCTGCCGCCGTGGCAGTCGCTGAACATGGTGGGCGGCGTCACCCCGATCCGTAGCCTCACGCTCGACGGCCGCACCGTGTGGGTGAACGGCGAGCGCGCCGTCGTGTCGCTGACGGCGCCCGACCGCTTCGGCGGCGCGACCTTCGAGCAGGGGCTCGTCGGCCCGTATCTGCTGAAGGGCAAGGTGCCGCCCGACACCAACGTCGCCGACCAGCTCGGATGGGCGTCGGGCGCGCTCGCGTATCGGCTGACGGTCGCGCCGGACACGCCGGGCGTCGTCGCCCTGGCGGTCCCGTTCCACGATCCCGGTCCGGCGATCGCACGCGCCGCGACCATGACGGTCGCGGACCTCGATGCGGAGCGCACCCGCGTGGCGCGCGAATGGACCGAGCAGACGAGCCGCGTCGAAGTGACGCTGCCGGAGGAGACGCGCGGCCTCGTCGACACGCTCCGCTCCATGATCGCCCACATCCTCATCAATCGCGACGGCTCCGCGATCCAGCCCGGGTCGCGGACCTACGCGCGCTCGTGGATCCGCGACGGGGCACTGACGTCCGACGTGCTGCTGAAGACCGGGCACGTCGAGGAGGTGCGGCGATTCCTCACCTGGTACGCGCCGTATCAGCTGCCGGACGGCCGCGTGCCGTGTTGCGTCGACCGGCGCGGCGCCGATCCGGTGCCGGAGCACGACAGCAACGGCGAGCTGATCTACGCGATCGCCGAGTACTATCGCTTCACGCGCGACATCGGCTTCGTGCACGCGCTCTGGCCGGTCGTCACGCGGGCCGTCGACTGGATCGCGAACGCGCGAGCCACCCGCATGACCGACGCCTACCGCGAGCCCGGACGCCAGGTGTTCTTCGGCCTCCTCCCGGAGTCGATCAGCCACGAAGGGTACAGCTCGCACCCGGTGCATTCGTACTGGGACGACTTCTTCGCGCTCCGCGGCGTCGCCGACGCGGCCGCGCTGGCGCGGGTCGTCGGCGACAGCGAGCGCGCCGCGAGCTTCGCGGCGCTCCGGGACGCCTTCCGGACCGACATCGTCGCGTCGATCAAGCGGGTCATGGAGACGCGCACGACCGACTATCTCCCGGCGTCGGTCGAGCTCGCCGACTTCGACCCCACGTCGAGCGCCATCGCGATCACGATCGCCGACCTCGCGTCCGACCTGCCGCGAGCGGCGATCGACCGGACGTTCGAGCGCTACTGGGACACGGTCGCGGACCGGCTGGCGGGGCGGGGCGCCAGCAGCGGCTACAGCCCCTACGAGCTCCGCAACGTCGAGGCCATGGTGCGGCTCGGGCACCGCGAGCGCGCGTACGAGATCCTCGATGCGCTGCTCCGCGACCAGCGGCCGCCGGCGTGGAACCAGTGGGCCGAGATCGTCTGGCGCGATCCGAACGCGCCGCGCTTCATCGGCGACATGCCGCACACCTGGGTCGGGTCGAGCTACGTGCGCGCGCTCCGGACCATGCTCGCCTACGAGCGCGAGCGCGACCAGGCGCTGGTCGTCGCCGCCGGCGTGCCATCGAACTGGCTCGCCGCACCCGGCGTCGGCGTGAAGCGCCTGCCGACGTACTGGGGCGTGCTCTCCTACACGCTCGGGACCGACGGCCCGCGTGCGCTCGTGCTCCATCTCGACGGCGACCTGACCGTTCCGGCGGGCGGCCTCGTGCTGCAACCGCCGCTCGCCGGTCCGCTCACGCGCGTCACGGTGAACGGCGCGCCTGTCGAGGGCTTCGGCGCGCAGGAGGTCACGCTGCGCGCTCTCCCGGCCGACGTGCGCCTCGAGTTCTGAGCGCAGCTCGCCGAGGAGCCTCGCGGGGCGCTATCCGAGCGCGCGGCCGTCGCGGTCGAACAGATAGACGCGCGCGGGGTCGACGTCGAGGACGAGCGGTTCGCCGGCGGCGAGCGGGTGCAGCCCGGGGAGGCGCGCCACCACGCCGGCGCCCCGGGGCTCCGCGTCTCGTCGCGCGTCCGCGGGCGCCGGCGCCCGCAGGTGCGCGAGCGTCTCGTGGCCGAGCCACTCGACGTGCGCGACCTCGAACCGGAGCGCGTTCGCGGCGCCGGGGTCGGCGCGCGCGAGCGCCTCGGGGCGGATGCCGACGGTGACCTCGGGGGCGTCGGTCGCCGATCGCCGGCCGACGGCCTCCGCCGCGACCCGCAGCGTGCCACACGCGACCGCGACCCGCGCGCCGTCGCCGTTCGCGACGACGCGACCCGGCAGGAGATTCATCGGTGGGTTCCCGATGAAGCCGGCGACGAACGCGCTCGCCGGCCGGTCGTAGAGCTCGCGCGGCGCCGCGACCTGCTGGAGGCGGCCCGCGTGCAGGACCGCGACCCGCTCGCCGAGCGTCATCGCCTCGACCTGGTCGTGCGTCACGTAGAGCATCGTCGTGCGCGTGCGCGCCTGGAGCGCGCCGATCTCGGCCCGCACCTCGACCCGGAGCTTGGCGTCGAGGTTCGAGAGCGGCTCGTCGAGGAGCGAGACGGCGGGTTCGCGTACGAGCGCGCGTCCCATGGCGACGCGCTGGCGCTGGCCGCCGGAGAGTTGCTTCGGCAGACGGTCCAGGAGCGCCGCGAGATCGAGCTGGCGCGCGACCGTCGCGACGCGCCGGTCGATCTCCGCCCGCCCCGCGCCGCGCATGCGGAGCGGGAACTCGAGATTCCGCCGCACGGTCATGTGCGGGTAGAGCGCGTAGTCCTGGAAGACCATCGCGACGTTCCGCGCCTGCGGCGGGAGGTCGTTTACGACGGCGCCGGCGATGCGGATCTCGCCGCTCGTCGCCTCCTCGAGACCGGCGACCAGCCGCAGCGCCGTCGACTTGCCGCAGCCCGAAGGGCCGACCAGCACGAGAAGCTCGCCGTCGGCGGCCTCGAGCGTGAGGTCGTCGAGCGCCCGGACGCCGTTCGGGTCGCGTGCCGACGCGCGGCTGGGGTAGACCTTCCCGAGGTGGACGAGGGCGACCCGAGCCATCGGCGGGTCTTCTACTCGAAGAAGCGCTCGTCGCCGAGGATCGCGACGGCGCGTTTGGCGATCGGGTCGGTGGCGAGGAGGTCGGGAATGACGCCGGGCCGGAGATGATTGGCGATGGCCACGAGCGTCATGGCCTGGTCGAGCGCCAAGTAGGCGCGCGCAACCTGGCCGGTCGCGGGGTCGACGGCGTCGTAGAGGCCGTAGTCGCCGTAGAGGTCGTAGCGTTCGGCGAGGCGACGGAGGTTGGCCGTGGCGTCGACCGGCGTGACGGCGAGGGCGAGGGCGCTCGCGTGCGGCGTTACGATGCCGGCGGCGTAGCCGCGGATGCCGAGGGGCCGGACGCCGAACTCGCGATAGCCGTCGTTCGGGATCGCCGCGGGCGACAGGCCCCAGACGGGGTAGCCGAGCGTCTCGAGCGCGTAGCGGCGCTGCACGACGGCGTGCGCCACGTCGTTCGGGCCGAGGCTCGTCGGGGCGGCGCGTCGCTCGTCGACGACGAGCAGCGGCATGAGCGCCTCGAACATGCTGCCGCCCCAGGACGGCACGTAGCGTTCGCCCTGCCACTCGTACCAGCCGCCCCAGACCTCATGGCCGCGGACGGTCTTGCGCGCGGCGGCGATCGGCGCCTGGTTCTGGCCGAGGCAATCGGCGGGGTAGGTGCGCACCATGCGGAACCACGTTGCTTCGGGAACCTCGCCCTTGCCGACGGCGAGCAGCACGCCGAGCCGCGCCTCGGTGTAGAGCACGCCGTAGTGGTAGCGCGAGCGCGCATGCCGGTGGACGAAGTAGCCGTGCGACAGCAGGCCGACCTTCTCGTCGTAGAAGAAGCGGTAGTCCATTCGGTCGATGAGCGGCGTCGCGCGCGCGGCGAGGGTCGGGAACGCGGCGCGTGCGACCATCAGACCGGCGATCAGCCACGACGAGTCGACGAACGAGACGAAGTTGCTGGTGCGCTCGAGCGACGTCGTGTCGTAGTAGTTGAAGAAGAAGCCCTCGTGGGTCTCGAGGCGGTCGAGGGTGTCGAGGGTGCGCTCGATCGCGGCGAGCGCGTCGCGCTCCGGGACGAGGTCGAGCGCGTGCGCGGCGACGACCGCGATCAGGTGCATCCCGACGTTCGTGATGTTGGTGTAGTCGCCCACGACGCCGCCGGGCGTGCCGTCGCCGTCGCTCTCGATGCGCACGTGGTCGACCGGGAGGCCGTGCTCGCGGTCCGTGAAGGCGTCGAGCCCGCGCCACGTGTCGCGCGCGAGCCGCGTGAGGAAGGCGCGGTCGTCGCGGGGCAGCGCCGCGCGGTCGGCGAGGGCGACGGCCGGCCAGCCTTTCATGCGCGCCCGCACGGCGGGGCGGGCGGCGATCTGCCCGCCGAGGGCGTCCTCCCACGCCTTCTTCTTCGGCGCCGGGACCGGATCGTCCTCCCAGACGGGCGTGTCGCTCTCGATGCGCACGGCGGACTCGAGGGGGCAGACCGGCCTCGGCGGCTCTGGCGGCGGCGCGTCGGCGCGGCTCGGCTCCGAGGTCGCGGTCATGAGAACGATCGCCACGAGGACCGCGAGCAGCGTGGCCGGAGTGCGCGCGGGCCGCGAGGGCATGCAGCGGGCATTGTGCCAGAAAGCCGCCGTGGCGTCTGCTCGTCCGATGCGTTGCGGCCGCGATGCGCCGCGCGCGCTTGACGCCGCGCACGCCGCCTCCCATACCTGCCGCGTGACTGCGCGTCCGAGCTCCAGCGACGCCTTTCCCGACGGCTTCGTCTGGGGCGCCGCCACCGCCGCCCACCAGGTCGAGGGCGGCAACTGGAACAACGACTGGTGGGCCTGGGAGCACGGCGCCGATACCCCCTGCCGCGAGCCGAGCGGCGACGCCTGCGATCACTATCACCGCTATCCCGACGACCTCGATCTGCTCGCCGGGCTCGGGTTCGGGGCCTATCGCTTCTCGCTCGAGTGGAGCCGGATCGAGCCGGAGGACGGCGAGTTCTCGGCGGCCGCGCTCGATCACTACCGGCGCGTGTGCGACGCGTGTCTGGCGCGCGGGCTCGCGCCGATCGTCACGTTTCATCACTTCACGACGCCGCGCTGGGTGGCGGCCCGCGGCGGCTGGACGGAGCCCGCGACGGCCGACGTCTTCGCGCGCTTCGCGGCGCGTGCGGCGGCGCGGCTCGGCGACGTCGTGGCCCGCGTCTGCACGATCAACGAGCCGAACATCGTGGCCGACGTCGGGCACCGCTGGGGACTCTTTCCGCCCGGCGCGCGCGACCCCGGGCTCCGCCTGCGCGCGAACGAGGTGCTGATCGGTGCGCATCGGCTCGCGGTCGATGCGATCCGGAGCGCTCCCGGACGGGCGCCGATCGGGCTCACGCTCGCGATGCAGGACTGGCAGGCCGTCGACGGCGGCGAGGCCCTCCGCGACCGGGAGCGTCGCGACATGGAGGACGTGTTCCTCGAAGCCGCGCGCGGCGACGACTTCCTCGGGGTGCAGACCTACACGCGGACGCTCGTCGGCCCGGACGGCCCGCGCCGGCCCGCGCCGGACGCCCGCCTGACCCAGATGGGCTGGGAGTTCTATCCCGACGCCCTCGAGGCCTGCGTCCGGCGCGCGCACGCGCTCACCGGGGCGCCCATCGTCGTCACCGAGAACGGCGTCGCGGTCGACGAGGACCGCGAGCGCGTCGAGTACGTCGCGCGGGCGCTCCGCGGCGTGCGCGCGTGCCTCGCCGACGGGATCCCGGTCCTCGGCTACCTGTACTGGAGCCTGCTCGACAACTTCGAATGGGCCTTCGGGTACGCGCCGCGGTTCGGCATCGTCGAGGTCGACCGGGCGACCCAGCGCCGCACCCCCCGACCGAGCGCCCATTGGCTCGGATCGGTGGCGCGTGCCAATCGTCTGCTTCCCGTGCCATGATCGGCCCCCGCTACCTCCGTTGAGCCGATGGACAAACGTCTCGAGCCCCTGGCCGGCCCGGCCCTACGCATGACCATCGACGGCCCGACCGAGCCCGGCCGCCTGCGTCTCGAAGGCCCGGGCCACCGCCTCCTCCAGGACTGGAGGCTCGCGCACGTGCGGGCGGTCGCGTATCTCGCGGCGCTCGGCGTCGCGGAGGGCGAGCGCGACAGCCTCGCGCGCGAAGCCGTCGCGCTCGCGATGAGCGAGCCGTGGGAAGAGGGCAGCGACGCCGTCGACGTGACGCTCGCGCAGCTCCGGACGCTTCTCCTGCAGCGCCACCCGGTGCCGCCGCGTCCGTGGGACGGACGGGTCGAGCCCTTCCTCGCGTGGCGGCTCGGGACGGGCGTCGCGGCGCCGGCGCCCGGGGTCGGAGCGGCGGCCGCCGCGCGCGGCACGCTGCGCACGGCGCCGGTCAGCGGCGGCCGCTTCGACGCGATGCCGCCTCTCCAGCGCACGTCGATGGCGCCCGAGCCGATGGAGCGGCGCCTCCTGCACCGGTGGTTCGGCCGCCTGCGGGGCCGGACGCCGGGCGCCGAGGCGCGCAAGGCATTCCGGCGGCGCCGGCGCGCGCTCGCGTGGACTCGGGTCGCGTTCCGTCGCCGGCTGCTGCTCGCGACCCTCGTGCTGCTGCCGACCGTGGTCGCGAGCGGCTTCATGGTGAGCGTGCTGCCGCGCGGCGGCGGGACCCCGCTCGAGATCGCGATCGTCGTCGTGTTCGGCGTCCTCTTCGGGTGGATCTCGATCGGGTTCTGGGCGGCGCTCATGGGCTTCTGGTGCCTCGTGCGCGGCGACCGCTTCGCGATCACGCGCGCGCCCGGTACGAGCGTGCCGTTTCCGGCGGCGGCGCCCGATCCCGAGGTCGAGGGGCGACCGACCGCGATCGTCATGCCGATCTGCAACGAGCCCGTGGATCGCGTCTTCGCCGGCCTGCGCGCGATCGAGGAATCGCTCGCGAAGATCGGGGCGGCCGGCCAATTCCACTTCTTCGTCCTGAGCGACACCGCCGACGCGCAGACGATCGTCCGCGAGGAAGAGGCGTGGGCGGCGTGGGCGCGCGACGTCGACGGCTTCGATCGCATCTTCTATCGCCGACGCCGGGTGCGGTTGCGGCGCAAGAGCGGCAACGTCGCCGATTTCTGCCGGCGCTGGGGCGCGCGCTACCCCTTCATGGTGATGCTCGACGCCGACAGCGTGATGCAGGGCGCGACCCTCGTCCGCCTCGTCGAGCTCATGCGGCGCCATGCCGACGTCGGCGTCATCCAGACCGTGCCGATCGCGGTGCAGCGCCGCTCGCTCTTCGCGCGCGTGCAACAGTTCTCGAGCCGCGTCTACGGCCCGATGTTCTCGGCGGGGTTGCACTTCTGGCAGCTCGGCGACGGCCAGTACTGGGGCCACAACGCGATCATCCGGACCGCGCCCTTCATCAAGCACTGCGCGCTCCCGCGCCTGCCCGGGAAGCCGCCGCTCGGCGGCGAGATCCTGAGCCACGACTTCGTCGAGGCGGCCCTCATGGGGCGCGCCGGCTGGACCACCTGGCTCGCCTACGATCTCGGGGGCTCGTGGGAGGAGGTGCCGTCGACGCTCCTCGAGGAGATGAGCCGCGACCGCCGTTGGTGCCAGGGGAACCTCCAGCACCTGCGCCTCCTCTTCACGGAAGGACTCTTCGGCGCCCACCGCACGCTCTTCCTGAACGGCGCGCTTTCGTATGTATCGGCGCTCCTGTGGGCGACGTTTCTCCTGCTCAGCACGTGGGAGGCGGTCGCGAACGTGTTCTTCGAGCCCGATTATTTCCCGTCGGGTCCGAGCCTCTTTCCCGAGTGGCCGATCTGGCGTCCGAACTGGGCGCTCGCGCTGCTCGCGATCACCGGCATGATCCTCTTCGTCCCGAAGATCCTGAGCGTCCTGCTGATCGCCGTGCACGGGCAGGCGCGGGCGTTCGGCGGCGTGCTGCGCCTGCTCGCGAGCGTCGTGCTCGACGTGCTGCTGTCGAGCCTCCTCGCGCCGATCCGCATGGCCTTCCACAGCCGATTCGTCTTCACCAACCTCATCGGACGCACGGTCGTGTGGCGCTCGCAGACGCGCGAGGACGCCGAGACGTCGTGGCGCGACGCGATCCGCGCGCACGGCTTCGACACCGTGTTCGCGAGCGCGTGGGGCGCGGCGCTCTTCGGGCTGAATCCCGCCTATTTCTGGTGGATCCTGCCGATCATCGGTGCGCTCGTGCTGGCGATCCCGGTCTCGGTGCACGCGAGCCGCGTGGCGGCCGGGACGCGCGCGCGCGACCGCGGCTTGTTCCTGACGCCCGAGGAGACCGACCCGCCGCCCGAGATCCGCGCGGTCGCGGCGCGGCTCGCCGCGACGCCGCCGGCGCCCCCCGACGTCTTCGTGGCGGCCGCCGTCGACCCGTACGTGAACGCGCTCCACAAGGCGCTCCTGCGGCCGGGGCGCACGCTCCGCGCCAGCATCCGGGCCGCGCACGCCGCGTTGCTCGACGAGGTCGTGCACAAGGGGCCTGACGAGATCGGTCCCGCGCAGCGGAAGGAGTTGCTCCGGCATCCGGACCTGATCGCCGAGCTGCATCGGCGGGTCTGGGACGAGGACGACCCCGAGATCGCCGCGCTCTGGGACCTGCCGGTCGCGCCGCCGAGCGGCCGCGGCGCCGCGAAGCGGGCCTAGCCCGCAAGGGAGAGACGCCATGGACAAGCGCATCGGTGGGCTGGTGAGCGTGCTCGTGACGGCGTTGCCGGTGGTGGCGGAGGCCGCGAAGCTCCTGGTGGCCATGAACGGGACCGACGGTCCGACGTGCGGCGCAACCGTCGCCACGGCCTGCCGCACGATCAGCCGGGCCATCGCGAACGCGCGGCCGGGCGACACCGTCGAGGTCGGTCCCGGACGCTACGGCGATCTGAACCAGGACGGCTCCCTCGCCGGCGTGGGCGAGGAGGCCGGACAGGTCGATACCGGTTGCGACTGCGTCGTCCACGTGAGCAAGCGGTGCGTGGTCGTCTCGCGACTCGGCGCCAAGGCGACGGTGATCGATGCCGTGGGGGCCTTCGCCAACGTGGTACGGATCGCCGAGTCGGGGACGACGTTCGGGAAGCGCGGGAAAGGGTTCACCGTCACGGGCTCGGGTGATGGCCGCGGCCTCGACTCGTCGGCCGAGGATCTCGCCATCGGCGGCAACGTCTTCGTCGCGAACGCCAGCCACGGACTGCGCTTGTCGGGCGACCGGGCGGTCGTCGTCGGCAACACCGCCGCGGACAACGGCGGCAGCGGCTTCCAGCTCGACGGCGCGCGGTCGTCCGTGATCCGCGGCAACGTCGCCCTGCACAACGGAGCGGACGGCTTCAACCAGGTGAACGCGTTCTCGCTCGTCGCCGGCAACGTCAGTCTCGGCAACGACGAGGACGGCTTCGACCAGCAGGGAGAAGACGTCGTCTACCAGGGCAACGCGGCGCTCGCGAACGGCGGCAGCGGCTTCGACCTCAACGCGTGTGATCGTACGGTCGTCGTCGGGGCGCTCGCCCATGGGAATCGCCGGGGTATCGAGGTGGACGGCAGCGACACGGTGATCACGAAGAGCTCGATCGTCGGCAACGTCGGCGTCGGGATCGACGTGCAGGACGGAGGGCGGGCGTTGGTGGTGAGCAAGACGAACGTCTTCGGCAACAACGCGGCCCCCGACCCGATCGCGACGAACTGCGGCGTCACGAGCCTGAGCGGCGGGCCGCTCGCGCTCGCGACGGTCTACTGGGGCGCGGCGAGCGGGCCCGGCGCCGATCCCGCCGACGAGCTGTGCCTGCTCGTGCCGCACGGCGGGTTGGTGACGGCGCCGCCGGCCACCAAGGAGATGCGCGTCAAGCCGCCGCGCTGAGGGCTGGTGTCCCGGCTCGATCGGGCACCGCCGGCGGAGCCTCGGTCTGCCGCGCGCCGTCCGCGTTCGGTGTCGGCGGTGGGTGGGTCCGGGACGGCGCGCGCGAGCGCCGGGCTGCCGGCCGGCGCGCTCACGCGAGCGGTCGCTGATGCTCGAGCGGGTTCGTTCCCGCCAGCACCGCGGCGCCGTGCGGCCCGGCGCGCTCGCACGCGTCCTTCAGCGAGAGACCGGCGACCAGGTACCACGTGAGGGCGCCCGCGAAGCTGTCGCCCGCGCCGTAGGAGCCCGCGACGCGGAGGGGCGCGGGCGGGGCGGCAAACGGCTCGCTTCCGGACGCCGTGATGACGCGGCCGCCGCGCGCGCCGTCGGTCAGCACGAGCGCGCGCGGCGGCACCGGGTAGTCGTTGGCCGACTCGCGCGGGTCGTTCAGGCTACCGACGAGGACGTCCACCTCGACGCCGGCCGCCGCGATCACCGCGGCGCGCCGGGCCGTCGCCACCAGGAGACGCCCGGCGCGCGCCGCGCGCAGCACGGCGGGGTCGTCGCCGGTGAAGAAGACGGCGTCGCAATCCGCGAGCACGTTCCACGGCAGCGGATCGCCGATCTTCGGGTGCAGCGGCGGTTGCAAGACGATGATCGTGCGCTCGCCGTCGGGGGTGACGAGGACGAGGTCGCGATGATGCGCGCGGGCCCGGTGGGCGGCGTGGATCGTGGCGCGCGACGCGCGGAGCGCGGCCTCGACTTCCGCGCCGGCGCCGTCCGTGCCGAGCGCCGTGAAGAAGTGGACCTCAGCCGGGCTGCGGACGAGCTGGAAGAACGTGATCGCCCCGCCGCCGCCCGCGATGGAGGTCGGGTGCTCGAGATGGAGGATGTCGCCGGGCGCCGGCAACGCCGGCACCGCGGCGAGCGTCACGTGCTGCGCGTGTCCGACAACGGCGACTCGCAGGCGACGGGCGCTCATGGGCCGATCCGGCCGGTGGACGGTGCCTGCCTCGCGTCTGCGAGGACCCGCGCCGACGAGGCGGGCGCGATCGACGGGGTCACGCCTGTCGTCGTACGCGACGGGGCAGAGCAGATGGCATGCGGCATCGGCGGATCTCCTAGCCCGCATTGCTCACCAGGTCCACGTCGCGAAAACGCCAAGCGCGCGGCAGGGACCCGGCGAGCAACGCGGCTGGCATCGCGGCCCACGCGGACGCGCCATCGAATCGACGGCCTCGTCGGCGGCGCGTCGCTCGGACGAGCGTCGCACCGCCGAAGCGTGGGTGTTTCTACGCCGCGCGGGTGGCGTGTGTCTTGCAGCAGCGTGTGCCGGCCGCGGCGTTCGACGCCGCGCCGCGGCGGGCGCTGCGACTGGCGGTGCGCCGCACGAAAGGGGATCCCGCGCATGCCGACCATGGAACAGCTCCTCCGCGAAACCGTCGACAAAAACGCTTCCGACCTGCACCTGAGCGCCGGCCAGCCGCCGCGCTTGCGGATCGACGGCGACCTGGCGCCGCTCGCCCATCCGGCGCAGGGTCCCGAGGACGTGATGGCCTGCGTCGAGACGGTGTTGACGCCGGAGCAGAAGGCGCGCTTCGAGCAGGAGCACGAGCTCGACCTCGCCTATGCGCTCGACGGCGTCGGCCGCTTCCGCGTGAACGTCTTCATACAGAGCCGCGGTCCGGGCGCCGTGCTGCGCCGCATTCCAACGGTGATTCCGTCGATGGAGCAGCTCGGTCTCCCGCCCGTCTTCCAGCAGCTCTGCGAGAAGGAGCGCGGCCTCGTCCTCGTGACCGGGCCGACCGGCTCGGGCAAGTCGACCACGCTCGCCGCCATGGTCGACCACATCAACGACACCTGGGACGCGCACATCCTGACCGTGGAAGACCCGATCGAGTTCGTCCACCCGTCGAAGCGCTGCCTGGTGAACCAGCGCGAGGTGGGGCCGCACACCGGCTCGTTCTCGGCGGCGCTCAAGAGCGCGCTCCGCGAGGATCCGGACGTGATCCTGGTCGGCGAGATGCGCGACCTCGAGACGATCTCGCTCGCGCTGACGGCGGCCGAGACCGGACACCTCGTGTTCGGGACGCTGCACACCTCGAGCGCGGCGAAGACGGTCGATCGCATCATCGACGTGTTTCCCTCCGGTCAGCAGGGTCAGATCCGCACCATGCTCTCCGAGTCGCTCGAAGCGGTGATCGCCCAGAGGCTCCTCAAGAGGAAAGGTGGGGGCCGCATCGCGGCGCACGAGATCCTGGTCGGCATCCCGGCCGTTCGGAACCTCATCCGCGAGGCGAAGCTGCACCAGATTCCGTCCGCGATGCAGACCGGCCAGCAGCACGGCATGCAGACGATGGACGCGGCGATCGCCGAGCTGACCAAGAAGGGCCTCCTCGACCGCCCGGCGGCGATGTTGCGGCCCGCGGGGGAGGGGATGGCCGCCGGCGGCGCGCACTGAGCGGCGGCGTGCGCGACGGCGGCGGGCGTTGACGACGCCGCCGCAGGCGCATGCCGTAGGCGCATCGGTCGTCCTTCACCGCTTCGCGAAGGCGAGATCGCGCCGGCCGCGGCCGCCCACATCTCCGGTCGTCGCGGTCGGCATCTGCGTGCGCGGACGCGTGCGCGCATGGGGGCGCGGGAGAAGTCGGATGCCGTTGGCGCCGCGCTTGCTCCCTCCCCGGAGGCGGCCCGGCCGCGAGGGGGAGAGGCGATGATCCATCGAGATCGACCGACGCGTCGCGCGCTCGGCGCCGCATTTTGGGCGCTCGCCGTCACGTTGCTGCCGCTCGCGGCGACGGCGGCGCCGCGCGACTACGACATCGTGTACGTGCGCCAGCCGCGCTACGGCGACGCGACCACCACGACCTGGCCGGAAGTGGCGCACCCGGCGAGCCTCGAGCCCGGCGCCGACTTGATGCTGCTGCGCCCCGATGGCGGCGAGGAGTTGCTCGTCGCCGGCGGCAACGGCGCGGTGACGGATCCGTTCGTCTCGTTCGACGGCCGCTTCGTCTACTACAGCCTGTTCCCGGACGTGCGACCGTCCGCCTACAACTCTCAGCGCGGGTTGCCGTGGGAGGGCGCCGACATCTACCGCCTGGAACTCGCGACCCGGACGATCACGCGCCTCACCTTCGGCGAGTTCACGCCCAACACGGGCGCGGGGAGCTTCGACGAGTCGAATCCGGTCGATCCGGGCGGCGGCCGCGACTCCCTCGGCTACGGCATCCTGAACCTCGGCCCGGCACCGGTCGCCGGCGGGAAGCTCGCGTTCACCAGCAACCGCAACGGCTTCGTGCCGCCGCGCGGCCTCACCAATCCGACGCTGCAGCTCTTCGTGATGGACGAGGACGGCGGCAACGTGACCCAGATCGCGCCCATGAACATCGGGAGCGCGCTCCACCCGACGCCGCTCCGCGACGGACGCATCGCCTACTCGACGCTCGAGAGCCAGGGCCTCCGCGACGGCCGCATGTGGGGCATCTGGTCCATCTGGCCCGACGGGCGCCGCTGGCAGCCGGTCGTGAGCGCCTTCCGGAGCGGACAGGCCTTCCACTTCATGACCCAGCTCTCGAACGGCGACCTCGTCGTGGAGGACTACTACAACCTCAACAACAACGGCTTCGGCGCGCTCTACCGCATGCCGGTCGGTCCGCCCGCGGGCACGCCCGCGTTCTTCCCGGCGTTCCCCGAGGACAACCCGGCGATCGCGCAGACCGTCGGGGGCGGCTTTCGCTACGACTTCCGGATGGCGTTCACGCCCTTCGGCATGTTCTCGATCACGCCCTTCACGCATGGCAACGACGAGGCCGCGCCGGTCGGGGCGGGCGGCGTCCGCGTCGGCAAGTTCACGCATCCGTCGGCGGCGCCCGCGAACGACCTCCTCGTGGTGTGGACGCCGGGCCCGGCGAACGACCTCGACCGTCCGATCACGACGCCCGCGTACGACGCCGGCATCTACCTCGTGCCGAACGGCGACGTCGTGGACGCGCCGGGCGACCTCGTGCTCGTGAAGAACGACCCGGGCTACAACGAGGCGTGGCCGCGCGCGGTCGTGCCGTATCGCGGCGTGCACGGCGTCGACCAGCCCGACGTGCTGCCGTGGCTGCCGAACGACGGCGCGGAGCACCCCGCCCTCCCGGCCGGCACGGCGACGGGCCTCGTCGGCACGAGCAGCCTCCTGAAGCGCGAGAGCTTCCCGGGGTTCGTGCCCTCGTGGTCGAACACCTTCGACGGGCTCGACGCCTTCAATACCGCCGAGAACGGCCAGAGCAGCAACTGGGAGTGGCAGGGCGCCGACGCCGGCCGCTACGACGACGACGAGGTGTACGCCATCCGCCTCCTCGCCATGGAGCCGAACACGCACCGGAGCTACGGGCCGCACGGCGGCCCGAGCGGCGGGCCGCTGTTCGCGAGCCACGCCATGGAGCGCCTGCGCATCCTCGGCGAGATCCCGGTGCGGAAGGCGGGTCCGGGCGGCGCGCCGCTCCTCGATCCCGAGGGCGCGCCCGACACGAGCTTCCTCGCCCGCATCCCCGCCGACACGCCGTTCACGTTCCAGACGCTCGGCCGGCGCGGGCTCGTCCTCAACATGGCCCAGACCTGGCACCAGGTGCGGCCGGGCGAGGCGCGCTACGACTGCGGCGGCTGCCACGCGCACAGCCAGCTGCCGCTCGACTTCCACGCGACCGCGGCCGGGCAGCCGGGCTTCCCGGTCGCGGACCTCGTGCACGAGACGCCGCTGCTGACGGCGGCGCTCGACGGATCGCCGACGACGCGGATCGAGCCGGCGCCGGCCGTGACCGTCGAGTTCCTGCGCGACGTGCGGCCGCTCCTGCAGCGGAGCTGCGTGCCGTGCCACACCAAGACCGTCGCGAGCCCGCCCGGGAACCTCGTGCTCGACGACCTCGCGTCGGTCGGCGGGGTGCCGGGCGACTACGCGCGTCTCGCCGACGATCGCGACGCTCGCTGGGGCCACGCGCCGGTCGGTCCGACGCGCTGGCGCCAGACCAACGCGAGCCGCTACGTGCGGAGCTTCCAGAGCCGGCGGTCGCTGCTCGTCTGGAAGATCTTCGGCGAGCGTCTCGACGGCTGGGCCAACGCCGACCACCCGACCGAGTCGACGCCGGGCGTGCGCGCGACGCTGCCGAGCGCTGCCGATCCGAACGCCGCCGACCTCGACTACACCGGCACGATCATGCCGCCGCCCGGCAGCGGCGTTCCCGCGCTCGGCGAGGACGAGAAGCGCACGATCGCGCGCTGGATCGATCTCGGCTGTCCGATCGATCTCACCACCAACGGGTACGGCTGGTTCCTCGACGACCTCCGCCCCGCGCTCGCGGTGACGCTGCCGCGCCCGGGATGGAACGGCGGTGCGCTCGGCTCGCTCCTGATCGGCGCGGCCGACGCCGACTCCGGGCTCGCGGCCGGCTCGCTCTCGATCACGGCCGACGTGTCGATCGCGGGCCGCGAGCCCGGCGCGGAGCTCGCGGACCTCGCGACCGCCGCCGGCGACGGCATCTGGTCGGTCGCGCTGACGCCGCCCCTCGTGGACGTCGCGAGCGCGCACCTTCGCGTCGCGGTCGCGGACCGGCAGGGCAACGTGACGCGCGTCGACCGGCGCTTCTCGGTCGGCGCGGGTCCGGCGCCGACGCCGACCTTCGTCTTCCCGCAGACGACGGCGACGCCCGGGCCGGGCGTCGGCGGACACGACTCGAGCATCGCCGGCTTCCGCCGTCCGAAGCGCGTACGGCTGCGCGATGGCGCCGCCGTGAAGACGCTGCGCCTGCGTGTGAAGGTGCGGAACGAGGACGCGGTCGCCGACCGCGGCACGCCGGGACACGAGATCCGCGTCGCGGTCGAGACCGGCAACTGTCCGGCCGGGATCGTCACGGCCGGCCCCGACTTCGCGCCGCGGGTCGCGGGCGCGCAGGACCGCCTGGTCGTCGCCGCCGGCAAGCGCAAAGCGGCGGCGCTCGCTCTCACCGTCACCGCCGCCGACTTCTTCTCGCCGGGCGGGACGCCGGCGCGCTGCCAGCTCGCGATCCGGGCCGCCGGCCCCGGGGCCGACCCGACGCCCGCCGACGCCGTCGCGACGCTCGTCCTCGAGGTGGACGACGACAACGACCGGTGAGCACGCGGCTCAGAACGACCAGCGTATGCCGAGCTTGATGCCGTCGTGATCGCGGTACTGGCCGATCGTCTGTCGGGGTGAGCCGCCGATGATGCGGGCCTCGGCGATCGCCGAGAGGCTCTCGGTCAGGCGGTACGACGCCTGGGGCCAGACGAACCAGTCGCCGTGGTTCGGATTGAGGACGGCCTTCAGCTCGACGCCGAGGCGCTCGTCGAGAAAGGCCTGCCGGATCGTCGCGGCGAGGAGATGCTCGACGGCGTCGTCGATGAAGGCGGCGTCGTGATCGAAGATGACCGTCTGGAGGAGCTGCGCCAGGACGAAGGTGCCGGCGAGCCATTCGCGGCCCACGAGCCGGCGCGAGACGCGCTCGGTGACGAACCAGTCGAGGCCGATGCCCCATTGCAGGCACTCGCGCCCGAGCGCCGCGGGCGGGAGCGGCAGCGCGACCGTCTCCGGCTCGCCCGTGTGCGCCACCCGCGCCGCGGCCTCGCCGACCACCTGGAAGAGCCGCGGATCGCCCGCCAGGGTCTCCTGCACGCGCAGCGGAAAGCCGCGCCCATGGATCCACGCCGCCTCGGCGCGGAGCGCGAACCAGAGGAACGGCATCGCGAGGTCGGCGCCGAGGACGGTGATCCGGCGCGTCGCCGGCACGATCGTGACGTCCACGTTCGCGGCGAGCGGGTGCGCGGCGTCGCCGGTCGGGGCGACGGTGGCCGTGCTGCGCCCCTCGTAGGTCTGGCCCCACTTGTCCCAGCCGTGGAAGCCGGTGAGCGACGCCTCGATGCCTTCGTGGAAGTGCTTCAGGCGGAACGCGACGTCGGAGCTCGCGAACGTGTGCGGCGGCGGGTCGACGTCGGGATAGCGGGTGGCGACGGGAACCGCGCCGAAGGGCGTATCGAAGACGGCGGGGATGCGGAGCAGCGGCGCGAACCACCGGTCCCCGGGCGCCGCGAGGCGCGAGGTCGTGAAGATCGGGTTCCACACGAGGTCGAGCGTCGTCGCCCCCGCGTAGCCCGTCCAGCGCACCGCGGGGACGCCCATCTTCCGCTCGAGCTCGGGCCGGAAGTAGAACTCGGTCAGGTCCTCGGGATTGACGTGGTCCGTCGGCTGCAGGTCGTCGAGCTGCCCCCAGGACATCTTCTGCTTGCCGATCCGGAGCTCGAAGGTCTCGAAGTAGAGGTCGACGTAGGCTTCGTCGAGGTTCAGGAAAACGTCTTTTGACTGGTAGACCTCGTCGAGCGCGAGGAAGTGGTTGCCGCCGCGCGGATGGCCGATCTTCCCGTCGTAGCCGGCGCGGAGCGAGGCGAAGACGCGCCAGCGGTCGGTCGTCGTCGCGTCGAGGCGGAGGTCGAGGAGGCCCGTGGGACGCTCGCTCGGCGTGTGCTCGTGGAGGCGGATCACGTCCCACGTCGCGAGCGAGCCGGCGAGGCTCATGCGGCCGTCGGGTGAGCGGAGCTCGGCGGCGGTTGCGGGGCCGGATGCGGCTCCGATGATCAGGACGAACGCGAAGAGCGCGTGCTGCCGCCGGAACGGGTCACGGGCGGGCACGCGTGAGCCTGCGCTGGCTGAAGATCGCGCAGTCGACCGGGCGATCGTATTCCGCGTCGAGCAGGGTGACCGTGGTCCGGTGTCCCGTTCGCACGTTCGCCATCTCGAGCGCGGAGAGCGTCGGAATGCCGTCCACGATGCGGACGCCAGGGTAGCGGCCCACCTTCTCGAGCGCGTCACGCGCGTCGAAGTACTCGACGCGCGTCGGCAGGAAGCTCGTCTGTCGCACCCAGGTCAAGATGCGGGCATAGTGCTCGACGGCGCGCGGCCGACTCTCGATCCGGTACGTCGGCTCGCCGTCGACGAGCGGCGCGTCGACGAGGAGGTGCGTCCGTGCGTCCCAGGTCGGCGCGCCGAGATCCTCGTACGTGAAGTCGGAGCCGAGGAAGCTCTCGCCCCGGGTTGCGGCGTTCACCTGCCGGGGCCGTCCGAGCTCGGGCAGGTAGAGCCACATGTCGGGCATCCGATGGGGATGGATCCAGCTGAGGAACGCCGTTCCGGCGATGTCGGACGGCTCGCGGAACACGACGAGCTGCTTGGAGGCTCCGTCGCAGTGCTTGCGATACATGGACACGGTGCGGGTGACGGCGCCGCCGTCGCGCGCGATCAACTCGACCCGGTAGGCGCGATAGATCTGGTCGCCGAGGTTGCGCGCTTCGAGCGACCGCAGCATCACCTCGTCGGCGGAGATCGCCGCCGCCGCCGCCGGACGTCCGGCGGCGAACGCGAGCATTGCCAGCGCTGCGAAGGCGCGCCGCCGGGCATTCCCGGGAACGGGAACGAGCGCGGCCGCGCCCTCGCGGGAGCGCGGGGTTCTCCGCGGCGAGGAATCCATGTCCGCTGGCGGTGCAACGTCCGCGCCAGACGCGGGCGCCCGGCGTCGAGTCACGAGGAGGGCGAGACCGCGAGGGGGCCTTCGAGCAGCTCGGCGAGGACGGCGTGCCAACGGACGCGGGCCGCGCGCATCTCGAGCCGGGCCGCCCGCAGCTCGGCGCGCAGGGGGCGGAGCTGTCCGGCGCGGTCGCGGCCCCGTCGCCGGCGGGCGAGGGCGACCTCGCGCTCGCGTGTCGTGAGCGCGGCGGCGGCGCGCTGCACGCTCGCGGCCATTTCGGCGAAGCGCGCGCGGACGTGCGCGACCGCCTGCTCGGAGCTTCCGCGCACGCGCGCGAGGCGCTCGGAGAGTCGTTCGGAGTCGCAATCGAGCTCGGCTGCCACGATGCGCTCGGTCGGGACGCGGCGGAGTTCCCAGGCGAGTCCGATCATCTCGAGCCCGCGGATCAGCCACTTCGTCGGATCCCAGGCGGCGCGGCCGATGCCGTTGCGATAGTCGGTCGCGAAGCGGTGGTGGAAGTTGTGGTAGCCCTCGCCGAAGGTGAGGAGCGCGGTCACGATGCTGTCGCGGGCCGAGATCGCGCGTAGATACGGCCGCCGGCCGATGCGGTGCGCGAGCGAGTTCACGAGGAAGGTCGAATGGTGGACGAGCACGACGCGGAACACGCCCGCCCAGAGCACGAAGCCCCAGGGATGGCCGACCATCGCGCCGAGTGCGAAGGGAACCACGAAGCCCATGACGACCGCGATCGGCAGGTAATGGGCGTGCTGCCGGCGTATCCAGGGATCGGCGACGAGATCGGGAACGTTCGAGAAGTCCTCGGCCCGCTTGTGGTCCGTGACGAGGAGCCAGCCGATATGGGCCCAGAAGAAGCCGCGCGTGATGTTGTAGGGGTCCTCGTCGCGGTCGATGTATTTGTGATGGCGGCGGTGGTCCGAGCACCACGAGAGCACCGAGTGCTGGAACGCCGCCGCGCCGAAGAGGAGGTAGAACACCTTGACGACGCGCGAGCATTCGTAGGCCCCGTGCGCGAAGTGGCGGTGGTAGCCGGTGGTGATGCTGAACCCGGTCGCGCACACGTAGAACGCGAAGACCGCGAGCTCGCTCGCGCCGATGCCCATCGCGCTGATGTGCAGCGCGCCCCATACCGCCGCGACGAGCGGCGTCGACAGCAGGAAGAGCGTCGTGACCCAGTTGATCCTGCGAAGCCTGCCGCCCGTCGTCGCCGTCACTTTTCCTCCCGGCCACGCCGACGTCGAGGCGTCCGGCGAGGCGCGCGCAATCTACTCGTTTGCGGCCGCGAGTCCATCCTCGAGAACGCAACGGTGTTTGTCCCGCGCCGCCGGCCCGCCGGTCGTGCAGGGCGGGCGAGGAGCCGTGGCCGGACCGTGACCCTGCCGCGGCGGGTTCGTGCTACGGGACGGGCGTGGCGGTGACGGCGGGCTTCGACACGGACGCGCACGGCGCCGATCCGCGGGATCGGCTCGCGCGCGAGCTCGGGACGTTCGATGCCACCATGCTGGTCGTGTCGTCGGTGATCGGCTCGGGCATCTTCCTCACGCCGGCCGCGGTCGCCGCGCTGCTGCCGCGTCCGGACCTCGTCCTCGCCGCCTGGCTCGTCGGCGGTCTGCTCTCGCTGGCGGGCGCGCTCGCCAACGCCGAGCTCGGCGCGATGTACCCGCGCGCGGGCGGCGACTACGCGTACCTGCGCGAGGGATGGCATCCCGCGGCGGGGTTCCTCGTCGGCTGGCTGAGCTTCTTCGTGATCTACGCCGGCACGGTGGCGTCGCTCGCCGCCGCGTTCGGCGAGGCGGTGGCGCCGCATGTCGGGCTCGGATCGACGGGCGCCCTCGCGCTCGCGGTCGCGGCGACGGTCGGCACGTCGGCCGTCAACTACGTCGGGGTCCGGCGCGGCGTGCAGGTCAACAACCTCGGGGGCTGGCTCAAGCTCGGGGGCACGGCGCTCTTCGTCGGCGCCGCGCTCGTCGCGGGCGGGGGCGACGCCGGCCGCCTGCGGCCGCTCGCCGCGGACGGCGCGCCGTCGGCGCCGCTCGCGGCCTTCGGCCTCGCCCTCTCGCCGGTGCTCTTCACGTATCTCGGATGGAACGCGCCCGTGTACGTCGCGAGCGAGATCCGCGATCCCGCGCGTACGCTGCCGCGCGCGCTCTTCCTCGGGCTCGGCCTCTGCCTGCTGGCGTACATGGCGCTGAACGCCGTCTACCTCTACGCGCTGCCGCTCGCGGCGCTCGCGGTCGAGCCGAACGCCGGGGCGGCGGCCGCGCACGCGCTCTTCGGCGCCGCGGCCGGCCGGCTCATGGGCGTGTTCGTGGTCGGCTCGATCCTCGGCACGCTGCACGCGACGATTCTCGTCGGCCCGCGCATCGCGTACGCCATGGCGCTCGACGGGCTCTTCGTCGGCGGCGCCCACGAGGTGCACCCGGAATACCGGACGCCGCATCGCGCGATCGTCGTGCAGGCGCTGGCCGCGGTCGCGCTCCTCGTCGTGCTGCGCCGCTTCCCGAGCGTGCTCGACTACACGACCTTCGCGATCGTGCTCGCGACCATGGCGGACACCGCCGTGCTGTACCGCTTGCGCCGCCGCCGTCCCGCGCTCCGCCGCCCCTACCGCGCCTGGGGCTATCCGTGGGTGCCGGCGCTCTATCTCGTCGCCAATGGCGGCGTCGCGCTCGCGATGCTCGTCGGGCGCCCGCTCGAGTGCGCGATCGGCCTCGGCGTGCTGCTCGCGGGGTGGCCGTTCTACGCGTGGCTGCGGGCGTCGGCGCGCTGACCGTCCTGGATCGCGCGCGGCGGCCGCGCGGATCGCGGCCTCGGAGGTCGCGGGCGCGCGGCGATCACGCGCCGGCGACCAGATCCTGCGCCAGGCGGTGCGCCAGCGCCATGATCGTGAGCTGCGGATTCACGCCCGGCGAGTCCGGGAGGACGGAGGCGTCGCACACGCGGATCCGATCGGAACCGAGCAGGCGGAGGTCGGCGTCGACGACGCGGCCGATGCCGGCGGTCCCCTGCGGGTGGAAGCCGCTCGCCATGATCGCGCTGGGATCGACGGCGTCAGGGTCGAACCGGTCCAGGTCTCGCGGCGACGCGAACTCGTTCGAGGTCGGGCCGAGGATCGGCAGCAGGACGCGCTCGGCGCCGGCCGCGAAGAAGGCGCGCGCAGCGATGACGAGGCCGCGCACCAGATCGCGGGCGTCGTCGGCTCGTGGCGCGTAGCGGAGCAGCGGGAAGGCGCCGCGGTCGAGGACCCTGCCCGTGCCGCGGTCGCGCACCATCGCGCCGAAGCTGGCGAGGTCGTCGTGACGATCGAGCCACCAGGTGAAGCGCGCGCCGCCGGCCGACAGCAAGGGCGCCGTCATGCTGCGCGGCGTGTGGATGCCCTCGAGCGTCACGTGCGGAAGGTCGGCCGGGAGGTAGCCCGTGCCCTGCGGAATGCCGCCCTCGCCGTGTCGGATGCCTGGCACGTGCGCGAAGATCTTGCTCGCGGGATGGATCTTGAGATGCGCGCCGGCCGCGCGCCACCGCGAGCCGAGGCGGTGGCGGCGCAGCAGGCCCGGCGTGAAGAGCGCCCCCGCCGCTATCACCAGGGTCTTGCACCGGATGCGGGCGCGCTCGCCGTCGCGCGCGATCGCGATCTCCACCCCGTCGCGTCGTTCGCGGATGCCCTCGGCCCGCGTATGGGCGAGCAGGCGCAGGCCGTGCGCGATCGCCTCCGGGAGATAGGCGAGGTCGGTGCCGCGCTTGGCGCCTGTCGGGCATCCGAACGCGCAGCGACCGCTGGCGGCGCACGCCGGCGCGTTGCGCGGCAGCACGAAGGACCCCGGCCGGCCGATCGCCTCGAGGCCGCGCTCGACGAGGAGCGCCGAGCGGCTGAGCAGGACGCGATCGGGGACGCACACTCCGAGCTGGTGCTCCACGCGCGCGAGGTGGGGATCGAGCCCCCCTGCGGCGAAGGTCGTGCCCGCGATCTCGTCCCATCGCCGCAGACACTCCGGGCGCGGCCTGAGGCACGTGCCGGAATTGATCGCCGTGGTGCCGCCGACGGCGACGCCCGCGAAGGCGAGCGTGGTCCCGCCGGTGAGGGACACGGTGAAGCCCTGGCCCGCGTAGTGTCGTTCGACCACGCGTGCGGGGCGCTCCGGCCGCACGACGCCTCCCTGTTCGATCATCGCGACATCGAAGCCCGCGCGGCAGAGGTCGAGCGCGACCGGTGCGCCGCCGGCGCCCGAGCCGATGACGACCACGTCGACCTCGCGTACGGCCCCGAGCTCCGGACGGAGGTGCGCGGGTCGCAGCGGGTGCGAGAACGCGGGCGGTCGGTCGCGGGCGTCGCCGACCGACCTCTTCGTGTCGCCGCCCGACGTCTGCGCTCCGTCGACCGACGCGTCCGCGTCGTCGACCAGCGCTTCCAGCAGCGGCAGGAAGGCAAGCATGCCGAACGCGCGGCCGAGCGGGTGGGGCGTCCGCTTCAGCGCGCGCAG
This sequence comes from Deltaproteobacteria bacterium, assembly GCA_020852955.1. Lineage (GTDB taxonomy): Bacteria > Desulfobacterota > Binatia > UTPRO1 > UTPRO1 > UTPRO1. The sequence continues at coordinate 28,138 of JADYZW010000059.1, read as the reverse complement.
GAAGGCCTCGAAGCGCGCGTCGGACAACCGGTGCGCCCGCACCGGGACGCCGAGCGCGACGAGCGGCCCGAACCAATCGAGCGCCCGGAGCAGCGCGGGGTGCAGCCAGCCGATCGGACGGGGATAGCGCCGGGCGCGCGCGCTCGCCTGGGCGCGCTTGCGGGGGATCGCGTCCGCTGGCACCCGGCACGACCGCAGCCAGCGCGCCGGGAGCGAGGAGCGCACCCGCGCCCGTCCGGGTCGGAAGGGGAGCATGGCGGCCGTCAGCGCGAGGGCGCGCGCCCCGGCGGCCGGGTCGCGAGGAGGGTCGCCGCGACGAACGCGTCCGCTCCGGCGCACAGCAGCCAGATGCTGCCGTGGGCGGCGCTCAAGGCGATGAAGCCCGCGACGCTGATTCCCTTGGCGACCACGATCACCGTGCCGAAAGCGCGCTCGCCGGGCTCGCGCGCCGCCAGCCAGGCGAGGCAGGCGAGCGCTCCCATCAAGGAAAGCGCCAGCACGTGCCACAACGTTGCGGGCGCGGCGACGATGGTGCCGGACAACCCGAGCGCGCCGCCGCTCTCCGTCAGGAGGCGCGCCAGGCGATCGGGAACGAGGAGGAACAGACACCCCACGACGACGAAGACGACGCACCACATGCGGGCGATGAAGCGATAGGACGGCATCGTTCGGATTGGGCAACGGCGCCGGTCGGACCGTCGGTCTCTTCGCGAGGGCGACGCCGGGCGCGCGTTCCGACCGACCACGGCGGGTCGACGCTCGCACATGACGGCCGTCACGGTGGGGCATGAGCGGTGTCCGTACGCCCTACCGCAGCGGTACGCGCCGCGGGCAGGGCGTGCGGAGGAGACGGCGCTGGTGCGTCGGCGGCGGGGCGCGCGTCAGCGTCCGGGACGACGACGGCGCGCCATTCCCGCCAACGCGAGCGCGACCGCCGGATCGGTCGCGAGGCGCTCGAGCGGGAGACCGGGACGACGGCTCCAGCTCGGGTAGCGGTCCAGGTCGACGCCCGGAAGGTTCACGGGATCGACGACCCCCGCGAGGTCGTCGAGCGCGATGCCGACGAGCGCGCTCGGCGTGCGGCAGAGAAACGCGTGCACGGCGCCGCGGAAGGCCGGGTCGGCGCCGTCGGCGGGGCGATCGGCCGGCCAGAGCCCGGCGTCGACCAGCCGCGCGCGGAGCGCGGCGACGGCGCCGCGCCGCTCGCGCTGCGCGGCCGCGAGCTCGCGCGCGCTCCGCAGCTGGCCGTGTCGGCGGCGCAGGACGAGGTCGCGTCCCGCCGTCCAGCCCGCGAGCGGCGCCATGTCGTGGGTGTTCGCGCCGAGCAGGGCCTGACGGGGATACGCCGGAGCCCGCAAGAACGCCCCCCGCCGGTCGCGCGAGAAGAGCAGGACGCGGGTCGACAGCACGCCGGCTTCGCGCAGGCGTTCCGGGAGGCCGGGCGGAACGGTGCCGAGATCCTCGCCGATCACGAGCGCGCCGGCGCGCGCGCTCTCGAGCGCGAGGATCCCGAGCAGATCGTCGGCGGGAAACCGCACGTATGCGCCCTCGACGCCGGGGCGCCGGGGCGGGATCCAGAACTGCCGGAAGAGGCCGAGGACGTGGTCGATGCGGAGGGCGCCGGCGTGGCGGAACGCCGACCGCAGGAGCCGCGTCCAGTACGCGTAGCCGTTGCGGCGGAGCACGTGCGGATCGAGCGGCGGCAGGCCCCAGTGCTGGCCGCCGGGCGCCAGGCCGTCCGGCGGCGCACCGAGGCTCGTGCCGTCGAGCACGAAGCGCCCGGGAAACGCCCACGCGTCCGCGCTGTGGGCCGCCGAGCCGAGCGCGACGTCCTGATAGACGCCGATCGCGAGCCCCGCGCGCCGGCCGCGCGCGGCGACCGCGGCGAGCTGGCGGTCGAGCTCGAACTGGACCCACTGCGCCCGCTCGATCGCCGCGGCATGGCGCACCCGGAACGCCTCGACGGCCGGCGACGCCGGATCGCGGTAGGCGCGGGGCCAGCGGCGCCAGTCGCGGCCGGCGCTCGCGGCGAGGTGCTCGTCGAGCGCGACGTACGTGGCGAAATCGCGGAGGGCGGAGCCTTCCGCGCGGCAGTAGCGGCGGTACGCCTGCCCGCGCGCCGTCTCCGCGCCGCCGTGGAGGCGCGCGAACGTGCGGTGGAGCGCCGCGATCACGGGAGCCTTCAGGGCCATCACGCCCGCGTAGTCGACGCGCGATCCGCCGCGGAGGCGTTCGAGGCGCGCGCGCATGGCGCGGCCGGCGAGGGCGCGCGCGACGCTCGGGGTATCGGCGATCTCGGGCACGGCCTCGATGTCGAGGTAGAGGGGGTTCCGGTAGAGCCGGCTCACGGGGCTGTACGGGCTGATGTCGCGGCGCGTGTTGCGGAGCGCGTGCAGCGGATTCACGCCGACGAACGCGGCGCCGAGGCTGCCGGCGAAGTCGACGAGGGTTCCGAGATCGCCGAGATCGCCGGCGCCCCAGTTGCGGCCGCTCTCGACGGCGTAGAGGTTCGCGAGCAGGCCGAACACGGCGCGCCCGCCGAGGCGCTCGCGCGGCAGCGGGCAGCGCGGCGGCGCGACGATCAGCGTCTGCTCGGCGGCGACGTCGGCCGCGCCGGGCGCGACGAGCGTGAGCCGCAAGCGGTGGTAGCCGTGCGGCGGCGTGACGGGCAGTCCGAGCGACGCCTCGGCGCGGCGCCCGTGGACGCGCCCCGATGCGGCCGTGCGGTCGCCCTGCTCGTCGACGAGCTCGACGTGCCATTCGCCGCGCCGCCCGCGGTGCGCGGGGGGAAGCGCCACCGGCAGCCGGCGCGCCGCCGCCGGCTCGCAGACGCGGGTCGGCGCGAGCGGCGCCTCGTCGTGCGCGGCGAGGCGCCGGGCGGCGTGCGCGGCCTCCGCTTCGGTCGAGGCGTCGTGACCGAGGGCCGCGGCGAGCGCCTCCGCGGTGCGATCGGAGGTGCGCCGCGTGACGCCGCGCGTGTCGACGTAGCGCGGGAGGATGCCGAGGCGGGCGGCGAGTCGTCGCAGCGCCGGGCGCGGCGTTGCCGTCGCGCTCATGCCGGCGTGAGGACGAGCGCCGCGAGCGGCGGCAACGTCAGCTGGATCGAGCGCGGCTGACCCTGCCAGGGCAGCGGTTCGGCGGCGAAGACGTCGGTGTGGAGGTGCCCCGAGCCGCCGAAGAAGGCGGCGTCGCTGTCGAGTCGGAGCGCGTAGCGGTCCGCGCCCGGCACGCCGAGCCGGTATCCGGGGCGGGGTACGGGCGTCAGGTTCAGCACGACGACGGCGTGCGCGTCGCCGTCGCGGCGCTGATAGCTCACGACCGAGGCGGCGCGGTCGGCGCAATCGATCCAGGCGAACGACGCGGCGTCGGGGTCGCCGCGCCAGAAGCACGGGGTGCCCGCATAGAGCGTGCCAAGCGCGGCGAGGAAGCGCGCGAGACCGCGGCGGGAGGGCTGCTCCCCGAGCTGCCAGTCGAGGCTCGCGTCGTGGTTCCACTCACGGGAGGGGGCGAGCTCGGTCCCCATGAAGAGGAGCTGCTTTCCCGGCCGCGTGTACTGGTAGGCGAGGAGCGTGCGGAGATTCGCGAGCTGCTGCCACTCGTCGCCGGGCATCTTCGCGAGCAGGGAGCGCTTCCCGTGCACGACCTCGTCGTGCGACAGCGGGTTCACGAAGCGCTCGCGGTGCTCGTAGAGCATCGCGAAGGTGAGCTCGTCGTGGTGGAAACGCCGGTGGATCGGCTCGCGCGCGAAGTAGCCGAGCGTGTCGTGCATCCAGCCCATGTTCCACTTGAGCGAGAACCCGAGGCCGCCGGCGTTGGTCGGGTGCGTGACGCCCGGCCACGCCGTCGACTCCTCGGCGATGGTGCAGCAGCCCGGCTGCTCGGCGGCGATCGTGTCGTTCAGGTCGCGGAGGAAGGCCACGGCCTCGAGGTTCTCGCGTCCGCCGTACCGGTTCGGCAGCCACTCGCCCTCGCGCCGGCTGTAGTCGAGGTAGAGCATCGAGGCGACCGCGTCGATGCGCAGCCCGTCGACGTGGAACTCGTCGAGCCAGTAGAGGGCGTTGGCGATCAGGAAGTTCGCGACCTCGCGCCGGCCGTAGTTGAAGATGAGCGTGCCCCAGTCGGGGTGCTCGCCGCGCCGCGGGTCGTCGTGCTCGTAGAGCGCCGTCCCATCGAAGCGGCGGAGCGCGTGGTCGTCGCGTGGGAAGTGCGCCGGAACCCAGTCGAGGATGACGCCGAGGCCGTGCTGGTGGCAGGTGTCGACGAAGTAACGGAAGTCGTCCGGCGCGCCCCAGCGCCCCGTCGGCGCGTAGTAGCCCGTCACCTGGTAGCCCCAGGAGGCCTCGAACGGGTGCTCCATGATCGGCAGCAGCTCGACGTGCGTGAAGCCGAGCTCGCGCGCGTGCCGCGCGAGGCGCGGGGCGGTCTCGCGGTAGCCGAGCGAGCGGTTCCCTTCGTGGGGCACGCGCGCCCACGACCCGAGGTGGACCTCGTAGATCGCCATCGGGCTGCGCGCCGGATCGTGGGCGCGTCGCGCCGCCATCCAGACGTCGTCGCCCCAGGCGTAGGCGCTGTCGGCGACGACGCGCGAGGCCGTCCCGGGCTCGCGCTCCATCGCCGCCGCGAAGGGATCCGTCTTGAGGCGGAGCGCGCCTTCCGGGGTGACGAGCTCGTACTTGTAGAGCGCTCCGGGCGCCACCTCGGGGACGAAGAGCTCGAAGACGCCGGAGGCGCCGAGCTGGCGCATCGGGAAGAGGCGGCCGTCCCAGCCGCAGAAGTCCCCGACCACCGAGACGCGCTGGGCGCTTGGCGCCCAGACGGCGAACCCGACGCCGTCGATGCCGTCGACGCGGCGCGGATGGGCGCCGAGGTGGCGCCACAGACGGCGGTGCGTGCCTTCGCCGAAGAGGTGGAGATCGAGCTCGCCGAGCGTCGGGAGGAAGCGGTACGGATCGTCGCGCTCCCAGGTGCGGTCGCCTCCGAAGTGGAAGCGGAGGCGGTAGGGGAAGGGCGGGGAGACGCCCGCGAGGAAGGCGGCGAACACGCCGTTGCCGCGGGCCGCCGCCGGCGTCGCCCGGCCGTCGCTCCCGAGCACCTCGACCGCCGTCGCGTCCGGGTGGAACGCGCGCACGATCGCGCCGGCGACCCCGCCGACCGTGGCGGGATGGGCGCCGAGGACGTCGTGCGGGGTCGGGTGGCGGCCGGCGGCGAGGCGGCGCTCGGCCGCGACGAGGGCGTCGCTCACCCGCGATCCTCGTAGCGCAGGAGCACGAGGGAGTGGCCGACCAGGTTCACGACCTCGGTCTTGATCGTGCGGGTCGTGTTGCGGGCGGTGTGCACGAGCTCGCACCACTCGCCGGGGCGGCCGAGGCGCGGCAGGGTGAAGGCGCGCGGGCGCGTTCCGCCGTTCACGAGCAGCAGCAAGGTCCGGCCGACGACCGGGCGGCCGCGCTCGTCCTTCTCGTCGGTCGCCTGGCCGTGGATCAGCATCCCGAGCACGTGCGCTTCGGGCGCGTGCCAGTCGGCTTCGGTGAGCTCCTGGCCGTCGGGACGCAGCCAGGCGACGTCCTTCAGGCCCGTGCCCGAAATCTCGCTGCCGTGGAAGAAGCTCCGGCGCCGCAGCACGGGATTGCCGGCGCGGATCGCGAGCACGCGGCGCGTGAACGCGAGCAGGTCGCGGGCCGCCTGATCGAGGCTCCAGTCGATCCAGCTTAGCTCCGAGTCCTGGCAATAGGCGTTGTTGTTGCCGTGCTGCGTGCGGTGCATCTCGTCGCCCGCGAGAAGCATCGGGACGCCCTGCGAGAACGCGAGCGTCGCCAGGAGATTGCGCTCGGTGCTGGCGCGCTGCCGCAGCACCTCGACCGCCTCCGTCGGCCCCTCGGCGCCCCAGTTGCGACTCCAGTTGTCGTTGGTGCCGTCGCGGTTGTCCTCGCCGTTCGCCTCGTTGTGCTTGCGCTCGTAGCTCACGAGGTCGCGCAGCGTGAATCCGTCGTGGCAGGTGACGAAGTTGATGCTCGCGTCGGCGTTCCGGCCGTTCGATCCGAAGAGGTCGCTCGAGCCGGAAAGGCGCGACGCGAGGTCGGCGATGCGTCCCGGGTCGCCGCGCCAGAACCGGCGAACGCCGTCGCGGAAGCGGCCGTTCCATTCCGACCATCCGGCCGGGAAGGCGCCGCCCCAGTCGCCGCCGGGTCCGAGGTCCCACGGCTCGGCGACGAGCTTGACCCGCGAGAGGATCGGATCCTGGCGCACCACCTCGAAGAAGGCGTCGCTGCGCGCGTCGACGGAGGCGCCGCGGCCGAGCACGGGCGCCAGATCGAAGCGGAAGCCGTCGACGTGCATCTCCTCGACCCAGTACCGCAGGCTGTCGAGCACGAGCTGGGTCGTGCGCGGGTGCGGAAGGTTCAACGTGTTGCCGCAGCCGGTGACGTCGACGTAGGAGCGCGGATCGTGCGGATCGAGGCGGTAGTAGACGGCGTTGTCGATGCCGCGCAGGGAGAGCGTCGGCCCGCGGTGATCGCCCTCGCCGGTGTGGTTGTAGACGACGTCGAGGATCACCTCGAGGCCGGCGCGATGGAGGCGCTTCACCATCGTCTTGAACTCGGCGACCTGGGCGCCGCCGCCGGCGGTCGCGAAGCGGACGTCGGGCGCGAAGAAGGCGAGGGTGTTGTAGCCCCAGTAGTTCGTGAGACCGCGCGCGGAGAGATAGCGATCGACGATCGCCTGGTGGATCGGCAGGAGCTCGATCGTGGTGACGCCGAGGCTCTGGAGGTGCTGCACCACGGGGTCGGTCGCGAGTCCCAGGTACGTGCCGCGCAGGCGCGCCGGCACCTCGGGGTGCCGCGCGGTGAGGCCCTTCACGTGGCACTCGTACATCACGGTGCGGCTCCACGGGACGCGGGGCGGGCGATCGTCGCCCCATGTGAACGCGGACTCGACGACGACGCTCTTCGGCGCGGCCCCGGCGCTGTCCACCGGGCTCGGGACGAGATCGTCCTCGAGCTCCGCCGGAGCGAAGCCGAAGAGCGAGGGCCCGAACCGGCCGCCGTCGCCGAGCGCCCGCGCGTACGGGTCGACCAGGAGCTTCTGCGGGTTGAAGCGGTGACCGCGTCGCGGATCGTACGGTCCGTGGACCCGATAGCCGTAGCGCTGACCGGGGCGGACGTCCGGCAGGTAGGCGTGCCAGACGCCCTGGTCGCGTTCGACCAGCGGGACGCGCGCGCGCTCGCGGTCGGCGTCGTCGAAGAGGCAGAGCTCCACCGCCGTCGCGTGGGTGGAGAAGATCGCGAAGTTCACGCCTTCGCCGTCCCAGGTGGCGCCGAGCGGCTGCGGAGCGCCGGGCCAGACGCGCACGTCGTTCGCGCTCATGCGGGGGCGCCCGGCGCGTGGAGGCGGAAGATCTGGCCGACGCGATCGGCGGGGTCGAGCCGGACGTAGGCGCGACGGCCGCGCCACGCGTAGCGCTCGCCGCTCAGCAGATCTTCGACCTCGAAGGTCGCGTCCTCGCCGAGACCGAGCAGATCGAGGGGGACCTCGACCATGGACTCGCGCGTCTGGTGCGGATCGAGGTTCACGACGACGAGCAAGGTCTCCTCCGGGGCATCGCCGCGCTTCGAATACCACAGCAGCTGCTCGGCGCCCGCGTCGTGAAAGGCGACGTTGTCGACGCGCTGGAGCGCGCGGTGGCGCCGCCGGAGGCCGTTGAGCGCGCGCAGATCGTCGTTCAGGTTGCCCGCGGCGTCGTAGTCGCGCTGGCGCAGCTGGAACTTCTCCGAGTCGAGGTACTCCTCACCACCGGGGCGCAGCGGGATTCCCTCGCAGAGCTCGTAGCCGCTGTAGATGCCGTAGAGCGGGGAGAGCGTCGCGGCCAGCAGCAAGCGCACGCGGAAGGCCGCCCGGCCGCCGGTCTGGAGGTAGGCGTGCAGCACGTCGGGCGTTGTCGGGAAGAAGGCCGGGCGCAGGAACTCGGCGAACTCTCCCCGGGTGAGGTCGGTCAGATAGGCGCGCAGCTCGGCCGCCGTCGTCCGCCAGATGAAGTAGGTGTACGACTGGCTGAAGCCGAGCGCCGCGAGCGCCCGGAGCGTCTTCGGACGGGTGAAGGCCTCGGCGAGGAAGAGCACGTCGGGGTGCGCGCGGGTGACCTCCGCGATCAGCCATTCCCAGAAGGCGAACGGCTTCGTGTGCGGATTGTCGACGCGGAAGGCGCGGACGCCGTGCGCGACCCAGAAGAGTACGACGTCGCGCCATGCCGTCCAGAGCGCCGCGCGGTCGGCGCACCAGAAGTCGACCGGCACGATGTCTTCGAAGGTGTAGGGCGGGTTCTCGGCGCACTTGAGTGAGCCGTCGGCGCGCCGGACGAACCAGTCGGGGTGCTCGCGGATCCAGGGATGGTCCGGCGAGCAGTGGGGCGCGAAGTCGAGCGCGATCTCCAGACCGTGGCGCGCCGCCACGGCGACGAGATGGTCGAAGTCGGCGAGCGTCCCGAGCGCCGGCTCGATCGCGGTGTGGCCGCCGGCGCTCCCTCCTATCGCCCACGGGCTTCCCGGATCGTCGGGTCCGGCGGTCGGGGCGCCGTTGGGGCCTTTGCGGTGGGTGCGCCCGATCGGGTGGACCGGTGGAAGGTAGACGACGTCGAATCCGAGCGCCGCGATCGCGGGCAAGCGCTCGGCCGCGTCGCGCAGCGTACCGTGCCGGCCGGGCACCGGGCTCGACGAGCGGGGGAACAGCTCGTACCAGGCGGCGAAGCGGGCGCGCTCGCGATCGACGATCACGACGAGATCGTCGACGTGGCGCGTCCGGTCGGGGACGGGGAGATGGCGCGCGACCAGCTCCGGGAGCGCGTCGGCGCGGAGGGCCGTCGCCGCGCGTGCGGCGGGAGCCGCGTCGGCGCGGCCGAGCGCGGCGGCGGCGCGCTCGATCGTTGCCGAGACCGCGGCCGGCGCGTGCCGCGCCGCGGCGTGGAGGAGCGCCGCGCCTTCGCGGAGATCCGCCTCGAGGTCGCGCCCCGCGTCGACCCGCGCCGCGAGCGCGCGCCGCCAGGTGGCGACACGGTCCGTCCAGGCCTCGATGGTGTACGTCCAGCGGCCGAGCCGATCCGGGAGGAAGCTCCCGTGCCAGCGGTCCGTGTCGTAGTCGTAGGCGAGCGGAGCGTAGCGCCAGGCCGCGTCGCCGGGGCCGCGGAACGCGATGCGGCCGGCCAGGACGTCGTGACCGTCGCGCAGGATGTCGGCCGTCACCGGACAGGGGTCGCCGAGGACGCGCTTGATCGGGTGGCGGCCCGCGTCGACCGTCGGCGCGAGGTTCGCGATCACGAATCGCGCCGGCTCGCTCCCCGATCCGACCGCTGCGTCCTCGCTCCCCTTCACCCCCATGCGCACGCCGCGGGAAACTGTAACAGCCGCGCCCCACGCCGGGAAGCGCTGCGCCGCTCGGTTCCGAGCGAGAAGCGCGTGCCGCCGCGAGCATCGCCAGCGGCGCGGCGGGATGGTATGGCCTCGCCATGGAGCTCCGCGAGATCGCCGTCGACGTCTACGCGTGCCTGACGCCCGATCGCGGCTTGGGGTGGAGCAATTCCGGCCTGGTGCGCCGCGCGGGCGGGCTCGTGATCGACACCTTCTGGGATCTCCCCCACACCCGCGCCCTGATGGACCTCTATCGGCCCTTGCTCCCCGCTCCGGCCCGGCGCCTGGTCAACACCCATCACAACGGCGACCACTGCTGGGGGAATCAGCTGTTCCGCGAGGCGGAGATCATCGGCCACCGCCGCTGCGCCGAGGCTTTCGGGAAGGATTCGTCGCCGGAGGGACTCCAGATGCTGCGCGCGGCCGTCGACAGCGCCGACCCGGCGATCGCCGCGTTCGCCGCGGCGCTGGCCGATTGGGACTTCACCGGCGTCGAGCTGACGCCGCCGACCACCGTGTTCGACGACCGGCTGGATCTCGATCTCGAAGGCGTGCGCGTGGAGCTGCGCTACGTCGGCCCGGCGCACACCGCCGGCGATGTGATCGTGCACCTCCCGGCGCAGCGGGTGGTGTTCGCCGGCGACGTGCTGTTCCGGCTCTGCACTCCGATCGGCTGGGAAGGCACCTACGCGCAATGGCTCACGGCGCTCGACACCATCATCGACCTCGCGCCCGAGGTCGTCGTGCCCGGGCACGGACCGCTGTCCGGCCTCGAGGGGCCGCGCGAGATGCGCGCCTATCTCGTCTACGTGCGTGAGGAGTCGCGCCGCCATTTCGAAGCTGGACGGTCGGAGATGGAGGCGGCGAAGCGCATCGACCTCGGTCCGTACGCCGGATGGACGGAGCCGGAGCGTCTGCTCTTCAATGTGGAGCGCGCCTATCGCGAGCTCCGCGGCATGCCGTACGACGCGCCGATCGACGCGCTCGCCACGTTCCGTGGGATGCATGAACTGCGGACACACCTCGCGGCGCGCGCCCGCTGAGCCTCCGACGCGCCCGGAGGACGACTTCCGGGCGGCCACGAGCGCGCCGTGAAGCGCACGTCGCCGATCGAGCCGGCGCCGAGCCGCTACCTCATGCCGCCGGTCACCTCGGCGCCGCGCCACGGCTGTCTCGCTGCGGGGGGCGATCTCGAGCCGGGCACGATCCTCGCCGCCTATCGACAGGGCATCTTTCCCTGGCCGGACCGCGACGGTCGGCTCCTCTGGTGGTCACCGGACCCGCGGGCGATCCTGCCGCTCGACGGATTCCACGGCTCGCGCAGCCTCGCGCGAGCGCGGCGCCGGGGGCGCCATCGCGTGACGCTCGACCAGGATTGCGCCGGCGTGATCGCCGGCTGCGCCGATCGCGTCGAGGGCACGTGGATCACGCCGGCGATGCGCCGCGCCTACGAGCGCCTGCACGCGCTCGGGTGGGTGCACAGCGTCGAGGTGTGGGACGGGGCGGGAGCGCTCGTCGGCGGCGTCTACGGCGTCGCGATCGGCCGGTTCTTCGCCGCCGAGTCCAAGTTCCATCGCGCGCCGAACGCTTCGAAGATCGCGCTCGCGGAGCTCGTCGAGTGGCTTGCGGGCGAGGGATTCGAGCTCCTCGACGTCCAGCTCACGACCGACCATCTGCGGTCGCTCGGCGCCGTCGAGATCACGCGGGCCGAGTACCTTCGTCGCCTGGCGGCCGCGCTCGCGGACCCGTGACCGCCGCGCTTGTTCCCCCGGGGGGCGCTTGCTACGTGGACGCGGGCGGCCTGCCGCCGGGTTCGAGCGTATCGTCATGACCGAAGCGCGCGTCGTACAGACCGTGACCGGACGGGTCGCGCCCGGAGCTCTCGGACGGACGCTCATCCACGAGCACGTGCTGGTCGGATTCCCGGGCTGGAACCTCGACGCGCTGGCGCCGCGGTTCGTGCGCGCGGAGGCGATGGGGCGCGCCGTCGACCAGATGCACGAGCTGCGTGGGCTCGGGGTCGGCACCTTCGTCGATCCCTGCCCCATGGATCTCGGACGCGACGTCGAGTTCCTGGCCGAGCTGGCCCAGAAGAGCGGCATGCAGATCGTCTGCACGACCGGCGCCTACTTCGAGGCCGAGGGGATCACCCATACGTTTCGACACCTGCCGCTCGAGGAGATCGCCGCCATCTATATAAAGGAGATCACCGAGGGGATCGGCGACACCGGGATCCGCGCTGGGGCGGTGAAGATCGCCACCGGGGCCCATGCGATCTCCGGCTACGAGCGCAAGCTCGTTCAGGCCGGCGCGCGGGCGGCGCGCGAGACGGGCGTGCCTCTGATCTCGCACACGCAGGAAGCGTCCTGTGGCCACGAGCAGATCGATCTCGTGACCGGGGAAGGCGTGCCGGCGGGCCGCCTCGTCGTCGGACACTCCGATGGAATCGACGATCACGCCTACCATCGGTCGCTCGCCGAGCGCGGAGCGTTCGTCGGCTTCGACCGGTTCGGCATCGCGCTCATCGTCTCGGACGAGGTCCGGGTCGAGAACGTCCTGAAGCTCGCGCGGGCGGGCTTCACGCGGAACATCCTGCTGTCGCACGATTCGATCTCGTGCTGGCAGGGCCGCCCCGTCCCCTTCGCCAACCGTCACGAGGACGTCCTGGCGATGCTTCCGGACTGGCGACCGACCACGATCCTGAAGAAGATCGTGCCGCAGCTGCGCGCCGGCGGTCTCGGCGACGACGACATCGCGACCATGCTCGTCGACAATCCGCGTCGGCTCTTCACGGAAGCGTAGGACTCGTCGCGCGCCGCGTCGTCCGCGCTGCGGCCGCTCAGGGAGCGCGTTCCTCCGCGCGCGCCAGCGTCCGTTCGAAGCCCCTCCAGAAATACGGGTCCGCCTTGAGCGTCTTGGCGCGCGTGAACTCCGCGCGCGCGGCGGCGACGTCGCCTTTCAGGAGGTGGGCGCGCGCGAGGTTCAGGCGGGCGAAGAACGACGGCGGCTCGAGGGCGACGGCGCGCTCGAGCGTGCGGATCGCGTCGTCGACGCGGCCGAGGCGCAGCTGCGTTCGGCCGAGATTGAGGGCGATCGCGGGATCGTTCGGGTCGAGATCCCGCGCTCGGGTGAGGGACGCGAGAGCGTCGGGCAGGCGATTCTCTTCGAAGGCGAGGCCGCCGACGTTGTTGTGGAGCGCGGCGCGGTGGGGATGGGACCGAAGGGCATCGGCGAGGAGCCGCTTCTCCTCCGTCCGCGGCCCGGAGCCGTACGGCTGATCCGCGGTGATGTACGAGGTGCGGAGCCCCATGTCCGCCCAGAGCGCGAGCGGATCGTGAAAGACGGGAACGCGGGTGGTCGTGAGGAACGCGAGCCCGGAGGCTGCGACGCCGACCGCGAGCGGCGCGCCGCGTGCCGCGCCCACCGAGGCGAGCGTGCGCCGTGCGAGCCGCAGGAGCGGCACCAGGACGCCGAGCAACGGCAGGTAGAGGTACCGGTCGTTCATCAGCGCCGGAAACGGCACCAGGTTCAGCATCGGCGACAAGGTGACCCCGAACCAGGCGAGCCAGAACCCTTCGGGGTAGCCGCGTGCGGCGCACCAGCAGGTGACGAGCGCCAGGGCTCCGATGATCGCGACCGCCGCGGCGACCGACGGATCGAGCCACGACGAGCGCAGGGGCACCGGGTAATACGTCATGAGGTCGAAGGGGGCGACGACGTTCCGGAGGTAGCGCGGAACGGTGGTCGCGCTCGTGCGCAGGGTCACCGCGAGGCTGCCGCCGTGGTAGGCGGCGCCGTGACTCGCGTTGTCGTGCAGATTGGCCCAGGCGATGACGGCGCCGCACGCGAGCAGCGGGAGCGCGCGCAGGAGATCGCCCCTCCGCAGGCGGCGTCGCAGGACGATCTCGTACCAGAGCGCGAGGGCGGGAAGGACGATCGTGTTCACCTTCGACAGTAAGGCGGCGACATAGAGCGCGACCACGACGAGATAGCGTCCGACGGTCGCGCGGTCCGTCAGGCCGAGATACGCATGGAACGCGAGGAGGAAGAAGAACGTCGAGAGGAGGTTCTTCCGTTCGCTGATCCACGCGACCGACTCGACCTGCACCGGATGCAGCGACCAGAGGAGCGCCGCCGCGGTGGCGAGGCCGCGTGACCCGTGCAGCCTCGCCACGAGCCAGTAGATCGCCGCGGCGTTCGCGAGGTGGAGCAGCAGGTTCGTGAGGTGGAAGCCGCGCGGGTCGCTTCCCCACAGGCGGTGATCGAGGGCCAGCGAGAGGAAGTTGAGCGGGATGTAGTTCGTACCGTCGGTGCGGGAGGTGAAGAGGGTCCGGATGTTTTCGGAGGTCAGCGCGCGCAGCGTCGGGTTCCCGAAGATCGCGGTGACGTCGTCCGAGACCCAGGTGCCCCCGAAGCTCCCGGCGTACGCGAGGATCGTTGCGCCCGCGATCACGGCGAGCGCGAGCCAGTGCGTACGGGCGGCATCGCGTTCGGGCACGAGAGGGGCTCGTACCGCCGGTCGTGCGCGGTCGCAAGCCACGGGCGGTCTTTGCGCGCGATCCGCGCTTTGGTGTACCACCGATGCCGCGGCGCGCGTGTCCGCGCGCGATCGCACGCGCGCGAGAGTGGCGGAACTGGTAGACGCACTAGACTTAGAATCTAGCCCGCTCGTCGGATGGGGGTTCGAGTCCCCCCTCTCGCACTCGCCTCGCGGTGATCGCCGCGTCCGACTTGTCAGGGCAGGTCGGACTGCGTAAGGAGTAGCCGTGCAAGTCACCGTCGAAGACCTGAGCCCGATCAAGAAGAAGCTCGGTATCGCCGTACCGCCCGAGGAGGTGCAGGCGAAGATCGACGCGGCGTACCGCGGGCTGTCCCGGAGCGCGCGCATCAAGGGGTTCCGCCCCGGGAAGGTGCCGCGCAAGGTGCTCGAGCAGTACTACGGCAGTCAGGTCGAGAGCGAAGTCATCGGCGAGCTGATCCAGCACTCCTTCGTGCACGCGCTCGAGGAGCGACAGCTGCAGGCGGTGGCGCGTCCTGAGATCGTTGCCGAAGAGGTCCGACCGGCCGAGGGGCTGCGCTACTCCGCCACGATCGAGGTCAAGCCCGAGGTCCGCGTCGAGGGGTACGCGAACCTCGAGGTCGATCGGACCGTCGACCCGGTCGGCGAGGAGGCGATCGACGCGCAGCTCGAACGGGCGCGGCAGTCCTTCGCGCAGATGGTTCCGGTCACGGATCGCGAGGAGGTCGCGTACGGGGATCTGGTCTCGATCGCCTACACGGGTGTGGTCGACGCTCGCGCGCTCACGGGCTCCGGGCCGCAGAGCCGCGTCGTCGAGGTCGGCAGCGGCACGTTCCCGCCGCCTTTCGAGGAAAAGCTGGTCGGGATGAAGCGCGGGGAGAGCACGCACATCGCCATCGACTACCCGCCGTCCCATCACAGCGCCGACGTCGCCGGAAAGACGGTGACGTTCCGCGTCGAGATCAAGGACATCGGCCGCAAGGAGCTCCCCGTGCTCGACGACGAGTTCGCCAAGGACCACGGCGAGTGCGGATCGCTGGCCGAGCTCCGCGACAAGATCCGGCAGGGTCTGACGTCCGCCGCCGAGCGGGAGGCCGACGAGCGTGTGCGGATCGCGCTCGTGAAGCGGATCGTCGAACGCAATCCTTTTGACGTGCCGGAGGCGCTCACCGCGCAACGGTTCGACGCGATGGCCCGCGAGGTGGGCATCTCCGGCGCGCAGAGCAGCGGGAACGCCGAGATCGACGGGAAGCTGGACGAGATTCGCGCCGAGCTGCGGGTACGGGCGCAGGAGTCAGTGCATTCGGCGCTCGTGCTCGAGCGCATCGCGGCGCAGGAGAATCTCGCGACGACCGAAGCCGAGATCGACGAGCGCATCGCGGAGATCGTGAGCGCCGCGCCGCGCGAACGCGAGCGCCTTGCCGACCTCTATCGCCATCCGGAAGCGCGCCGCGATGTGGCGGAGCGCCTGGGGCAGGAGAAGGCGCTCTCCTGGGTCGTCGAGCACGCGACGGTTCGCGCATCGGCGCATCAAACTTGATTGCCGGGAGGCGGAAAAGCGGTTAAGCTCGCCCTGACATGACTAGAGCCAGTCTCATCCCCATGGTGGTAGAGCAGACCGGCCGAGGCGAGCGCGCCTACGACATCTACTCCCGCCTTCTCAAGGATCGCATCGTCTTTCTCGGTTCCCAGGTCGACGACGACGTCGCCAACCTGGTCACGGCTCAGTTCCTCTTCCTCGAGTCGGAAGATCCCGAGAAGGACATCCATTTCTACATCAATTCGCCCGGAGGCTCGGTTACCGCCGGTCTCGCGATCTACGACACCATGCAGTACATCAAGCCCGAGGTGTCAACGCTGTGTCTCGGGCAGGCGGCGAGCATGGGGGCGTGGCTGTTGGCGGCCGGCGCGAAGGGTAAGCGCTATGCGCTGCCCCACGCGCGGATCATGATCCACCAGCCGCTCGGGGGCGTGCAGGGTCAGGCGGCGGACATCGACATCCAGGCGCGCGAGATCCTCCGGATCCGCGAGCAACTCAACAACGTGCTGGTGAAGCACACGGGCCAGAGCATCAAGAAGATCGAGAAGGATACCGACCGCGACATGTTCATGACCGGGAAGCAGGCGGTCGAGTACGGCCTGATCGACGAGGTCATCGTCAATCGGCCGACGAAGCGGCCCTAGGGAGACGCCATGGCGAAGCACGGAGACGAGCGGACCGGAAATCTCGTGTGCTCTTTTTGCGGAAAGAGCCAGGACGAGGTTCGAAAGCTGATCGCCGGGCCGACGGTCTACATCTGCGACGAGTGCATCGACCTCTGCAACGACATCATCGCCGAGGAGTGCGATCAGGAAGAGGGGCTCACCTCCACCTCGGCGGTTCCGAAGCCGGCCGAGATCAAGAAGGTTCTCGATCAGTACGTCATCGGTCAGGAGCGCGCCAAGAAGATCCTCGCGGTGGCCGTGCACAATCACTACAAGCGCATCGACTCCTCGCTGGTGACGGGCGACGTCGAGCTGCAGAAGTCCAACATCCTGCTGGTCGGACCGACGGGCTCGGGAAAGACCCTCCTCGCGCAGACGCTCGCGCGGTTCCTGCAGGTGCCGTTCGCGATCGCGGACGCGACGAGCCTCACCGAGGCGGGCTACGTCGGTGAGGACGTCGAGAACATCATCCTTTCGTTGCTGCAGAACGCCGACTACGACGTCGAGAAATGTCAGCGCGGCATCGTCTACATCGACGAGATCGACAAGATCGCCCGCAAGGGCGACAACCCGTCGATCACGCGCGACGTTTCCGGTGAGGGCGTCCAGCAGGCGCTCCTCAAGATCATCGAGGGCACGACGGCCAGCGTACCGCCGAAGGGCGGCCGCAAGCATCCGCAACAGGAGTTCCTACAGGTCGACACCACCAACATTCTCTTCATCTGCGGCGGCGCGTTCGTCGGGCTCGAGGACATCATCCGCCGCCGCATCGGCATGAAGGGGATGGGATTCGGGGCGGACATCCGGCGCCGCGACGAGAAGTCGGTGAGCGATCTCCTGCACGAGGTGCAGACCGAGGATCTCCTCAAGTTCGGTTTGATTCCCGAGTTCGTCGGCCGGCTCCCCGTCATCGCGACGCTCGAGGAGCTGCACGAGCAGTCGCTCGTGCGCATCCTCAAGGAGCCGAAGAACGCGCTCACCCGCCAGTATCAAAAGCTCTTCGACATGGAGAACGTGCACCTCAAGTTCACCGAGGGCGCGCTCACGGCAATCGCGCGCGAGGCGTTGACGCGGAAATCCGGCGCGCGCGGCCTCAGGGCGATCATGGAAAACATCATGCTCGACGTGATGTACGAGATTCCCTCGCAGCCGAACATCAAGGAAGTACTCATCTCCGAGGAAGTGGTCACGCGTAAGGAGCAGCCGATCATGCTCTACCAGAAGACGGCCGAGACCGCGTGAGGAGGGGGCGCTGACGCATGTTGTTCCGTAACGACAAGAAGGATCCGCCGCCGCCCGGAGCGCTCCGCGTGCCACTGCTGCCGCTGCGGGACATCATCGTGTTCCCGCACATGGTGGTTCCCCTGTTCGTCGGCCGACAGCGTTCGATCCGCGCCCTCGAGGAGGCGATGGGCAAGCAGAAGTTCATCCTGCTCGCGGCCCAGAAGGACGCCAAGACGAACGATCCGACCGAGGAGGACATCTACCAGGTCGGGACGCTCGGCAGCGTCGTGCAGCTCCTCCGGCTGCCCGACGGTACGGTCAAGGTGCTGATCGAGGGCAAGAAGCGGGCGCGCGTCGCGCAGTACGTCGATCACCCCGACTTCTTCCTCGTCGAGGTCGACGAGGTCGTCGAGAGCTACGACAAGACGACCGAGCTCGAGGCGTTGATTCGCAGCGTGAACTCGACGTTCGAGACCTACGTCAAGCTCAACAAGAAGATCCCGCCGGAGATGATCATGTCGGTGGCGTCGATCGAGGATCCGGCGCGCCTCGCCGACACGATCGTCGCCCACCTCGGCATCAAGCTCGAGGACAAGCAGACGTTGCTGGAGCTGCTCGATTCCGCGGCGCGCCTGGAGAAGGTTCTTGGCTACATGCGCTCGGAGATCGAGATCCTCGAGGTCGAGAAGAGGATTCGTACCCGGGTCAAGAAGCAGATGGAGAAGACCCAGAAGGAGTACTACCTCAACGAGCAGATGCGGGCGATCCAGAAGGAGCTCGGGGAGAAGGACGAGTTCAAGAACGAAGTCCAGGAGCTGGAAGAGAAGATCAAGGCGAAGAAGATGTCGGCCGAGGCGCGCGACAAGGCGGAGAAGGAGATCAAGAAGCTCAAGATGATGTCTCCGATGTCCGCCGAGGCGACGGTTGTGCGGAACTACGTCGATTGGCTCATCAGCCTGCCCTGGAACGAGTTCACGGAGGACAAGCTCGACATCAACGATGCCGAGAAGGTGCTGGAAGAGGACCACTACGGGCTCGAGAAGGTGAAGCAGCGCATTCTCGAGTATCTGGCGGTGCAGACCCTGGTCGGTCAGCTCAAGGGCCCGATCCTCTGCCTCGTCGGGCCGCCCGGAGTCGGCAAGACCTCGCTCGGGAAGTCGATCGCGAGAGCCACCGGGAGAAAGTTCGTGCGCGTGTCGCTCGGCGGCGTGCGCGACGAGGCCGAGATTCGCGGCCATCGGCGTACGTACATCGGAGCGCTGCCGGGGAAGATCATCCAGTCGATGAAGAAGGCGGGATCCGGGAACCCGGTGTTCCTGCTCGACGAGGTCGACAAGATGTCGACCGACTTCCGCGGCGATCCGTCGTCGGCGCTGCTCGAGGTGCTGGATCCGGAGCAGAACACGACGTTCAACGATCACTACCTGGACGTCGACTACGACCTCTCGAAGATCATGTTCATCACCACGGCGAACGCGCTCGAGCGCATTCCGCGTCCGCTCCAGGATCGGATGGAGATCATTCGCATCGCGGGGTACACGGAGCTCGAGAAGCTCAATATCGCGAACCGCTATCTGGTGAAGAAGCAGCGCGAGGCGAACGGATTGGCGGAGAGCAACATCGAGTTCACCGACGCGGCGCTACTGAGCATCATTCGCCACTACACCAAGGAGGCCGGTGTCCGGAACCTCGAGCGCGAGGTCGCCGCGGTCTGCCGCAAGGCGGCGGTCGAGGTCGTGAAGAAGGACCGCAATGCCAAGGTCAAGGTGACGCCGAAGGCGTTGCAGAAGCTGCTCGGGCCGCCCCGTTTCCGCTACGGGAAGGCGGATGACGAGCAGAAGGTCGGCGTTGCGACCGGGCTTGCCTGGACCGATCTCGGCGGCGAGCTCCTCGGGACCGAAGTGACGGTCATGCCGGGGAAGGGCAAGCTGATCATCACGGGCAAGCTCGGCGACGTCATGCAGGAGTCGGCGCAGGCGGCGATGAGCTACGTGCGCTCGCGCGCCGAGGCACTCGGCCTGGACCGCGACTTCTACCAGAAGGTCGACATCCACATCCACGTTCCCGAGGGGGCGATCCCGAAGGACGGACCGTCGGCCGGGATCACGATGGCTACCGCGCTGACATCGGCGCTCACCAGGACGCCGGTCCGGCACGACATCGCGATGACCGGTGAGATCACCCTGCGCGGGCGCGTGCTGCCGATCGGCGGTCTCAAGGAGAAGGTGCTGGCCGCGCACCGTGCGGGGATCAAGCGGGTGCTCCTCCCGAGCGAGAACGCGCGCGACATCAAGGACATCCCGGCGACGATCCTGAAATCCGTGCGACTCGAACTGGTCGACCACATGGACGACGTGCTGCGGAAGGCGCTGGTGCTGGCCGAGCCGGAGAGCTTCCTGCGTCAGCCGATCGCGCCCGAGTCGTCGGCGCATGCGTTCCCGCAGGCGGCAGCCGCGACCCCGGAGGTCGTCACGCACTGATCCGTTCGGTCAACGCGTTGAATTGACTCCGGGAATGTCGGCTGGTATGGCGGGCCAACTTTTCAGCCGACGAAGGAGCGCGCATGACCAAGGCCGAGTTGGTCGACTCGATCGCCGCGAAAACCGATCTGCCCAAGGCCGCTGCTGAGCGTGTCGTGGTGACGATCTTCGACGACATCGTCGCGGCGCTGAAGGCTGGCGAAAAGGTTCACATCTCCGGGTTCGGCACGTTCCAGGTGTCCGACAGGAAGGCGCGTACCGGGCGCAATCCCAAGACCGGAGAAGCGATCCAGATCTCGGCATCCCGCTCCGCGAAGTTCAAACCCGGAAAGACGCTCAAGGACAGCTTGAACTAACCGGCCGGCGTCTCCTTGCGACGGGCGGTTAGCTCAGCGGCAGAGCATCGGCCTTACAAGCCGGGGGTCGCTGGTTCGAAACCAGCACCGCCCATCGTTTTCGGTTGGTAACTCAACCACTTCGTCCCCCGCCCGTTGTGCCGCCTTCTGTGCCTCGGGCTCGGTCGTCTGGTGGCCCTTCGGCTCCTGCACCGTGCGGAGATCGACGCCGGCCATCACCAGTCGGGACGCGAACGTGTGCCGGAGATCGTGCCAGCGGAAGCCGGAGACGTCGGCACGTTCGAGAGCCGGCGTGAACACGCGGTGGATGGAGTTCCTCGTGTCGAGCGGCGTCTCGCCCGTCTCGTTCGGAAAGACGTACTCGCCGCGGAGTCGGTTCGGAAGATCGCGTAGAATCGCGCGCAGCTCGTCGTTCATCGGCACGTAGTAGTCGGGGCCGGACGTCGATTGCCGCGCGCGAATCGTGCCGGCCTCGAAGTTGACGTCGGCCCACGTGAGAGTGAACTGGTTGCCCTGGCGAAAGCCGGTCGCGAGCGCGAACGCGACCTTCGACCGGTGCTCGTCGGGAATCTCGGCACGGAGCCGCGTCTCCTCGTCGTCGTCGAGATACCGGACGCTCTGGTTGGTCTCTATTGAAGAACCGCGCCGGCAGCACGGGTCTGTTCTCGATCTTGCCGTCGGCGATCGCGCGGTTGTAGACCGCGCGCGGCAACGTCAGATGGCGGTTGCAGGTCGCCTCCGCCTTGTCGTCGGCACGTTGACGCTCGCGGTAGCGCTCGATGTCGCGGCTCGTGACATGACGGAGCGCCTTGCCGGCGGTTTCCGGCGGGGCAGAGCGATCTTGCTCGACAGCTTCGTGCGGACTTTGGGTCACGTCCACGAATACGACTCCGCGCCGTTTCCACTCGGCTTCAAAGGAGGATTTCTCATGCACACTCTCGTTCGACGGTCGTTCACGGCCGCCATTGCGCTCATGCTGACGAGCGCCGCGCCCGCCGCGCCGCAGATCGTGAAGAAGTGCCCACCCGACCGGCGCCGGGAAGAGGCTCGTCAAGAAGATCCAGAATGGGAAGGTGACGCTCGCCGATCTCACGGCCGCCGGCGCGGTGCAGCCTGGCTGCAACTTCGCGCCCTTCAACCACACCGCGTACCCGGGGAATTTCCCGAACGACGGCAACTGGACGCCGATCTTCGGCTCGAGCCCGCCGACGCCGGCCGGAGAGTCCGCGCGACCGGCAGCGCGCCCCGAGCCGCCGCGCCAGGGCGGGGTGCGCTACACGATGACGAGCCCGACCATCGCCCGCTATCTCCGCCTCCGCCTCGAGCATCCCGAGGCGATCGTGTTCCTCACGAGCGGCGCCTTCTGTCAGGCCTTCTTCGAGGACGGGGTGTTCTGCGGTCGGGAACTCGGCCTCGCCGTACGCAACCTCGCGGCCGACTCGGAACCGGAGCGGATACCCGCCAGCGGCTTCCCCCGGCGGGCGCTCGAAAAGTACGAAAAACTCCTTCGCCACCGCGGACGCAGCGTCCACGTGGCATAGGGCGCAGGCCATTCCGGGCGCGCCAGCCGGAGGTGCAGCGCTTCGAGCACGATCTCGAGCACCAGCTCCTCGTGATCCGGGCCGAGGTCGAGGCGGGCGCTTACGTCTGGGGTCCGTTTCGCCGCTTCTTGATCCACGATCCGAAAGAGCGCGAAATCCGCGCCGCCCCCTTTCGCTATCGGGTGCTGCCTCACGCGATCTTCGACGTCCTCGACCCCATTTTCCGGCGCGGCTTCATCGCCTATGCCGCCGAGCGCGACTGCATGGAGTGGGAGGCGCTCAGGATGGAGCGTGCAGAGATCCTTGCACTCCTTCGCGAGCTGACGACGGCGCCGCGTGCGCCGGTTCGACCATCGGCGACTTCGAGGCCGCGCTTACGGAAGCCGCTGCGGCTGTGCTTGCCGGCGGCGGACCTGAGCGTCATAGAGACGGCGAGCGCGTAGTCGGGTACGACGACCTCGGCGGCTGGCATCGGCATCCCTGCGGACGTCCAAGTGACTATGAGCCGTGTGAGGTGCCGATCCCGGACGGGGTGTTGCGGGATATCGCCGCGCCTGGTCCTGGCGGCGGTAGTGGGGGCAGGTGAGCCCCGTTCCCGACCGAAACGGGACGAAACCAGCCGGAACCGATAGGGCGGCCAACTCCTCGGGTCTCCAGGCGGCCCTCGTCATTCGCGATGCTCGTCATCGTCCGCGATGGGCCGTGCCGCCCCGGCCCATTGAACTCCGGCGACGTGATTGATAGGGAAGGCCGACCAACGCCTCGGGGGTCGTAGTTCAGCCGGTTAGAACGCCTGCCTGTCACGCAGGAGGTCGCGAGTTCGAGTCTCGTCGGCCCCGCTCTTAACGGAAAGGTATTCTCTGAAGTGAAGAAAGATACGTACATGGCGTCGCGCGAGGATGCTCTCGAGGCTCGCCGGTGGTACCTCGTCGACGCCGACTCGCGAGTCGTCGGTCGCGTGGCGACGCAGGTCGCAAACGTGTTGCGCGGCAAACACAAGCCGACCTTCACTCCCCACGTCGACACGGGGGATTTCGTCGTCGTCGTGAACGCGGCGAAGGCGCGGCTCACCGGCGCGAAGATCACCGACAAGATCTACCACCGCCATACCGGCTATCCGGGCGGCGTGCGGCGGACAACCGCGGGACGTCTCATGAACGAGCGCCCCGAGCGGGTGCTGCGGTCCGCCATCGTGGGTATGCTTCCGAAAAATCGGCTGGGTCGACGCTTGGCGACCAAGCTGAAGATCTATCGCGGGGCGGATCATCCCCACGCGGCACAGAAACCCGAGACGCTCAGGTTCTGAAGCAAGGCACGAGGACGAGGTATGGCAGAACGTCGAGAGGTTCATGTGGCCACCGGCAAGCGCAAGAGCGCGGTGGCTCGCGTCAGGATGTCGATTGGCGAGGGAAAGCTCGTCGTCAACGAGCGCACGTTGGAGGACTACTTCGGACGCGAAACTTCGCGGATGATCGTGCATCAGCCGTTCGAGCTGACAAACACCCGTGGACAGTACGACCTCAGCGTGAACGTCGGCGGAGGGGGCGTCGCCGCGCAGGCGACCGCGATCCGACACGGAATCACGCGGGCATTGATGCTGGCGCACCCAGAGTTCCGCGGCGTGTTGAAGAAGGCCGGCTTCGTGACGCGCGATCCGCGCGAGGTCGAGCGCAAGAAGTACGGTCGGCACAAGGCGCGGAAGCGTCCGCAATACTCGAAACGATAGCGCCATGACCGGTCCAGCCGACGCCGTACGCGTCGCGGTCGTGGGAGCGACCGGGTACGCGGGCGCCGAGTTGGCTCGACTGCTCGCTCGCCACCCGAAGGTCGACCTCACGGTCGTGACCTCCGAGCAGAGCGCCGGCAAGGCGCTCGGCGACGTGTTGCCTTCGTTTCGCCGGAAACTCGACCTGCGACTCGAGGCGTTCGATCCGGCGCGGGTCGCCGCGCGCTGCGACGTCGCGTTCACGGCGTTGCCGAGCGGGAAGTCCGGGGGGGGCATCGCGATGCTGCTCGACCATGGAGTGCGGGTCGTGGACATCGGCGCGGACTTCCGCTTCCGCGATCCCTCGGAGCACGCGCGGGTGTACGGGCCGCATCCGGTTCCGGCGCTGCTGGGGGAGGCCGTATACGGGCTGACGGAGCATGCACGCGCAGCGCTGCGCGGGGCGCGCCTGGTCGCGAATCCCGGCTGCTATCCGACGGCGGCGCTGCTCGCGATCGTTCCGCTCGCCGAAGCGGGGCTCGTGGAATCCGGGGGGATCATCATCGACGCGAAGTCCGGAGTGACCGGCGCCGGACGCACGGTCGCCGCCGAGTATCTCTTCGCGGAGGTCGATGACAACCTGCGCGCCTACAAGATCGGCGAGCATCGGCACGCGCCGGAGATCGAGCAACAGCTCCGCCCGTTCCTGGGAGCCGAGGTCGCCGTCACGTTCGTCCCCCACCTGCTGCCGATCCGCCGCGGCATTCTTTCGACCGTGTATGTGCGGCCTCGCGCCGGCGTGGATTTCGGCGCATTCGCGAAGGCGTTCGAATCGCGCTACGGGAGCGAGCGTTTCGTGGTGTTGACCGGTGTTCGTCCGCCCGAGATCCGCGACGTCGTCGGCACGAACGATTGCGCGATCGGATGGGCGCTCGACGCCAAGAGCCGCATCGCGGTGGTCGTCTCGGTGATCGACAACCTGGGGAAGGGGGCCGCCGGTCAGGCGATCCAGAACCTGAACGCGATGATGGGCTGGCCCGAGCCCTGGGGCCTCGATCACCTGGCGGTCGTGCCGTAGGGCGGAGGCCTACTCCGGGCCGAGGAACAGGAACGCGCCGAGGAGCGCGAAGACGCCGTTCGCGCTCCATGCGGCAATCGCGGGTGGAATCGCGCCGCCGTGTCCGAGCGAGATCGTGAGCGCGAGGAGCACCCAGTAGCTGAAGCCCACCACGAGGCCGATGCCGATGCTCGTCGCGAGCGGCCGGCGTCGCGGGTTGCGACCCGCGAGCGGTACACCGACGAGCACCATCACCAGTGGCACCAACGGCAGGGCGAGCTTGAGGTGCAGGTCGACGCGCGACTCGGTCGTGTCGATGCCCTTGCGGCTGAGCTCCCGGATGTGATGCTGCAGTCGGCGGAAGTTGAGCTCTTCGGGGTCTTTCTCGATCACCTGGAAGTCCTGAGGCCGCTCAGGAAGCACGAACTCGTCGGGCGCCATGGTGCGTGTCGTGACGCTCGTGCCGTTGTCGAACGTCCGCTCGACGGCAGTCGCGATGACCCAACGGCCGTCCTTCCATTGCGCGGTCGGGACCTGCACGAGTCGTCGGAGCGTGAAGTCGGCCTGGAGATCGTAGACCGTGAGTCCGACCAGCGTACCGGTGCGCGAGTCGAAGTGCTCGATGTTGTAGATGCCGTTCCGTCCGTGGAACCAGATGCCGTCTTCGCTGAGGAGGGCCTTGAGGGGGCGGTTGCGGATCTCGACGACCTCGATGTAGCGGGATCGTTCGGTGCTGTACGGGACGACGGTTTCGTTCCACATCAGGATCGCTACGCTCAGCGCGGCGGCGATCGCGAAGAGGGGCGTCGCGACCTGCATGGTGCTCACGCCCGATGCCCGGAGGGCCGTCAGCTCGTTGTGTCGCGCCATGGCGCCGAGCGCGATCAGGACCGATGCGAGGGTCGCGACGGGGACGAGCTGCGTCACGATCAGCGGGATCTTGAAGAAGAGATACCGCAGCACCTCGCCGAAGGTCGCGTGATACTTGAGGAATCCTTCCAGCCGATCGAAGAGATCCACGAGGATGTAGATCAACAGGAACCCGACCATGCAGAGGCCGAACACGCGCAGGAACTCGACGAGGACGTAGCGGCTGACGACCCTCATCGGACGATGCCGGCGCCCGAGCGCCGTATCCGCAGCCAGCCCGACCCCGGGAGGCGCAGGGCGAGCGTCCGCTCGCGGGCCGCGGCGACGAAGAGCGTCAGGCCGAGCGCCGCGAACGCGACGTTCGGGATCCAGAGCGCGATCACCGCGGGCAGGCGGCCCTTCTCCGCCAGCGCTTCGCCGGCGGTCAGCATCAAGTAGTAGAGGAAGATCAGAGCCAGGCTGACCGAGAAGCTGCGGGATCGGACCGCGCGGACCGGCTGTACGCCGAGCGGCACGCCGACGAGCCCGAATACCAGGCACGCGAAGGGAAGCGAGAACTTGCGATGCAGCTCCACCAGCTCGGCGTTCACGGGCCGTCCGGCGGCGGACCGCTCGGCGATCGCGCGGCGCAGCTCGGCGAGGGTCATCTCCTGCGCGTCCTTCTCGCGCTGGGAGAACCGCGCGAGCGCGACGGCGAGGTTCAGGCTGACGTCGTACGTCGTGAAATCGGTCTTGTGGTAGCTCTTTTCGCCGGGAAGGAAGGTGTGGATGCTGCCGTCGAGCAGGCGCAGCGTCACCGAATGCGCTTCCTCGTTCCCGACGAGAAAGCCGGTCTTCGCGAGCACCGTATTGCGCTGGTTCGGGTCGCGGCCGTCGGCGATGAGGATGCCCCCGAGCTTGTCGCCGGGCGGCTCGATGTGCTCGACGTAGATGACCAGCCCGGCAAAGTCGTCGTTGAAGACCCGCTCTTTGAGGCCCGCGCTCGCCCGTGTCTTCGCGATCTCGTAGAGGCTCGCCTTCAAGTTGCTGTTGCCCCAGGGGCGTGCGTACACCGCGAGCAGCAACGCGAGGAGGGTTACGACGAGCGTGAATCCCGCCACCGGCACGACCATCTGGTAGAGGCTGAGTCCCGACGTCTTGAGCGCGACGATCTCGCTGTCGGCCGAGAGCCTCCCGAAGGAGAGCAGCACCGCGAGGAGCAGCGCCATCGGGACGGTGACCTCGAGGAACGTCGGCAGGATGTAGGCGAAGAGCTTCGCGATCTCGAGGATCGGAACGCTCCGATTGACCACCAGCTCGACCAGCTTCAGCATGCGGGCGATCAGCAGGATGAAGGTGAAGACACCGATGCCGAGCAGAAAAGGCGCCGCGACCTCGCGCAGGAAGTAGCGCCGGAGCGTAGGGCCCATTCCCGAGTGCGGCATGCTATGCCTCGCTGTCTCTACTCGAAACGACCATGACCCGCCACTCGCCGCGTCACAGGACGGTCCGTGCCGCTTCGGATCACGAGGTGGTCTTCGGTCGCAATCCGGTGATGGAGATGCTGCGTGGTTCGGCAGCCGCCGTGCGGGAGCTCTACGTCGCGGAGGGCTCGCAGGGCGTCGAGGCGATCCTCGCCGAGGCGCGGGTGTCGGGGATCCGCATCGAGCGCGTCGCGCGACAGGTGCTCGATGGCCTGGTCGCGGGCGGTCATCACCAGGGGATCGCGGTCCGGACGAAACCGGTCGCGTTCGTCGCGATCGAAGACATCATCGCCAGGGCGCCGTCGTTGTTCGTGGCGCTCGACGGAATCCAGGATCCGCAGAATCTCGGTGCGATCATCCGGGCCGCCGAGGTCCTCGGCGCCGGGGGAGTGATGCTTCCGAAGGATCGGAGCGCGGGAGTCACGGCGGCGGCGATCCGCGCCTCGTCGGGCGCCGCGATCCACCTTCCCATCGCGCAGGTGGTGAACCTGGCGCGCGCGCTCGTGGACTTGAAGGCGGCGGGCTACTGGAGCGTGGGACTCGACGCTGGAGGAACGTCGCGATTTCAAGATCTTCCGACGATCGAACGGGCCGTCGTCGTCGTCGGTGCGGAGGGGCGGGGGATTCGGCCGCTGGTCGCGCGCGCCTGCGATTTCACCGTCGCCATCCCGGTCCGGGGCCGCGTCGCGTCCCTCAACGCCGCGACGGCGGCCGCCATCGCGCTCTACGAGATGGCGGCGCGGGTTCTACCGGACCCCTCGGGGGGCCCCGTTCGTTGACACGTCAAGACCCGGTCGCTATGTAGGGAGGTTCGCACGTCAATCCGGAGTCCCAACGCATCCTGAGAAGCTTCCTGCGCGCGGGCGGGAAGCGCGAACCTCGGAGTAATAGCGATCATCGTCGAAACGAACGTTCGGGCTGTCGGGGGTTCCCAGCACGAGAGATCGACCGCTGGCGTAGCTCAACGGTAGAGCACCTGATTTGTAATCAGGCGGTTGTAGGTTCGATTCCTATCGCCAGCTTGGAGGACCGGTCGGCGGAGTCTTCATGGTTGGCAGTGGAGAGGTACCCGAGTGGCCAAAGGGAGCAGACTGTAAATCTGCCGGCGTCAGCCTACGGAGGTTCGAATCCTCCCCTCTCCATATGATTCGTGGCGATCACCAAATGACCAATTTCAACGCGGGAATAGCTCAGTTGGCTAGAGCATCAGCCTTCCAAGCTGAGGGTCGCGGGTTCGAATCCCGTTTCCCGCTCTCCAGCGTCGGCGACGGCATTCGAGGTGCCCAGGTAGCTCAGTCGGCAGAGCACATCCTTGGTAAGGAT